>NZ_JAXMOC010000003.1:0-526099 GCF_034670125.1 Maricaulis sp.
CCGCCTCGTCGACGCAGGAAAACCCAAGCGCGTCGCCCTCACAGCCCTCGCCAGAAAAATCCTCGTCATCGCAAACGCACGCGTCAGAGACGCGAATCGACAAACGTCACAACTGACTTGATGACAACCGGCACGCGCCCCATTGACCCCCGCCCTCGCCGCGCCTATCTAGCACCTCAGGCATGGAGGTGCCCGCCGCTCGCAGGCTTTTGGCCCTGGTGAAATCTCCCTTGGAACACGACATTTCCCTCACGTCTTTTCGACATGCGGCGGGATGGCAAGGCGAGCCCCATCATCTGATCCGCATGCCAGGAAAGAAGGGCATGTCATGACCTCATCCCAACCGCTTTCGCGCGACGCGCTGAAAGCCCAGGCCAAACGCCTTCGAAAAGCGCTCGAAGCGGAAGGCAATTTCGTCTCCCATGGTGAATCGCTGGAACTCCTCGCCCACCAGATGGGCTATCGCGACTGGAACACGCTGAGCGCCAAGGCCGGCAACCGACCCGATACCCCCTTGGCGGTGGGCGGACGCGTCCGCGGTCGTTATCTTGGCCAGGCATTCGAGGCCGACATCATCGGCCTTCGAAGCATTGCCGGTGGCAATGGTGGCTGGCGGGTATCGCTGAATCTCGACGAGGCTGTCGATACAGTGAAATTCGATGGCTTCTCGAATTTGCGCCGCCGCATCAGCGGTACGGTCAACAAGGATGGACGGTCCGTCGAGCGCACATCCGACGGGACACCTCACCTGCAATTGTCGCTTCGGTAAAACGCGAAACGAAAACCTGTTGTAAGGCGCCCGCCGAACCAGTACGACCCCGCCAACAGTCAAGTCTGCGGGCGGGGTCGCATGCTGAACATTCTGGTGCTTTGCACGGGCAATTCGGCCCGCTCCATCCTGGCCGAGGCGCTGCTCAATGCGCGCGGCGACGGTCGTATCCGCGCGTTCTCGGCCGGTTCCAGCCCGACCGGCACACCCAATCCGCTGGCCCTGGAAACCCTTGTCGCCAACGACCTGCCATCTGACGGCTATCGCTCCAAGAGTTGGGACGAGTTCGCCGGTCCCGATGCACCCGAACTCGATGCCGTGATCACGGTCTGCGACAGCGCCGCCGCCGAGGTCTGCCCGGTCGGGCCCGGAGCACCGGTGCGCGCCCATTGGGGCCTGCCCGACCCGGCTGACATCGAGACCGTCGACGCCGCACGCAAAGCCTTTGCCGACACGTTCCGCGCCCTGGACGCCCGCATCCTCGCCCTGCTCGCCGCACTGCAGGGCAGCGACCATGTCGCGCTACAATCCGCGTTCGACCAGATCAAGCTTCAGGACTTCTAGCCCCATGACCGCAACATCAGACCAACCCGCCCCGGGCGGTATCGGCTTTTTCGAGAAATGGCTGTCGGTCTGGGTGGCCATGGGCATGGCCGGCGGTATCGCGCTGGGTGTGATCGTGCCGGACCTGTTCGCCTGGCTGGCCGGGTTTGAATACGCCTCGGTCAATCTCGCCATTGCGGTGCTGATCTGGGCCATGGTCTGGCCGATGATGATCCAGATCGATTTCGCCTCCCTGGCCCGGGTCGGCGAGCGACCGAAGGGGCTGATCATCACCCTGGTGGTCAACTGGCTGATCAAGCCCTTCTCGATGGCGCTTCTGGGTGTCCTGTTCTTCGAACATGTGTTCGCGCCCTGGCTGCAGCCCGAAGACGCGCAGCAATACCTGGCCGGCGTGATTATCCTCGGCGCCGCGCCGTGCACGGCGATGGTCTTTGTCTGGTCACAACTGACCAAGGGCGACGCCAATTATACGCTGGTGCAGGTCGCCGCCAATGACCTCATCATGGTCGTCGCCTTTGCCCCGATCGTCGCGCTCCTGCTGGGCGTGACCGACATCACCGTGCCCTGGGACACGCTCCTGCTTTCGGTCGGCTTGTATGTCGTCATCCCGCTGATCGCCGGCTGGCTGACCCGCAAGGCGCTGTCGCGCGGCAAATCCGCCGCCGATGCCGACAGGGCTGTCGGTGACTTCACGGCGCTGATCAAGCCAGCCTCGATCATCGGCCTGATCGGCACCGTCATCATCCTGTTCGGCTTTCAGGGCGAGACCATCCTGACCCAGCCCATCACCATCGCCATCATCGCGACGCCGCTCCTCATCCAGACCTATGGCATCTTCGCCATCGCCTATGGCGTCGCCTGGCTGTGGAAGACCCCGTTCAACATCGCCGCCCCGTGCGCGCTGATCGGCACCTCGAACTTCTTCGAGCTGGCCGTCGCCGTCGCCATCAGCCTGTTCGGCTTGAATTCCGGCGCTGCGCTGGCGACCGTGGTCGGGGTGCTGGTGGAAGTGCCGGTAATGCTGTCGCTGGTGGCGTTTGCCAACCGGACGCAGGGGTGGTTTGCGGGGCGCAACTAGCCCTATTTCTTGTCGGCTATGCCCGCGCTGTGCGGGGAGATATTCATTCTTGGCTTGTCAGCCAATTGCCAACGGCAACGGATCGGCATCACGACCGTCCCGGCACAGCAAACAGGGGACAGGTATAATTAACGCGGGGCGTTAATTACACCTGTCCCCGAACTCAATTCACCGCTTCCGGCTTGGGCGCTCTCACCCCCACGGCGACGCCGTTCACAGTCAGCACGCCTGCCTCGGTGGAGACCTCGATGGCATCGCCATCCTTGATGCTGCCTTCCAGCAGCAGGCGGGCCAGCGGGTCCTGGAGCTCTTTCTGGATGACGCGCTTCAGGGGACGCGCGCCATAGGCCGGGTCATAGCCCTTGGCGGCGAGCCAGGAGCGGGCGCCGGCATCGATCTCGACGGTCATGCGGCGGTCGGCCAGCAGGCGGTCGAGATAACCCAGCTGGATGTCGACAATCGCGCCCATATGTTCTTCCGCCAACTTGCGAAAGAGGATGATCTCGTCGATCCGGTTGAGGAACTCCGGGCGGAAATGCCCGCGCACCACGGCCATCACACTGTCGCGCGCCTCTTCGACATCGTCGACGAGTTGCAGGTGTTCGGACCCCAGGTTTGAGGTCATGATGATGATGGTGTTGCGGAAATCGACGGTGCGGCCTTGCCCGTCTGTGAGCCGGCCATCATCGAGGACCTGCAGCAGCACATTGAACACATCCGGATGCGCCTTCTCGATCTCGTCGAGCAGGACCACCTGGTAGGGACGGCGACGCACGGCCTCGGTCAGGGCGCCGCCCTCCTCATAGCCGACATAGCCCGGAGGCGCGCCGATCATGCGGGCGACCGAATGCTTCTCCATGTATTCCGACATGTCGAGGCGCGAGACCGCGGTCTCGTCGTCGAACAGGAATTCGGCCAGCGCCTTGGTCAGTTCGGTCTTGCCGACACCGGTCGGCCCGAGGAAGAGGAAGGAGCCGATCGGACGAGCCGGATCCTTGAGACCGGCACGGGCCCGGCGCACGGCATCGGAGACGGCTTCCAGAGCCGGATCCTGGCCAATCACGCGGCCGCGCAATGCGTCTTCCATGCGCAGCAGCTTGTCGCGCTCACCCTCGAGCATCTTGTCGACGGGCACACCGGTCCAGCGCGAGACGATCTGGGCGATCTGCTCGTCATCGACGACCTCTTGCATCGTGGTCCCGTCATCGCCCTCGGCTTCGGCAGCGGCGAGCTTACGTTCCAGATCCGGCAGCTGGCCGTATTTGATCTCCGAGGCGCGACCCAGATCACCGCGACGCTCGGCGTCGGCGAGATCGGAGCGGGCCCGGTCGATGGCTTCCTTGAAAGTGGTGGCCGAGGCCAGCTTGTCCTTCTCGGCCCGCCAGGTGGCGGTCAGCTCGGCCGACCGTGATTCCAGCTCGGCGACCTCCTTGGTGATGGTCGCCAGGCGCTCCTTGGAGGCGTCGTCGCTTTCCTTCTTCAGCGCTTCGGCCTCGATCTTCAGCTGGATGGCGCGACGGTCGATCTCGTCGAGCTCCTCCGGCTTCGAGTCGATCTGCATGCGCAGTCGGGCCGAGGCCTCGTCCATCAGGTCGATCGCCTTGTCAGGCAGGAAACGGTCGGTGATGTAGCGGTTGGACAGGTTGGCGGCCGAGACAATGGCGCTGTCGGCAATGCGGACGCCATGGTGGACCTCGTATTTTTCCTTCAGGCCGCGCAGGATGGAGACCGTGTCCTGGACGGTCGGCTCCTCAATCATGACCGGCTGGAAGCGACGTGCCAGGGCCGCGTCCTTTTCGACATGCTTGCGGTATTCGTCCAGCGTGGTGGCACCGACACAGTGCAGCTCGCCGCGCGCGAGGGCCGGCTTCAGAAGGTTCGAGGCATCCATGGCGCCATCGGTCTTGCCGGCACCGACCAGCGTGTGCATCTCGTCAATGAAGAGGATGATCTGGCCGTTGGCGTTCTCGACCTCGGACAGGACGGCCTTCAAACGTTCCTCGAACTCACCGCGATATTTCGCGCCGGCGATCAGCGAGCCCATATCCAGTGCCAGCAAGCGCTTTTCCTTCAGGCTTTCGGGCACATCGCCATTGACGATGCGCAGCGCCAGGCCTTCGGCTATGGCGGTCTTGCCGACGCCCGGCTCACCGATGAGAACAGGATTGTTCTTGGTGCGGCGCGAGAGGACCTGGATCGCGCGGCGGATTTCCTCGTCGCGGCCGATGACCGGGTCGAGCTTGCCCTCGCGCGCCACTTCGGTGAGGTCGCGGGCATACTTTTTCAGGGCCTCATAGCCATCCTCGGCCGACTGGCTGTCGGCGGTCTTGCCCTGGCGCAGATCATTGATGGCGGTATTGAGCGCCTGCGGTGTCACGCCGGCGGCCTTGAGGATGTCGGCCACCTTGGTGCCGCTGGCCAAGGCCATGGCGAGCAGGAGGCGCTCGGCGGTGACGAACTGGTCGCCCGCCTTTTTGGAGGCTTCCTCGGCTGCACCGAACAGCTTGGCGGTTTCCGGTGCGAGGTAGAGTTTGGCATCCGCGCCATCGACGCGTGGCAGGGAGGCCAGGGCCTGGTCGACACCGTCCTGGACCTGCCGCAGGCGGCCGCCGGCGGCCTTGATGAGATTGCCGGCCAGACCGGCATTGTCGTCCATCAGGGCCTTGAGCAGGTGCACAGGCGCAAACTGCTGATGGCTGGACTTGAGCGCCAAGCCTTGGGCGGCCTGGATGATCGACCGCGCGCGGTCTGTATAAGTATCGAATTCCATGTCGATCCCCCGGATAAGGCGAGATAGGTTGCGCTTTGCCGCCTTGATCAAGCACGGCCAAATCGCGTTTCAGACCGCATGTAGGTGTTGCATATCAACAACACAAGGGGCTGACCCGCGACATTCTGACCACGGTTTCGAGCGAAACCCACGGAGCGACTCAATCCCATGCCCCAGCTTACAGCCATCACGCGATTTCCGATCAAGGGACTTGGACCGGACGTCCTGCCGCACATCGAGCTGACAGCCAATGCCACCCTGCCGCTTGATCGCGCGTGGGCGATCGAGAACGGCCCCTCGCCCTTCGACGACAAGGCTCCGGGCCATGTGAAAAAGAAACACTTCCTGATGCTCGCCGGACAGGCGGAACTGGCGCGTCTGGAATGCCAGTACGCCCCAGACGGGCACACGGTCACGGTCAGTCTCGATGGCGCGGCGCCGATCGAGGTCGCGCTCGCAGACCCGACCACCCATGCGCCATTGTTCGATTGCCTTCGCACCCTGCTCGGCTCTGCCATCCGCGGCCCGCTGCGTCTGGTCCATGCACCGGGACAGGCCATGACCGACATCCCGATGCCGCAGATTTCCCTGATCAATGCCGCCTCGGTTCGGGACCTTGCGGAGAGAACCGGCCAGCCGCTCGACCCGTTGCGTTTTCGCGGCAACCTGCTGATCGACGATTTGGCGGCGTGGGAAGAATTTCAACTGGTCGGCCAATGCGTCCGGATCGGCGGCGTGGAACTGCGCGTCGAGTCGCGTATCCGGCGCTGCGCCGCGACCAGCGTCGACCTCGAAACCGGGGTCCGCAATACAGATGTGCCCGCAGCGCTGTTCGAGCACTACGGGCACATGGACTGTGGTCTTTACCTGTCCGTCCTGGAAGACGGCGTCATCGCGCCGGGCGATCCGTTCAGCCTAGCGTAGACAGCCTGATCCAGGCAGCCAAGCCTATGCGGCCTGGGTTTCAGGATCGTCACCGCCGGTCTTGTCGCCCGTATCGCTGTCGGCCGCGTCCGACGCTGTCTTGAGCGCCGCTTCGGCAGCACGCGCCGCTTCCATTTCCGCCTTGGTCCGGCGGGGACGGCGCGTGCGACGCGGCGCCTCCTCGGACGGGGCACCGGTATCGGTGACCGGGACCTGGCTCTCCCCTTCCGGGGTCACGACGCCGAGCGGGTCGGCAGCCGGCTCGCGATTGCCGTCACGGTCCTGGGACCGGTCCTGATCGCGACCATTCGAGCGGTTGCGGCTATTGCGACCGCGACGCGGCTCACGCCCATCGCCCTGTTCGTTGCGGTCATTTCGGTCATTGCGGTCATTGCGGTCGCGCCGCTCGCGCGGCTGGCGGTCCTGGCGATCCTGGTTATTGCCCTGGTGACCACCGGACTGCTGACCGTCGTCCTCGTCATCGAGGCTGTCATTGCCGTTATTGTCGTCATCCTGGTTGGGATCACGCTTGGGCTGGTTGAGCTGGACGATGCGCAGATAGTGCTCCGCGTGCTGGAACAGGTTTTCCGCCCGCACCCGGTCACCGGCCAGCGAGGCATCGCGCGCCAGCTGAATGTACTTGTCATAGATCTGGGACGCGTTGCCGCGGATCTTCACTTCCGGGCCATTGCTCTCATAGCTCCGGTTTGCGGAATTGCCGGGCTTACGTCCTCGACCACGTTGACGCTTCATATCGCGCTATCCTGTTCAACAGCGATGCTAATCTGACTTCGGGCTTGGCGGTGCATTTGCAGGTGCAAGCCTGTGCGCTAATACCGTGGGGATCCAACTGATTGACCGGATAATGGCAAGTGGGTCATCCGGCCGCGCGAGACCCCCGTACTGGCGCGATCCACCTGCCTTGGTCGGGACCCTAGACTGCGAGGCCGACCATTCCAACCCCTTTTAGCCGTCCGGATCGTCAGTGCATGGGCCCCGTCGCCCGATCACGACCCGATCATGCCCCGCCAGGTCCGGCAGGACCCGGATCCGGGTCAGCCCCGCATCGCGCGCCAGTGCAGTCACGGCGACGCCCTGGTCATGGCCGATTTCCAATGCGAACAGGCCATCCGGTGCCAGCAGGCGCGGCAAATCGGCGATGATCTCCCGATAGGCGTCCAGCCCGTCGATCCCGCCATCCAGGGCCAGCGCAGGTTCGTGTTCGCGCACTTCCGGCTCCAGTCCGGCGAGGACATCGGAGACGATGTAGGGCGGGTTGGAGACCAGCACATCGGCCGATCCGTCGGCCAGGCCGGTGCCCCAGCGCCCTCGCGCAAACCCGGCTCGATTCGCCAGACCGCACCGCGCGGCATTGGCTGTCGCCACTGCCAGGGCCGGCGCCGACAAATCGACGCCCAGCCCGGTCCAGCTTTCACGTTCGCTCAACAAGGCGAGCAGGATGGCTCCGGACCCGGTTCCCAGATCGACCAGCCGGGCCGGGACCCGGCCGACCTCGGCCAGCACCGCCTCGACCAGCGCTTCGGTATCGGCCCGGGGCGTCAATACATCCGCGGTTACAGCCAGATCGAGGGTCCAGAATGGCTGGCTGCCCAGGACTTGGGACAGCGGCACCCGCGCCAGCCGGCTCCAGGCGAGCGCCGCCAGCTGGTCGGCCGCCTGCCAGGAGAACAGGGCCGGGTCGGCCAGTGCATCGGCGAGACGGGCTGGCGCCAGCACATGATTGATCAGGAAGCGGCTCTCATCGGCGCCTTCATCGATCCCCGCCGCCATCAGCCGGGCACTCAGGTCGGCGCGGACATCCGCCAGCGACAGGCCCTGCCAAGCTTCCAGCAGGGGCTTGTGGGCCGCGGCGTCAAACTCCGACTTCGCGGTGTCGACCAGCGTGTCGAAGGGCCCGCCCGACATGGCGCCTACGCGTCGTCTTCAAGGGCCGCCAGACGAGCCGCCTGGTCTTCCGCGATCAGGGCCGTCACGACCTCGTCCAGACCATCCCCGGCGACAATGTCATCGAGCTTGTAGAGGGTCAGGTTGATGCGGTGATCGGAAACCCGGCCCTGCGGATAGTTATAGGTGCGGATCCGCTCGGAGCGGTCGCCTGACCCGATCTGGCCCTTGCGCTCGGCGGCGCGCTCGGCATTGGCGGCCTCGCGCTGCATGTCATAGAGCTTGGCCTTGAGGATTTCCTGGGCCCGGGCGCGGTTCTGGTGCTGGGACTTTTCCTGGCAGACCACCACAAGCCCGGTCGGGATATGGGTCATGCGCACGGCACTGTCGGTCTTGTTGACGTGCTGGCCACCAGCGCCCGACGCCCGCATCGTGTCGACGCGGACATCGCCCATGTCGAGTTCGATATCGATATCTTCCGGCTGCGGCATGATCGCCACCGTCGCGGCGGAGGTGTGGATACGGCCCTGACTTTCGGTCGCCGGAACCCGCTGGACCCGGTGCACGCCGCTCTCGAACTTGAGCCGCCCGAACACGCCATTGCCGGAGATCGCGGCGACCACCTCCTTGTAGCCGCCATGCTCACCGTCGGAGGCCGACACCAGCTCCCAGCTCCAGCCCTGCAGCTGGGCGTAGCGCTGGTACATGCCATAGAGATTGCCGGCGAAAATGGCGGCCTCGTCGCCGCCGGTCCCGGCCCGGATCTCGATCATGGCATTGGCGCTGTCGTCCTTGTCTTTCGGCAACAGCATCAGGCTCATCGCGTGCTCGAGCTCGGGCAGACGCTCCTTCAGCGCGTAGAATTCCTCCCGCGCCATCTCGGCCATTTCCGCATCATCGCCGTCCATCATCTCGGCGAGCTCGGCAAGCTCGGCGCGGGCCGATTTCAGCGCATTGGCCTTTTCGGCCACGGGCTTGAGCTCGGCATGCTCCTTGGAGAGCTTGACGATTTCTTCGGCATCACCGGCGGCGCCCAGGCGGGCTTCCACCTGGTCGAACCGGTCGATGACTTGGGCGAGTCTGGCTTCAGGTGCGTGCATGCTGCTCCGTTAGCACCTCGCGCGAACGATGAAAATCCTGTGCCGCTGTCGGACCCTGCGTCAGGTCAGCACCGCCATCACATTGCGCACCGCCATGATGATCAGCACGATCGAGCCCAGAGCGAAGACCAGAAAGCGCATGGGGATGAAGTTCCACAGGCACTGGATCAGCGAATGGACCACCCGGATCAGCACATAGGCCCAGGCCAGCATGATGTTGAACTCGTCCGACACGCCGGCCAGGTGCGAATAGAGCACCAGGGCGTAGAAGATCACCGGTTGTTCGTGCAGGTGATTGTAATTGTCCGCGATCCGCCGCACCTCGATGGGCAAGCGGTCCATCACCGACTTTTCCTGGGTCTTGCCGGGATCAATTCCGGCCTTGCGCATCGCCGGGATACGCGTGGCGTAGAGCCAGACCCACATGATCAGCGTCCAGCAAACCAGCGCCAATATCGGCGTCATCATGGATTGAAACATTGCTCAGCCCTCCCCGGCCATTTTCCGGCACGTTAATGCGCATTGGCCGGGTTTGGCGAGAGGGCAAAGCGATAATTCACCTGCCGCAATGCCGCCGCGATCCCTGCCAATTCCCGCCTTTCGCTGGGTCTAGCCTCTTGCAGGACGTAGCGAGACCGCGTTCTATGGGAAAAAATTCGAACATGCCGGATTCAACGATGGAATTTCACCGTACCAAGCGCCTGCCGCCTTATGTTTTCGAAGAAGTCAATCGACTGAAGGCCAAATTGCGGGCTGATGGCGCGGACATTATCGATTTCGGCATGGGCAATCCGGACCTGCCGACCCCGCCACACATCCTGGCGAAGCTGCGCGAAGCGACCGAAAACCCGCGCACCAACGGCTATTCCGCCTCGCGCGGCATTCCCGGCCTGCGCAAGGCCCAGGCGCGCTATTACAAGCGGCGCTTCGATGTCGACCTTGATCCGGACAGCGAAGTCATCGTCACGTTGGGCTCCAAGGAAGGCTTTGCCAATCTGGCCCAGGCGATCACCGCACCTGGCGATGTCGTGCTGGCGCCGTCACCGTCCTATCCAATTCATACATTCGGCTTTCTCATTGCCGGCGGTACGATACGGCATGTCCATGCCCCGTCGCCGGAAGACTATCTGCGCGGACTCGAACACGCAGCGAGGCATACGGTCCCGAGTCCGATTGCCGTCGTGGTCTGTTTTCCCTCCAACCCCACGGCACAAACCGCCTCGCTGGAATTTTACAAGGAGGTCGTGAAGTTCGCCGCCAGACACGACCTGCTCATCCTGTCGGATCTCGCCTATTCGGAGATCTATTTCGGTGACCAGCCGACCCCGTCCATGTTGCAGGTCGACGGCGCGAAAGAGCGCACGATCGAGTTCACCTCGATGTCGAAGACCTATTCGATGGCCGGTTTCCGGGTTGGCTTTGCCGCCGGCTCGCCGCGACTGGTCGGGGCCCTGGCCCGGGTCAAATCCTATCTCGACTACGGAGCCTACACACCGGTCCAGGTCGCCGCCTGCGCCGCCCTCGACGGGCCGCAGGACTGCGTCGACGAAACCCGCGCCATCTACAGGCACCGACGCGATGTGCTGGTGGAAAGCTTTGGTCGCGCCGGCTGGCCAATACCATCGCCGGACGCCTCCATGTTTGCCTGGGCGCCCCTGCCAAGCGGGTGCGAAGAGATGGGGTCGCTCGAGTTTTCCAAGCAATTGATGGTAGAAGCCGGGGTCGCCGTCGCACCGGGCATCGGCTTTGGCGAACATGGCGAGGGCTTTGTCCGCCTGGCCCTGGTCGAGAACGAGCAGCGCATCCGCCAGGCCGCCCGCGGTGTCGGTGAATTCCTCAAGTCCAGACAGCCGGCAATCCGGGCGGTCTGACCGCCCGGATTGCCAGTTTGGGCTGACCCGGTTGAGGGAGGATGCCGGGCCGGCAGTCCGATCTGTCCTCTAGAAGTAGTGGTGAACCGATCCGGTTGAGTGTCCCCAGACGCCACCGGCCTTGGCCCGTCCACGACGACGGCGCATGCGGTTCTGCATCACCTTGCGCACATCCTCGAGCGGCGGCATTTCAGTCGCTTCGGGCGCCTTGAGATCCTCGCGATGCGCGACAAAGTCGGCATAGGCTTCCAGTTCCGGCGCCAGGCCGCCGGCGACCAGCTCGATCATGATTGCGTCATCGATATAGCCAATGCCCGGTGTGGCGTCGGGAATCAGGTCTTCCGGGTCCGAGAAATAGGCCAGCGCGTTGAGCACGCGTTCGCGGTCATCGCCTTCCAGCTTCCAGTCGGCATCGTCCAGCATCCCGATCAACGGGCCGAGCTGGCCCAGACGGGACTTGACGAACTCTGGCGGATTGGACGCCAGCGCCTTGCTGATCATGTCCGCCACGCCAGCCGTAATGCGGCTTTCGTCCAGATCGGCACGGTCTTCGCGCGCCTTGTCGAGACGGTCCCGGAAAAAGGCGAGATCGGATTCGGACAGTTCGAACTCAACCTTGAGGGTCGGGGTGGACGGGTTGGTCATGGTAGCAGGGCACCTTTCTGAGGCCGTTGATTGATGGTGATCTTGTCTCACCTCACCCGACAAGGGAACAGCGGGAACAGCCATCCGTCCGTCCCGGGGGACACAAGCCGGCCCGGTCCGCTCGCGACACCGACCGATCCGCCCGTCATCCTTCCTTAACCGTAAACCCGATCTTCGCTGCACGATCCCGTGAAACGCGCGTAGGCTGCGCGCATGAACATTGCTTTCAATACCGCCGCCACCGGCATGATGGCCGCCCAGTCGCACGCTGGCGATGCCGCCCGTGAAGCCGTCAACAATGCGGCCAAGGGTGAGGACATCATCCAGGCAGCCGTGGCGCTCAAGAAAGCGGAAGCGGCCCATTCCGCTTCGGCCATGACCGCCCGGATTGCCAGCGACATGGCAGACACATTGCTGGACATCACCGTCTAGCCAAAGACCTGCCGGCCCGACCCGGGCCGGCCAGACTTCCGGTCGGTGGGTGGCCGGTGGGCGTCATCCCCTCGTTCACAGGTCCGCGATGGCCTGGTGTCCAAGCCGGGGGGATGACGAGCCCGCGCCATCACGGCGAAACCAGCCTCGCAATTTGCCGCGAACATGCCTAAATCACCGGCATGACCCATCCTGTAACTGTCGACATTGTCTCCGATCTCGTCTGCCCGTGGTGCTGGCTTGGCAAGCGTTACTGGGACCAGGCCATCAAGCTGACGGCCGACACTCCCGTCGAGACCGTCTGGCGTCCCTACCAGCTCGACCCGACGCTGGCCCGCGAGGGCCGTCCCTACAAGGACTACATGCGCGAGAAATTCTCCGGCGCCGAAGCGTCGGGCCGCTGGAAAGCCATGCGCGATCATCTCGAACAGGCCGGCCCGGCGGCCGGGATTGATTTTCGCTTTGACGACATCACCGTGCGCCCAAACACGCTGGACGCCCACCGGCTGATGCGCTGGGCGGGCGGACAGGGCCGTAGCGCCGAAATGGCGGAGGCGCTGTTTTCGGCTTTCTTCACCCAGGGGCGGGACATCGGCGACCGCGACACGCTGGTTGCCCTTGCCGCTGATGCCGGCCTCGACGGCGCCGTGACCGCCGACCTGCTGGCCAGCGACCGGGACGAAAAAGCGGTTTGGGACGAAGAACTGTTCTATCGCAAGCTCGGCGTATCCGGTGTGCCCACCTATATTTTCAATGGCCGATTTGCTGTCTCGGGGGCCCAGGAACCGGCGGTGCTGGCCGATGCCATTCGCCAGGCCGTGAAGGAACCGGCGGAAACCGAATAAGTCCGTACGAACGGACAGGTCAAAGGGGAGAAACCATCATGACCGGACTTGACGCATTCGCACTCTATACGGGGCTGAACGGACTGTTGCTGATCGCCCTCGCCTACAATGTCATCCGGCACCGGCAGCGCTCGAAGATCGGCATCGGCACAGGCAATGACGCCGAGCTGGAGCGTGCCTGCCGGGTACACGGCAATGCGGTGGAATATGTCCCGGTCGCCCTTGTCATCATTGGCGCCCTGGCGATGACCAGTGCACCGACCTTCGTCGTCCATGGTGTCGGCATCCTGCTGACGGTCGGACGCGGTCTGCACGCCTGGGGTCTGCTGACATCGGCCGGAACGACACCCGGACGTTTCATCGGCACGCTGCTGACCTGGATCAGCATTGTCGCCGGATCCGGCTTCCTGATCTGGACGGCGGTCAGTTGAGCCATTGCCCGGCGGGGCCTCGCGGGGCTATAGCGCTCACATGACAGAGACGTTCAAAGCCCCCGACCCCGCCGCCCTGCAAGAGATTGCAGCCGATCTTGTCGCCCGTGCCCTGAAAGCCGGCGCCGACAGCGCCGAGGCCTCGGTCGCCGAGTCGCGCGAAACCGAGCTTTCCGTGCGCGATGGCCGGCTGGAGGATATCGGCCGCTCGGAAAGCCTCGATGCCGGGCTGCGCGTCTTTGTCGGCAAACGCCAGGCCGGCGTTGCCTTCTCCGACCTGTCCGAAAAGGGCCGCGATTTCACTATCGGCCGCGCCGTGACCATGGCCAAGGCGGCACCGGAAGACCCTTACTCGGCGCTGGCCGACCCGGCCCGCCTGTGCCAGTCACCGCCCGACATCGAGCAGTTCGAGGCCGGCGAATGGACGCCTGAAGAGCTGGAAGAGACTGCGCTGGCGATCGAGACAGCCGCCCGCGCGGTCGACGGCGTGACCAAGACCGATGCGGCGTTTGCCTCCTCCGGCCAGGGTGCCGCAGCCTATGCCACCTCGACCGGTTTCAATGCCGGCTGGAAGAAGAGCGTGTTCGGTTATGGCGCCAGCGTGATTGCCGGCCCTGACGATGCAATGGAGCGGGACTATGCCGCCACCAGCGCCCGTCGCCGCGCCGATCTGCGCGACCGGGTCGAGATCGGCCGCGAAGCCGGCGAACGCGCCGCCCGCCGGGTCAATCCGAAAAAGCTGCCCTCCGGCGTCATGCCGGTGGTGTTCGACCGCCGCGTCTCGACCACTTTCATCGGATCGCTGGCCGGTGCCGCGTCCGGCCCGGCCGTTGCCCGCGGCGTGTCCTTCCTGCGCGACAAGCTGGGTGAGCAGATCTTTGCGCCCGGTATCTCCGTGATCGACGACCCGCACCGCCCCTGGGGCCATGCCTCGGCGCCCTTCGACGGCGAAGGCACGGTCAACCGGCGCAGCGCCATCATTGAGGATGGCCGCCTGACCACCTGGTTCCTCAATTCCGCCGCCGCGCGCCAGCTCGACATGACCCCGACCGGTCATGCCCGCCGGTCAATGGGTGGATCACCCGGCGCCGGACCGACCAATTTCCACATGGAAGCCGGCACCACCAGCCGCGATGATCTGATCGGCGGCATCACCGAGGGCGTGCTGATCATGGAAATGTTCGGACCCTCCCTCAATTCCAACACCGGCGATTGGTCGGTGGGGGTCTCCGGCTACCGGATCAGCAATGGCCAGATCGACCATCCAGTCAGTGAGATCACCGTCGCCGGCAATCTGATCGACATCTATGCCCGGCTGATTCCGGGCAGCGATCTGGAGTTTCGGGGATCTGTTAACGCCCCCAGCGTATTTGTGGACGCCATGTCCGTCGGTGGCCTCTAGGGCCGGCGACAGACACCCCATTCAAGGAGCCCGGCATGAGTGAAACGAAGATCAACAACCAGCTGCTGCACCTCGTCATCGGTGGCGAGCTGGCCTGCGTCGACCCGCAAAACTGTGAGTTCAAGGATCTCGACGAAGTCGATTTCGTCGGCGCCTTCGGCACCTATGCCGAGGCCCGGGCCGCCTGGAAGGGCGCCGCCCAGCGCACGGTCGACAATGCCCACATGCGCTATTTCGTCATTCACGCCCACAAGCTTCTCGATCCCGCGACCGAGAAGAAGGACGGCTAGGGTCCGGTCCGCAGCGTGACAGGCGAGACCCCACCTTCCTCTACGGCCACACTCGGCAAGCGCCTGTGGCGTGACTGGCTGTGGCGTCGTCCGGGTCTCGTCATCCTGGCGCTGGTCCTGTCGGCGATCACCGCCGCGGCCGCTGCATCCTATGCCGGGGTCATCGCCTGGACCTTCGACAAGCTGAACGCCGGCGCGGCAGACTTTTTCCCGCTCGCCCCACTGGCGGTGATTGGCCTTGCGACCCTGCGCGGTGTCAGCCTCTATCTGCAGACCGTCCAGACCAACCGGCTGGCACTGAATGTCATGCAGGACCTGCAAAACGCCATGTTCAGCAAGCTGGTGCGGGCTGATTTTGCGCGCCTGCAGGCCGAGGGCACCGGCTCGCTGGTCTCACGCTTCACCAATGACATCACCCTGCTGCGCGAGACGATTGTCCGGCTGACCAACAATCTCATGCGGGACGTGTTGACCGTGGTGATCACGATCGGCGTGATGCTGAGCCTCGACTGGATGCTTTCCCTGCTGATCCTGGTCGTCTATCCGATCGCCGCCTGGCCGGTCATCCGGATTGGCCAGCGCCTGCGCAAGACGTCCTCCCAGGCCCAGACGCAGATGGGCGAAGTGACCAGCCAGCTGGAGGAAAGTTTTTCCGGCGCCCGCATGGTCAAAACCTACGGGCTGGAGGCCTATGAAGCCGAGCGCGCCCGCAAATCTTTCTTCGACCGGCTGCGCTTCCTCCTGAAGATCACCGAGAACAAGGCCCGCATCGATCCGATCCTGGAAGTGGTGGGCGGGCTGGCCTTTGCCGGACTTGTCGCCTTTGCCGGCTGGCGCATGCTCAATGGCGACACGTCGCTGGGCAATATCATCGGCGTTCTGACCGGAATCGGTGTGATCTCGCCGGCGATCCGGGCGCTGGGCACGCTCAACGCCGTGGTGCAGGAGGGCTTTGCCGTTCTCGAACGCATCTTCACCGTGCTCGACACGGACGAGACCGTGACCACGACCCTGGACGCCCCGGCGCTCAAGGTCAGCGACGGTGCTGTCCGTCTCGAGGGGATCAGCTTTGCCTATCCGGACGGATCGGTCGCCCTGTCCGACATCTCGCTCAAGGCCGAGCCGGGCCAGACCATCGCCCTCGTGGGACCGTCCGGTTCCGGCAAATCGACCGTGCTCAACCTGCTGCCACGCCTCTACGACGCCCAGACCGGCGCGATCATCATTGACGGCACCGAAACACGCTCGGTCTCACTCGCCTCCCTGCGCCGGTCGATGGCCCTGGTCAGCCAGGACGTGACCCTGTTCGATGATACGGTGCGGGCCAATATCGGCTTTGGTGACCTGGATGCCGGCGAAGACGCCATTATCGCCGCGGCCAAGGCGGCTGACGCGCACGATTTCATCATGGCCTTGCCAGACGGCTATGACAGCCCGGTCGGGCCGCGCGGCGGCAACCTGTCCGGTGGACAGCGCCAACGCCTGTCAATTGCCCGGGCAATCCTGAAAGACGCTCCCATCCTGCTGCTCGACGAAGCGACCAGCGCGCTGGATACCGAGTCCGAACAGCGTGTCCAGGCGGCGCTGGAACGGCTGTCGGAAGGCCGCACAAGCCTGGTGATCGCACACCGGCTTTCGACCGTGCGCCATGCCGACTGGATCTATGTGATGGAAGGCGGGCGCATCGTCGAAGAGGGCCGTCACGACGAGCTGGTCGCCCGCGACGGCCTCTATGCCCGTCTGTGCAGGGTGCAATTCGGCGATTAGGCCGGCTTGCCGTTCAGGCCTCGCGGGCCTCATCACTCTCGATGCGGCGACCGACTTCCGGCAGCGTCACAGTGAATTTCGACCCGGCACCCGGCGCGCTTTCCACCGTGATGTCGCCACCCATAAGCTCGGCCAGCTTCTTGGCGATGGCGAGGCCCAGCCCGGTCCCGCCATTCTTGCGCTGCATGACGGCTTCGCCCTGGCTGAACGGCATGAAGATGCGCGAAACAAGATCGCTGTCCATCCCGATGCCGGTATCGCCCACCTCGAAGGTGACGTCCCGCGAACGATCGGCAGCCTGGGTCATCAGGCACCGCACCCGGACCTCACCGCGATCCGAGAACTTGACGGCGTTCGACAACAGGTTGGACAGGATCTGGCGGACACGTGCCGGGTCACCGACAACCTCGCGCTCGGCGACCGGATCGATTTCCAGGTGCAGGTTCAAACCTTTCTCCATCGCCTTCAGACGATAGGGTCCGGCCACCGTTCGCACCAGTTCGGCCGGATTGAAACTGTCCGGCTCGACTTCGAACCGGCCGGACTCGATATTGGCCAGATCGAGAATGTCGTTGAGGATGGTCAGCAGGGACTGGCCCGCCTCCTCGATCAGATTGACCATCTCGCGCTGGGACGGCTCCAGGTCTGTCGTCGCCAGCAGGGCCGACATGCCCAGCACGCCGTTCATCGGCGTGCGGACCTCGTGACTCATCGTGGCCAGGAATCGCGATTTGGCGCGACTGGCTTCGGTCGCCTGTTGGCGCGCTTCGACCAGGTCGTGAATGTCGGTCAGCGCGCCAACCATGCGGACCGGGTCACCGTCGGGTGTCCGGACAGCTTCGCCGCGCATCCGGAACCAGCGGTGCAGGCCGCCGACCACCTTGAGCCGGACCGTCAGGTCAAACGGCCGTCCGGCCCGGAAATGAGCTTGCTGGGCAGACTGAAATCGCGGCTGATCATCGGGATGGACCAGGCTGGTGAAGGTTGGAGTGGCCGCTGTGAACTCGCGCGGCTGATACCCCAGCAGTTCGCGGCCACGAGCCGAAATGTAGATCTGATCCGTCTCGAGGCAGATATCGACAATGCCGTCCGACGTGCCCTTCATCGCCAGCTCGGCCCGGTCTCCGGACTCGGCGGCCAGGATTTCCCCCGTCAGGCGGCGACGGTAGTGATTGAACACCGCGAGCAGTTCCTCGGCGACGCTGGCCGGGCGCTTGAACATGGCCACCACGATCCCGACCGACTGCGCCCCGTTGTAGAGCGGCATGCCGACATAAGCCCTCATGCCCATTTCCTCGAGCATGAAATCGCGCGGATAGCGCGCTGACACATTGTCCTCAAAGATGTCGGCGCCTGCGTCCATGACGTCGGAACAGGGCGTCCCTTTCAGCTCGTAACAGTAATTGCCGACCACCGCATTGCCGCAGGCGACCTTGAGCGTGCGCATGCGCGAATGCGTGGCGTCGATGCGGGCGATATAGAGACGGTCGGCGGCAAAGACTTCGGCCGTCTGCTTGACAAAGGCCTCGAGGAAAGCCGGACCACACTCGCGTGACAGCAGGAAATTGAGGCGGTTCAACCGCTCCTGCGTACAGTCCGAACGTATGGCCAGATCCGGCATCAGCCCCTCTCCCCTCCGCCTCCCTCAAGGCGGGAAGCTGAACGTGGTTAACGAGGGTTAATGTGACTCAATCCTGTGGAAAGAGTCGTCATATCTGATGAATTCACTGGTCATAAAAAATGGCCTCGCCCTACTCGCGGCGCAGCAGCTTGTCCGTCAGGAAGTTGCCCCACCAGCTCGACATGAAGCCCGCCTGGACCGCATCCCGGTCATAGACGGTCTCCACCCAGGTCATGAAGTCGGTTGGCGTGGTTTCATTGTAGGCCCGATAGCACTCGAAGAAATAGTCCAGCACGCCGGTCTTGCCGGCCTTCACATGCAGGTATTTCAGCGACAGGTGCTTGATGGCCTCATCATAGGGCAGCTTCAACTTGGTCAGCGCATACAGCACCGAGATGATACCGGCCCGATCAGCGCCCGACTTGCAGTGGATCAGGGCCGGATATTCGATGGTCTCGAAAATCTTCACGGCCCGCTGCATGCGGTCGACATGCGGCGCCTCGCGTGAACCGAAGGGCATGTCGATCATGGTCAGGCCGTGTTTCTCACAGGCCTCTTTCTCGAGATCATAATAGCACACACCCGGCTGCGTGCCGCGGATGTTCAAAATGGTCTTGAACCCGTCCGCCGCCAATTGCTCCAACCGCTCCGGTGAGGGCTGGTTGGCCCGCCACATGCCACCACCGACCTCGTGCATGTTGTGGAATTTCTGACGCAGGATGCCGTGATCCTTCCACAGATAATCCTGCCAGGCGCGCTCGCGGTCGGTCGGGTCGTTCAGGTCATAGGGCATGCTGGGCCTTTCGTCTGGCAGCGCATTTAGGCCGGTCTCGGCCTTGACGCAACCGCGCGCCATGCTTGACCTTTTGCCTCACCGGGGTGAGCAAGGGAGCATCATGTCGAAACGCCTGCTCTCCCGGCCTTGGGCCCAGGAAGTCCTAGCCTTCTTCGTCCTGCTCTATCTGGAGCTGGTCCGCCACTCCATTCGCTGGGAACACCGCAACACCGCCTACGTCCAATCGGTCTGGGACGAGCGCAAGCCGATCCTCGGCTGCGTCTGGCACGGCCGCGTCCTGATGGCCCTGCACGGCTGGGCCCGACAGAAGGACCGGATGGTCGCGCTGGCATCGCGATCACGCGAAGGCGAGATCGGGTCGCGGCTGGCGCGCTGGTACAAGGTCGGTGTGGTGCGCGGCTCCTCGCGCAATCCCGACAAGCCGGGCGCCGCCAAGGGCGGGGAAGCGGCCTACCGCGCGATGGTCCATCACCTCAACGCCGGCGGCTGCGGTGCGGTGACGCCGGACGGACCGCGCGGCCCGCGCATGCGGGCCGGCTTTGGTGCGGTCCGCATGGCCCGCGATACCGGCGTCCCGATCCTGCCCTTCACCTGGTCGACCCATCGCAAGACCATCCTGCGCAAGGCCTGGGACCATCACTGCCTGCCACACTTCTTCACCCGCGGCATCATCATCTGGGGTGAGCCGATCCACGTCGCCAAAGATGCCAGCCAGGCCGACCTTGAGAGCGCCCGACTGAACCTCGAAACCCAGCTCAACGCCCTCACCCGCGAAGCCGACGAGGCCGTGGCCGGGGTCGTCGTCGAGCCTGATGCCAAACAACGCCCGGGAACGGGGCGCGCCGATCCCAAGGCCAGCCGCGACGGGAGCGGCGAGGCGGGAGCGACAGCGTGAGCCTGCCGGCCTCGCTCCACCTCTATCGCGGGCTGACGGCGCTCGCCGCCCCCCTTCTGCCGCTCGTCCTGTCGCGCCGGGCGCGCGCCGGCAAGGAAGACAGCGCCCGCCGCCATGAACGTCTCGGCCGGGCCGAAATCCAGCGGCCCGAGGGCATGCTGGTCTGGCTGCACGGAGCCAGCGTCGGCGAAAGCCTGGTGCTGGCGACATTGATCGACCATCTGGCGGCGCGCGAACCGGAGCTGGAATTCCTCGTCACGACCGGCACCGTCACATCGGCAGCCTTGATGGACAGGCGTTTGCCGCCACAAGCCAAACACCAATATGTGCCGGTCGACACGCCCGGGGCTGTACGCCGTTTCCTCGATCACTGGCGTCCGGATATCGGCGTCTTCGCGGAGTCCGAATTGTGGCCAAACCTGCTGCTGGAAGCGCGCGATCGCGGAATTCCGATGGCCCTGGTCAATGCCCGCATGAACGCCGCCTCCCTGTCACGCTGGCGCAAGCGGGGCGATGCCGTTCGCTGCCTGATGGAGAGCTTCGCCTGGATCGGTGCCGCCGATACCCGCACCCGCGACGGGTTGGAAGACCTCACCGGCCGCGAAGTTGTGCTGGCTGGCAATCTGAAGCTGGAAGCCCGGCCACCCGCCCCGGACGCCCGCGAGCTGTCATCCTTGAAGATCGCCTTGGCCGGCCGCCCGGTCTGGCTTGCCGCGTCGACCCATGACGGCGAGGACGGCACCATCCTGGCCGCACACGCCCTGTTGCGCGAGACCCATCCCGGCGCCCTTCTCATCCTGGCACCGCGACATCCAGAGCGCGGCAGGGAGTTGGCCGCCCTGATCCGGAAACGCGGTTTCAAACTGGCGCGTCGCTCCGCCGGTGAAGTTCCGGATGGCGCCGATACGGTCTGGCTCGCCGACACGCTGGGCGAGATGCCGCTCTGGTTTGCGCTGGCCCCGGCCGCGCTGATCGCAGGCAGCCTGAAGCCCGGCATTGGCGGGCACAATCCGATCGAGGCCAGCCAGGCCGGGGCCTGTGTGATCACCGGCCCGCATGTCGACAGCTTCGATGATCTCTACGCCGCCTACCGGCGCCACGCCGCGATGATCGAGGTGTCCGACGCCCGGTCCCTGTCGGACGCCGTCGAACAGGTCTGGCAGGCCAAGGCGCCCGGCCGCGCCACAGCCGAACGGGCCATCAGCGAGGCCTCCGGTGGAGCCCTCGAGACCACATTGACGGCCCTCTTCGGGCTGCTTGGCCCCGCGACCCAAACGGAGCGCGACGCATGAAAGAACCGGCTTTCTGGCGCACCGATGGAGGCCGCGGATCAGGGGCCCTCGCCCGTGCCCTGCTGGCTCCGCTGGGCTGGATCCACGCCTGGGCCGTGGCCCGTCGCCTCCGCACGGCGACCCCGGTCCGGATCGGTCCCAAGGTCGTCTGCGTCGGCAATCTGACGGTCGGCGGCACCGGCAAGACGCCGGTCACCCAGACCCTGATGCAGCGCCTCGCCGACATGGGTCTGACCGCCGCCTCCCTGTCGCGCGGCTATGGCGGCCACGAAGCCGGGCCGCTTCGCATCGACCCGGATATTCATGATGCCGCCGCAGTTGGCGACGAGCCGCTTCTGCTTGCCCGCTCCGGCCAGGCCTGGATCGCCCGCGATCGCGCAGCCGGTGGCCGCGCCATCGAGGCGGCGGGCGGTGTTGATCTGGTGCTGATGGATGACGGCCATCAAAACCCGGACCTGGCCAAGGATTGCTCGATCGTCGTTGTCGACGGGCTGACCGGCTGGGGACCCGGCACGATTGTCCCCGCAGGTCCGCTGCGCGAGCCGGTCGCGACCGGCCTCGCCCGCGCCGATGCGGTGGTCGTGATGATGCCCGATGCCGCCACCGAGCCGGACTGGGCGGGGCTTGGCCTCACCGAACTATCCATCCCGGTTTTCCACGCCTGGCTGGAACCGCTGGCGCCGCCGCCGACCGGGAAACTGATCGCCTTTGCCGGTATCGGCCGGCCGGAAAAATTCTTCGAGGCGCTCCGGGCCGCCGGCGGTGATATCGGCGAGGTCGCGGTCTATGGCGACCATCACGCCTTCAACGTCGGCGATGTGCGCCATCTCGACGCCCTGGCCGCAGCCCATGACGCCCGGCTGATCACGACCGAGAAGGACTGGGTCCGCCTGCCCGCCGAGATACAGGCCCGTGTCACCGCCTGGCCGGTCCGCGCCGTCTTCGCCAATCCCGGCGCGCTGGACGGCCTGTTGCGCGACGTGATGGACGCCGACATGGACGCGGGCGGCGAGGCTGGTTAAATCCGGTCCATGATAGAAGCCTCCCGTAATGCCTCAGCCCTGACCCGGATCGGCTGGCGATTTGAAGCCGCCGCCTGGGACGCCTATGCCGGCTGGTACAAGATCAAGGGCATCGACAAGGCGTCGGACGCCGCCGGCGCGCTGCTGCGCAAGCTGGGTCCGATGATGCCGGTCCACAAGGTCGCCCGCATCAACATGCAACGCTGCTTTCCCGAAGCCGCTCCCCCCGAGATCGAACGCCTGCTGGGCGGCATGTGGGAAAATTTCGGGCGCCTGGCCGGTGAGATGCCGCATCTGGGCGTGTTCTCCGGGCCGCAATTCAACGAGCGGGTCGAATTCATCGGCCGCGAGAAGTTCGAAGCCCTGCGCGATGCCGGCAAGCCGGCCGTGATCATCTCGATGCACCATTCCAACTGGGAGATCGGCGCCGCCGCGATCAGTCAGACCGGCCTGCCCTGCCACATCACCTATCGCCCGGCCAACAACCCGCTGATCGATCGCCGCATCACCGACATGCGGGTCGGCTATGGCGTCAAGACGCTGACCGCCAAGGGCGGCGACGGGGCCAAGGCCCTCATGCAGGCGCTGAAGGCCGGCGAGGCCGTGGCGCTGATGAACGACCAGAAGATGAATGACGGCATCGAAGCGCCCTTCTTCGGCCTGCCCTCGATGACAGCACCCGGCCCGACCCGCCTGGCCATGCGCCATGGCTGCCCGCTCTTGCCGCTGTCGATCCGGCGCATGGGCGGCGCCCGCTTCCGCGTCGAGGTCCATGACCCGATCGAGATCTCCACCAATCCCGACAAGACCGCCGCCATCGTCGAGACCGTGACGCGTATCAATGAGTGGGTGGAAAGCGAGATCCGTCAGGCGCCAGAGCAATGGTTCTGGGTCCATCGGCGCTGGGCGAAATCGGTGTATAAGGGCTAGGCGGAGCGGGACGAGCATGGGCGATCTGATGCGAACAATGGGAGTTTCAAATGAGTGTTCTCATCTTTGGACTGGCAATAGGCGCTCAGATTTTAAGCAGCAATGATGCGCCAAGCCCAGAAAGCTTCCTGAGACAAGCGGCATGCGCGGCAGCCGCGAGAATGGGTAACGAACCGCAAAGCAGCGACGCCCTGTTGGAGAGTGCGCTCCGAGAAGCTATAAAATTCTATGAAAATGAGTATAGACCTGAAGATTTAGCGTACCCGTTTGATAACTTTGATGTCGATGCCGCAGCCTCCTTTGTGGTGGCGGAAATTTTTGCTAACGGAACTGCGACCATACAGTACATGTCTGTTGATGAAGGGCTCGATAGGGATGGCGCTGCAACACTTGCATTGGAGCACTTCCAACAACTTGGCTGCTCTGAATTTTTGCCTGATTTTGAATAGGGCTGCGGTGCACTAGATCGGAACACACATCATTCTTAGGCGCTTAATATTAGCGACGCGCCCCTCCACGTCCGCGCCCCCGGCGCAAACCACCCCATAGACCGCTTGCCGAGATTCCGCCGTATCCGCTTCTTCAGGTCAAGGGCGCTGCAAGCGCCGCTTCGCGGTTTCACCCTTGAGCTGAAGAAGCGGATACGGCCTGCTGGCTGACAAGCGATTTATGGCTGATTGCGCGCGCGGCGCTCAGATCGCAACGAGTCCAACCGGAGGCCGGGCACATCGAATGGGTAATTCGGAACCTGCCCGCGACACCGGAAAAAGGAGCGCCAAGCCCCAAGCCTAGCGCAGCTCGCTCAGGTCCAGATCCAGCAGGCTTTGCGGGTCGACATAGAACTGGTTGCGCAGTTTCACGCGCCAGTCGAGATGCGAACCGGTGGCCCGGCCGCCGGCACCCATGGCGCCGATCAGCTGGCCCTGCTCGACAATATCGCCCTCCGACACCTCGACACCGGACAGGTGCAGGAAGGCCGAGACCAGGCCATGGCCATGATCGATGAAGATCAGGCCGCCTTCGTAATACATGTCCGGCTCGGCCAGGGTCACAAGACCGCCTGCAGGCGCGTAAATCGGCGTGCCGACCACATTGGCCCAGTCCAGACCCCAGTGCGGGCTGCCTTCATGGCCATTATTGTAAACGCGGGCGGACCCATAGACACCTGTGGTGATGCCTTCGGCGGGATGGATGAACCCGTCCAGGAAACCCTGCCCGTCCCAGACCGAGTTGAAAGCGGCCTGCTTTTGCGCGTATTCGCGCTGGCGCCGCGGCAGGGTGGACGGATCCGGCGTCACGGTCGCTTGGGGCACGCCGTCAACATGCTGGAGATTGTATTCGCGTTGGGTGATGGCGATCATTTCGTCGCGACCTGCCGAACTGTCTCCGCCATTCACAGACAGCACCAGTTCTCCCGGCGCCTGGCGGGGAATAGCCAACAGGACATATCCGTTTTCATCCGCGACAGCGGACACTTCGCCCAGCGTGACCCGGTCCGATGGCGCGAACCGGCAGACCTGAAAGCTGCCCTCGCGCCATTCGCCCGCACAGCGGAGGCTTGGCTCTGTCCGGACTATCGCCCGGGCCTCGCCCCGGCCGCCCGGCTCCCGCGCGTCGGGCGAAGCCTGGGCGATCAGATCGGCGATCGGGTCGGCGGCATCATCGATCATTGCCGTCGTGGATTGCAGGGCAAGGGCGACGGCGAGACTGATCATTTGCCCGGCTCCGTATTCAACTCGATCCAGCGTTGCTTGGCCGCCAGAACATCCTTGTAGGCTTCCTGCTCATCAACATTCCAATAGCGCAGCTGGTCGAGCTGGATCGGGTCATTGGTGACAGCGCAGCGCACAAAGGCCCCCGCCTTCAGGATGATGAAGTCGCTATCGCCATATTCAAGAATGGCTTCGCCCTGGAAGTCTGTGTCGAAACTGAAATCACTCATGGGTGTTCTCTAGCAGTGTTTGCCAGCCAGCGGGAGGGCCGCGTGTGTCAGAAAAGCCGTCCCTGGCCGGCGGCCTCGGGCTTGCTTCGGGGCTTGGGTCTGGGCTTGGTTTTTTTGGGCGGCTCCGGTGTCTCCGGCGCCCGCTTGCGCGATCCACGGTCGCCCTCGATGCGGGCCGCGCGTTCGCCATCGGCGAAGACCAGGTCGATGCCGGCCCCCTCCATCAGCGAGCCACCGGACCGCACCAGCTTTCCGGCCCGGTCGCGGACCAGAACGAAACCTCGTTTGAGGACGGACTGGTGCGACAGCGATTCAAGCCGGGCGGCCCAATTGTCCAGATCACGCTGACGGTCGCCGCGCAGGCGCGCAGCGGCGGGACCCAGCCGCTGCGCGCGCTCGTCCAGCAGGGTCCGTTTCTGGCGCAGGTCTCGCGACAGGGCCGCCGGTTTCAGCCCGGCGGCGAGCACGAGCAGACGGTTGCGCTTTTCGGCGGCGTGATTGAGCAAAGCCGGGTCGAGCTTGTCCGCGATCATGTCAAAGCGTTGCCGCTTGAGCTCCATCAGCGCAGCGGGTCGCGGCAAGGCACGGGCCGCCGAGCGCAGCTCTGTCCGGCGCCGTTCGATATGGCGTGACAGGCCTGCCACCAGGCGGCCGCCCAACTGGTCCAGCGAGGCTTTCAGCTCGGCGCGTACCGGCACCGCCATTTCCGCCGCACCGGTCGGGGTCGGCGCGCGGCGGTCCGATGCGAAATCGATCAGCGTGGTGTCGGTCTCGTGACCGACCGCCGAGATCAAGGGTATCTGGCTGTCGGCGGCGGCGCGTACCACAACCTCTTCGTTGAAGGCCCAAAGGTCTTCGATCGATCCGCCGCCGCGGGCGACGATCAGCACATCCGGTCGCGGCACCGGGCCGCCGGATGGCAGGGCATTGAAACCGTGAATCGCTTCAGCGATCTGGGCGGCCGCGCTGTCGCCCTGCACCAGCACCGGCCACAACAGGACGTGACAGGGAAAGCGGTCCTGCAGTCGATGCAGGATGTCGCGGATGACGGCGCCCGTCGGCGAGGTCACGACGCCGATGGTGCGGGGCAGGAAGGGCAGTGCCTGCTTGCGACTGGTCTCGAACAGGCCCTCGGCGGCGAGCGTGCGCTTGCGCTCTTCCAGCAGCGCCATCAGCGCACCGGCACCGGCCGGCTCCATGCTCTCAACGATCAGCTGGTATTGCGAGCGACCGGGATAGGTCGACAGACGGCCCTCGATGACCACTTCAAGCCCTTCTTCAGGGCGGAAGCGGAAGCGCTGAGCGGTCCCTTTCCACGCGATCGAGGCGATGACCGCCTTGTCGTCCTTGATATCGAAATAGACATGGCCCGACTTGGCCACCACCACCCGCCCCAGCTCACCGCGCAGGCGGACATGGCCGAAAGCGTCCTCGACCGTGCGCTTGAGCGAGCCGGCAAGCTCGGAAACGGTGAATTCGTGGATGTTTCCTGCGGGTGTGTTCATGGCAACTCTGGTAAAATGGTTTCAGCGCCTCCGCAACGGCCCGACGGACTCGCGATTGGCCGGCGATTGCGCTAGGCAGGGCCGTAACACGGCGCAATTGGATGCATTGAGGATCACATGAAGGTTCTGGTTGTCGGATCGGGCGGTCGCGAACACGCGCTGGTGTGGAAAATCGCCCAAAGCCCGTTGGTCTCAAGCATTCTCGCGGCGCCCGGCAGCGTGGCGATCAGCGAGCTGGCGACCTGCCACCACATCCCCGTCTCCGATCTGGACGGTCTGGTCGATCTCGCCCGCACCGAGGCTGTCGACCTCGTTGTCGTCGGTCCGGAAGTACCGCTGTGTGACGGACTGGCCGATCGCTTGCGGCAAGCCGGAATCGCCACATTCGGACCGTCCAGGCTGGCCGCCCGACTGGAGGCTTCCAAGGCTTTTGCCAAAGATTTCTATGCCCGCCACAATGTGCCGTCGGCGCGCTATGGCACTTTTTCGAATGCCGGCGAAGCGAAAGCCTTCCTCGACCAGTTCCAGCCACCCTATGTGCTCAAGGCCGACGGGCTTGCAGCCGGCAAGGGCGTGGTCATCGTCTCCGACCGCGCCGATGCCGAAGCCGAAATCGACGCCTTCCTGTCCGGCAAGTTTGGCGACGCCTCCCGCACCCTGGTGATCGAGGAATTCATGGCCGGCGAGGAAGTCTCGATCTTCGCCCTGTGTGATGGCAAGGACGTGCTCTATTGCGGCGCGGCGCAGGACCACAAACGTGTCGGCGAAGGCGATACCGGCCCCAATACCGGCGGCATGGGTGCCTATTCACCGGCCCCGATCGCCAAGCCCGAACTGATCGAAACCGCGATGAAGACCATCATCGAGCCGGTCGCCCGCGGTCTCGCCGCCGAGGGCTCGCCTTTCCAGGGCGTCCTGTTCGCCGGGCTGATGGTGGACGCCGACGGGCCCCGGGTCGTCGAGTTCAATATCCGCTTCGGAGACCCCGAGTGCCAGGTCCTGATGATGCGGATCGAAGACGACTTCCTGCCCTACCTGCAAGCCACCGCGGCCGGAAAACTGGCGGAGATGCCAGCGCTGAGCTGGACCTCCGAGCCGGCGATCACGGTTGTCATGGCGGCCAACGGCTATCCTGACAGCTATGAGAAGGGCAGCCTCATCGACGGGATCGACGCCGCCAACAGGATGGAAGGTGTCGTGGTCTTCGAGGCCGGCACGGGTCGCGATGATCAGGGGCGGCCCACCGCCACGGGCGGGCGCGTGCTCAATGTCACCGCCAATGGCGAGACGCTGCACTACGCCGTCGACCGTGCCTATGCCGCCGTCGACGAGATCGACTGGCCGGGTGGTTTTTGCCGTCGTGACATCGCCTGGCGAGCCCTCAAGACGCACTAGCCCGAACCGCGCGCTTCGTTTGACATCCCGGCACCGGTCGTCATCTTCTTGCGCAAACACATGTTTGCGGGGAGGCAGACAAGATGCTGAAATCAGCCATGAGCGCGATCGCCCTGATCGCCACCACCACCTTTGGTCCCGCCGCGCTGGCCCAGAACAGTGACGATGCCCTGACCGTCATCCATGCCGGCTGGCTGCTCGCCATTCCCGGCGAAGCGCCGCTGACCGAACAGTCCATCCTGATCCGCGGCGAGCGGATTGAGGGCATCGAAGCCGGCTATGTGACGCCTGATGGTGCCGAGATCATTGACCTGTCCGATGACTATGTGATGCCCGGCTTCATTGACAGCCATGTCCACCTGCAATCGGAACTCGGCCCGGGCCGGCGCTTCAACACCTTCACCATGACGGCCTCCGACCTCGCCTTTGATGGCGCCGTCAATGCCGGCACCACGCTGCGGGCCGGCTTTACAACGGTCCAGGATGTCGGCGGCAACTTTGAAGCCTCGCTGGCTCTGCGCGATGCCATCAATGATGGCGATGTCGCCGGTCCGCGGATGCGGGTCGCCGGGTCGTCCGTCACGCCGACGGGCGGGCATGGCGACATCAATGGCTTCTCGCTGGACGTGCTGCACATGTTCGCCAGCGAAACCGCCTGCAATGGTGAAGCCCAATGCCGCGAAGCCGTGCGCACCCTGATCCGCGGCGGTGCCGATGTCATCAAGATCACCGCCACCGGCGGCGTCCTGTCCGACACCGCCGCCGGTGTCGAACAGCAATTCTTCGATGATGAGCTTTCCGCCATTGTCGAAGCGGCTCACATGATGGGTCGCCGCGTCACCGCGCATGCGCACGGCGTGACCGGTATCAACTCCTTCCTCGAAGCCGGTGGCGACTCGATCGAGCACGGGACCTATCTCGACCGCGAGAGCATCCGCCTGATGCGCCGCAATGGCGCCTATCTGGTCCCGACCGTGCTGGCCGGCGTTACGGTCGCCGAAATGGCCGAGACAGTCGATTTCATGACCGACAACCAGCGCGCCAAGTCGCGCGAGGTCGGGCCGGTCATGCTGGAAATGGCCCGACGCGCCCATGAGGGCGGGGTCACCATTGCTTTTGGCACCGATAGCGGCGTCTCGCGCCACGGCCTCAACGCCCGCGAGTTCGAACTACTGGTCGAGGCCGGCCTGACACCGATGGAAGCCATCGTCACGGCGACCATCAACGCTTCGCGCCATCTTCAGATGGAGGATGAAATCGGCACGATCCAGGCCGGTCGCTTTGCCGACATCATCGCCGTCGACGGCAACCCTCTGGACAATATTTCCGAGCTCCGCGAGATGGGCTTCGTGATGAAGGGCGGCGAGGTTTATCGGGACTGATGAGCGAGATCGACGACAGCTTTTCCGGCACCAAGCCGGTTGTGGACGCGCTGGCCTTTGACGAGGCCGTGCTGGCCGAGTGGATGCAGAGCCATGTTGCAGGCTTTGACGGACCGCTCACGGTTGAGCAGTTCAAGGGCGGACAGTCCAACCCGACCTACAAGCTGGGAACGCCCGGCAAGGCCTATGTCCTGCGCCGCAAGCCGCCAGGCAAGCTGCTGCCTTCCGCGCATGCCGTGGATCGCGAGTTCCGGGTCATGAAAGCGCTGGGCGGAGCCGGGTTTCCGGCGCCCGTGATGCACGGGCTGTGCATGGACCGCGACGTCATCGGGACGGAATTCTACATCATGGATTTCATCGAGGGCCGCATTTTCTGGGATCCGCTCCTGCCCGATCTCGACAAGTCCGAACGCGGCGCCATCTACGACGCCTCCAATGCCACGCTGGCGCATCTGCACGGCATCGATGTCGAGGCCGCCGGGCTGTCGGACTACGGCAAGCCGGGCAATTATTTCGAGCGCCAGATCGGCCGCTGGACCAAGCAATACCGCGCCGCCGAAACCACCACGGTGCCGGCCATGAACCGGTTGATCGACTGGCTGCCAACCGCTGCGCCGGACCAGGAACGCACCAGCGTCGTGCATGGTGATTACCGGCTCGACAACATGGTCTTCCATCCGACCGAGCCGCGCGTCATCGCGGTGCTCGACTGGGAGCTTTCGACGCTGGGCGACCCGCTGGCCGATTTCACCTATCAGCTGATGGGCTGGGTCATGCCGCCGGAAATCCGCAACGGGCTTCTGGGCGTCGACATTGAGTCCCTGGGCATTCCCGACATCGAGACCTACACCCAAGCCTATTGCGAACGGACCAACCGGTCCGGCATTCCGGCGCTGGATTTCTATTTCGCCTACAATATCTTCCGCCTGACCTCGATCATCCAGGGCGTCTATGCCCGTTCATTGCAGGGCAATGCCTCAAACTCACGCGCCGCCGAAATGGGCGCCGCAGTCGAGCCGATGGCCGAAGCCGCCTGGGGGTTCGCGAAACAGGCGGGGGCGTGAAGGCCAGCGGCGACATGATCAGTTGGCGCAAGGCCAACACTGACCTAGTCAGTCTTGCGCCGCTTCGCCTCTTCGGCGAACACCGCGAGCGCGACAACCGTCACCATCAACCCGGTGAAAACCATCAACGGCCAGAGCGTCACCTGGATATCCCCAATCATGTCTCGGCCTCCATTTGTCCAAGATAGAATGCGCAGACCCAGCTTACCACAATCAGCGCCGACCCCATTGCGAGAAAACCTGGCCGGACAACACCGCTCTCAGCGAATAGGGACAGACCAAGCGCGCCCAACCCGACCGCCCGGCTGGATTGCTCCCAGCTTCGCCACAAGGCGACATTTGCTGTCAGACCCACAGGGCGCCAGCGAGCAATGCCCTTGAGGAGCCTCAGGGCCCGCACGGCCTGACCTCGGAACCAATCCAGCATGACCACACACTACACGTTCCGGTTATGTTCTGCAACATACACAACCGACTGCGCCGTGCACTCGCCCCGGACGCGACCGGCGATATAGTCCGCGCATGATCGCCGCCTTCATCCTCATTGCGACCTTTGTCACCGCCTTCATTTCCGGCGTGTTCGGGATGGCAGGCGGGTTGATCCTGATGGGGGCGCTGGCGCTGGTCCTGCCGGTTGCGTCAGCAATGGTGGTTCACGGCGTGATCCAGAGCGTATCGAATGGCTGGCGCGCCGTCCTGCACCTGAAATGGATCGACTGGCGCATTCTGGCCATCTATCTGGCCGGATCGGCGGCCGCGGCGGGTCTGTTGGCGTTTGCCAGTTTCGAACTGTCCAAAGCCTGGCTGTTCGTGATCCTGGGGCTCGTTCCCGCGGTCATCTGGCTACCAAAACACATCCTCCATCTCGACGCCGCAAGACCTCACCACGCCGTCGCCTGCGGCTTTGTTGTCACCGGGCTCAATGTGGTCGCCGGGGTTTCCGGTCCACTGCTGGACGTCTTCTTCGCCGATACCCGCCAGGACCGGCGCGTCATCGTGGCGACCAAGGCCGCAACCCAGGTGATCAGTCATGGCGTCAAAATCGCCTATTACATCCTGCCCGCGCTGGGAGCGGCCGGTTTGCCGTCTGTGCAATGGCTGCTGGTCGCCGCACCATTGGCGATCCTCGGCACCACGGCCGGGGCACGTTTCCTGGCCCTGATGAGCGATGTCCAGTTCCGCCAGTGGACAAAGTGGATCGTGTCGGTGATCGGGGCGATCTATGTCATTCGCGGCATCATGCTTCTGATTGGATCTGCTTCATGATCATCTCGCCTGCCATTCGTGAGAATGCGGTTGTTCGGCTGGAACCCCTCGTCGAAGCCCATCGCGAGGAGCTCCGCCCGATCGCGGCCGAACCCGGCCTGTGGACACTCACTTCCCAGCGCGGCGATGGCGAGCATTTCGACGCCTGGTTCAACCTGATGCTGGCCAATACCAATGCCGGCAGCCAGATCAGCCATCTGGTCCGCCGCCAGCACGATGGAGCGGCGGTCGGTCATTCAGCCTGGCTGACCATTACACCCGAACACAAGCGTCTCGAGATCGGCTGGACCTGGTATGGCAGCGAGGCCCGCGGCACGGCGATCAATCCGGCGGCCAAACACCTCCTGCTGGGCGGCGCTTTCGACGCCGGAGCCGAGCGGGTCGAGCTGAAGACCCACCATCTCAACCTGCGCTCCCAAGCGGCCATGACCAAGATGGGAGCCACGCGCGAAGGCACCCTGCGCCGACATCTCCTGTGCTGGACAGGTGAGTGGCGCGACACGGTATTCTTCTCGGTCTTGAAGGATGAGTGGCCCGACGTGAAGGCCGGGCTGGAAGCGCGCTTCGCCTAACCGGCGACGCAGATATCGGTCAGGCCGGCGACATGCCCGCCCCGTATTTCAATCTCGACCTGCCCGGCGAAAGCGGCTTCGGTCGCGTAGACGCGCAAATCAGCCGGAGACCCGGCCGTCAGCACCGAACGGGCCCGGCGCTCCGGCGCCAGTGAAGCGCGGATGAAAATTGCGCCATGGGCCGGCCCGGCTTGCAGGCCGGGGCGAACGATCGCACCCGGACGCCCCAGCTCGATCACCAGCTGGCCAGTCTCCAACTCGATATGCGACGCGATCGCAGAAATCCGGCCCTGCTCAATCAGGATGTCCTGGTCCTCCCATTCGCCCGACGCATCAATGATCGTAACGTCACGCAAAAGGATCGGCGCATCTTGGCAAACCGCCGAATCAGCCCGGGCGGCGGCGGCAGAGACACACGCCAGTCCGACGATCAGAGAGATATTGATCAGTGCTCGACGCATGAGGCGCTCCGCTTGGGTGCCCCCCTCTTGGTCTACCCGCCGATTCGGTTCAAGCGAAGGTTTTGTGACGGATTGGCGTTAACGTGAATTTCCGAAATATGGCAGTCACTTGACCGGTAATGTCCCGACGAAATCGGCCGTCATTTTCGCCCAGCGCGCAAGCGCCGCATCATCGAGGTCAGCCGGCCCGTCCACCGTCACCCAGCCCTTCATCACCCGGCCCGTCAAATCCATTTCCCGGGCACCGGGCTTGGTCAGCGCAGCTTCATACTGGCTGGGCCCGACCCGGACATGCAATTCATCGCGCGAGGTCCCGTAACTCATGTTTCCGCCAATCATGAGCGCGATGCCGCCGAACATGCGGCGACGGGCAGGCTTATGTCCCAACGCAACCAGGGCCGCTTCCATCCGGTCGACCAGATCCGGGTCAAAGGCCATTCGCATTCGCCCCTGGTTTCGCTTTGCGCCGCGCCCGGAAAAACTCCTTCAGCAGGACCGCCCCCTCGTCAGCGAGGACACCGGACACCACGTCAGGTCGCCAGTGGCAGGTCGGCTGCTCGAAAAAACGTGTCCCTGAGACCACGGCGCCGCCCTTCTCGTCGCTGGCACCAAACACCAGCCGACCAATCCGGGCGTGGCTGATGGCACCGGCGCACATCGCACACGGCTCCAGCGTGACATACAATTCCAGACCGGTGAGCCGGTAATTGCCAAGCGCTCGCGCCGCCTCGCGCAGGGCCAGGATCTCGGCATGGGCGGTCGGATCATGGCCGGCGATGGGGCGGTTATGGGCCTGCGCGACAATGCGGTCCGTGGCCGGATCAACGATCACCGCGCCGATCGGCGCCTCGCCAGCCTCAGCTGCGGCTTGCGCCAGGCGTAGCGCCGCCTGCATAAAACGTGTATCGCGCGGGTTCGTCATACTGCGCGCGATAGAGCGCCGCATCGAAAGGGTCAAGCGTGACCGGAACTGCCGACACCTCAGAACGTATTGCCAAATTCCTCGCCCGCGCCGGTGTGGCCTCACGCCGCGAGGTCGAACGGATGATCGAGGGAGGACGGGTGAAGGTCGATGGCAAGACGCTCGACACCCCGGCCTTCAAGGTCACCGGCAGCGAGCATATCGAGGTCGACGGCAAGCGCATCGAGCCACCGGCAGCGACCAAGTTGTGGCGCTACCACAAACCGGACGGGCTGGTCACAACCCATGCCGACCCGGAAGGCCGCGAAACCGTGTTCGACGCCATCCCCAAGGATATCGGCCGGGTGATCTCGATCGGCCGCCTCGACCTGACTTCAGAAGGCCTGCTGCTGCTGACCAATGATGGCGCCCTCGCCCGCGCCCTGGAACTGCCCTCGACCGGCTGGACACGTCGCTATCGGGCTCGCGCCTTCGGCTCGATCTCCGAGTCGGCGCTTAAAATCCTGCGCGCGGGTGTCACCGTTGAGGGCATCAAATACGGCCCGATGGAAGTCGAGGTCGAACGCGAGACCGGTTCCAATATCTGGCTCGAGGTCGGCATTCGCGAAGGCAAGAACCGCGAGGTCCGCAAGGCGCTCGACGCGGTCGGCCTGCGCGTCAACCGGCTGATCCGCATCGCTTATGGCCCCTTCCAGCTGGGACAGTTGGAGAAGGGTGAGATCAAGTCGGTCCCGTCACGCGTTTTGCACGACCAGTGCGGCCATCTGATCGACATGGGCGAAACGCCAACCGGTCAGGCCGTCGCCAAGCCGCGCCCGGCCAATCGCGCCGCCCGCAAGCCGGGCCAGAAGCCGGGTGGCAAGCCGGGCCAGCGCGCCATGGGCGGACCGGGTCAGCCCGGCCTGCCCAAGCGCGAGGTTGATGACAGCCTGCTCGAGGACGCCCGCAAGGGACGCCCGCTCGACGCCAAATCCAACCGGGCCCGCCGCGGCAAGGACGGCAAGCCGACCGCCAAACCAGCCTCCGGGCGTGCGGCGCCGCGCGCCACGTCCTCGCGCCCTGACACGCCCCGCACCGGCGGCCCGCGCAATCCGGGTGGACCTCGCTCGGGCGGGCCGCGCAAGCCCGGCGGCCGGAGCTAGTCGCCATGCGCATTGTCGGCGGCAAATTTCGCAATCGCGCCCTTGTGGCCCCCAAGGGCAAGTCCACCCGGCCGACCTCGGACCGGGCCCGGGAAAACATGTTCAATGTGATCGAGCATGCCGACTGGTGCCCGGCCATCGACGGCGCCCGCGTCGCCGACATCTATGCCGGCTCCGGAGCACTGGGCCTTGAAGCCATCTCGCGCGGCGCCGCCTTCTGCCTCTTCATCGAGTTCGCGGCCGAGGCGCGCGGCGCCATTCGCGACAATGTCGACACGCTGCAACTCTTCGGCATCACCCGCATCCACCGCCGCGACGCCACGGCACTGGGCGAAAAACCGTCCAATCTCGGCGCCCCCTTCACCCTCGTCTTCCTCGACCCACCCTACGGTTTCGGCCTCGGTCCCAAGACGCTGACCAAGCTGCTTGAAGGCGGCTGGGTCAGCGACGACGCGGTCGCCGTGCTGGAAGTCGGCGCCGAGGAAGACCCGGAAACACCTGGCTGGACCTGCCAGGTGGAGAAAGTCTATGGCGCTGCCAAAGTGCAGTTTTTGACGCGGGGATAGCGCCCCCCCTCCAAATTTTGTCATCCCGGACGGAGACCTGCGAAAGCAGGTTGTAGATCCGGGACCCATAAGCCCGGCGCTCACGCGAATGGGTCCCCGCTCTGCGTCCCGCTTGCGCGGGACATCCGGCGGGGATGACAAAGGAAGTGCGTGGTCCTGTTGAGGGCTGATTTCCCTCTCCCTTGGGAGAGGGTCAGGGTGAGGGGGAAATCCCGGTGACCGCCGAACTGATCCCCCTCATCCGCGCTTCGCGCACCTTCTCCCAGGGGAGAAGGAAAGTGGCACGGGTCTACCGCCGCCCGAACAAGCGCTCGATATCGCTCAGCTTGAGCTCCACATAGGTCGGGCGACCGTGATTGCATTGGCCGGAATGGGGCGTGGCTTCCATCTCGCGCAGGAGCGCGTTCATCTCTTCACTGGTGAGGCGACGGCCGGAACGGACGGAGCCGTGGCAGGCCATGGTGCCGACCACGTCTTCCAGTTTTTCCTTCAGGGAGAGCGCCTGGTCATATTCGGCGAGGTCATCGGCGAGGTCGCGGATCAGGCCCTGGATGTTGAGTTTTTTCAGCAAGGACGGCGTTTCGCGGACAGCAATGGCGCCCTGGCCGAAGGCTTCGATGACCAGACCGAGTTCTTCCAGCTCTTCCGAGCGGTCGAGCAGGCGGCGGGCTTCGGCTTCGTCGAGATTGACGATTTCCGGCACCAACAAGCGTTGCCGCTGGACGCCGGTCTCGGCGATCATCTTTTTCATGCGTTCATAGACGAGGCGCTCATGGGCGGCGTGCTGGTCGACGATGACGATGCCGTCACCGGTCTGGGCGACGACATAGGTCTCGTGCAGCTGCGCGCGGGCGACGCCCAGCGGCCAGTCAGGTGGCGGGGCGGAGGGCTGTTGGGCCGGGTCGAAACCGTCCGCCGCGCCCTCACCCATTCCCGCGCCATAACCCGCCTGGTCCGGCTCGACACGAGCCGACATGCCCGGATCGAAGACCTGATCCTGATAGGGCTCGGACGGCGGGCGCGGCGCCCCCCAGCCGGCGAGGCTGTTGGTGTGGGACTGATAGCCACCCGGTGGTGGCTGCGGTGGCTGATAGCCTTCCGGGCGAACCCGTCCCAGCGCAAAGCCGGCCACGGTGGTCGAAGCGCGGTGACCGGCTCCGGCCAGGGCATGGCGCAGCGAGCCGACGATCAGACCCCGCACCAGGGCGGCATCGCGAAAGCGAACCTCGGCCTTGGCGGGATGGACATTGACGTCGACTTCGTGGGTCGGCAGCTCGACATTGAGCGCCACGACCGGGTGGCGGTCTCGGGCGAGAAAATCCTGATAGGCCCCGCGAACGGCCCCGCCCAGCAGCTTGTCACGGACCGGCCGGCCATTGACGAACAGGTATTGGTGCATGGCATTGCCGCGCGAGTAAGTGGGCAGGCTGGCGAAACCGAAAATCCGTACCCCCTCGCGGGTCTGGTCGACCTCCAGCGCGTTCTCGCCAAAATCAGCGCCGAGGATGGCCGACATGCGGGCCATGCGTGCGTCCGCGCCCTCGCCGCGCTCGGCGGCAACGGACAGGCGCTTGCGACCGTCCTGGGTGAGGAAGAAGCCAACATCGGGCCGCGACAGGGCCATGCGCTTGACCACGTCGGTAATGCCGAGATTTTCCGAGCGCTCGGATTTGAGGAATTTCAGGCGGGCCGGGGTGGCGTAGAACAGGTCGCGCACTTCGATCCGCGTCCCGCCGCGGCCCAGCGGCGCGGCCGGCGCGATGCCATTGGTCTTGCCGCCTTCGACGAGGATCGCCCAGGCATCGCCTTCGCCCTTGGCCTGGGTGGTGATGGAGAGCCGCGCGATCGAGCCGATCGACGGCAGCGCCTCGCCGCGAAAGCCCATGGTGGAAATGTTGAGCAGATCGTCGGCGCCGTTCTCACCGACCGGGAGTTTCGACGTGGCGTGGCGCTCGATGCACAGTTCGAGCTCTTCCGGGTTCATGCCCTTGCCGTCATCCTCGATCAGCAGGCGGACCAGTCCGCCACCCTCGGCGGCAATGTCGATCCGGCGGGCGCCGGCATCCAGCGCGTTTTCGGCCAGTTCCTTGACGACAGAAGCCGGCCGCTCGACGACTTCGCCGGCAGCAATACGGTTCACCGTCTCCGGTGGCAGGCGTCGGATGATGGGTTGGGTCATGGCCAAAGACATGAGGCCAGCCTCTTGGCTGGCCCCGAGTCGGTCAAGTGGGAGCGTCGGTCGGACGGAAACCCCGTCAGACACGTCAGGTCCGGATCAAAGGCCCGGCAGCTTGGGAAGCAGGCGGCGGTCGCGCTCGATTTCCACTTCGCCACCGCCGGTGACGTTCTGGATACGCTCCTGCGCAAGGGCTTCGGCTTCGGCGTCAAGCGGGGTGGCGTCACCCTGCGGACGATAGGCGCCGTCGCGCCAGAACAGGACCATGTCGGCGAAGCTGCGATTCTTGCGGACAACGCTGGCCATCTCGCCATCAATGATGGAGCGGATGAAGGGATCGGCCGAGCCGCCATTGGCGCGCGCGACGAGGAGAGCTTCGGCGTCGGAGCCTTCAAACTCTCCCTGACGACCCAGAAGCGCCGCACGGGCTTGCTGGTCCGGATAGATCTCGTCCGGGCGCGGCTCGCCGGGACGCGGCGGACGCAGATTGTATTCCGGCGGAACGGTCAGCGGCGCGATGGTCACGGTGCGAAACTCGTCCGGCGTCGACCGCTCGGCGCCGATCGCACGCGAGACATTGCTGCAGCCGGACAGGGCGATGGCCGCGGTGGTCGCGGCGATAAGAGCAGTACGCATACGCATCTCTGTGAGACTCCGAATTTCTGTTGGTAACAGTTTAACCCAAAGGCGGGTCATCACTCCACCCCGGAATCCACACTAGGTGTCGGATGCCGGCTTTCTGTCATTGAGGAAAACATCGAGGATGATCGCGGCGACGCCGAAATTGATCCCGACATCCGCAATATTGAAGACGTAGGGAAAGTAAACGTCGGAAAAATTGAGAAAATCAACAACAGCCCCGTAGAGGCCGCGGTCGATGGCATTGCCCAGCGCACCGCCGATGATGAAGCCGAACGCCACGCCCTGCAGCCGACGCGTGGCCCGGATCGGGCCGGCATTCAGCAGGCCCGCGATCAGGCCGACCGCCACCAGCACCGAAAAGGCGATCAGGATCGACCGCCCCAGCGGACCATCCGCACCCAGCAGCCCGAAACTGACACCCTTGTTCCAGACCATGGTCAGGTCGAAGACCGGCGACACTTCGATATGTCCGCACGTATTGAGCAGCGTCAGACGCTCGGCGCCCTCGGCGCGTTGGTAGTCCAGACAGCCAGCGGGCGAAAAGTTCAGGCCCGACAACACCCACCATTTGGTGAGCTGGTCGAGGATCAGAACCACAGCGGCGATGCCCAGACCCAGGCGCGGGACCGGCGACGCGGCAAAGCGCCGCCGGATCTCAACGGCCCAATCAGGCATTCTTCGCGTCCCACCAGGCCACTGCATCGGCATCGCGCGGGCTCAGCTCGGGATAGCGCTTGTCGGCACCGATTTCGGTCGAGTACTTCCACGACCGGGCACACTTGGCGCCCTTGGCACGACCCGGCACGACCGCGATATCGGCGACATCGTCGAGCCGGAAGGACCCGTCCGGCGCCTCGCCGTCAACCAGGTAAGCCTGGCTGGTGATACCGATCTCGGCGACAAACTCATCGACATCACCCTTGGTTTCGGCAGCCAGGGCCGCGCGATAGGCGGCATCCGTGACGAAAACCTGCGGCGCCGCTTCGAGGCTGGACCCGATCCGCTTTTCCCGGCGCTCGACTTCCAGCGCCCCGTTCACCACCCGGCGCAGACGGCGGATGGTGCGCCAGTTCTCGGCCAGCGCCCCGTCCTGCCAGTCACCCGGCGTTTTCGGGAAGGTGCGCAGATGCACGCTGTCATCCTCGGACGGGAAGCGTGTCAGCCAGACTTCTTCCATGGTGAAAGGCATGATCGGCGCCAGCCAGGCGGTCAGGCGCATGAAAATCTCGTGCATCACCGTGCGGCAGGCCTTGCGGCGGTCATCGTCCGGACGGTCGCAATACAGGCTGTCCTTGCGGATATCGAGATAGAAGGCCGACAGGTCGACGACGCAGAAATTGAACAGCGCCGAATAGACCTTCTTGAAGTCGTAAGCGGCATAGCCATCGCGCACGACCTGGTCGAGCTCGTGCAGGCGATGCAGCATGAAACGCTCAAGCGAGGGCATGCGATCGTGCGGGACATGCTCGACCGTCGCGTCATACCCGTGCAGCGCACCGAGCAGGTAGCGCAGCGTGTTGCGCATCTTGCGATAGGCATCGACCGAGGTCTGCAGGATCTCTTCGGAGATGCGCAGGTCATCGGTGAAGTCCTGGGCGGCGGCCCACAGGCGCAGGATCTCGATGCCGTATTTCTTGCCGATCTCGATCGGGGCCAGCGTATTGCCGAGCGACTTGGACATCTTGCGGCCATCGCCGGCCATGACGAAGCCATGGGTCAGCACGGCGTCATAGGGTGCGCGTCCGCGTGTCCCGGAACTTTCCAGCAGGGACGACTGGAACCAGCCACGATGCTGGTCAGAGCCTTCCAGATAGAGGTCGGCCGGCCATTTCTGATCGGCGCGCGGCTCCAGCGCGAAAGCGTGGGTACAGCCACTGTCGAACCAGACATCGAGAATGTCGGTGACCTTCTCATAGGCGTCAGCGTCGTAATCAGAACCGAGGAAGTCGGCCGACGACCGTTCGAACCAGGCATCGGCACCATCGGCAGCCACCGCATCGATGATGCGTTCATTGACCTTGGGGTCGTTGAGCACACGGGTCGTGCCCTTTTCGACAAACAGGGTCAGCGGCACGCCCCAGGCGCGCTGGCGCGACACCAGCCAGTCGGGACGTTGCTCGACCATGGCGCGGATACGGTTGGCGGCGACCTTCGGCGTGAACTCGGTCTCGGCAATGCCCTTGAGGGCCTTCTCGCGCAGCGTTCCGCCCGACTTCATGGGCCGATCAATGGCGACAAACCATTGCGGCGTATTGCGGAAGATGACCGGTGCCTTCGAGCGCCAGGAGTGCGGGTAGGAATGTTCCAGGCGGCCGCGTGCGAGCAGTTTGCCCTGCACGATCAGCTCGTCCATCACGGTCTTGTTGGCCGGCCCGTCCTGGCCCTGTTTCTTGCCGTCCAGACGAATGATGTTGAGCCCGGCAAAGACCGGCACGTGCGGATAATAGGCGCCGTTCTCGTCGACCATGTGTGGAACCGGCGCGTCCTTGTCGTGCCATTCCGGATAGGACATCCAGGCGACATAGTCCTCGGCGCCATGGCTGGGAGCCGTGTGCACGAAACCGGTACCGGCCTCGTCGGTCACATGCTCGCCTTCGAGCAGCGGGACGGGGTAGGACCAGAAGCGGTCGAGTTCGGACAAGGGGTGCGAGCAGACGAAACCGGCCGGATCGATGGTGTCGACCCGTTCCCAATTCCCGATCATCGCGGCCTTGGCGGTCTCTTCCCACAGCGCGTCGGCGACGATCAGCGTGTCGCCCGGCATGGCCCAGGGTTTGAACTCGCCGCCATCAACGCCGGTGACCTTGTAGAGGCCATAGCTGATCTCCGGCGAGAAACAGATCGCGCGATTGCCCGGGATGGTCCAGGGCGTCGTCGTCCAGATCACGACATGGGCGCCGATACAGGTCCTCGGGACCGCCGAGCCATCCTTGCGCACGCCGCGAACCGGGAAGCGCACGAAGATCGTCGACGACACCTTGTCCTGATACTCGACTTCAGCCTCGGCCAGAGCGGTCTTCTCGACCGGCGACCACATCACCGGGGCCGAGCCGCAATAGACCAGGCCCTGTTCCACAAAGGCGAGGAATTCACGCACGATGGCGGACTCGGCCTCAAAGGCCATCGTGGTGTAGGGGTCATCCCACTCGCCATTGACGCCCAGGCGCTGGAACTCGGACGACTGGACGCCGACCCACTCACTGGCATAGGCGCGACATTCGGCGCGGAATTCCTTGACCGGGATATCGTCCTTGTTGCGGCCCTTGGCGCGGAAATTCTGTTCGACCTTCCACTCGATCGGCAGGCCATGGCAGTCCCAGCCTGGACGATAGGGCGCGTCAAAGCCCGCCATCTGTTTGGACCGGACGACCATGTCCTTGAGAATCTTGTTCATGCCGGTGCCGATATGGATATGCCCATTGGCGTAAGGCGGGCCGTCATGCAGCACCCAGCGCTCGCGGCCGGCGCTGTCGGCGCGCATGCGCTTGTAAAGGTCAAGCGAGTTCCAGCGTTCCAGCCACTCCGGTTCGCGTTTGGGCAGGCCGGCGCGCATCGGGAATTCGGTGGTGGGCAGGAAAAGCGTGTCTTTGTAGTCGCGACCGGCGTCTGTCGCGCCAGTCTTCGAGGGCGTGTCCGTCATCGGATCGGATCCTTGCGGTCTTCTGTCGTCATGGGTTCAAGGCAGGACATGTCCCGGAACCGCCCACGTCAAACGCGGCGGCCCGGGCCGGTAATTCGCCCGAAGGCGTTGGCGGCGACAGGCGCAGCCGGGCATATCAACCGGGACATCGAGACCATGCCTCGCATTTAACAGAGCCCGTCAGGCCGGTCCAGACAGGGCGCTCAGCACACGGCGCGCCGCGGCGGCGTCCTCGGCGATCTGCGCCTTCAGGGCGTCGAGACCGTCAAACCGCCTTTCCGACCGCAGATGGTCAAAGAACTCGATTTCCAAGGTGCGACCGTAAAGATCACCGGACCAGTCCAGCAGGTGGACTTCCAGCAATTCGGTCGCCCCATCCACCGTCGGCCGCTTGCCGATATTGGCGACACCGGCCAGCGACGGTGCGTCGCCCTCAATGCCGACACGGACGGCATAGACGCCATAGTCAGGTCTTACATAGTCGCCAAGGGTCAGGTTGGCGGTCGGAAAACCGATGGTCCGGCCACGCTGGTCGCCACGCTGGACAATTCCCTCAACCACCCACGGCGATCCGAGCAAGGTCGCGGCAGCCTGCATGTCACCATCATGGATGGACTTGCGGATCCGTGTCGACGACACCTTGTCAGCGCCATTGCCATGCAGCTCGGCGAAAGCGGTCTTGATATCGTGTTCGGCACACAGGCGGGCGAGGTCGTCGGTGGCACCGGTCCGTCCGGCTCCGAAACGGAAGTCCTCGCCGGTGACGATGCCGGCGATTCCCAGACCATCCGCCAGAACATCGCCGACAAATTGCGCCGGCGTCATCTTCGCCATGTCCATCGAGAAAGGCAGAACATGAAGCTGGCGGACGCCGAGGCTGTCCAGGATACGGTTGCGGCGTGCCGCGCTCATCAGGCGAAAGGCCGGCGCGTCCGGCGCAAAGAAGCGACGCGGGTGCGGGTCGAACAGGGCCGCCCCCAGTGGCGCCTTGAGCGACCTGGCCAGACTGCTGGCCAGCGCGATCACATGCCGGTGGCCCATGTGGACCCCGTCGAAATTGCCTAGGGCGATGACCGCACCGCGATCATCGCGAGGCAATCCGCTATGGCCTCGCAGGATCTTCATGCGGGATCAGTCGTCCGCCTTGCGGCGACGCTTGCGGACCATCACCTCGGCTTCCGCCTGCATGGTCAGCTTGTCGCCGACATGGCAGGTGCAATCCATGACCGCCTTGCGCGATTTGAGATCGACTGACTTGACCTCGACCCGGGTGCGAACCTCGTCACCAATGCGGGTCGGGTGGAAAAAGCGCATGTTCAGTCCGAGGAAGATCGCGCCCGGTCCGGGCAGCTGGTTTCCGAGTACGCCGGAAATGTAGGATGCGACCAGGGCGCCGTGCGCAATTCGTCCCCGAAAAGGCGTCGCGCGGGCATATTCCTCGTCCATATGCACGGGATTATAGTCCCCGGACACTTTTGCGAACATTTCCAAATCTTCCTCAGTAACAGTCCTAACTGCTTCTGCGGAAAGACCTATTTCCATTTCATCGAGGGCGATACTGCGCACGTCCGACATCGGTGACTCCATCTTTGTACCCGCTTTAACCGATTTTTATCCGCGAATGTCTAGGGTCCTAGCTGAAGACAGCGGAACAAGCTGTCCTTGTGTAAACGCGCCGAGTGGATGGAGACTTAGCATGGCTGTCGAGATGACGATGCCGATCCTGGTCGTGGATGACTACAAAACCATGATCCGCATTATTCGCAACCTGCTCAAGCAGATTGGGTTCGAGAATGTGGACGAGGCCGCCGATGGCCAGGAAGCCTTCGCGAAAATGCAGGAAAACAAGTACGGTCTGGTAATTTCAGACTGGAACATGGAGCCGATGACCGGCTACGAGCTTTTGCAGAAGGTTCGAGCCGACGAAGGCATGAAGGCGACGCCCTTCATCATGGTAACCGCAGAATCCAAGACCGAGAACGTGGTCGCGGCGAAACGGGCCGGTGTAAACAATTACATCGTGAAGCCCTTCAACGCCGGAACTCTCAAATCAAAGATGTCAGCGGTTCTCGGCGACTTCTAGTCGCCTGATGATCCGCCCAGTCCTTGTTTGAGTCTGCAAAGGAAGGAGGGCCCCATGCCCGCCGCCAATGTTGCCGCGCAAGTCCGCACGTCACTCGCCTCTCTGAAAGCGAGCGACCTGCAGGATGCCCAGATCATGGAAGTCCTCAAGCTGGCCCACCAGCTGACGGATACGATGAAGCTGTTCTTCAGCTCCCTCGACCAGTCGATCTGCCAGGAATTCAATTATATCGCGGAATACATCTCGCGAACCCGTGACGAGATCGCGGCCCTCAGGCCGAACGATATCAAGACCTCGCGCATCCCCTCTGCCGGCCAGGAACTCGAGGCTGTCGTCGGGGATACCGAAAAGGCGACCGAAACCATCATGAGTGAGGCGGAAGCCGTGCTCTGCGATGATGAAGCCGACTATGACGCCTATCGCGCCAGTGTCGAAGCCCGGATGATGACCATCATCGAGGCTTGCAGCTTCCAGGACCTCGCCGGTCAGCGCGTGTCCAAGGTCGTCACATCGCTGCGCCACGTGGAAGATCGCGTGTCCCGCTTTGCCGATGTCATGGGTGTGCGTGATGCCGATCAGGTGTCCGAGGAAACTGCCGAGGAAAAGCGGGCCCGCGAGCTGCTGCTCAATGGCCCCGCGATCGGCGGTCCGGAGACCAGCCAGGACGATATCGACGCGATGTTCGCCGATGCCGCACCGGCTTCGGATCTCGACCAGGGATCGATCGACTCCCTGTTCGATTGATCCGCGATGAGCCTACCAGGTGAGCCGGTCCGCGACATAACGCGCGGCGACACCGTAATCCTTCAGCGCGGCGGCGGCTGTCTCGACATCGAGGCGGCCGCCGTCAAGCGTTTCGGCAAGGATTCCGTCGGCGATGAACAGGCAGTCGACACCAGCCCGGCTTGCCCCCTCGACATCGGTTTCCGGTCCGTCGCCAATGGCCAGCACCCGGTCCGGCGCCACCGTAAACCCGCGCGCCTCCAGCGCCGACTTTGCCAGCCGGTAGATCGGTCTGTGCGGTTTGCCGGCGACGACGCTGGTCCCGCCCATCTGACGGTAGTGCCGGGCTATGGCTCCGGCGCAATAGATCAATCGACTGCCCGACTGCACCACGATGTCCGGATTGGCGCAGACCAGGTCCAGACCGCGCTCCAACGCCCGCGCCAGGACCGCGTCATAATCCTCCGGTCGACCGTCAAGATAGTCATCAGGGCCGGTGCAGGAAATGAACTCAGCCTCCTCGATGCCCGTGAATTCAAGATCGAGGCCTTCATACAGGCTGCCATCGCGCGCCGGACCTATGTTGAAGGCCCGGCCAGGGCAGCGCTTGGTCAGTTCCTCGCGAATGGCGTCTCCGGAGGTCACGATGGCATCGGTCGCGCGGTCCGGCAGACCCATATCCGCGAGAAAGTGCGCCAGGGAGCTGCTGCGTCGCGGTGAATTGGAGACCAGGCAAACGCGCCCGCCACTGTCGCGGAAGCGTGTCAGCGCATCGACGGCATCGGGCAGCAGGTCGGTTCCGTCGCGGATAACACCCCAGACATCGCAATAAAGGGTGTCATAGCGATCGCGGAGCGGGCCGAGTGTGGCGAGTTCTGGAAGCATGGAGCGCTTGAAGCAGGCTCGTGCGGGACGGTCAATGCGGCGTTGCCATCAGGCCGTCATCTGGATGACATTATTGCCCGGGTCGCGCGGCGTGGTTTCCAGCATGTCGTCACGTACCGGCCGGGGTTCGCCGAACAAATGGCCCTGCCCGTAGGCAACATCCATCTCCAGAACCTCAACCACCGTCGACTCATCCTCGATCTTGTCGACAATCAACTCGATCCCGTGCCGCCCGAACAGTCCGGCGAGGTCCTCTGTGGCAATGGCCCCGGCCTCGTAGCCGGCAATCGACTCGTAATTGTCGATCGCGTCGAGCAGGCGACGACCGCCGATCTTGGCGAAGCGGACACCGGCCCGCTCCATTTCGGTCAGGTCCAGTTCGACATGGGCGATCTGGTCGATGGAGAAGCGGAAACCGAAATCCGCCATCCGCGCCATGTTGCGGGCGGCGATAGCGTCGCGTTCCTCGAAGGCCTGCTGGGAAATCTCGAAAATGAGTGAACCCGACAAGTCCTTGTTCTGGCGGATGAAGTCGAGAAACTCCGGGAAGAAGGTCTCGTCCGACAGGGAATTCAGCGAAACATTGCAGAAGATCGCCACCTTTCGGTCCTGGCCGGTCAGGCGACGGACGATCTGCACGCAGCGGAAGAGCAGGAGATTGTCCACCTCGGCCATCAGGCCCGCCTCTTCGGCCGCGGCCATGAAGGCACCCGGCGCAAGGACAAGTCCGGTCGCGTCGCGCAGGCGGGTATAGCTCTCGTAGAAGGCCGTGCGGCGCTGCGGCAGGGTGACGACCGGCTGCAGATAGAGGTCGACCCGGTTGGCGGCGAGCGCTTCGCGGACGGTATCGATATCGGTACGGGAGGTGCTGACGGTTGTCGCGCTGTCCGGCCGGGTCTGCACGCCATTCGGGCCAACCCGCCGGACCAGGTCTTCCAGCACCTTGACCTCATTGACCAGCGCGTTGTCGCGCTCGACTGACTCGGTACGCAATTCGTCGGCAATCTCGTCGATCCGGGCCTGGGCGGCCTCGAATTCCTCGGCCAGGGCGAGATTGGCCGCCTTGAGCTCATGGATCTCGGTTTCAAGTTCGCGGCGTTCCTGGCCGCGGGCCGCAGCGGAATGCGCCATGCCCGCCACAATGAAAACGATCGCGCCCATCATCCAGGCATTGAGCGTCGGCATCAGTCCGAAGAACTCGAATCCGATGGCCGCCACACCGGCGATGGTGATGTAGGTCAGGAGAATCAGAATGTCGGATGCACGGGGCATGTCGGGCCTTCGAATCAGCGGGTCGTCAGGTGTGCTTGCAGGTTAAGCTGCGTCGTGACCAGTTGTCGTTTGGTTAACGAAGGTAAACCACACCCCCTCTGATCCGACCTAACCAATTGTATTTCAAGGCCATGCATAAATTAAAGCGGCCCACCGATCCGGCGGGCCGCTCTTTAAACTGCAGGAAATCCGGCCCGATCAGGACGAGGCGTGCGGCCGGATCAGGATTTCCACGCGGCGATTCTGCTGTCGGCCGGACGGCGTGTCATTAGACGCGATCGGCGACCGCTCGCCCATGCCGGCGATGTAGAAACGGTCGCGCAGAACGCCCTGTGAGATCAGATAATTGCCCACAGACAGGGCCCGGCGCTCGGAAAGCTGCTGGTTGTATTCGGCAGCGCCGACCGAGTCGGCGTGACCGACAATGTCGACATAGGTCGCCGGATAGCGGTTCAGCACCGTCGAGACATCGCTGAGGATGCCGTAGAACTGGCCCTGGATGTCGGCGGAGTTGGTGGCGAAGGTGACATCCCCCGGCATGATCAGGCGCAGGTCATTGCCTTCGCGGCGCACGCCGACGCCAGTGTCGGACAGGGCTTCGCGCATGGCCGCTTCCTGGCGGTCCATGTAATTGCCGATGGCACCACCGGCGAGCGCGCCGATACCGGCACCGATCAGGGCGTTGGTCCGGCCCTCCTGGCTGTCATTGGTATTGGTGAGGTAACCCAAAGCCGCGCCGGCGGCGGCGCCCAGCAGGACACCCCGGCCGGTATTGTTGGCCCGGGTCTCGCCGGTATAGGGGTCGGTTGTCGTACAGGCGGCCATGGACAGGGCCGCGACGGTCAGAACGGTAGTACGAAGCATGGTTGGGCGGAGTCTCATGGTGTTTCCCTCTCGGTAACGCAGCTCAATGCCTATCATATCGATTTATATGACTGGCATGGCAATGGCCGGATTTATCTTTCGCAAGATGAACGCAGGCTGACAGGCATTCCGTCGCGCTGCAAATGCATTCCCGACCTCTTGACGTGTCGCGCTGCGCCTCCTATCTCCGCCGCTGTTAGCAGTCGGCTGGGGTGAGTGCCAACGAGCCCCTCCGGATGCGAGAAACCTTCAGTCCTCTGTTTGGAGATAGATCAAGATGACTTTTCGTCCTCTGCACGATCGCGTGCTGGTAAAGCGCGTCGAAGAAGAGTCCACGACCAAGGGCGGGATCATCATCCCGGATACGGCCAAGGAAAAGCCGCAAGAAGGCGAAGTTGTCGCCATCGGCGGCGGCGCGATCAAGGAAGACGGCTCGGTGCGTCCGCTCGACGTCAAGGCCGGCGACCGCATCCTGTTCGGCAAATGGTCCGGCACCGAAGTCACCGTTGACGGTGTCGAGCTGCTGATCATGAAAGAGTCCGACATTCTCGGCGTGATGGCGTAAGCCGCACACCCGATCCGAACACCCCTCTCAAGCTAGAAGAACGGATATAATCCAATGGCTGCCAAAGACGTACTTTTCGGCTCCGACGCGCGTGAACGCATGCTGCGCGGCGTCGACATCCTCGCCAATGCTGTCAAGGTCACGCTCGGTCCCAAGGGCCGCAACGTGGTCATCGAGAAATCCTTCGGCGCGCCGCGCACCACCAAGGACGGCGTCTCCGTCGCCAAGGAAATCGAACTGGCTGACAAGTTCGAGAACATGGGCGCGCAGATGCTGCGCGAGGTCGCTTCCAAGACCAATGACGTCGCCGGCGACGGCACCACGACCGCCACGGTCCTGGCCCAGTCGATCGTCCGCGAAGGCATGAAGTCGGTTGCCGCCGGCATGAACCCGATGGACCTCAAGCGCGGTATCGACAAGGCCGTCGCCATCGTCATGGACGACATCAAGGCCAGCTCCACCCCGGTCAAGGACTCCGGTGAAGTGGCCCAGGTCGGCACCATCTCTGCCAACGGCGCGAGCGATATTGGCGAAATGATCGCCAAGGCCATGGACAAGGTCGGCAAAGAGGGTGTCATCACCGTCGAGGAAGCCAAGTCCCTGGAAACCGAACTCGATGTCGTAGAAGGCATGCAGTTCGACCGCGGCTACCTGTCGCCTTACTTCATCACCGACGCTGACAAGATGCAGGTCGAGATGGAAGAGCCCTACATCCTGCTCTTCGAAAAGAAGCTGACCTCGCTGCAGCCGATGCTGCCGATCCTGGAAGCTGTCGTTCAGTCCTCGCGTCCGCTGCTGATCATCGCCGAAGACGTTGAAGGCGAAGCGCTGGCCACCCTCGTGGTCAACAAGCTGCGTGGCGGCCTGAAGATTGCTGCCGTCAAGGCTCCGGGCTTCGGCGATCGCCGCAAGGCGATGCTGGAAGACCTCGCCATCCTGACCGGCGGCCAGGTCATCTCCGAGGACCTCGGCATCAAGCTGGAAACCGTCACACTGGACATGCTCGGCTCGGCCAAGCGCGTCAACATCACCAAGGACGACACCACGATCGTCGACGGTGTCGGCGACAAGGCCCAGATCGAAGCCCGCGTCACGCAAATCCGTCGCCAGTCCGAGGAAACCACCTCCGATTACGACCGTGAGAAGCTGCAGGAACGTCTGGCCAAGCTGGCCGGCGGTGTGGCCGTGATCAAGGTTGGCGGCGCCACCGAGATCGAAGTGAAAGAGAAGAAGGACCGCGTCGACGACGCCCTCAATGCCACCCGCGCTGCGGTTGAAGAAGGCATTGTCCCGGGCGGCGGCGTTGCCCTCCTGAAGGCCTCCGCCAAGCTGGCCGGCCTGGAAGGCGACAATGCTGACCAGACGCAAGGCATCGCCATCGTGGCCCGCGCCCTGCAGTCCCCGATCCGTCAGATCGCCACCAATTCCGGTGTCGAAGGCTCGATCGTAGTCGGCAAGGTCATGGAAAACGCGTCCGCGACCTTCGGCTTCAACGCCCAGACCGAAGAGTATGGCGACATGCTCGCCTTCGGTGTGATCGACCCGGCCAAGGTTGTCCGCACGGCCCTGCAGGACGCGGCCTCCGTCGCTTCCCTGCTGATCACCACGGAAGCTGCCGTGGCTGACGCCCCGAAGGAAGAAGGCGCCGGTGGCGGCATGCCTGACATGGGTGGCATGGGCGGAATGGGTGGCATGGGCGGCATGATGTAATCATGCCGGTCACCTGACCGAACAAAGGAAAGGGCCGTCCCGATGGGGCGGTCCTTTTCTTTTGGCCATGCCCCCATGAATCCGCCCATCCATCAAAAGTGAGCCGTCCGGCAAGCCGGACGGCGGGGGCGGAATGGGTGGCATGGGCGGCATGATGTAGCAAACATCATAAAGCCGCCCATCATCGAAAGGTGAGCAGACCGGCATGCCGGTCTGCGGGGGCGGCATGATGTAATCATGCCGGTCACCTGACCAAACAATGGAAAGGGCCGTCCCGATGGGGCGGCCCTTTTCTTTTAGTTTCCAGGCGAGGTTCCCTCTCCCTTGGGAGAGGGTCAGGGTGAGGGGTGAATCCCGGTGCCGAACAACCAATCCCCCTCATCCGCCCCTTTGCGGCACCTTCTCCGAAGGGAGAAGGAAGGCATGCGAGGGACATATTCCATTTGCCTTGCGACACGGCCCCCTCTCCGCGCTATGGTCGCGGCAGCAATTTGCCGTGGGGGATCGACATGAAACGTACAACCGTGAGCACGGGCCTGGCCTTGGCCGGCCTTCTGGCCGCCTGCCAGCCGGCCGGGACCGGCACCGAAACCGCCGAGACGCTGCCGGCCGCAGCTGAAGCCGCTGTCCGCCATGACGCCGCCACCTTCCACCAGACCACCAGTTTCGGCATGGCCTCTTCATCCGGCTTCGCTTGGTCAGGCGATGACAGCCGCATCCTGATCTCCTCGGACGAGACCGGCGTGTTCAATGCCTATGCTGTCGACCCCGACACCGGCGACCGGGACGCGCTGACCTCCTCCGAAACAGACGCCACCTTCGCCGTGTCCTGGTTCCCGACCGATGACCGCGCCGTGGTGACCGCCGACAGCGGCGGCAATGAGATCTCCCACATCTTCGTGCGCGAGCTGGATGGCCGGCTCAACGACATCACGCCGGGCGAAGAAGTCCGGGCGCAATTTCTCGGCTGGTCACCCGATGGCAATGACATGTGGGTGATGACCAATGAGCGCGACCAGTCGGCGATGGACATCTACGCCTATGACACGCTGAGCTATGAGAGTGGCGTCGTGTTCGAGAACAGCGACGCGCTGCAGATCGGCGATGTCAGCCCCGATGGCCGCTGGCTGGCGCTGGTCCGCAACCGTACGTCAGCCGACAGCGACATCCTGCTGCTCGACCTCGCCTCGGGCGAGACCGAGCCCAGCGTGATCACGGCCCATGAGGGCAATATCGCCCACAATGTTTACACCTTCACGCCGGACAGCACGCAACTGGTCTATGCCACCGACGAGCATGGCGAGTTTAACCAGGCCTGGACCTATGATCTGACCGACAGCACCACAGCACCGCTGATCGAGGCCGACTGGGACGTCCAGTTCGTGATCTATTCCGATAGTGGCCGTTACCGGGTCTCCGGCATCAATGCCGATGCCCGCACCGAAGTGACCATCCAGGACACAACGAGCGGCGACACGCTGGCCCTGCCCGAGCTGCCCGCCGGTGACATCAACTCGGTCCGTTTCTCGCGCGATGAGAGCCGGATCGCCTTCCTGATCAATTCGGCCACCTCGCCGTCCAATCTCCATGTCGTTGACCTGGACAGCCAGGACCACGCCCAGCTGACCAATGCCCTCAACCCGGCCATTACCGAGGCCGAGATGGTCGACGCGCAAGTGGTCCGCTTCGAAAGCTTTGACGGGCTGGAAATTCCCGGCATTCTCTATCGTCCGCACGGGGCCAGCGCCGACAATCCGGTCCCGGCCCTGGTCTGGGTCCATGGTGGCCCGGGCGGTCAGAGCCGGATCGGCTATTCCGCCACGATCCAGCACCTGGTCAATCATGGCTATGCCGTCTACGCGGCCAATAATCGCGGCTCGTCGGGCTATGGAAAAACCTTCTTCCACATGGATGACCGCCGTCATGGCGAGGACGACCTGCGCGACATCGTCGCCGCCGGTGACTGGCTGCGAACACAAGACTGGGTCAATGCCGACGAGGTCGGTGTGATCGGCGGCTCCTATGGCGGCTACATGACCGCCGCCGCCCTCACCTTCCATCCGGAAGCCTTCGAGGTCGGCATCAATATCTTCGGCGTCACCAACTGGGAGCGGACACTGGCCTCGATCCCGCCCTGGTGGGAAAGCTTCCGCGAAGCCCTTTATGACGAGATGGGCGATCCGGCGACCGATGGCGAGCGTCACCACGCCATCTCCCCGCTCTTCCACGCCGAGAATGTGATCCGCCCGATGCTGGTCATCCAGGGCGCCAATGATCCGCGCGTGCTGCAGGTCGAGAGCGACGAGCTGGTCGAGGCCGTCCGAGCCAATGGCGTGCCGGTCGAATACGTCCTCTTCCCGGATGAAGGGCACGGTTTCCGCCGCCGCGAAAACCGCATCACCGCGTCAGAGGCCTATCTGGGCTTCCTGGACACCCATCTACGGGGAGCTCATGACGCCAGCGAGTAGTTCGGCCTCACGCCTGTCCGTTTCCGTGCCACCGGGCGGCCTGCATCACAGCAGGGCGCCGGGCACGGACAGAGCCTTCACTTCCTGGCGCCCGCCATTGCCGAAAGAGCGTTCATGATCAATCGCATAGCCTACTGGATTACCGTCATCGCCCTGCTGTATGCGGTTCACCAGTATACCTACGGGGTCGTCTACAGCCTCGGATACCGGTTTGGCTATTTGTCGCTCGAGTCCCTGCCCGACGTGTATCAATCCTGGTTGCCGCAAATGGCGCTGTGGCAGGACGTGATCTACACCACGGGTTACGCGCTGAGTCTTGCCGCGACAGGCCTGTTGCTGCTGCGTCGCGCCGAAGCCTTGTGGGTCATTATTGCCGGCGGCGGACTGGCCCAGCTGGACTGGATATTGTTGCCCTTTACCGCCACGACGCCGGAAACCGTTTTCGACTATTCGACATTCCTCCAGTACTTCGTGCTGATCGGCTTGCTGGTATTCCTGCGCCAGAGGAATGTCCTCCGCCGGGCGCGCAGTACCCGGTAGTCAGGCCCGGTTCGGGACCGGGATGGCGGTGGAGAATTTGTGCGTGGTGAAGACGACGGACGTCTCGTATCGCCGAATGCCCGGATCGCCGAGCAGGTGCTGCTCCGCCCAAACCTCGAAGTCGCGCAGGCTGCTGGCATGGACATGAATGATGAAGTCCACCTCCCCGGCGATGGAATAGCATTGCGTCACACAGCGTTCCGCCATCATCCGGGTACGAAACTCGAAATGGTTCGATGGCGTGTCTTCTCCGAAAACAACCGACACAATCAGGGTCTGTCCCAACGCGTCCTGATCCAGAAGCGCGACATCACCGCGGATCAACCCTGAAGCCCGCAGGCGATCCAGTCGGCGACGGACAGCCGTTTCAGACAGGTTGACGCGCTCCGCTATCACCCGGTTGGGAAGGCGATTGTCCTCCTGCACAACTGAAAGCAAGGCCCGGTCGAAGGCGTCGATATCCATATGGCGACCCTATGTGGCGAAATTCGCCACTTCAAGAACAGAATTCGCCGGATAAAGTTTGCCCGGCTGCGATAGGGTTTTCCTCCATTGATCAGGAGACCTGTGGTGCCAAGCGTCATTCATGTAATCCGGGCTGCCATGCTGGCGGCGTTCCTCGTCGGCTGCGCGAACCCCGAACCATCCGACGCAGCCACAACTGGCAGCGACCTGATCATTGCGAGGATCGACGCGGCACTGGCAGAAAACGACATTCCCGGCGCAATAGTCCTGCTGGACATTGAGGGCAGTCGCATGACCATTGCGCGTGGCGTGGCAAACCGCGAGACCGGGCTTGCCATGCAGACGACGCATTTGATGCGCGCAGCGAGTGTCGGAAAACTACATACCGCCGCCGTGATCCATCAGCTGATCCTGAACGGTGAGCTGTCCCTGGACATGAAACTTGCTGATGTCGTTGAGGCCCACTGGCTGGAGGACATCGCGAACGCAGATCAAGCCACGATCCGCCAACTCCTCAACCACACGAGTGGCATTCCCGACTATTATGACGATGGCTGGTTCGCCCATGTAAACACTGTGGACGGCAACACGCCCGAACGGACGCTGGCCCACATCCGCGGCGCGGCCGCCGATTTCCCGCCTGGCACAGACCATGCCTACTCCAACACGAACTACCAGTATCTGGCCCTGGCCGCCGAGGCTGTGACCGGTCAATCAATCGATGCGCTCTACCGGGAACTGGTCTTCGAGCCGCTCGGTCTCTCGGCCACTGGATACAACATACAGTTTGATCCGGCTGACCGGATTCACGGCTATGGCAGCGAGCTGGATCCCGAACAGGACGCATTCGAATTGCTCGAAAACAACGGCCCCGATGGCGGCATCTTCACGACCGCCGACGAGCTGGCAGACTTCCTGGCCGCACTTTTTGACGACGACGGGCGCCTGCACCCGATCGGCGCATCCATGATGTCGGACCTGCATGATCGGGGCGACGGGCGCTATCGAGCGCTGGGCCCGACCTATGTGGAACACCCGTTGGGCTTCACAGCGGTCACCCATGGCGGCTCGATCGCCGGCTACGGCACGATTGCCATCCGGCTCTTGAGCCAGGATGCGACCGTCATCGTTCACCTCAATCGCGACCGCTCCGACATTGCCGGTCAGCTGGCACAGCAAATCCTGTTGGAAGCCCTTACAGGCACCGCCAACTAGAGCCCGACACGGGCCTTCAGTACGGCCAGCCGTGCGACCGACTGGTTGATCCGGTGTTCGGTCAGGCGTCCCTCTCTGATGGCGGCCTCGACCCAGCCGACAATCCGCTGCGGGAGTTCGGCGTCGGGCGCGGCGGAATTGGACAGCATGATCATGTCATTGCCGGCCTCGATGGCGCTGATCACGGCCTCGTGCTGGCTGTAATTGTTGCGAATGGCGCCCATGTCGAGATCATCGGTCATCATCACGCCGGTGAAACCGAGTTGCTCGCGCAACAAGCCTTCCAGCACCGGGGCCGAAAATGTCACCGGCGCGCCGGTCGGGTCGAGCTGGCGGTTGGTCAGATGCCCCCCCATCATCACATGCGCCTGGCCCTGCTCGATCAGCTGACGGAAAGGCGCCAACTCGGCCTCGCTCCAGCTGTCCGAAATGTCGACAAAGCCGTCATGACTGTCGCCTCGCGACCGGCCATGCCCGGGGAAGTGCTTGATCGCACAGGCGATGCCAGAGGCCTCGAAAGCGTCAATGAAGGCACCAGCATAAGCCGCGATGGTTTCGCCATCCGTGCCATAGGCGCGGCCGTGCCGGCCGATCACCGCATTGTCGGGATCGTGCAGGTCGGCGACCGGGGCGAGGTTCATGTTGAAGCCCGCCTCGCGAAATTCCGCCGCACCGAGCCGGTAGAGCTCGCCCGCATCCTCAGGCGAGCGCGCTTCGGCCACCTGCATGGCGCGCGGGATATGGGTGTATCCCAGATCGCGCGACAGGCGCTGGACCAGGCCGCCCTCCTGATCGATCGCCATCCAGGAGGACGGGCTTGTGGCACGGAACCGGGCCGCGGACCCCTCCGCGCCTTCACGCGAACGCACATTGTGGCGCAGGAAGAGAACGCCGCCGATCCGGTTGGCCGCCAGATGGGCATCGATGATGTCGGCCCCCTCGGTCTCGCTGTGCGAACCGATGAATCCCATCAGCAACATGTCGCCGACACGGTCCGCCAGGGGCCGCTCGATGGCATCCCGCGCTAGCGCGCCGGCAGACGGTCCGAACATCGCCGCCAGGGAGGCGGCAATACCTGATTGCAAAACGCGTCGTCGGTCCATGATCTGCCTTCTGTCCCCGGTTCGAGACCGGGAGAATGCGGATCGGGCAGGAGGCTGGCAAGTCCGGGGGCTGCCCAAGGGCTCACACCAAGCGGGCTGCTCGGCCTCCTCGGGACACAACAGATTGGTTGTATGACCGGATGCCCGGTCGAGCTTGTCCGCAAGATGCGGGCGCGGCAGGCTGAATAGGTGACAAATAATTTAGCGCGGATCATGGGCCCCGTAAGGCTGGCCCGTTCAGCCTGCCGTCACATCGCAGAGGGATTGATGCAATGAAACGAATTCTGATGGCAGGTGCCGCGCTCGCCGTGACCGGCGCAGCGGCTTTCGCGCTCGATGACGATAGTGGCGCGCACCAGACCCGTATTCATGTGGCCGGTGGCCACGACGCCATGGTTGTCAGCGAGGATGGCCAGGTGGTCGAGGTACGCGGCGCCAATGGCGACCGGACCATCCATGTCGACCGCGACGGCGAACGATCGGTCATCAATGTCGATGGCCAGCAGATCGAGATCAATGACGGCGTGGTGACAGTCGACGGCGAGGTGGTGGAAACCGCCCCGCACAGCGTCGTCATCATCGATGGCGATGAAGTCCGGGTAATCGAGGGCCATCATGCCCGCATGGGTCGCGAATTCGAGGTTCACATGGCCGAGCGGGCCGAACATCTGGCCCGCATGGAAAACCATATCGCCCGGATGGTGATTGATGTGGATGGTGCCGATATCGAGGCCACCGTCCTGCAGTCCCTCGAACAGGCGCTCGCCGGGCTCGACGATCATCACGTCATCCACTCCGGTGACTGGGATGAGTTGAGCGACGAGGAGCGAGCCGAAGTCCGCGCCGAACTGGACAATGCCCGCGAGGAAATCCGCGAAGCGATGCAGGAAGTGCGTCGCGAGATGCGCGGCGCCCATGCCGAACTCGAAGGCGAGCGGCGCCGCGCCCGGGTCGAAATCCGGCGAGCCGCCCGCGACATGGCCCGGGCGGAACACGACGTGGCCCGCGCTCGTGTCGAGGTCCTGCGCGGCCATGAAGAAAGCCGCCACGCAGATGTCGAACGCCTGCAACAAGTGATGGGCGATACTGGCGCTGCCGAGCTGCGCATCGAGGAAATCGATGGTCGCCAGCGTGTCTGGGTCGATGGTGAGGAGCAGACCGGCGACGAGCTGATCGAATGGCTGAATCGCCTTGAGGTCGATCGACTGGCCGGTGGCCACATCGATGCGGACTCCGAGGGTCGCGAAATGCGGCGACACGCCCGCGTCGAGCGGATCCAGCGCGGTGACAGCCGTCAGGTGATCGAGATGGATGGTGGCGAACGCGTCGTCATCATCGAACGCCGCACCACGGACGACACTGAAAACGACTGACCTCGCGTCGGTGTTCCGGAGAACAGGCGGGCTGGCTCATGCCGGTCCGCCTTTTTTCATGCCACCCGCCGTCCGGAACCGGACAGATAGCCGGCACCGGACAGATACCTGTCGCCGGACAAAAAAAGGGGCTGGCAAAGGCCAGCCCCGAGATAACGGTTGGTCGATAAAGGGCGTCTCCTCCCCGAAACGCCAAAAGGACAGAGCGGTCAGGCCCGGTCCGATCAGGACGTTGACGTGACCGCCTGGTTACGTCAACCCCCATAATCCTGGCGCTGGGGGATAAGCTGCGCTTCCGCTTCGACTTTTCGTGACTACTTGTTGCGTTGCGCGACAGCCGATACCGCCGCGATCCAGCCATCCCGGGACACGGTCTCCTGGGCCGGCTGCTCCTCGCGCCACTGCTTGTTGTCGCTGATATCAGCGGCCAATCGCGCGCCAAGCTTGAGATCCTTGATCGTGACCAGCCCTTCCTCGCGCTCGTTTGACCCGACAATCACCGCGGCGACCGCTCCCCGGCGGTCCGCATATTTCATCTGTTTGCCCATATTGCCGGACCCGACAAAGGCCTCGGCCCGGAATCCGGCCGCCCGCAGTTCGCGGGCCATAGCGAGATAGTCCGCTGAACGGTCCTTCTCGCTCGCCACCACCAGCACCAACGGTTTCTCATGCACCGCACCGGGCAGCCCCAAGGCCGACAGGGCCGCCGCGAAACGGCTGACCCCGAATGAGAACCCGGTCGCGGGCACAGCCTGACCGGTAAAGCGCGAGACCAGATCGTCATACCGACCACCGCCGCCGACCGAACCGAATTGGATCGGAGACCCGTCCTCATAGGTCGCCTGGGCCAGCAGCTCCGCCTCGAAAACCGGTCCGGTATAATAGCCAAGGCCGCGCACGACAGAGGGATCGAACAGGGCCCGATCAACATCGACGCCGATTGCGGTCAGCACGGCATCGATCTCGGACAGCGCCGCCAGACCGGCCTTGCCGGTCTGCGAGGTCCCGATCAGGGGCTCGAGGCGGGCGATGACGTCACTGCGACTGCCGCCGCCTGCATCGAGAAAGCCCAGCACCGTGTCGATGCCGGCGGTGTCCAGCCCGGCACCTTCCGTGAAGTCACCGGACTCATCCTTGCGACCATTGCCCAGCAACAGGGCGACACCGTCGCGTCCGAGCCGATCCAGCTTGTCGGCAGCGCGCAGGACACGCATGCGGCGTTCCGGGTCGGCGGCGCCAATGGTCTCCAGCACACCGTCCAGGATGCGCCGGTCATTGACCCGGACCACATAATCACCATTTGCCAGGCCCACGGCCCGCATGACATCGGCGGCCAGCGCAATCATCTCGGCGTCGGCCGAGGCGCTCGCCGCACCGACCGTGTCGGCATCGCACTGGACGAACTGGCGGAAGCGGCCCGGACCGGGCTTTTCGTTGCGCCAGACATCGCCCGCCTGGTAGCGGCGATAGGGCTTGTTGAGGTCCTGGAAGTTTTCCGCCACGAAACGGGCCAGCGGAGCTGTGTGATCATAGCGCAGTGACAGCCACTGCCCGTCATCATCTTCCAGCGCAAACACGCCTTCATTGGGACGTTCTTCATCCGGCAGGAACTTGCCGAGCGCATCGGCGTATTCAAAAGCCGAGGTCTGCAGGGGCTCGAAACCCCAATCATCATAGACCCGGCTGGCGGTTTCCACGAGATGGCGCTCGACCCGAAGGACAGACCCGCTGCGGTCTTCAAAACCACGCGGACGGCGAGCCTTGGGTCGGAAGGGTTTCTTGGCGCTCATCACAGTCTCCGTGTTTTGGACCCTCGCGCTGTGGCGCGACGGTCCGGATCAGGCGGTGTTTTCAACCAGCACGCAGGCCCTGTGAACCCGCGCACGCATACCGACAGGGGAGATGCCGGTCGATTCACCGGAAATCAAGGCGTTAGTGCTAGAAGCATCGGCACCGCCTTGGGAGTTACCGATGAAATCCGTCCTGTTTGCCGTCCTCGCCGCTTCAACGCTTGCCTCCTCACCTGCCCAAGCCGGTCCCGGAAGCGAGTTCGCGGCCTTCGCCGAGGCGATCGGAGAAACGGCCCGGGCCCGCGCACGCGAAGCGGCCCAGCGCCCGGCGGCGCCGGCGCGACCGCTCGACATCGAAGACCCGCTATCCTTCGAACTGGAACAGTTTTCGCTGGAAGCCCTGCTGATGAGCCGACGCATCGATGAGGCCGGTGGCCCGCTGGACCTGCGCTGCATCTTCCGCGGCATGTCCGCCGATGCCAGCGCCCGCCTCGACGCGCTCAATGCCGCCGAGACAGCCGCCGAACAGGCCCATATCTATACCGATCTCGCAGACCTGATGGCCGATGCCAGCGAAATCGCCCCGGCAGTCGACAGCGATGCTGACCTCGACAATATCAACCTGCCCGCCAGCTGTCCGGCTGTTTCAGGCGGTTGAGCCGACGGTCCTAATTGTCAGCCGCCCACTCCAGCTGGTCGATAAAGCCGCCAGTGGTGAGCACAGTCGGCAGGACACGCGGAGCGCCCCCCGATGCGGGATAGAGCAGGTAGAGTGGCACCCCGGCCTGACCATGCTCGCTGATCAGGGCGGCGATGGTTTCGTCGCGATTGGTCCAGTCGGCCCGCAGGCTGGCGACACCAAAGCGCTCAAACGCCGCCTCGACCGGCTCGCTGTTCAGCACGGTCAGCTTGTTGATCTGACAGGTCACGCACCAGGCTGCCGTGACGTCAACGAATACAGCCTGTCCCATGCCCTGCAGTTCGGAAACGCGGGCCCGTGACCAGGCCTCTTCGCGCGCTGACAGGCTCTGGGTGCTTGTGGTGGCCGGCAGGCGGGCGATCATCACCACGCTGGCAATCCCGAGCACCACGCCGACAACGGCCACCATGCTCCAGGCGCGCCCACCCAGGCCATGCGCCCAAACCGCAAAGGACAGCGCCAGCATAGCGGCACCCAGCAGCAACAGGCCGGTCGGACCGGACTGGATCGACAGCACCCAGGCCAGCCAGACAACCGATGCGAACATCGGGAAGGCGAGGAACTGGCGGAATGTCACCATCCACGCGCCCGGCTTGGGCAGATAACGCAGCAGTCCCGGCGAAAGCGACAGCACCACGAAGGGTGCAGCCAGGCCCAGCCCCATGGCCGCGGCGACCAACAGCACGACCGGCGCCGGCTGGGTCAGGGCCAGCCCCAGCGCCCCGGCCGCCAGCGGACCAACACATGGCGCGGCGACCACAACGGCGAGCACGCCGGTAAAGAAAGCGCCCTTCCAGCCGGGTTTGTCAGCCAGCCCGGCGCCGAGCCCCATCAGCCGGGTTCCGACCTCAAATGCACCGAGCAGGTTCAGGCCGATGGCAAACAGCAGCAAGGCAAGGCTGGCGACCACAATCGGCATCTGCAGCTGGAATCCCCAGCCGACCGGCAGGCCGACCTCGCGCAGGATCACCAGCATGCCGGCCAAGCCGACAAAGCTGATCAAAACGCCGGCCAGGAAGAAAGCGCCCTGGCGCCGCACGGCCCCGGCATCGGCATGGGCCGCCTGGACAAATTTGAGCACCTTGATCGACAGGACCGGGAACACGCACGGCATCAGATTGAGGATCAGCCCGCCACCAAAGGCCAGCAGGACCAATCCGAAAATACCGCCCGACATGGATTGCGGGGAAGGTGCGCCGGCCACGGGCGCCAGGTCATAGCCGCCCGCTCCGGGCTGTGCCTCGATCGCCACCGACTGCAGTCCGGTCCCGTTCGCTCCCTGCCAGGTGACAACACCGCCCTGGACCTCGTTTCCAGCGCTGGCCGATGCATAGCCGGGCTCCAGCAGGACCAATGTGGTGCCGGCACCCGCCTCGACGGTCTGCAAACCGGCATTGCGGATCACGCCGGTCTTGTAGGGAAAGAAGCGCAAATCCGAAATCGTCGCCGGGTCGCCGAAGGCCCCGCCGGACAGCTCAAGGATCACCCGCCCGCCCTCGATGGCGAACTGGGCGGTGACCGCCGGATCGGTCTGTGGCTCGCTTTCAAGCGCGCCGCGAATATACCAGTATCCGGCGTCGTCCTGTTCTGCCTGCGCGCCGACCGGCAGGGTCAGCGACAATTCGCGGTCCTCAGGCACACAGATGGTGTCACAGACCAGCCAGGTGGCGTCGGCGCGCAACTCGATCGTCTCACCGGCAAACCCGTCGGCGACGGTGACCGGCATCGGCAGGACGAGCTCATCCTTGTAGCCGTAATCCATGATCGTGTCGGTGAGTGGCAGCGTGATCGGGGCGGGCCACACAATATCTCCGACCTCGACACCATCCGGCAGGTCCCAGTCGATCTCGACGGGCAGACCGTTATCGCCCGGATTGCGCCAATAGGTGTGCCATCCCTCCGGCATGATCTGGTGGAGACCGATATGGAAACTGTCGCCGGGAGCGACTACCGCGCGCTCGGACACGAGATCGGCCTCGATGATGGTCTCACCGCTCGCCCACGGGGACTGGGCAAGCGCAGGGGCGTGGAAGGCCAGGCCGGTCAGGGCGATCAGGGCAAGCAGCCCGGTCAGAACACGCATTCATCCACCTCGTTGAAATCCGCCAGGCTCGGCCTGTCCGGGGAGGATATAGTCGCTTTTCCGCTCGGGGCGAACCTCACTCCCACAACCGTGATCACAAATGAAAACGGCCGCACCAATCTGGCACGGCCGTTCGCAAATCGGGTCAGTGTAAGGATCAGGCCTTGGACGGCATCTTGGCAGTCGCCACATTCGACGTCCGGCGCAGGACACGCTCCCAACGCTGCAGCGAAATGATGTGCGAGATGATCGCACCAAGATCGCCATTGCCCTGCATTTCCTTCAGCTTGTCAGCCGGAAGGGCGTCAAACTTTTCGGCAGACACACCCCAGTATTCCGCCACGGTGACCGGGTTTTCCGGATCCTGCGGATTGGCAACCTTCACGTCTTTCTGCTCGAGCAGGTCCAACGCGATCAGACGCTCGACAAACGCTTCCGTCTGACGCGCGTCGTTTTCAAAGGCCGACACGAAGTCGATGGCCTGGCGGGTGTATTCGGTCGGCTCGCCCTTGTCGTCGAAGAAGGGACGCTCGGCGTTTTCGGTGACGACAAACTCGGCGTCCAGGTCCACACAGACCGTGGACGGCTGATCGTTCGGATTGGCCGCGCTGACGAACGGGTAGCGACGGACATAGGCCGGAATGTAGTGCTCGGTGTCGAACTGGCCGTCTTCAGAGACAAAGACGTTCGAACCCTGACGCAGGCCCATCACCAGGATCGGCATTTTCTTTTCGCCGAGGAAGATGATCGGATAGCTGCCACAGGCGAACGAAAATTCGGCACTGATGGCTGGCACGAAATGCCAATCTTTCAGGAAGTTGAACGGCGCGGAGACCGTATTGACCCCATAATTGGCATGCTTTTGACGGTTGAGCGGCTCCACATTCTTGTAGAGCGGAACACTTCCGGTAAGGCGCGGCTCGGTGGCGGCAGCGTCGACCATGATAAAAACCCCTTCAGTTCTTTGCGCACTGGATAGCGGATATGACCTGCCCCGGCAACGGATCGGCGCAGACCTGCATCACAGGCATGAAGCAAGAAAAATGCCGGTCCGCGAAACGGCCCGGCATTGACCTGATTCAAGCCGAAAAATGTCAGAAGCGACAGACTGATCCAGCGCCGGGAACCGGCGGGCCGAGCGACACATCAGCGGCACTCGCGCCCTTGACCGCGAGGGCCGGACTGTCCCCGGTGGTCAGATCAGAAGTCGAGCACGGCTGCGGCCCGGAAATTCCGCCCTGGCAGCGGCACCTGCTCCTTCAGGAAGGACGTGTGCAGCCGGGCCTCGGCGTCGGTCAGGTTTCGCGCTTCCAGGATGATCCGCAAGTCGCGTCCGGCGACCGGTTCAAAGGACCAGCGGGCATTGACCAGCACATAGGACCGGGACTTGAACTCGAACGGCGCGGTCCTGTCCTGCACGTCGGCCCATTCCGCTTCCAGGTGCAGGTTGTGGCCGACCCGCGAGGCCGAGATGCCCGCCGTGACCGACAGCGGAGGCAGGCGCGGCAGGTTGCCACCGGCATCCAGGCTGGCCTCGACATACTCCCCGGTCAGCTCGCCATCGAAGTCCCACCCGCCGGCTCGGCCAAGCGGCCCTTCCAGGCGCCCTTCGAAACCGGACAGGACGACATCATCCTGACTGTAGGCAAAGACCGGAAACCCGTCCTCCTCGGCGCCCGTCGCATAGGCGGCGATGAAGCCATCATAGTCGGCGCGGAAAATCGAGGCTTCCAGCGACCAGTCCGAAAAGCGGGTCCGGGCGGTCAGCTCGGCCGACACAGCCCGTTCGACATCAAGGCCCGGATCGCCCATCTCGAACGTGCTGCTGGCAACATGCGGTCCATCAGCGAACAGCTCGACATCGGTTGGCGCGCGTTCGCTGGAGGACAGGGTTACCGCAAGGAAGGTGTCGCGAACCGGGCGGAAGAAGACAGACCCGGACAGGCTGGAGGTTTCGAACGTGCGACTGTCGGTCGCCGTATCCAGCTCACGGCGTTCGAACCGCAGGCCGCCTTCCAGCCCCCAGCTCTGTGCGTCCCAGCGCTCGACAAAGAAGACGCCCCAATCGGCGGTTTGCGAAGGCGGGACGTAGGCCTCCTCGCCAATGGCCGCGAAATCACGGTTGAAGGCCTGGACGCCGGCGGCGCCTTCCCAGATCCCGCCCCACAGGTCGATCGGGACGTGGCGGGCTTCGAGGCGGCCTTCCCAACCATCATTGGTGAACAAGGTCCCGATCTCATCGCCTTCCAGCTCGACATGCTCATAGCTGCCCGTGCCGAAGGAGAACTTCACCCGTTCGAGATGGGCACCGAGATCGCGCCACTCGCCGCGAAGGTCGAAGCGCGTCTGTTCCAGGTCGATCCGGACGCTCTCACCATGCCCGTGCCCGTCCTCATCGCCATGATCGTCATCATGATCATCATCATGATCATCATCGTGCTCTTCTTCACCGTGGGCATGACCGCCCGGAATGCCGTAAAGCGCATTGGACTGTTTGAGCGCGACCCCGATGAAGCCATTCTCGCCGACCCAGGAAATGCCGGCCGAGGCTGAATTGAAATCAAGGCCCGAGTTTTCGACACGTCCACGGGGATGCTCGTCTTCGTGCTCATCATCATGGTCGTCGTCGTGTTCTTCCTCGGCCTCCTCAAACAATCGGAATGTTTCCGACTCGGCATAACCGGGAATGTCATAGGGCTGCGCCGTCCGCATCAGGCCTTCCAGGTTGATGACAAACTGCCTGGCGTTGAAACGGACACGACCGGCCGCGGTTTCGCCTTCATCGACCGAGGTCACCGACCCGTAAAAGCGCCCGTCCAGACCGTCTTCAGCCCGCTCTTCGGGAATGCGGCCGTCTATCACGTTGACCACACCACCGATGGCGCCGCCGCCATAGGCGATGGCCGCCGGCCCGCGCAGGATTTCGACCTGCTGCGCTTCAAGCGCTTCGGAGGCGACCGCGTGGTCCGGAGAGTTCGTCGAGGCGTCGATCAGGCCGACGCCATTGACCAGCACGCGGACCCGGTCGGCACCCAGGCCACGAATGACGGGGCGGCTGGCGGCGGGGCCGAAATAGGTCGTCGACACACCCGGTTCGTGGGCAATGGTATCCGCCAGCGACCCGGCCAGATTGTCTTCGAGGTGGCGACGGTCCACGACCTCGACTGCCCCGGCAACTTCATCCGCCGAGACACCCAGGGGAGCAGAGGTGACAACGATCACATCCTCGCCCGCAGTGTTTTCCTGGGCCAGAACCGGGCTGGCGAGACCAGCGCCGGCGAGGAGGGCAACAAGGGCGGTGGAGTGTTCAAGACGCGGCAACATGGCTTCCCCGATACGTAATAACAGTGCAACTGAAATGCGTGATATTATAACATTCATGTCTTCGCAATGCCGAAGCGCTGGGAAATGCGGCGAAGCGTGATTAAATATCGGCAAGATGACCGCTGATTCCCTCACCAAGGCGCTCGACGCCGCTGAAGCCCATTGCGTGGAACGGGGCGAGAAGCTCACGCCTGTCCGCAAGCGGGTGCTTGAACTCGTCCTTGAAGCGGATGGTCCGGTGAAAGCCTACGACCTGCTGGAAGCCCTCAAACCGGGACCGGGCTCGGCCAAGCCGCCGACGGTTTACCGCGCACTGGATTTCCTGATGACCGCAGGCCTGGTGCACAAGGTCGAGGCCCTCAATGCCTTTGTCGGCTGCAGCCACGCTCATGACCAGGACGGTCATGGCGGCGGTGCCGAGCTGTTCATCTGCTCGCAATGCGGCGCGGTCGAGGAACGCCATGGCGGCCCGGTGCCGACCAACGCACCGGCCGGTTTCACGATCCTGCGCTCGGTGGTCGAGCATTTCGGCCACTGCGCCGCCTGCCAGCCCGCCTGAGGACATCACCACCATGATCGAGCTCTGGCGCGGCTGCGTGAATGCCTGGGAATGCGACGAGCTGGGCCATCTCAATGTCCGCTTCTATCTCGCTCGCGCCAGCGAAGCGCTGGCCAACCTGGCCGAGGCGGCCGGTCTCAACCCGATCCAGCGGGCCGACGCCCTGGCCACGATCGCCCCGCAATCCCTGCACATCCGCTTCCTCGCCGAAGCCCGGCCCGGCGCGCCGCTCTATATCGAAGGCGGCTTCACCGCCATCGAGGCTGCAACCGCCGACATCCTTCTTGTGATGCGTCATTCCGGCACCGGCCAGCCGGCCGCCAGCTTCCGGATCCGGGTCGGCCATGCCGCACCGGACACGCTGGAGGCCTTTGCCTGGCCAAACCGCTTCGCCGACGCGGCCAGGGCACTCACGGTCGAGACGCCGGATTTCGCCGCCCCGCGCGGCCTCACCGACCGTCCCGGCAACCGCCCCGCCTCGATGAGCGCCGCCGACGCCCTCGACCTGACCACGATCGGTCGCGGTCGCCTTGGGCAACACGAGATCGACGCCTTTGGCTGGATGCGGGCCGAATTCCTGCTCGGCCGCGTTTCCGACAGCGTCACGAATTTCGCGTCCGCCTTCCCCGAAGAGTGGGACATGCATGCCGGCGAACCCACCGCCAATATCGGATCGGCCCTGCTGGAATGCGTCATCCATGTCCATCGCTGGCCGCGCGCCGGCGACGGCTATGCGATCCGCTCCGGCCTCAAATCCGCCGGCTCCAAGGTCCGCAACATCGTCCACTGGGTGCTGGAGCCAGCCACCGGCAAACCCTGGTGGACCATGGAAGGCGTCGCCGCCCCGATGGATCTGGATCAGCGCAAGCTGGCGGTGATCGACGCAGAGACGCAGGCGAAGGTGGAAGCGGCGGTCGTGGCGGGGATTGAGGCTTAGGTGGCAATCAGGTCCTCGCCCTTGATGGGCGAGGTGGATCGCCCGTGAGGGCGAGACGGAGTGGGTGACGGGCGGTTGATGCCGGAACGCTGGCGCGTTTCACCCGATCCGACCCGGCGCTGTGCGCCGGCCCACCTTCCCCATCAAGGGGAAGGACCTGGCCCCTCCCCTGTGCCCCGCTTGCCACACATCTCGCCTCAAACGCGAAACTGCCCCGCCCATGCCTTGCCCTCCCCGCCGCGGCGGGCTACCCAGCGCGACCCGGATCAATCGGCACAAGAGAGCAGATCCATGCGAACCATCATCTAGGCAAAACAGGTCGCCGGCGCGCGTCCTGACCCTGAAACCGCTTCGACCGCAACCCGGTCGCCGCCTTCGGGACTCCGCTGCGTCACTTGCCTGTCTTCCAGATGATGATTGCCATGAGGACGGACCCCGCAGCCTTGCTGCCCCCGGGTCCGCTGCTGAGATGTCCGACTTTCAAGACCAAGACGAAACGCCCCGCGCCCGTAACCTGTCCAACCTGCAGGTATTGGCCTACCTGACGCGCCAATGGCGCCGCCGGCCGATCCTGCTGAGCGGCATGATCGTGTTCATGGTGCTGGCGACCATCGCCGAACTGATGATCCCGCTCGCCGCCGGACGCCTGATCGATGCCCTCGCCGCCGGTCCCGACGGCGGTGCGCCCTGGCCGGCCTTTGCCACCTATCTGGGCGCGGCGCTGGTTTACTACGCCCTGCGCCAGGCCGCCTCGCGCTGCGAGGTGCCGTTCTCCTCGGCCAACATGGCGGATCTGACCACCCATGCCTTTGCGCGGGTGCAACGGTTTTCGCTGGACTGGCACGCCAACACCTTTGCCGGGTCGGTGGTGCGCAAGATCACGCGCGGCATGTGGGCCTATGACACTGTCACGGTGAATATCTTCATGGGCATTGCGCCCTCGGTCGGTGTGATGCTGGGCATTGCCGGGATGATGGCGCTTCGCTGGCCGCTGGTCGGCGGCGTGGTGTTTGCGGTGATGGCCGCCTTTGTCACCTCCTCGCTGCTGCTGAGCCGCTACTATATCCGCCCCCAGAATATCCGCTCGAACGCGCTCGACAGCGAGATCGGCGGAGCGTTGGCGGATTCGATCGGCGGCGTGGCGACGGTGAAGAGCTTTGGTGCCGAGGCCCGCGAGGACGAACGCTTTCATGACCTGGCCTGGCGCTGGCGTACCGAGACCAAGAAGACCTGGCTTCGCTTCGTCAATTCCTGGTTGGTCAACATCGTCACCGACCTGACCATGCAGGCGGCGCTGGTCGGCCTGCTGGTCTGGCAATGGTCGCGCGGTGCGGCTTCGGCCGGTGATGTGGTGGCGGCGCTGACCGCCTACATGATCGTGTCCGGCTATATGCGGCGCTTTGGTGAACAGGTGCAGCAGGTCCAGCGCGGCATGGACGAGATCCAGGACCTGGCGATCTTTGACTTGCAGGAGAGCGATGTCGGTGATCAGGCCGAGGCGCCCGACTTCCGGCGTGACCGGGGGGCGATCCATTTCGACGAGGTGGGCTTCACCTATGCCGGTCAGACGCGGCCGCTCTATTCCGACTTCTCGCTGGAGATTGATCCGGGCGAGACGGTGGCTTTGGTCGGGCCGACCGGCTCGGGCAAGTCGACCTTCGTCAAGCTGGTGCAGCGCCTCTATGACGTGAATGAAGGCGCGGTGCGGATTGACGGCCAGGATGTGCGCGGCGTGACGCAGGACAGCCTGCGCCGCAATGTGGCGCTGGTGCCGCAGGATCCGGCCCTGTTCCACCGCACGATCGCCGAGAACATCGCCTATGGCGCTCCCGATGCCACCGCCGACGATATCGTCGCGGCGGCGAAGGCGGCCCATGCCGATGCCTTCATCCAGCGCCTGCCCAAAGGCTATGACACGCTGGTCGGCGAGCGCGGGGTGAAACTGTCGGGTGGCGAACGCCAGCGGGTCGCCATCGCCCGGGCCATCCTCACCGATGCGCCCATCCTCATTCTCGACGAGGCGACCTCCAGCCTCGACAACGAGACCGAGCGCGATGTGCAGCTGGCAATGGATGCGGTGATGCAGGGTCGGACAACCATCCTCATCGCCCACCGCCTGTCGACCATCCGCAATGCCGACCGCATCCTGGTCTTCGAACAGGGCCGGATTGTCGAACAGGGCACGCATGAGGAGCTGGCGGCCAATGATGCCGGCCTCTATGCGCGGCTGGCAGCGCTGGCGGCAGGTTAGGATCACGATCGCGACAGTGACAGGCGGGCGCAGCGCGTCCGCCTGTTCGTGCGGGCCTGATCATGCTTGAGTGGCGGGCTTGTAAATCGAGGTTCTGTCCCATGCGTCTTGCCGCCCTCATCGGATGCTTCTTCCTGCTGGTCATCGCCCCGGTCCGGGCCGATGACGACCATCCCCAGCCCTTTGACGGGAATTACGACGCCATGGCGATCGTCGATGCGGCGATGGCGCAGGCCTTGGCCGAGGACAAGCGGCTCCTTCTGGTGCTCGGCGCAAACTGGTGCCATGACAGTCGCGGCCTGGCGCATCATTTCGAGGATGCCGACCTGGCGGAGACGCTGGATGCCCATTACGTCACCCGCTTCATCGATGTCGGCTGGCGTGACCAGAACCATGCTGTCATGCGCCGCTTCGGCGTTGCCGCTATCTATGCGACGCCCACCGTCTTCGTGATCGATCCCAGCGACGAAACCCTGCTCAACCGGGAGGAACGCAATTTCTGGGGCTCGGCCTATTCGACCCCGATCGAGACCGCCCAGGCCTGGTTCGTCCGGTGGGCCGACGCGCGACCGGCGACCGGTGGTCTGGTCGAGAGCTCACTGGTCTATCAGGCAATGATGATCGAGATCGACATATTCGAGGAAGAAGAAGGCTCCCGCCTGTCCGCCGCTTATCGCGATATCGGTCGCTGGCGCCAGGCCGACGAGGCCGACCGACCGGACAATCTGGCCGCCCTGGAACGCGAGGTCGACAATTGGCGCCGCACCCTGCCGCGAACCGTGTCGCAACTGCGCGACGAAGCGCGGGCCATGGTGATCGGCGCCCTCAATGAACGCGCTGACGGCGAGCCCTTCACGGTGGAGACCGTCGCCGCGCTGGATGCCGATGACCCGGATCTGGCCCTGCGGTTCCGCCCACACGACAGCGACACCTGGTAGGAGCCGGACGCATGGCCTTCAGTTTGCGTTACTTCGAAATCCACAGCTTTGCTGTTCCCGGTCAGCCGCATTCCGGCAATCCGGCCGGTGTGGTCTTGATGGATGATTTCCTGTCGGACAGCGAACTCCTGGGCATCGCCAATTCAAACAATCTGTCGGAGACCGCCTTCATCGTCCCGCGGGCTGAGGATTGCTGGCACCTGCGCTGGTTCACGCCGGCCGTCGAGGTCGACCTGTGCGGGCACGCCACATTCGCAGCCGGCGCCGTGGTGCTGGAGGAAGGCCTCGTGACGGGCCGGACCGCGGCTTTCGACACCCGCTCGGGACGGCTGGCCGTGAGCCGAGACAGCAAGGGCGATGGCTATGCCATGGACCTGCCGATGATCGCCTTCGAACCGACCGCGAAATCCGCCGCCATCGAAGCCGCGCTGGGTCTGGACACCGCACCGCAAGCGGTGTTTGACGTCACCCGTATTCACGGGGCCCGATATCAGATGTGGGTGATGGCCGACGAGGCCGCCGTGCGCCTGGCCGAACCGGATCATGGCAGTCTGCGCGCCCTGGAAACCAACATCATCCTGACCGCGCCGGGCGAGACGACTGATTTCGTGTCGCGCTTCTTCGCGCCGACCTCAGGCGTCGACGAGGACCCGGTCACCGGGTCGGCGCATTGCACGCTGGCGCCCTATTGGGGCGAGCGGCTCGACAAGGTGCGCTTGTCGGCCCGCCAGATCGGCCCGCGCCCGGGCGCTCTGGACGTCGCCCCGAAAAGCGGGCGCGTGACCCTTTACGGCCACGCGCCCCGTTATCTGGAAGGCCGGATCTCGGTGTAAACCGGATCAGGCGGGCCGCCGTTGATCACCAACCGCGATAGGGACGTTCCATCCGGGCTCGGTCGCGCGGGTGCGGGGCCGGCGGATACCGATCAAGACCGCCCCGATCCGGTCCGAAACGACGGCCGTGAAAGGCGCGCGGATAGTGGATTTCCACATCGATCCAGCGCGTCCGGCCTCGATAGTCCTGCACATAATAATCCCCATTGCCGGCCAGATAGACCAGGCCCGGGCTGCGCGGCTGAGCAGCAATTCTCATATAGCGTCGATCACGCTCCCAGGGATCCGGCTCGTAAGACCAGGCCCGGACCGGGCAATCAATGACGCTACGGTCGCGCCAGTCTTCCTGCCGGTCAAACCGTCCGGACGTATGGCGGGCATCGATGCGGTCCTCTCGCAGGTCGGGGCAGGCACCGGCATTGAGGTGCCAGGTTCCGGCGCTGGCGGCACCGGTCGCGAGAACCGAGCCGGCGAGGGCCAGCAAGGCGATGGGAAGGCGGGTTTTGAGGGTCTTCATGACATGTCTCCTGTAACGTCCGGCCGGGGGCGCCGGTGGGGTGATGACGCCAGCAAGCCACACCGCGCCTGAGCGGCGCTTGAAGAGAGCGTTCAGCTTCCAGTCATCGCCATGAACGTCAGATGGCAGACGGGGGCGCTTCGGGGGAAGCGCTTGGATTTGCCGCAGAACTGACAGATAAGCGGACACTTGCAGGGGACGGGAGCTCATCATGCGCCACTATATCCGGATCGCCATCCTGGCACTTTTCACTTCAGGTCTGGGCCTGTCGGCGCCGCTGGCGGCCCAGGACGCACCCGCCCTCGCCGGCGCACCGCCCGCCGAAGCGGCCGCCGAACCCGCTGTCGAACGCCTGACCAGCCGCGAGCTCGGCAACTGGCTGCACCAGGCCGGCGTGAAACCGCCGAAACCGGGCACCGGAACCGCCCCGTCGACGCGCTATACCGGCAATGACACCTGCCAATGGGCCAATGATGGCGAGTGCGACGATCCCGGCATCGGGACAGGCGCCTGCCAGGTCGGTACCGACTATTCCGATTGCTGGCGGCTGGTTGAGGGCGTCGAGGACAATACCTGCCGCTGGGCCAATGATGGCGAATGCGACGAGCCGGGCTTCGGTACCGGGGCCTGCACGCAAGGCACCGACCTGGCCGATTGCGGTGCCATCATAGAGCTGCGCTTCCGCAATGACAGTTGCGAGACCGCCTTTGACGGCGTGTGCAGCGAGCCGGGTATCGGCGATGGCCGCTGCGCCGAACGGTCCGACCGCGCCGACTGTATCGGTCGCGAGCGTCCGCTGACCATCAATGACCATTATTTCGGCCATGATGACCGCGTCTTCCACGACACCTCGGTCTTCCCCTGGACGGTGGTCGGCCAGGTTGATTTCGACAGCGGCGGCGCCTGCACGGCAACCCTGATCGGTCCCGACATTCTTGTCACCGCCTCGCATTGCATCAATGGCGATGGCCGCACCGACTCGCGTGGCGTGTTCCAGACCGCCTTCGACCGCCCGGGCGGTCCGTTGTCAGCCCGGGTGATCGACCATTTCATCGATCCGGACTGGGACGACCAGCGCTTCTCGTCCGGCGATGATATCGACGGCACGGACTGGGCCCTGCTGCGCATTGACCAGCCGCTGGGTGACACGCTCGGCCATGTCGGCGTGCGCGGCCTGGTGGACACCGCCGGACGGCGCGGCGCCATGCAGGCCGATCTCTACCAGGGTGGCTATAGCTGGGATACCGGTGCCCATCTGTCCGGCAATATCGGTTGTCACATGGTCGAAATCGCCAATGACAACACCATGGCCCACGACTGTGACACCACCCGCGGCGACAGTGGCTCGCCCTTCATGGTGCGCGAGGGCAATGAGTATTTCGTGGTCGCGACCGACAGCAATTTCCGCCCCAATCCGCGCGGGCCGATGATCTATATCGCCGCCCGCTCGGAACGCTGGATCCCCTACTTGGAAGACTTCGCCGCCGGTCGCCTGACAAACGCCACACAGCGCCCGGCCAGCGGTGGGGTGAAGCCACCGAAATAAAGTGAGGTGCGCAAAAGGGGACAGGTATAATTAACGTGTGCAATCGGTAACACCTGTGGGCACATCCCAGCCACGTTAATTATACCTGTCCCCTTTTGCTCACGGCCCGCCCAACAACGCCTCCAGCCCGACCGCAAGGGCGCTGCGCCAGCCCGCGATGTCGTGACCGCCGGGATAGACGGCCAGCTCGACCGGATATCCGTATTCGGTCAGCGCCTGCGCCATCGACCGGTTCGTCTCCAGCATGACATGGTCCTGATTGGTGCGGGTGCGCACGGTCTCCAGGCGTCCGGCCGCCAGATGAAAGCGTGGCGCGTCGTCCGGGGCGGCGGGCAGCTGACGGCTCGCCCATTCGGGCGCCTCGCCGTCGGGTGCCCAGTAGAACGAGCCCGACAGCGAGATCACCCCGCCAATCCGGTCCGGGCGGGCCAACGCCGTGAGACTGGCCGACAGGCCGCGACGCGAAGCACCGGCCAGCAGGGTCGTTTCGCGGCGCGGTGTCAGACCGGCTTCGGCTTGCAGTGCGGGCAGCAATTCGTCAGCGATGAACGCAGCCTGATCGCGATAGGCGTGATCGGCACTGGCGGGGTCGAGCTGGTCGATCAGCACCAGATGGGTCGGGGGGATATCGCCGCGGGTCGCGAGCCGGGCCAGCATGTCACTCGCCCTCGCGCGCTCACCCCACAAAAAGGCGTCATAGAGGATCAGCAGCGGCGCATCGTCCGGCGCGCCGGGCGCGCGAAACAGATCCAGCCGGACCGGCCGCCCCAGCGCCGCACTGTCGACGGTCAGACGCTGCGCCGGGATGGTTTCGTCAAAGGCCAGCGGGCGATGAATGTCAGCGCGCGGGGCGCGGTCGAGACGCAGCAGCGACTCGCCGTCCTGTCCGCCCATGCGAGCCGGATTGGCCGGGTCGGACCAGCGCTCGACCCGGCCGTCGCGCTCGACCAGGAAGGAGTAGACGGCTTCCACATCGCGCGGCACCGAGAGCGTCAGGGTCCAGATATCGGCTCCGTCCATGCGGGTCATGGGCAGGGTGAAATCGGCGACATAGTCGGTCACCGGCTGGCGGGCCCTTGGCGCATTGATCACACTGTCGAAACGTACGGATGTGGTCTGCGCATCACCGCGCCAGGCGAAGGTCACCAGCGCGTGGCCAGGCTTGTCGGGGTCGATGGACCGCAATGGCAGGCGCGGCTGCGACAGGGTGCGCCAGGCTTCGTCGCGGGCATGCGGGCGCTCGGCCAGCATGGCCTCCAGCGCCGCGACAGCCGGGATCGCCAAACGGTCGTCATCGCCGTCCGTCGACTGTGCCGACGCGGCCGCCGTGGCTGCCAGAAGCGCGATCCCCGCCAGCACCTGTGCCCGCGGACCCACCGCAACACGCCTGCCCTGTCCCCTTTGCCCGATCATGCGAGCCAGTCTAGCGTGGGTTCATCTGTCGAGGGGAGACCGGATGACACTGCTCACAAGCGCACTGCCGCAGGATCGCACCGACCGGATCCTCCTGATCGCTTCGGCGATCCTTGCCCTGGTCTACCTGGTCGACACGTTCGGCGTCTCGGCGCCCTTCCCGCTCAATGTGGTGATCAAGGCGACCGGCGTCGCCCTGCTGGCCCTTTATGCGGTGCGGCAGAAACACCTCGTTCTTGGCGCCGGACTGGCACTCGGGGCGCTCGGCGATGTCTTCCTGGCGCTCGATCAAAGCGTGCTGCCGCTGGGCATCGCCGCCTTCGGCCTGGGTCATCTGGTCTACATCTGGCTGTTTGCCCAATGGCGCTTCAAGGCCGGCGCGCGCGGTGGAATGAGCCGAATTCTGGCTCTGCTCATCGCGGTTCTAGGCCTGGCCATGCTGAACTGGCTGCAGCCCCATTTCGGCGAGCTTCGGGTCGCGGCCTCGGTCTATAACGGCATCATCCTGGTCATGGCCGTCCTCGCCATACTCGGGCGTGCGCCCACCCTCGCCATGATCGGCGCGCTCTTGTTCGTCGTCTCAGACAGCGTTCTTGCCGTGCGCCTGTTCGCCGGCGAGCTGGACTGGGCCGGACCGGTGGTCTGGATTTGCTATTATCTCGGTCAGGCCGGGATTGCGCTGGGTCTGGCGCGGGCGAAACTGCCGTAATGGCAGACTGACAGTCCGACAGAAAAAGGCCTGCCAGTCCCATCACGGACCGGCAGGCTCTTGTTTGTCTGGCAACGTGGCAAGGGCTGAACCGGCTAGTTCATCAGGCCCTGTTCGCTGGCCATGGCCTTCATGGCCTTTTGCAGCTTTTCAAAGGCCCGCACCTCGATCTGACGGATGCGTTCGCGGCTGACGCCATAATGATCGGCCAGTTCTTCCAAGGTCTTGGGGTCTTCCGACAGACGGCGTTCCTGCAGGATATGCTGTTCGCGTTCATTGAGCTCGCCCATCGCCGACTGCAGCAGCTGCATGCGTGTATCGAACTCATCGCTCTCGACCAGCTCGTCTTCCTGGCTCTCGGCATTGTCGTCGGACAGCCAGTCCTGCCACTGGCCCTCGCCCTCGGTCCCGCGCAGCGGCGCATTGAGCGAGGCGTCGGGTCCGGACAGGCGGCCATTCATCGACATCACCTCATCATGGGTGACGCCCAGCTTGGTAGCGATGGCCTCGACCTGATCAGGCTTCAGATCACCTTCATCCAGCGCCTGCATCTGGCTCTTCATCCGGCGCAGATTGAAAAAAAGCTTTTTCTGGGCCGCCGTCGTGCCCATTTTCACCAGCGACCAGGACCGCAGGATGTATTCCTGGATCGAGGCGCGGATCCACCACATGGCATAGGTGGCCAGGCGGAAACCCTTGTCCGGGTCGAATTTCTTGACCGCCTGCATCAGGCCGACATTGCCCTCGGAGATCACTTCGGCGATCGGCAGGCCATAGCCGCGATATCCCATGGCGATCTTGGCCACCAGGCGCAGATGAGACGTCACGAGCTTCTCGGCCGCGCCACTGTCCTCATGTTCACGCCAGCGCTTGCCGAGCATGAACTCCTCGTCCTTCTCCAGCATCGGAAAACGACGGATTTCCGACAAATAGCTCGACAACCCCTGTTCGGGTGAGAGCGTCATTGAAACTGCATTGGCCATGACACGTATCCTATCCCATCGAGGCGCCAACCGACATGCGTCATTTGCACGTCCCCCGGCGCCTCGTCCGAGACCTATTTGGGGAGCCAATCCACCGAATGTAACCCCCTCACGCCGCTGTGATGCGAATGGCTGTCATTCGTGAATGGTTGAGCGGGTTACTCGGGGATTGTGGCGGCGCTACACGCTCTCCCGTGCGTGTCCACGCGCCAGCTGAAGCTCGACGCGTTTGAGTTCGCGCAGGATGCGGTTGTTCTGCATCTGAAGACCCAACCCGCCTTTCATGAAGAGGCCGACATTGACGGCCACGATGACGCCGACGCCCCAGCGCATGGTCATGATCGGGTCAGTTGCCTGGAACATTTTCCAGGCCGCGAAGATGGCCAGGCCGGCGCCGATGATATTGACGACATAGGCGACCCACATCACCCAGGCCAGCTTGCCACGGAACAGGCCGAACGCCTGGGCGAAATAGCCGGGCTCCTCGGCAAGGTCGCCGAGAACGGCGCGGTCATCGGCGTCGAGAGCTTCAAGGATCAGACGATCGAGGTCTTCGGTCTTGGTGGTCATGACGATCTCCTTTTCACGATCCGGGTCAGTCCCGGGTCGGGTTGAGCACGGCCGCGAGCTTGCGGCGTGCATGCATGAGACGGGTTTTCACAGTGCCCGCCGGTGTTTGTGTGATGACGGCGATCTCGGCGACCGAGAGACCGTCCTGGTGATAGAGGGCCAGTGCCACGCGCTGGTCATCCGGCAAGGCGGTCATCGCCATTCGGATGGCGCCGGTATCGGCGGCCGTCTCGGCGGCCTGTTCGCCGTCGACCGAAGCCCCGCCGATCTCGGCCGCATAGGCCTCGGCGGTGCGCCGGGTCGATTGTCGCCCGCGAATCTCGGCGGCACATTTGCGGGCGACAATACGATAGGCCCAGGCCGGGAAGGCGGCCGGCTCGCGCAACGAACCAAGACCGCGAAGGATGTCGCACCAGGCGTCCTGCATGATGTCGCGCGCCGGATCGACCTCGCCGATCAACCGGCCGGCATGGCGCGACAGGTCGGCGTGCCAGAGGCGACACAGGCGATCGAGCGCCTCCCGGTCGCCGGCATGCGCCGAAACGATCAGGAACTCCGACAGGACGCGCTTGCGGTCACGTTGCATGATGTCTCCCGGTGCCATGCCAGAGGGCGGCATTCACGGACTAGGTGCGCACGGGTCGGAAATTGGTTCAATGCCTTGCGGTGGCCTGAAACCGGACAACCAACCTTCAGTTGTTAAACTCGCCCGTAAAGCGTAGTGTGGGGCAAATCGAGGGAGGCTTCCATGCGTGGCATTTTGACCAGTGTATCCGTATCGATAGGACTTCTGGCGGGCTGCACCACGCTCGATGGGCCACCGCCGCCGCCCGTGGCGCAGACGACCAACGATTGCGACACAGACGGTGTGACCGTCGGTACCGATGACTGGCGCGCCGCCCGGCTTGACTGTGACATGTCCACCATCGCGGCCCGGTCGGCCGTCTACCGTCAACGCTATGTCGAGATTACAGGCGAGCGCAGCCTGCTGGACAGGTTCTCCCTGGCATCTGCCTTCAGCCTGGCCGGCTTTGGCCTGTTTGGCGCCCACGAGGACAATCTGCGGGCCGCAACATTGGGGCTCGGTGGCTCGACCGTCATGCGCAATGGACTGAACCAGGCCGAGCAGGCGACGATCTACTATGCCGGTGCCCGCTCGATGAATTGCTATACGCTGGAAGCCATGGCCGTCCTTGACGGTTTCAACGCCGGTGACAGTGCCGGCATGGCCAGCACTTATTCATCGCTCGCCGAGCTTGTTGTCCTGGCGGAATACGCCACGCCGGGAACACCTGACACCGGAACCGCAAACGAAACCGCCGCCCGGGCCGCCGAGCTGGCGAGGCGCGACGCATTAATCGCGCGCGCAAATGAACTTCGACCCGAACTGCTCTCGGCGTACAGCGCCTTGCGCCGGTTCCCCAATTCAATGTCTGTCAGCTGGCAGGCCGCCGACGGTCATATTCATGACCGCCTCGCGGCACAGGCTCCCGATATCGCGGCGCTGATCGCAGCGGCCCGCGCGCTGGACACCCCGGAAACTCCCCCGCCTTCAGCGCCCTCTGACGACAAAGGGGAAACCGAGGGCGAAGCGGGCCTGACGGACGGCGGGCCGCCATTGGCCACCATCCTGACCGGACTCGCGAGCGGCATCAGTGCGGCCGAACGCTACATCGCGGCTGATTACCCGGCCCGCGTGACCCGACTGGGTGAGTGCCTGGCCATGGCCACGCCCTAGCCCATGGCCAGCAAGCCCGCTGATTTCCTGCGTCCCGGTTCAAGAAAATGGCGCAATGGCGTGACGGTCCGCTACGGCTTCTTGATGCAGAACCCACCGACCTGGATGGAACGGCAGGACATCGAGGCGTTTGCCGCGGCCCTGTCGGAATGGTTGCAACCGCCCTGCGGCCTCCACCTCGAACACACTACCCGCCTGTCCGACGCCCAAGTCCGGGTCCGGGTCAAGCTGACCGCCCCGCTGCGCTCCCGTGTCGGAACCGAAGCTCTTGAGGTCACGGAGCTGGGCAAGCCGACCGTCACCTTCAATCGTCATCTCAACAGCAAGGCCGGGCGTCTCATGGCGCTGCACGAAATCGGACACATCCTCGGATTTCACCATGAGCACCAAAGCAGGCGGGCCGCGCTCGGGTGGAAGGAGCCGGCAACAACGGCGCACTTCAGGGCGATGGGTTGGTCGGATGCCGTCATCCGCAAGAATGTGTTCGCCCCGCGCGACGGCCGGATTTCCGGACCCGACTGGGACCCCGCCTCGATCATGCACTACCCGTTACCGGCCGGACTCCTCACCAAGCCGGAAAGCTGGGCAGGCAAGGCCATCCCTCAGGCGAACGGGATCTCGGCGGCCGATCACCAGGAAGTCCTCGCCTGGTACCCGCCGCTCTGACCCACCCTAACCCGATTTCGGCAGGCTCTTGTGGAATTGCAGGTAACCGCGCTCGACCATGCGGCGCATGGCTTCATAGGCCTCGGAAAGCTCTTCATAGGCGGACCGCAGCAGTTGCAGGCGGGCCACTTCCTCGGCGGACATGGGCGAGCGTGAGCGCGCCGCCGACATGGCCGCATCAACCCAGGCCGACCGCGCCTTCGACGATGACAGGGCGAGATTCTGGAAATCCTCGATACCGACATGATGGATGGTCTTGGCAATCACCGCCTGATTGGCGGCAAAAACCGTGTAGTCGATCTGTTCGAGATGGCCGCGCCGCTTTTTCTGTTCGGCGGGGTCCTCGACCAGGTCAGGCTCGAAATGATCGGATACGCGGCGATAGCTGGAAGTCACGATCTTGCCCATGGCGACACCTCCTCAATGGGTATCAAGGGACAAGTATCGCCGATCAGGCCTTAACGGGCGGTTTCACCCCGAGCCGGTGCAACCAGGCGGGAAACCCCGATCAATCAAAAGAATAGAGCAGCGACACGTCCAGCCGAATATCAGTCGGTTCAAATCCGGCCCGCTCCTCGAACTCATGCTCGATCCGCAGACCGGTCTGCACCGCCCAGTCACCGAACAGGCGGTTGGTCAGCGTGAAGCGCTGGTCGACCCGCGAACCGCCGCCCACGAAAGCCGTCGTCTCCGAGCCGAAATTCGCCGTTTCGGAAATCGTGTAGTGAAAGCTCGACCCGGCCTCGCCGACCCAATCGGTGAGGGTTTCGCCCGTCACCCCGGCCTCGCGATAGCGCTGACCCGCACCCGCGCGCAAAACCCAGTTCGCTTTCGGCGTCTCGACCGCGTGCCAGATCCCGCCACCGGTCAGGAAAGCCGATCGGGCATAAATGCCGATCAGGTCACGCTCATAGGACCCGCCACCATAATAGCCGACCCCGCTGTCGAGTTCGCGCGTGGCCCGCAACTCCACCAGCCAGTTGTCACGCGTGGTACTGGTTGCGCTTTCCGACAGGAAATATTCGAACTGGCTGTCGATGCGCCAGCCCCGCTCCAATTCCCGGTCAAGCTCGATGGCAAAGGAAAAGTCGGTCAGCTCGGAATTGCCGCGTTCCAGCTGGATGCCGGCGCGGACATGACCGGCCCAACTGTCATCTGTCAGCTGACGGATCGGACCGGCGAGCCAGCTTCCCGATCCGTCCGGCGCTTCGCCGAGCACGACCGGAGACCCGCCGAGGTCCCGGTGTTCAGCCGCCGGATGCTCCGCGACCTCTGTGGCCTCGGGGACAGCAGGAGCCGGAGACGGGTCCGGCAGGGGCCAGTCCGCGACTGCGCCGGCACGGCTTGGGAGTTCGGCGAGGATATGGGCGTGAACCGCCGCCCGGCCGCCCTCGACAAGGACCGAAACCATGTCGGCGGTCTCGAGAAAGCGGTCGTCATCACTCTGGCGATCCGCCGCTTCTGCCAGCAAAGCGGCATAGGCTTGCGGCAGGTCAGCTTTCGCGGACGCCGGAAACGCTGCCATCAGCAAGAACGAAGCGGCCAGGACGGCCGGTGTGCGAAGTCCCATCATATCAATCCCGATCAGCGGCAGCCCGGTGACTGCAAATGCGCCATCACCGGGCCTAGGCATTCGGTCTTAACAAATCGTGGGTTGGGGCGTCACCCGCCTCTTACCAGCTGGCGGGCGTTGTCCGGCCGTGACCTATTCAACGCGGACGATGTCCCAGTCTTCCAGTTGCCCCGAGCCGCCCAGCCAGCAATCCCAGCTGTCATACTCCGAGCTCCCGCCCTCGATATTCTCGCCAATCGGGTAGTCCGGCCATTCATGGCAATAGGCGGCATTATCGCCCGACATTTCGTACGGGTCCTCGTTGAACCGATCGACAAAAACCGACCAGGACCCGTTGGCATTGGCATTGTACCAGCCATCCGACGGCGCTTCCTCGCCGGTCGGATAGACCAGGCCGGTGACGGTGATGTCGATACCCTCGCCGTCGCCCCGGCCAAAGCGGATGGTCGCGGTCTGTCCGTGAAAGTCACGGTTGGACTCCGTGCCGGTGGCCTCGAACACCTGACCGCCCGGCCCATCGCTCGCCAGTGCCGCCGTCGCGCCGCCCGTCAGGGCCAGGGCGAGGGTCATCGCCGTCATCAATCCGGTCCGCATCATGTTATCAGTCCCCGTTTTTCCAGTCGCCCCGTCGGGAGCGCTCTTTCAAGCGGCTGAATAAGCGATGGGTTTTAAGATACCGGTGCGAAGGTCGGTAAAATTCGATCCATCGCGACCGGTCAAGCCGATCCGGCTCAGCTGGCCAGACGCCCGCGACGCACCCAGTCAAAACACATCGCGTAACCGATCAGGATCAAGACCCAGCCGGCCACATTGTACCACTGGGTGCCGAACAGCATGACCATCGATCCGACCACCACCAACAGCGCGCCGATACGTGACACCGACAGGTAGGACAGGCAGGGCAGCACCACGGCGGTGACGAAGATATAATTGGGCCCGAAAGTGATGAAGGGCGACCACACCGCCGGCGTGCCGATCAGCTGGCGGGCGACGGTATTCTCCATCTCGCCATTGGGCAGGGCCCAGAACACGAAATCGAGCACGCACATGCCGATCAGCGCGGTGATGCCGGCATAGAGGAGCGGTATGGTCAGCCAGTGGATATTGCGCCAGGGCAAGCGTCCGGCGAAGGGCAGCATCATCACGCCGCCGACCAGCAGCGACCAGTGGGCAAAGTCGATCGGACGCTGTGCCTCGACAAAGTTCTGACCCTGCCGCAGCAGGACCTGACCGATGATATACAGCACCAGCCCGGCCAGCCACAGGGCCCGCTCGCCAAGGCGCGGAAACTCCGCCTGTCCCGATGTCGCCTGGATGATCATGGACCGTTCTCCCCGTCCGGTTGTGGCGGCACACTAGCGAGGCCGTCATTGCACCGGAAGGTGGCATGAACAGCGGTCAGCGGGCCGCGCCCAGCCGCCGTGTCCCCAGCCGGTCGAACCGGTCCAGCGCCGCCTGCGGCCACTCGGCCTGCATGTCGTAGAATACCGGGAACTGCCGTGCCGGCTCGGGGATCGGCGTGAACGGCAAGGCCGAGCGGGTGAAGATGTGGACGTCCGGCGGGCAGCGTTCCGGCTCGTCCAGCGTGGCAACGCGGATGAAGACCATCACCTCGCGGCGTCCATAATCGCTCCACACGGCATTTCCGCATGAGCCGCAGCGCCAGATATCGTGCGGCTTGCCGCTGCCGGTCGCCTGCTCGTGCCGGACCGGTACGCCCGAGACCAGCTCGACTTCGGACCGTTCGATCAGGGCGTTGATGGCATAGGGCCCGCCGGTCTGCTTGCGGCAGTCACGGCAGTGGCAGGCATGGACGAACATCGGATCGCGGCGCAGGCGATACCGCACCTCGCCGCAAAAGCAGGCGCCGGCATGGCTGTGTGTCTCTGTCATTGTGTCACTGTCATGATGTCATCCCCGATCATCCTTGCACGACTGTGCGGAGCAAACCGCAACCTGTCCAGCTGCCACGGCCCGCGACCTTGCGCCGCTCCACCGGTGGATTGGCGCGGCTCGCCAATCCATCTATCCAGTGTCTGACCGCCTTTGGAGAGCGCCATGACATACGCAACGGGGCAGGCCTGGAGCCTGAAGAACATCGACGAGCCGGACGCCCGCATCGTCATCGGCCGGATCGAACCGGCCGCCCAGCTCGACGGTCAGACGGTCATCCATTGCACCATCTTCGATGCCGTGATCGCCGATACCGGTGACGGCACGGGTCCCGGCCCGCTGACCTTCGGCCACATCCCCTTCACCGAAGCGGCCTTCGCGGCCTCGGTCGATACGCTGATTGACAACAAGGCAGCCACCGCCGAGGCTTTCGACGAAGGCTATTACCAATGGGCCGAAGCCATGGGCGGTGCCTTCAGCGGCACCGTCGCCGCGACCCTCGCCGACGTCCTCCAGGGCGCCCGCGACTGAGACGGCAAGATCAGGCGGGCCGGGGCGCAGTCCCGAGCCATAAACCCCTTGCCAGCAAGGGAACTCAAGGAGTCCAGTGCCAGCTCGAAAAATGGTGTGTGCCCCTGTTGTTCCCCGCTATTCGATACGCGTGATTTCCCACGACATCGCGCCGCCGTCCGGGCCTAGCCAGCACACGCCGGTCGCTTCCCAGCCCCCGCCGACTGACTCGATGTTGGCGCCAATCGGATAGTCCGGCCAGCTGCGGCAAAGGGGGCGTTCGCCCCAGGGGTCCATCCAGAAGATGTCAGCGTCGACATAGATTTCCCCATTCGACTCTCCACCCCACTCCGAGGTCCAGGGGTCGTCGCCCATCGCGTCCTGGATACCCGAGACCGTGACCTGCCCGCCGGCCTCGAAACGGATCGTCGCGGTATCTCCAACGCGGGCAAGGTCGGTATTGCGCGTGGCGACGGCCTGGAAGGTCTGGCCGGCCGGGCCGTCCTGCGCCACGGCGGCGGGAGCGAGCAGGCCAAGGGCGATGCCGGTGATGACGAGTGTTTTCATGGGTCTGTCCTGAAACCGTTGAGTGTCGGCATCACGTCTAGCGCCACAGAATTAAGATACGGTCAGCGGGTCGGGCCACTTTCTGGCCATCGCGGGCGAGCGTCCAGCCGTCTTCATCCTGACGCCGGATGATCAGGAAATGCGCCCGAGCCCGGGAAGCGTCGTCATCTGGTCAGCGAAGGGCTCCAGGATAAACGCCTCAGCCTCCTCCTGGGTCATGTTGCCGGAGGCCGCATCCTTGATCTGCTCCAGCCTGTCGATCCAGATATTGCCGCGGCGCACCGGCGGCATGGATTTGAGCAGGGCGGTCGCGGTGCGCACGGCCTGTGCCGTCTCGCCGGCGTGATATTGCTGGTAGAGGCATTGCACCATCAGCTTCAGCGCCGCGTGTTCATAATTGGCGAGGACAGCGTCGAACGCGTCCGCCTCTTCGCTGACGGCGTTGGTGTCCCAGGCATGGCTGGCACCCAGATAGCGCTTGGCCGCGCGTGGCGTGTTGTGTCGTGTCATGGAGAGATCCCTTGTTGTGAAGCCGCGCGGTCTCACAATTGAGCGCACAGGTGTGCGCGCTTCGCGCGGCAATCGCCGAAGTGATGGGAGGCAAGCGGGATGCCGGCGATGCCGGTAACCGGTAATGGGTATAGCGCGTGACATCGTGACATCCCGCCTGGCGGAGTTTTCCCGGGCTGTCTCCACCCCGTTTCCAATCCTCACACGTACTCGGGTCGGTCGTTTAGTGCCCTCGGACGCGAAGAGAGGACGCCCTGCCAGCGCTCACGATCGTCACATCGATCGCCCGGACAGGCTCCGCTCGCTCCCGGGCAATCGTGACGTGGCCATCGCCTCCCGTCCCGGGAACCGCTGGCGATTATGGGGGCTGTCGAGAGGGGGGCGGACAAGTTGGTGCGGTTTTTTCGGGTTTTGCTGTGTTTGCGGGAGGTTAGGCGCGCGCACAACGGGGATAGGCAGGTCCTTCCCCTTGATGGGGAAGGTGGGCCGGCGCGAAGGGCCGGGTCGGATCGGGTGAGACGCGCAGCGTTCCGGCACCCACCTCCCATCACCCACTCCGTCTCGCCCTGACGGGCGATCCACCTCGCCTTGTCCGGGCGAGGACCGGGTGCGAGCTGGATCACAGGCGGCGCGTCATCGGCTGTGCTTTCCTCGCCGCATGAAGAGTCCGCTCACCCAACGCGCCCGTGCCCTGCGACAGGACATGACGCCGCATGAAGTCCGGCTCTGGGCCTGCCTGCGGGCCTGGCGGAGCGAGGGCATCAAGTTTCGGCGGCAGGTCACGCTGGGTCGCTACATCGTCGACTTCGCCTGTTTCCGCCCCAAACTCGTCGTCGAACTCGATGGCGGACAGCACACGCTGGACGACCATGCCGCCAAGGACGCCCGGCGCGATGCCTGGTTGCGAAGCGAAGGCTTCATCGTCTTCCGGGCCTGGAACCATGAGGTCGATGACGATATCGACGCCGTCCTCGACGCCATTCGCGCCCTGGTCGATGCCAAGCGCTAGGTCCTTCCCCTTGATGGGGAAGGTGGGCCGAGGCGCAGCCTCGGGTCGGATCGGGTGAAACGCGCCAGCGTTCCGGCACCGGCCTCCGATCACCCACTCCGTCTGGCCGCTACGCGTCCAGCCACCTCGCCCATCAAGGGCGAGGGCCCAGTGACCCCGGCGCAGCAATTTCTGCCAGGATAAGATATGGAAAACACAGAACAGGTCCTTCCCCTTGATGGGGAAGGTGGCCCGAAGGGCCGGATCGGGTGAAACGCGCCAGCGTTCCGGCACCAACCTCCCTCCACCCACTCCGTCTGGCCGCTACGCGTCCAGCCACCTCGCCCATCAAGGGCGAGGACCTCACGCGCCCGGGGGCAGACCGGGCCATAAACCCCTTGCCAGCCAAAGGGTCTCAGGGGATGAGCGGGGTCAAGGGTGAAACCGCGAAGCGGCGGATGAGGGGGATCAGCGCCCTGGCACCGGGATTTCCCCCTCACCCGGCCTCCGGCCACCCTCTCCCAAGGGAGAGGGAAAGACGCGTCTCTTTCTGTGCCGGCAAGGCGTGCGCAGGCCAGACGAGGGGGATGCCTTCGTCTATCGGTCCCGGCTCTGCGGCCGGGAAAATGGGGCGTGTGGAACCACCCTTCCCCGTCATCCTGACGAAGGTCAGGACCCAGTTCATAGAGCGAACTGCCGCCAGTCCCGTACAGATCCGGTTTTGCCATCTGGGTCCTGACCTTCGTCAGGATGACGGTTGGGAAGGACCAGGTCAGCCCGGAACGGACGCGCCCCGGCGCAGACCGGGCCATAAACCCCTTGCCAGCCAAAGGGCCTCAGGGGCTAAGCGGGGTCAAGGGTGAAACCGTGAAGCGGCGGCACCAGCGAAGCCCGAAAAACGGGAACCGGTTTTCAGATAAAGCCGAGCGAACCGGGAGCCGCCCTTGACCCCGCTGACCCGCTGAAGCGAAGACTCGGCATGGGGTTTGAGTGGGGGGGAAGCGCGAACATGCACTACGCTCTCGATACTTTGTCATATGCATCCAAGTCATCGAGCCATATCCGAATCTGGTTCCAGACAGCTACCAGCACCTCAATCACTGGCTGCCCCTCAAATGGGGCTTCGGGCCAACGTGGAGCGTTAAAAACAACGTCGCCCCACGGATATCCACTCGCAGAATGGCGCTCAAGCATAGCGATTGGCTTGTATGGGTGCGCGGCCCAACTGTCCTCCCCATGAGCGACTCGATCGCGTTCCTTCTTCAGCAAATCGTAGATTGGATCGGGCTCGATGGTCGCTCGAAAGTACGCCAATTGATTGGTGTTAAGAATCACATCGGTCGCTCCATCCGAGTTTCGAAGCGCCTCTATCGATCCTCGAGCGAACACGAAGAAAGCTCCATAGTACAGCATCAGCGCTGTTTGATCCTGATCATCGCTGGTGGCCAGTTCACGGTACCGACACAGCGCATATTTCGCCGAGCCGCAGTACGCCCGCGCGGCGGGAATGCCCCTCCGTTTCTCGGTGCAATCTCCCATAGCCAACTATCTTCTACCGCGCAGAGTTAATTCACCGGGTCTCAATCAATCGGCTCCCGTGTCTTCCCATCCTCACTCAAATAAATCTCCCCGCCCAACGCCTTGAACTCTTCGGCCTTGGCCTGCATGCCCGCCTCCGCCTCCACAGCATTCGGCGCCCGAGCACTCCCAAACCGGTCCCGGATCTCGCGCGTGATCTCCATCGAGCAAAACTTGGGCCCGCACATGGAGCAGAAATGGGCGACCTTGTGGGCTTCCTTGGGGAGGGTCTTGTCGTGGAAATCTCTTGCGGTTTCCGGGTCGAGGGCGAGGTTGAACTGGTCTTCCCAGCGAAATTCGAACCTGGCGCGGGACAGGGCGTCGTCGCGGATCTTGGCGGCGGGGTGGCCCTTCGCGAGGTCACCCGCATGCGCAGCGATTTTATAGGTGATCACGCCGACCTTGACGTCATCGCGGTCGGGCAGGCCCAGATGTTCCTTGGGCGTGACATAGCAGAGCATGGCACAGCCGAACCAGCCGATCATGGCGGCGCCGATGCCGCTGGTGATGTGGTCATAGCCGGGCGCGATATCGGTGGTGAGGGGCCCAAGCGTATAGAAGGGCGCCTCGTGGCACTCCTTCAATTGCTTGTCCATATTGGCCTTGATCTTGTGCATGGCGACATGGCCCGGCCCCTCGATCATGACCTGGCAGCCCTTCGCCCAGGCGATCTTGGTGAGTTCCCCCAGGGTCTCCAGCTCGGCAAATTGCGCGCGATCATTGGCGTCGGCGATGGAGCCGGGGCGCAGCCCGTCGCCCAGCGAGAAGGAGACATCATAGGCCCGCATGATGTCGCAGATCTCCTCGAAATGGGTGTAGAGGAAGCTCTCCTCGTGATGCGCCAGGCACCATTTGGCCATGATCGAGCCGCCGCGCGAGACGATGCCGGTGACCCTATCGGCGGTGAGCGGCACATAGGCCAGGCGCACGCCGGCATGGATGGTGAAATAGTCCACCCCCTGCTCGGCCTGCTCGACGAGGGTGTCGCGGAAGACCTCCCAGGTGAGGTCCTCGGCAATGCCGTTCACCTTCTCCAGTGCCTGATAGATCGGCACGGTGCCGATCGGGACGGGCGAATTGCGCAGGATCCATTCGCGGGTGTTGTGGATATTCTTGCCGGTCGACAGGTCCATCACCGTGTCGCCGCCCCAGCGGATCGACCAGACCATCTTGTCGACCTCTTCCTCGACCGAGGACGCGACCGCGCTATTGCCGATATTGGCGTTGATCTTGGTCAGGAAATTACGGCCGATAATCATCGGCTCAAGCTCGGGATGGTTGATGTTGGCCGGGATGATGGCGCGGCCGCGGGCGATCTCGTCGCGGACAAATTCCGGCGTGACATGTTCCGGGATCTCGGCGCCAAAGCTCTCGCCATCGGCAATACGCTCGGCAGCGCCCTCGACCGCCGTCTTACGACCGAGATTCTCGCGCTCGGCGACATAGACCATTTCCGGCGTGATAATGCCGGCACGGGCAAACTCATACTGGGTGACCGGCTGGCCGGCCGTGCCCTTCAGCGGCTTGTGCGTGGCCGGGAATTCACGGGCGAGATATTTGCCCGTGGCACCGCCATTATCGAGCGGCGAGAGCGGGCGGCCCTCATACTCGGTCAGGTCGCGATCCTTGTACCAGGCGAGGCGATGACGCGGCAGGCCGGTCTCGACATCAATCTTCGCTTCCGGATCCGAATAAGGGCCGGACGTGTCATAGACCCGCACCGGCGGCTCATTGGCTGTCGGGTGAAGATCGATCTCGCGGTGCGGCACTTTCAGCGCCGGCCCCGCCTTGGGCGAGGTATAGACCCGACGCGACCCCGGCAGCGGCCCGGTGGTGACTTTCGGCGTTTCAAACTCGGACTGGTGTGTGGGCTTGTTCATGAAGGGGCTCCGGTCAGTCGTGGCTGTGGGCTGGAATGGGGCGGGTTTCACCGGCCTCGGTGAAGAAGTCCTCGCCGCTTTCGTCCAGCCAGTCGGGTTGCTGGATGGGGATGTGGATGCCGGTGGCGGCGTCCGCGTTCAGGCGCTGGCGCACGGTCTCGCCGCCCCATTGGCCAAGCAGCCAGTAAGGCGGGAAGGCGTGCTGGGTGGTGCGGGCCGCGGAATGGTCGCGGTGGGTGTCGTAGATGGCCGGTTCGGGCGTGGCGTCGCCCAGATGCATGACGGTCGCCGCGCCATTGAGCGTCACCCGGTGGGCCATGTTCTGGATGCCCGCCCGGCCCGGCCCGCCGGCATGGGGGATATGGACCGTCTCGACACGGATGGCGCCGTCGACACCGTCGGCGGCGAGGACAAGCTCCTGCGGGCTGGCAATGAAGGGCAGCGCCTGGATGCGCGCCTCGAAGGCCGGGTCCCAGCCCTCCGCTGCCTGCATGTCGAGCCGCGCCTGCCAGGGTCCGACGAGGATCACATCGGGATGGGCGGCGAGATAGGCATTGACGGCCGTCGCGTCGAAATGATCGCCATGGACATGGCTGACAAAGACCGCATCGATGCCGTCATAGGGCGGTGTCCCGGCCATGATCGCGGCGCGCACCTCTGGCGAGACCAGCGGATAGCCGTAGGAGACGCTGAACAGCGGATCGAACAGGATGCGGGTCTCGCCGGCGGACACCAGGATGGCTTCATTGGCGAGGAAATGCGCGGTGGCGGGGTCGTCCTCGGACGGATGGGCCAGCGCGGCGGGGGCTGTCGCGAGGGCGAGAGCCAGCGTGGCGGCCACCCCTTGATGAAGGTGTGGGATGTTCATTCAATAAACCCCAGTTCGCGTTGCAGCTTCTTGGTCAGTCCGGACGCGACGATGCGGTGGCTTTCGGCGAGATAATCGCGCAGGGCGTCGTCATCGAGGGTGCGCTCGTCATGGCGTTGCAGCCACATCATGCCGCGCGAGGCGAGATAGGGGGCGGGGCGCACGCCGGGCTCGTCCTTGTACATCTCGAAGGTCATCGCCGAGCACTTGAAACTGGCGGCGAAGCTGTCGCTGTCCTTGTTCCAGCCGCCGACGGCGAAGACCTTGCCGCCGACCTTCCACACCTCGGCACCGCCCCATTGCACCACATGGGTGGTGTGAGGCAGCGATCCGCAATGGGCATTGAAGGTTTCGGTGTCCATTCCCCGCTCCATCCCGACGCCGGCATGACCCGGATCCGGTCCTAAGGGTGATGTCTCAGCCCGACGCAAAACCCGCGCAAGGCACCCCTTGGAACTCAAGTGGCCAGACTGGACCCGGGTCGCTGATTTGGCAAGCGGAGCGGATCAGCCTGGCACTGTTCAGAGCCGGTTCAGGCGGTCACGGTCACAGTCCCCGCCCTGTTGCCGCGGAGACCTTTATCATGTTGCCCCTCGCCCTGTTCATGCTGAGCCTGATGACGCCCGACAGCGACAAGGCGACGCTCGATGGTCCCCGCTCCGGCCTGTATGCGGAAATCGCCGAAGACGGGCGCTCGACCTGTCTCGAGGGAAGCGGCAACCAGATCCGCCTGCTCATCGCCCCGAATGGCGAACCGCCGCATCTGCGCTCGTCGAATGTCGGCGAACTGGAATTCCGGATCGAGGGCGAGGGCGACAGCTTCGTGCTGAGCGCAACTGCCGACCGCTGGCAGTTCGGCGGCGGCCGGCAACACACGGTCGGCATGGACATTGGCGGGGTGACCAGCGGCTTCCTGATCGGGCAGCTGACACTTGAGCTGGCACCGTCCGCGACGGCGCCGGACCATCCGGACGCCACCGAGGCCCTGACCCTGATCGCGGCCCGCTACAATCCGGTCCAGCGCGGTTCCGGGCGCGCCATGCAGGTGTTCGTCGACAATGGCGCCACGCCGGACGGGCGACCGCTCCGCCCCTTTGTCCGGTGCGGAAGCTGACGCCGGGCGCGCCGGGCTCAGCGGCGCCGGTAGACGCGCCCGTCCCAGACCAGTTGTACAATCTCACCCGCATCATCGCGCTCGAAACGCAAGGCGTGCAGCTCATCAAAGGGTGATGTCTGCAGGCCGAAAAGGTCGCGCGTGGCCGGGACCAGGCCGGAACTCAAGTCGCCCCAGCTGAGGATCAGCGCCGGGCCGACCGGCGCGATCTCGATATCGAGGTAGGGCTCGCCCGTGCTCCAGCTGCCTGCATATGCCGACAGGGTTTCCGCGTCCGGTGCCCAGCTCCAGCCGCCCCAATCGGCGGCGGCCATGGCGGTGTTGCGCTGCTCCATCCGATAGTCGAGATAGCGCTGGATGCGCTGCGGGTACTGCTCGATCCGGATCTGCCGCATCCGCTCGGCGGTCTCGTGTTCGGTCAGGAACTGGAAATACATGTTGATGGTGCGGCTGGTCAGCCAGCCGGTCATGTTGTCGGAATTGGAGAAGGCGGCGATGCCCACGCCGAGGTCCGGGGAAAAGGCCATCTGCGTCCGGATCCCGGTATAGCCGCCGCCATGGACGTAGAAATCGTGGCCCTCGAAGTCGCAGACATTCCAGCCCAGCGTGTAGTGCGTACACGGGAGCTCGGCGGCGTTGCGGCGATCCTGCTGATGGGTTTCGACATAGCCGGTCTGGGCCGCGCTCACCATCTGCGCCGTAATGCCGGATCCCTCCGGTCCCTCGCCGCGCAATTGCAGCTGCAGCCACACGGCCATGTCATCGACCGATGTGACGAGACCGCCCGCCGACTGCATCATGCCGTCGCTCTTGGGCCGGATCTCGAACCAGCCGGCGTCCTCGCCCAGCCAGTGATGGCCCCAGGACAGCTCATTGATCGGGAAATCGGACGTCCGCGCCGAGGTTCGCTCCATCGCCAGCGGGTCCAGGATGTGGACATCGAGCCAGTCCTGCCACGACCGTCCGGTCACGCTCTCGAGTATGGCGCCGTAGATGTTGTAGCCCAGATTGTCGTACTGGAAGCCCGGTTCGCGGGCGACGGCATGGGCCTCGATCAGGCGCGGGTAATCGGCCGGGTCGACATAGCCTATATAGGCCTCCAGCATGGTGATGATATCGACCTCGATCGGCACCTGGTGGGTGATCAGGTCCCGCAATGTCCAGTCCGCGGCGTCCAGACCGTCCGGGAAACGGACTTCCGGCCAGTGATCAGTGATCCGGCTGTCGAGCGACAACACGCCTTCGGCATCGAGACGTGCGGCGAGCAGTCCCATATAGGCCTTGGTCTGCGAGGCGATATAAATCGGCGTGTCGGTCGTCATCGGGTCGCCCGAAACGGCCCGGCGCTCGCCCTGGACGCGGCGCATCAGCACCTCATCGGCGGTCACCACCACAACGGCGTAGCCCGGACCCAGGTCCGGAAATTCGTCAAGAAAGGCGTCCAGGCTTGCCGCGGCACCCTCGGGTGTCTCCGCGCCAGCATAGGCTGAAAGGCTGAGCGCGGCAGCGCTGACGAGGCTCAAGGTTCGAAACATGCATTCTCTCCGGATCGGACCCGACGGACGGGAGGGGTCGGGGGTGATGTCGGATTGAAGACTAGCCGGTTCGAGCACAGGCGTCTTGAACGCGTGTAACCTGTCAGAACGCCAGCAGGGCCCTCAGATGATGGGGCGTGAGCCCGGTATGGGTGCGCACGGCCCGGGTGAAGTGGGACTGGTCGGCAAATCCCGCCGCCAGTGCAGCATCCGCGAGCGGGGTGCCTCCGACCATGTCGGCTATGGCCCGGCTGACACGGCAGCGCAGGCGATAGCGGCTTGGTGGCAGGCCGAACCGCTGGCGGAAACTGCGGGACAAGTGGACGCGATGCACGCCTGCCTGATCGGCCAGACTGGCCAGGTCGGGCTCGTCGGGATCATCCCGCAATTGCTCACGGACACGGTCCAGCCAGCGCAGCGGTAACGGGGCGCGGTCGGAGCCGCCCGACTTCGCACCCGGCACCGGCTCCAGCGCACAGGCTGCAAGATCGGTGAGGGACATGGCCGAGCCCTCGGACCCGACATCCGGTGCGGTGGCCAGTCTCAGGATTTCGATCGGCGTGTCCGCCCGGCTTGCGCCCCAGCCCCACTCACCCGGGCCGGGCGAGCCAGCACAGATTGTCGCCGCCGGGTCGATGTCCACGGCCAGGACCAGTGCACCACTTACGCCATAGACGTTGGCATGACGGAAACCGGCCGGCTTCACGCCGCGGCTGGACCGCACGACATCATGCTCGCGGGCGCCTCCCGATTCACGCAACTCGCCGCCAAGCAGCCAGGAAATCTGGTGGCAGTCATGGGCGTGCGGCGTCATGCGCTCACCCGGCCGATACCAGGTCAGCCGCACATCCAGACCCGCGCCGCGGATCAATCTCGCTTGTGGTCGCATGTAGCCCCCTCTCCGCATCGATACATCAATGATGCGAGCGGGACGCTGTTTGGATGATGACGGCCTTGTCAAAGTGTAGGCAACGGCCTCAGTTCAGGGCCACATGCCGCGAGTGGCAGGCATCGTACAGTCCCAGAAAGGCCGTCGCATCGGCATTGCCACGGCGACTGGCATCAGTGAGATAGGCGCGGGCCCGATACGGGTCGTCAGTTCCGCGACCATCCGACAACATCATGCCGGCCAACAGGGCCGCAAGATCGCCGTGGTGCTCGTCAGATATCCGGGTCATTGCCAGCTCGGCGCGCGCGGCATTGCCGGGCCAGCGTGCGGTCGCCAGGGTCAGCTGGGCCAGGGTGCGCGTGTCTCCGGCCTGCATCAGTGCGCCGCCCCAATAAAAGGCCGCGGCCTGGACGGGCACCTGTCGCTGGGCGGCCATCGATCCCAATTGCTGCTCCATCCCGGAGCCGACCGCCTGCAGATAGCTGTCACGGTGTTGGGCATAGCGCTGGCAATCGGCGGACTGGCCAGCGGATTGGGCCTCGACCCGGCCGGGGCCGAGGCAAGCGGCGCCGGCCCCCAGTCCCAAAGCAATGGCCCAGGCCAGATATGTGCGAGTTCGGGGCATTTATCCCTCCCAGATTGAATTCTGGCAGGACTGTGGCAGCCGGGTTTTAACCCGGACCCAATTATGGAGCTCAATATTTCAACAATTTCAATATATTAACCCTAACGCACCCATTCCCCAGCGCGGCTTGAAACTTGCATCCTGATCGTCAGAGAGAAGGACACAGCCCATGGGACGCTTCCTGTTTCGCGACGGTCACGGCCATCTGGACGACAAGGCCAACAACTTCACGGCGATGCGCATCGCGTTCGCGTTGATCGTCCTGTACGGCCACGCCTTGATGATCCCGCTCGGCCTGCCCTTCACCGGTGCCTGGGCAGTCTTTGTCGACTTTGTCGTGCAGTGTTCGCTCGATGGTTTCTTCATCCTGTCCGGCTATATGATCACCGCCAGCGCGATGAAATCCCGCCAGCTTGGCCGATATGCCAGTGCCCGGGTATTCCGCATCTTTCCGGGCCTGATCGCCACGGTCCTGCTGTTGTGGCTGGTCGTGGGACCGCTGTTCACGACCTTGCCGGCGACCGAATACTGGGCACAGTCCCAGACTTGGCTCTTTCCACTCAAACTGATCAGCCAGGCGGACCCGATGGCCGGACTGCCGGGCGTGTTCGACGCGTCGCCGATGGGTGCGCACATGAATGGGCCGCTGTGGACCATCCGCTATGAATTGATGGCCTATGTCGGGGTTGGGCTGTTGATGCTGGTTGGCCTCTATCGCCAGAACGCCCAGGTCCTGCTCTGGACGGCCCTCACCCTCGCTTTTGGCATGGTGGTCGAGACATTCGGCTACAGCGGTATCGGCGAAGAGACGATCGGCACCCTGGCCCGTTTCGCACCGGCCTTCATGGTCGGCGCGGCCTTCCATGCCGGGCGCAAATTCGTGCGACTGACCCCGGCCTTCGCCGGACTGGCTGTCATCGCGGCGCTGTTGACCCAGCACCTGCCGATCGGCTGGATGATGGTCGATATTGCGCTGGCCTCGATCTATCTCCTGATCGGCTATGCCCGCATTCCCGGGCAGACGGGCGTCCGGGTTCGCAATGTCGAAGACATCTCCTACGGCCTCTACATTCTTCACTGGCCGGTCGGGATGATGGTCTTTGCCCTGTTGCCGGGCCTGAGCACGACGGCGCTGGCCCTGATCATGCTGCCGCTGGCCCTGCTGGCCGGCTGGGCCTTGCGTGTCCTGGTCGAGAAGCCAGCCCTGGCCCTGAAATCGCGACTGGCTGCGCGCACGGGAAAGCCGGTTGCCCCGGCACCGTCAGGATTGGATCCGGAGCGTGTCGGCGGGGTCTGACCGGCTGAACATTGACCGGCTCAGGTCTGGTCGGTCTTGATGCGGACATCCGCCTCAGGCGACTCGTAGCGCTCGAACGCGTCGAGCAACGCTGTTGCCCGGTCCGACACGATCAGGGCGCCGCGATGGTCCGGTGACAGGAAACCCTGGTCGGTCATCTTGTCGAGAAAAGCGACCAGCTCGTCATAATAGCCATTGACGTTCAGCAGACCGACCGGATGCCGGTGCTGGCCCAGCTGGGCCCAGGTCCAGACCTCGAACATTTCCTCCATCGTACCAATCCCGCCCGGCATGGCGATGAAGGCCTGTGACAGCTTCACCATCTTGGCCTTGCGGGCATGCATCGAGCGGACGACGTGCAGCTCGGACAGCTCCATATGGGCGATTTCCTTGAGGGCGAGGAATTCCGGGATCACCCCGACCACGCGGCCCCCGGCGGCCAGGGTCGCATCGGCGATGCGCCCCATCAGCCCCACCTGTCCGCCCCCATAAACCAACTCGATCCCCCGCAGCGCCAGGACTTCGCCGAGACGGTCGGCGGCGGCAATGAAGGCGGGGTCCCTCCCGGGATTGGAACCGCAATAGACGCAAATGGATTTCATGGCAGGTCCGGAATTTGGAAATACGGGCCCCTGCCCTATCCTGCAGGACAGATCGCAGGGGGCAGGAATGAAACGGATCGCAATCCTGATAATCGCGCTGCTGGCGCTCGGCAAGCCGCTGGCAGCCGCTGACACGCTGATCGGTGACCCGGTCGTTCTGCCCACGCAGATGTGTCGCGGCTATTTCTTTGTGCCTGTGACCCTTGAGCTGCGCGAAGGCGAGACCGCCGATGAGCGGACGCTCTGGTTCCTCTATGACACCGGGGCCTCGGCCAGCTATGTCGACCCGGACAGCGTCGAACGGGTCTCCGGACAGCGCCTGGACTCCGGCGTGCGGGCCCGGTTCGGCGTCTCGACAATCGGCGATCTGAGACTGACCGGGCTGCGGGCCCGCGTCCGTGATCTCGACCACCTCTCCATCGCCCTTGGCCGCGAGATTGACGGCATCCTGGAATACGACGCCTTCTCGGACGTGTTGCTGACCCTGGACTATGCGCGCAGCGAGATGCGGGTCGTGTCCGGAGAATTGCCCCGTCCGGATGGCGAGACGGTGTTTTCTTCCAACGGACCGGATTCCCGGCCCTGGTTGCGCGTCCGTTTTCCAAATGGCCACCGGCGGCTTCTGATCGACAGTGGCGCCGCGCTGAGCCCGATCATCCTGCGAAACATCGGGCGCTATGACACCGTCCGGCCGCCCCGCGCCACCGGGGCCGCGGTCCGGTTCTCCGAAATCGAACGCCGCTCGTCTGCCCGTTTGAGCGGCAGCCTGTGGATTGGCGGCAATGAGCTGCAACAACCGGTCATCCAGTCGACCCCAGAAACAGAGATTCTCGGCGGTCAGGCGATGCGCCATTTCAGTTGGACGTTCGACCAGCGGAATGAGCGCGTTCAGGTCCGGCGCAATGATCCGGCGACACCGATCACCTTCGATCCGATGGTGACACACGGCATGGTGTTGGTGCCCGAGGGTGACGGCATGCGGGTGGCCGCCGTGCTCGCCAATTCTCCCGCCTTTGATGCAGGCGTGGAAACCGGCGATTTCATCACCCATTTCAACGGCACGCAGATGCGGACCCGCAGTTGTGAAACCGGCGGCCCGCCGCCGGCGACGCTGCAACTGGACCTGGTCCGTGACGGGACCAGCCTGCAGCTGATGCTCGATCTCTACGCGCTGGTTGAATGATCACCCTGCAACACGTCTGACATCACGCGAATGGCCGCGACGATCCGGTCCGGGTCGGCATCAAGGGCGCGTTCCCCGATCGCGATCTCGAGGGTCGGAACCGGGTCGGCATCGAAATGCCAGAAGCGATTGCCCAGCCAGACGCCCGTTGCCTCGGCCGCCGCGTCCCGCGCGGCCTCTGCCATCGCCACATCACAATCCAGCCGGATGTGCATCATGTTCACCTGTGGTGGGTCAGGCGTGATGGTGAGGCGCGGACAGGGACCGACGCTGGCAGCGATCCGTCGGGCCCGCTCCACAAAGCGGGGCAGTTTCGGCAAACGGGTGTCCAGCGCATACAGGGCATCCGGCACCATCGGCCAGGCTGAAACCAACCGCCCGCCCATCCGCGCCAGCCACAGCCGCGCCGCATCGACAAACGCCGTTTCGCCAGCGAGGACTGCGCCGCCGGACGCCCCCAGATCCTTGTAGAAGGAGACATAGACCGACGCGAAACCGTCACAGATTTCAGGCCATTCCTGACCTGGCCACGCCTCGGGCAAGGCCCAGATGCGAGCCCCGTCCATATGCAGTGGAATGTTTCGCGATGCCGCCAGCGTCTTGATGGCCGCCAGCTCGTCCAGACCCGGCAGGGCGCCGCCATTATGGCGCTGCGGAAGCTCGATGAAGGCACAACCCGCCGCGTCGGGCAGGTCGGCCGGCCGAAGCGTGCGTGGCCACTCGCCCATTGGCAGCGTTTCCAGCCCGTGCAGATGCGCATGGGCCTCTTCCTCGTGCAGGGCGAGGTGAGATGTCGGGTGCAGGGCCAGGCGATTATCACCGCTGGCCTGGCAATGCAGTCGCGCCGCCACGCCCTGGGCCATCGTGCCGGTCGGAAACCAGACCGCCGCCGGCTTGCCCAGCAACGCCGCCATCCGGGCCTCCAGCGTGGCGACAGACGGGCCGGTCAGATACGCCTCGGACCCCAGGCCCTGCTCGCGCATCCAGGCGGCCACCCGCTCCAGCCGGTCGGCCGGACAGGTATGATGGTGAAAGGGAAAGGTCAGATCGAGATCGCACCGCGACCTCAGCGAGGCAGTCATGAAGCGGCGTCAGCCAGCAGGGCGTCCAGACTGTCCGCCGACCAACCCACCAGAACCGTCGTCCCGGCCTCGATCACCGGACGCTTGATCAGTGTCGGATGCGCGATGAGGACACCCGCCGGGTCCTCGTCGGCGATTTCGCGGTCTTCCCCGGACATGTTGCGCCAGGTGGTCGAGCGTGTGTTGACCAGCGCCTTGGCGCCGACGGCATCCAGCCAGTCCGGCACCTTGACCACCCGGTCGGCATCTTCGCGAATGTCGACGAAGGTGTGAGCCAGCCCCGCCGCCGTCAGGGCCGATATGGCCTTCTTGCAGCTGTCACAATTCTTCAGGCCGAAAACCGTCAATCCTGTCACGTCCAACTCCCCCCGTCTGACGACGCACCCTGATTACTCGGCGGCTTCCACCGAGTCATCCCCTGTCGGGACGTTTGCAGCCCGCAACTCGGCTGCGCGGGCCTCGACCATTTCAACGATGTGATCGACCATCGCCTCGTTCGAGACATTATGGTCGGGGCGTCCCGAGACATACATCTTGCCGCGTCCGGCCCCGCCACCGGTGAAACCGAGGTCTGTCATCAGGGCTTCACCCGGGCCGTTGACCACGCATCCGATGATCGACAGTGAGATCGGCTCGGAGATGTGCGCCAGGCGGGCTTCAAGCGTCTCCACCGTGCGGATCACATCGAAGCCCTGACGGGCGCAGGACGGGCAGGCGATGATGTTGACGCCGCGGGTTCTCAGGCCGAGTGATTTGAGAATGTCGAAACCGACCCGGACCTCTTCCTCCGGCTCGGCCGACAGCGACACCCGAATGGTGTCACCGATCCCGGCCCACAGCATCGAGCCGATACCGATGGAGGATTTCACCGTGCCGATGCGGGTGCCCCCGGCTTCGGTCACGCCCAGATGCAGCGGGGCATCGGTGGCTTCGGACAGGGCCTGGTAGGCCGCCACCGTGAGGAAGGGGTCGGAGGCTTTCACCGAAATCTTGTAATCGCGGAAGTCGAGATCATCGAGAATCCGGGCATGGTCCAGCGCGCTCTCGACCATCGCCTCAGGGCACGGCTCACCGTATTTCTCCAGCAGATGACGCTCGAGCGAGCCGGCATTGACCCCGATCCGGATCGCGCAACCATGATCGCGGGCGGCCTGCACCACATCGCGGACCCGGTCCATCGAGCCGATATTGCCCGGATTGATCCTCAGGCAGGCGGCGCCAGCCTCGGCGGCCTCGATACCGCGCTTGTAGTGGAAATGAATGTCGGCGATCAGCGGCACCTCGGCGGCCTTGGCAATCGTCTTGAAGGCCGCGGTCGAGTCCTCGTCCGGACAGGACACCCGGACCAGATCGACACCCGCCTCTTCGCAGCGCCGGATCTGGTCGATCGTGGCGCCGGCGTCCGAGGTCGGCGTATTGGTCATGGTCTGCACGCTGATCGGCGCGTCACCACCGACCTCGAGCGGGCCGACCTTGATCTTGCGGCTCTTGCGACGGTCAATCATCCGCCAGGGGCGGACGCTGCGCGGATCGGGGCTGGATTGCGACATCGACACTCTCCCTTCACCGACCTGCCAGACAGGCGCAGGCCGCGATACCGGCTGGATATAGCGTCAATGTGTCCGGTGCGCGACCGGGGGGTGCGACAAATGACTGCGGTGTATTGCTGCAGTGAGCCGTCAGGCGCTATTGCGGCGAGGCTTCGGCCGGATCGGCCTGAGCCATCACCGGATAATCCTCGACCGGCATGCCGGCATCGCCCAGCAGGCCGACGGCCTGGCCGTTGCGCTCGATTTCAATCGCGCCGGCATTGGCGGCGGACACGGTCAGGCCCGGCTCCAGCGCCCGGTAAACCTCACCGACAGCGAGCTCACGGGCAAACAGGATGCGTCCCGAGGAATCGCGCACTTCCAGCCAGGTCGGCATAAGGGCACGCATGACCACCTGGCCGGATGCCGTCGCGGCCTCGCCCAGCGGCAGGCCGGACCAGATATCGTCGACGCTGACGGCGACCCGTCCGGTCTGGAAGTCCGCCCGGGCCCAGTCGGGCGCCGCATCGGGCGGCGACGGCATGTTGGTCAGGCCGGTGCCGCCGGAGAATTGTTCGGAATACCACCAGGCCGCGCCAGCGACGGCGGCAAGGATCAATAGTGCACCAAAGGCGCCCCGCGGCAGCTTGATCGGTTCGCGTGTCCTGGCCGCAGCGGTCGGCTGGGCGCGACCGGTCTCGGTATCGACCTCACGCTTGAACTGGTCGACCATGCCGGCGGCATCGAGGCTCAGGAAACCGGCATAGGTGCGCAGATAGCCGATGGTGTAGGCGCGGGCCGGCAGGCCGCGCGGATCCATGGTTTCGAGCGCTTCCAGATAATCGGCGCGAACGCGGGTGCGCTCGGCGGCCTGTTCAATCGAGAGGTTGAGTTTCTGCCGGGCCTCGCGGAGGCGTTCGCCGGAAGACAAGTGTACATAACCAACGCCGTCGTCTGAATAGACGGCATCAACGGGCACGAAGTCCGTACTGGGCGTCTGACTCACCATCACCATACCGCCGCTCATCCTTGCCGGAGCGATCGTCACTCAAAGCACGTTCGGGAAAAAATTCCTTAACGAACTCTTATAAGATCAAATTGCTCGCCCATTATCAATGGCCTCGCGAGGCAATCCCGCCTTTTCTCCTGCTTCGATGAGGAGTGGGCGCAAACTGTCCACGGGCTGTTGAAGGTGGCTCGCAAGCCAGGTGCCAAGTTTTCCGGCATCGAGTCCCGAAACCAGTTTCTTGATCGGCCCGATATTTCCCGAGGCCATGGAAAGGCTTTGATAACCAAGCCCGATCAACACGGCGGCTTCGAGCGGCTTGGCCGCGATCTCGCCACAAACCGAGATGGGCGTGTCATGCTTCGCGCACAGGTCGCGGACATGTTTGAGCAAGTCGAGCGCAGCCGGAGCCAGCACATCGTACCGTTCCGAGACACGCGTATTCTGGCGGTCGGCCGCATAGAAATACTGCATCAGGTCATTGGCACCGACCGAGACGAAATCGACGTCATCAATGGCGTGTTGCAGCGCCCAGGCCATGCCGGGCGTTTCCAGCATGATGCCGCACCGGACATCGGACGGCATTTCATGGCCGGCCTGGCGGGCATGATGCAGCTCGCGGTCCAGCATCTTGCGCGCAGCCCGGGCTTCCCACGGCGCCGCAATCATCGGGAACATCACATTCAGCGGCCGCCCGGCCGCCGCCAGGATCAGGGCGCGAAGCTGGTAACGCAGCAGGCCCGGCCGATCGAGGCCCATGCGGATGGCCCGCCAGCCCAGCGCCGGATTGGGCTCAACGGTCGAGGGCGCAAAGGGCGCCACCTTGTCGCCGCCCAGGTCCAGCGTCCGGAAGATCACCGGCTTTTCACCTGCCGCATCGAGTACGGACTTGTAGACCGTGGCCTGCGCCGACAGGCGCGGCAGGGTTTCCGCCACCATGAACTGGAACTCGGTCCGGAACAGGCCGACACCATCGGCACCGGTCTCGTCCAGCGCCGTCAGCTCGATCAACAGGCCGGCATTCATGTGCAGTCCGATGCGCTGACCATCGGCGGTGACCGAGGGACCGCGCAATTCGGCATAGGCAAGACGCCGTTCCGAGAGCGCGGTGACACGGGCCTCATAGGTCTCCACGACATCCGGCTGCGGGCGTATGTGCAGGATGCCGAATTCGCCGTCGAGAATGACCGGGTCGCCGTTCTCCGCCCGGTCGAGCGCGCCTTCAAGACGACCGACCAGCGGGATGCCCAAGGCCTTGGCGACGATGGCAGCGTGCGAGGAGGCGGAGCCTTCTTCAAGCGCAATGCCCTTGAGCTTGTCGCGATCAAACTCCAGCAATTCCGCCGGCCCGATATTGCGGGCAATGATGATCGCGTTGTCGGGCAGTTCCAGCGGCGCCCCGCTGCCGTCCAGATGGCGCAGCAGACGGTTGGCCAGGTCTTCCAGATCGTGCAGGCGCTCACGGAACAGCTGGTCTGACGCCTTCATCAGGCGGGCCCTGTTTTCGTTCCGCACCCGCTCCACGGCCGCTTCAGCGGTCAGGCCGCGGCGCACCGCATCGCGCAGCCGCTCCATCCAGCCGCGGTCATGGGCGAACATGCGATAGGCCTGCAGCACATCGCGCGTCGGCCCGCCAAAGGGTATGCGGCCGCCCTCCAGCATCTCGTCGATCGCACTGCGCAGCGACTTGATCGCCGTTTCCAGCCGCGCTTCCTCGCTGGCGGGATCATCGGCGATCAGCCGGGTCGATTCGACGTGCGGCTCGAACAGCACCGCGACGCCCTGCGCCACGCCGCCGGAATAGGCACCGCCCTGAAAGCGCTCCGGACGCGACTGACGCAGGTCGAGGCCGGCCATTTCAGCGGAATCAACGATGTCGCCCGAGGCGACGATCTCGGCCAGGACCATGGCAACGGTCTGCAGGGTCTCGATTTCATCGGGCGCGATCTGACGCTCGACCGAAGTCTGCGCCGTCAGGACGCCGACCATGCGGCCGCCCCGCAGGATCGGGACGCCAACAAACGTATCGAACGGCTCCTCACCGGTCTCCGGCTTGTACGAAAAGGACGGGTGCTCACGGGCATTTGACGTCGCCAGAGGCCTTGCCCGACGGGCGACAAGGCCGACAAGCCCCTCGCCCGGTCGCAGGCGCACCGAGTGCACAGCCTCGCGCTTCAGACCGAATGTAGCGCACAGTTCCAGGGCGTTGGATGGCCGGGCCAGATAGATGGAACAGACGTCCCAGCCGGCTTCCTCGGCGATCAGCGCCGTCAGGTGATCGAGCCGCGCTTGGGCATTCTCCTGCACGGCCATGAGCAGGCGCATGCGCTTGAGCAGGTTGCGCGGGTCGCGGCCGGGTTTTGTCGTCATGTCATCCATGCCTACACCTGATCCAAACCGTAGGCCGCATGCAAGGCCCGCACTGCGCGTTCAACCGCGTCATTCTCGATCAGCGCCGAGATCTTGATCTCGGAGGTGGCCAGCACTTTCACCGCAATATCCTGATCGCCCAGGACCGCAAACAGCGACCGGGCAACGTCGGCCCGCTGGCGCAGGCCGGCCCCCACGACCGAAACCTTGGCCAAGCCGGTCTCGGTCGATATGCGAACCCCGGTCATGGCATCCTCGAGCACCGCCTGGGCGCGATCGAGGTCACGGTGGGCGATGGAAAACTCCAGCGTCACGGTGCCGGGCTGGCGGGCATGCGCCTGGACGATCATGTCGACCCCGACCTCGGCCTCGGCCAGGCAGGCAAAACACCGCGCCGCCATGTCCGACCGGTTGGACGCACCGTGCAGGGCGATCCGGGCCTGATCGCGAGCATAGGCGACGCCTGACACCAGGCGGCGCTCGGCAATGGCCTGCTCGGACACCACATCGGTGCCACGGCTTGTCCCCGCTTCAAGGAATGAGGACAACACCCGCATCGGTACACCGCGGGCCTTGGCAAATTCCACTGACCGGGTCTGCAACACCTTGGCGCCCTGGGCGGCCAGTTCCAGCATCTCGTCATGGCTGATCGTGTCGAGACGGCGGGCGTCGGGCTCGATACGCGGATCGGTGGTGTAGACGCCATCGACATCGGTGTAGATGTCACAGCGCGCGTCCAGCGCGGCGGCCACGGCGGCGGCTGACAGGTCTGTTCCGCCGCGTCCCAGCGTCCGGACCTCCCCCGTTTCGGTAATGCCCTGGAAGCCCGCGACCACCGGTATGATGCCAGCGTTGATCGCGGTCTCCAGGACGGCAACATCCATGCCGGCAATCCGCGAGGCACCGGGCGGGCCATCGGTAATGACCGGCAATTGCCAGCCCAGAAATGATTGGGCCTTCAGGCCTGCTCCACGCAGCGCCAGCGCCATCAGGGCCGCGGAGACCTGCTCGCCGGCGGCCAGTGCGACATCGGTCTCCCGGTCGCCCAGGCCGCTGCCGAAGGCGTCGGCAAGACCAAGGATGCGATCGGTCTCGCCGGCCATCGCTGAAACAACGACCGTCAGGGTTTCGCCGCGCCGGGCGGCGTCAGCGACCAGTCCGGCCGAGTGGCGGATTCGCTCGATCGTACCGACCGACGTGCCACCGAATTTCGCCACGACGCGCGTCATGCAACCTGTCCCTCGCGCTTCCCCGCTGAGCCTGCCACGACCATAACGTCGCACCCGGCTCGATAAGACGCACCGTTGGGGCCATATTGAGGCAGTTGCGGGGCGTCGCGCTGGCGGTTAGGTAAGCGCGAAGCGTCCCGCGTGCAACGCCTGAACGCAATCAGCCGCGGCTTCGCCCGCGAGGAGAAATTCATGACCAGCGCCGCCGCGCCCCACACGCTGAACCGTCCCTCCATCGACCCGGAGGAAGTCGAGAAATTTTCCCGCATCGCGGCCGAGTGGTGGGACCCGGACAGCAAGTTCAAGCCCTTGCACAAATTCAACCCGGTCCGTCTCGGCTTCATCCGTGACACGATCTGCGAACATTTCGGCCTGTCCGGCGAGCGCCCGTTCGAGGGTCTGCGCATCCTCGATATTGGCTGTGGCGGCGGCCTGGTCTGCGAGCCGATGGCCCGCTTGGGCGCACAGGTCACCGGCGTCGACGCGGCCGAAGCCAATATCAAGACGGCCAGCGTTCATGCCGACGAGCAAGGGCTGGAAATCGACTACCGTCACGGCGTTGCCGAGCAGCTGATCGAGCAGGATGAGGCGCCGTTTGATGTGGTCCTGAATCTGGAAGTCATGGAACACGTCGCCAACCCGCATACCTTCCTGGTCGACTGCGCCAGCCTCGTCAAACCGGGTGGATTGATGGTCTGCGCGACCATCAACCGGACCTCGAAAGCTTTCGCCCTGGCCATTGTCGGGGCTGAATGGGTGATGGGCTGGCTGCCGCGTGGCACTCACCGCTTCAACAAGCTGGTCAAACCGGCCCAGATCCGCCGTGCCCTGCGCGAAGGCGGCATGATGCTGCGCGCGCCGGTCGGGGTGAGCTACAACCCGCTGACAGACCAGTTCTCGATCGGTGAGGACACCGCCGTGAACTACATGATGGTCGCGGAAAAGCCGGACAGCTAATCCCGGACGTCAGGACAAAAAGAGGCGCCGGTTGCAAGACCGGCGCCTCCGATTTGTTTCCGCAGATCAGGACCTAGCGGCCGCTGCGCCCCTCAAACTGCCAACGGCCGGAGCCATCGCGACAGCTTTCGAATTCGAAGCGTTGATAGTCCCCATCGCGGTCATAGACCTCGGCATGGCCCGAGGCACAGGCCTGGCCGTTGCGACGATAGTGGCGCTCCGGCCGCACGACGCCGCGGCGGCCACTGTCCGGATTGTGCCAGTAGGCGGTCCGGTCATGGTCGAAGGCCTCGTACTGGGCGTGCGTGAACTGGCCCCGGTCGCACTCGGTCCAATGGCCGCCGACCTGTGCCGTCAGCACCGGCGCACCGCCGAGGCCGACGCCAAGGCCCAGGCCGCCCCGACGGCGCGGCTGGCAGGCATCCCGGCGATAGCGGAATTCGTGCCGGTCATAGCCATGCTCGTAATAGCTGCGGTGGTACTCATGGCTGGTGCTCTGGCCCTGGCTGTAGCCAAAACTCCAGCTCGACTGGGCCGAGGCGGCCGGTGCCGCACATGCGGCCAGAGAGATGGCGGTCAGGGTGGCAATCTGTTTCAGGTTCAACATGGAATCCTCCTTCAAGATTTGCGGTGGATATGAAGACAACGTGCCGGCCCGGGGTTTTCTTCCGCGCCGGCACGATTTGGTCAGGCGGAGCGACCGCGAGGGCGGGTCACTTCACGGGCGGCGAGGATCAGGCCCAGGACCAGCAGCGCCGCGATGCACAGCGGAAAACCGTTCCGGGCGACATTGGACGCCACCTGGCTGATGCTGACCGAACGACTGTCGCTCGGTGTCGTCGCCGGCCGGCTCGGCGCCGGCGCCTCACGCACGATCTCCGTACGGGTCTCGACCCGGCTCGAGCGGGACGACACAGGGGCCGGAGCCGGTGCGACATAAACAGTGCGGCTCTCGCGAACGACCGGAGCCGGTGCGGCAACGGTGACACGGGGGGCCGGGGCATTGACCGCGACATCCGGCAGAGCCGGCGCGGCAGCCCGGACAACCGCATCAGCCTGCGGTGCCGGCAGGGCGGTGGTCTCGACATTGGAGCGGATCGCATTGGCGCGGCGGCTGACAGCAACCGGTCGCGGCTGCGGCACGGCCGGGGTGGTTGTTTGCGCAGTGGCGTCAGTGCTGGCGGCGAGTGCGGCGCTGGCCGCCGGCTCAGCGGTTTCGGCCATCGCCGAAGCCTCAGCCCCCGCCATTGCCGAGGTCGACCCCTGAGGCGCCGCCTCGGCCGCGGCCCGGGCAGCGCGGCGTGCCGCACGACGAGCCCGGTCGGCCCGGGCCTGTTCGATACGCGACAGACCACGGGTTCCCGGGACCAGATCGCCCTGCAGGGCCGGATCAATACCCAGTTCGGTCGATTGACGCACCGAACCGGCTGTCTCGGTGACCCCGCCGAGCTGAGCCTGGGCGCCCGCCGTGGCGATGATCAGTACCAGTGTGGAAACAGTGAGCGTTTTCATCGTCTTTCTCCCTTGTACGGCCCGAGCATTGTCGGGCTGTCAGGAAGAGAACGATGCGGCTTCCGGATTTATTCCATCGCGCTGCAGTCAGTGCTGACCGGCCAGCGAATAGGTGGCATCCCGCTGGATGATCCCGTCGCCATAGATCACATCCCGGCCCCGTCGACCGGCGTCCTCGGCCCGCGCCGCCAGCGCCGCGATCAAGCCAACCACAACGTCCGGATCCGGTCGGTCAAAGCCCGCGGCCAAAAGCGCCGCGACCTGCGGCGCCGCGAATGACGTGCCGCGCGCTTCGGTCTCGCCATCCGGCAGGTTTGCAACCTCAACATCACGCCCCAGCGCCGCAAAATCGACGTGCTCGCCGCGACAGGCCTCGGGCAGGACTCGACCGCGCCGGTCGACGCCGGTCACCCCGACCACGCCCGGATAGGCGGCGGGATAGAGCGGATCGGCGGAGGGGCCGTCATTGCCGACAGCCGCCACCATAATGTGGCCCCGCGCGGTCAGCATGGCGCTGACGCTGCGCAACAGCGCATTGTCGGGCCCCACCAGCGAGACATTGATCACCCCGACTTCGACCTCGGCCATCCAGCCCAGCGCCGCAACCAGGGCTTCCAGCGAGCCGCCGGTCGGGCCCGCACCATAAATGTCGGCAGAGTACAGCGTGCCGCCTGTCGGTCCGACGAGCAGGGAGGCCACACCGGTACCGTGGGCGGCCGGCAGATAGTCGCCGTCATGAAAGGCGCGGGTTTCAATCCGCGCAGACCGCAGATGCGCGTGAGCGGTCGCGACCCCGGTATCGATCAGACCCACCCTCACAGCCGGACCATTTCCGGCCTGGGCTGCGGTCGCCATGACCACACCCGCATGCCCCGACCGGGCATAGACATGGTTGAAATCATACGTGCCGGCCGGATCGATCTCGCGGGCGAGCGCCAGGGCGCGCACCGTCGACAGGCCCGACGGCACCTGAAGGACATGGAGACGGGCCGGCAGGCCGCCCAGCGCACGGCCGCGCAGGACCGTAAAGCCAGCTGCCAGCAAAGGCGTCAGATCCGCATCATCGACACGAAGCGTGGTGATCTGGTCGCGCAGGATCACGGTGCGGTCCGGCCCGCGCTCCAGCACGTCACGATTGCGGCGCAACAGGGTGTCGAGCGTGTCCTGTCGGACGTCTTCCAGCTCGTCGAGCGTTTGGTTGAGTGGATCGGTCAGCGTGTCGCGCAGCCGGTCGGTCACCGGCAGACGCGGCACATCGACCGGCAGCTGCGCGGCGGCGGACCCGAACCCCGCCAGAAGCGTCGCAAGGGTCATCGCGATTTTCAACAAGGTGGACATCAACACTCCATTCGGCTTGCCCATCACTATAACGCATGGAAGAAAAGCTTTCTTCCAGTCGTTGATGGTAGTGGGAATGGGCACGAGAACCACCCGGGTTGAAAACGAGATCATCGAATACCTGCCGCGAATGCGGCGGTTCGCGCGCTCCCTGTCTCGCGACCAGGCCGACGCCGATGATCTCGTGCAGCTGACCGTGGAACGTGCCCTGACCCGCCTGGATCAATGGCAGGCCGGCACGCGCCTGGACAGCTGGATGTACCGTATCATGAAGAATGCCTGGATCGACGAAACCCGCCGGCGCCAACGCCAGGGCCGCCATCACGCGCCGCCGGAAGCGGGCGAGAATGTCGGCTCGGAGGATCCCGATTTCGAAAAGCGCATGCGCGCCATGGCGGTCGAACGGGCGATGGAGACCCTGCCCGACGATCAACGCCTGGCGGTCAGCCTCGTTCTGGTCGAAGGCCTGTCCTACAAGGAAGCCTCGGCTGTGATGGATGTGCCGATGGGCACGCTGACCAGTCGTCTGGCGCGCGGCCGCAAGGCGATGGAAGCCCAGCTCAACCCGTCCGCGATGGAGGGACAGTCCGATGCTTGATGACGAAACCCTGATCGCCTTCATGGATGGCGAGCTGGATGATGCCGAAATGGACCGGGTCGCCGCTGCCGTTGATGCAGATCCCGCCCTGGCCGAACGCCTCGACGCCCTGCAGACGACCGACACGGCCATTCGCGAGGCCTATCACCCGGTCGCCGAGGAGGCGGTGCCGGACCATCTGGTCGACCTCGTGCGCTCATCCGAAGCGAGCGACGACGAGCCGACAGTCCTGCCCTTCCGTCGCCCGGCCCCAGAAGCGGCCACCCCACAGCGTCCCGGCTGGACCAATTACGCAGCGATTGCCGCGAGCCTCGTACTGGGCGTGCTGATCGGCGGTCGGCTTGGTGGCGGTGAAGAAGGCCTGATGATCTTCGACGGCGACCGCCCGATTGCCGGCGGCGTGCTGGCTGCTGCGCTCGAACAACAGGCGTCCGGTGAAACCGGGCCGGACGGGACCGCGATCCAGCTCAGCTTCAACGCCACCGACGGGACCGCATGCCGCAGCTTCCTGCACGGCGAGACGACCGGTCTGGCCTGTCGTGAAGACGGGCAATGGGTGGTCCAGATGACCGCCCCGGCCGAGACCGCGAACGGATCGGTCATGCGCACGGCCTCGAGTGCCATGCCAACCAGTATTCTCGATGCCATCGACGCGCGGATCAGCGGCGACGCCTTGGGCGCTGAAGATGAAGCGCAACTGATCGCCAATGGCTGGCGCCGGGGCAACCGGGACTAGTTCGCTTTCTTCGGCGGCGTCGGGGCCAGCGCATCCGGCAGCGGGGTGACCGGCACGCCGTCATCGCTCAACGCCTTGGTCTCGTCGGCCGATGCCTCGCCATAGATGAGACGCTTTGGCTTGTCGCCGTCATGGATGGCGCGGGCCTCGCTGGCAAAGTCCTCGCCGACATAGTCGTAATTCTTTCGGATATGGGCGCGGACCTTCGACGCGAGTTCCCCGACCTGATGCTCAGGGCTGGCTTCGCGCTTGCGCGAAGTGGCGACGGCCGGAGCAGCCAGGGCCTTGCGGATCCGTGTCGAGCCACACTGGGGACACTCCACCAGACCGCGAGCGTTCTGGTCGTCAAAGCCCGCCGAGTCCGAGAACCAGGCCTCGAAGTCATGGTCGTCATCGCACAGGAGAGCGTAGCGGATCATGGCCTTGCCTCAGAGCGGCCCGGTTAGGGTGCGGTCATGCTCGAGAGCCGGAATGCGGCGACGGGCCTCGGCGACCTTGCGCAGGTCGAGCCTGGCACGCAGCAGGCCGGGATTGTCATGGTCCAGCTCGGCGACGGTTTCACCCCAGGGACCGATGATGATGGAATGGCCCCAGGTCTTGCGTCCATCGGCATGCAGTCCGCCCTGGGCCGGGGCCAGCACGAAACTGCCCGTCTCGATCGCCCGGGCCCGCAGCAGCACGTCCCAATGGGCGCGACCGGTCGGCTTGGTGAAGGCCGCGGGAACGGTCAGGATTTCGGCACCGGCCTGGGCCAGCCGACGGTAAAGATAGGCGAAGCGGACATCATAGCAGATCGACAGGCCCAGCGTCGCGCCGTCAATATCGTGCACCACAAGCCGGTCCCCGGCTTCATAATTGTCGCTTTCGCGGTAGGTCTCGCCCTGCCCCAGCCCGACATTGAACATGTGGGCCTTGTCATAGGTCGCCGCGATCGCGCCCGTCGGGGCAAACAGGAAACTGCGATTGGCGGCCCGGCGCTCGCCAATACGCACGGCCAGCGAGCCGATCAACAGCCAGATGCCGAGCTCGGCGGCGAGCGCCGCAAAGGCAGGAATGGCCGGATCATCCTGCGGCGTGTGCATTACCGCAAAGGCCGCATCGGCATCCTTTTGCACCAGATGGGTCGTTTCCGGCGTCGCCACGAAGCTCGCCCCGTCCGCAGCAGCGGCGCGGACCAGCGCGCTGGCCGTGGCCAGGTTTTCCGCCGGGTCGATGCCCGAGCGCATCTGGACAAGGGCGACGTCCATACGCGTCAGGCCTTGAGCAGGTCGTCGAGCTTGTTGCTGCGCTCGAGCGCCATCAGGTCATCACAACCGCCGACATGCATGTCGCCGATGAAGATCTGCGGGAAGGTGCGACCGCCATTGGACCGCTGGATCATTTCCTGCCGCTTGGACTGGTCGAATCCGGCATCGATCTCGGTGAATTCGGCCCCTTTCTGCTTCAGCAGGGACACGGCGCGGGCGCAATAGCCGCACATCGGTCGGGTGTAGATCGTAATGTCAGTCATGCACTCACTCCAGAAGTCACCGCCAGAAGTCACCGCCAGAAGTCACCGCCCAACACTCAGACCGTCGGATCGGTTTCGCGGACTACCCGGCACAATGCCACAACACGCACCGAGGCGGCACCGGCCCGTTTCAGCTGATATGCGCACGCCGATACGGTTGCGCCAGTGGTGATGACATCATCGACCAGCACCAGGTGCCGACCGGCGACCGCGCTGCGGTCCGGCACTGTGAAGGCAGCCGCCACATTGCGCCGCCTCAGGCGCGCCGTCCGGCCGGCCTGGCTGGGCGTCGCCCGGCGGCGCAGCAGAACATCGGTCCACACGTCCACCCCACTGCATCGAGACAGGGCCCGCGCCAGCAGGGTGGATTGGTTGTAGCGACGAGCGATCAGCCGGCGCCAGTGCAGCGGCACCGGGATGATGGCGTCTGCCCCGTCTAGACAGTCGGCTCCCGCCCGCGCCATCCAGCGCCCGAACTGGCTGATCATCTCGCGACGGCTGCCATGCTTGAAACCGACCACCAGCGGGCTGATCCGCTCGTCATAGGCCAGCGGAGCACGGGCCCGGTCAAAACGCGGCGGGTTGGCGACGCAATTGGCACAGACCGCCAGTGACGCGCCGCCGGACCCGGCCGGATAGGGAAAGGGCCAGCCGCACGTGTCACACCAGGGCGCATCGAGAAAGGTCAGGCGCGACCAGGCCACAGGCGTCAGATGACCGGCCCGATCAACCGTATCGCCGGCCAGGGGACAGACCGGTGGCCAGGCCAGATCCGCCAGACGGCGACCAGCCCTGTTCAGTCCGGATACCAGCACACCCGCCATCCTGTCTGTCACCTCCCCTTTCCCTGCCCGGTCCTTGCGGGCATATCGGCCCCATGACGACCGCCACGCCGCCTGCCTTGTTCGACCGCGCCCTGTTGCGCCGCCGCCGCGACCGGGTTGCGGGCACTTTGCCAGAACACAACTTCCTCGCGCAACGCGCTTTCGACGACATGGGCGACCGGATCGCCAGCATCATGCGCGATTTCGACCACGCCGCGATCCTCGGCGGCGGCCCGGACCTGGCGACGCAATCGACGACTGAGCTGCTGGCCGGCAAGGTTGGGTGGTGGTGCCAGTCCGACCTGTCACCCTCGGTCGCCGGCACGCTGGACCGCCCGGCCCTGGCGCTGGACGAGGAGCAATTGCCCTTCGCCTCCGAAAGCCTTGACCTCGTCCTGGCGCCCTGGGGCCTGCACTGGACCAATGACCTGCCGGGCGCACTCGTCCAGATCAATCACGCGCTCAAGCCGGACGGTTTCTTCGCCTGCGCCCTGCCCGGCGGGTCAACCCTGACCGAACTGCGCCAATGCCTGATGGCGGCCGAAAGCGAGCTGACCGGTGGCGCCGCAGCGCGCGTGTCGCCACTGGCCGGCACGTTCGACATGGCGGCCCTTTTGCAGCGGGCCGGCTTCGCCATGCCGGTTGCCGATGTCGACCGCATCACCGTGCGCTATGACAATATCTTCGCATTGATGGCAGAGCTGCGCGGCATGGGTGAGACCTCGTCGCTGACCGACCGGCCGCGCAACCCGGCGACCCGCGCCCTCTTCATCCGCGCCGGTCAGATCTATGCCGAACGCTTTGCCGACCCCGACGGCCGCATCCGCGCCACCTTCGAGATCGTCCACGCCGCCGGCTGGGCCCCTCATCCCGACCAGCCCAAGCCGAAACGGCCGGGCTCGGCAACGCACCGGCTGGCGGACGCGTTGGGGGTTCAGGAGAAGTCTCTGGGTGAGAAGGCGGGGCGCTAACGCCGGCGCAGCGCCTAAAAAGGCGCCGCGGCGCTGTCGAGCATGTCGCTAACGGCCGGTCCTATCACCGCCAGGGCGGCGATGAAGATGATTGAGACGACCACGGCGATGAGCGAATACTCGATCGAGGTGGCGCCGCGCTCATCGCGGACAAAGCGGGTCACGAGTTCCGTCACAGGCGATCCCTCAGCTCGGCGGCCAGGGAGACGTCGGCAGCGGACATCTGGTAGTCGCGCAGACGCTCCTTGCGGACCCAGGCCAGTTCCTGGCCTTCATTGGGATGGGGGAAGCCGTCCCAGGTGCGACACAGGAAGAGCGGCATGACGATGTGGAAGTCATCATAGGGGTGTGAGACGAAGGCAAAGGGGTGCAGGCACCGTTCGCACGGCTCGACACTCAGCTCTTCGCGCAGTTCACGCACCACAGCCTGCTCCGGTGTCTCTCCCGGCTCGATCTTGCCACCCGGGAATTCCCACAGCCCCGCCATGGCCTTCCCTTCGGGGCGCTTGGCAATGAGGATGCGACCATCGGCATCCAGCAAGGCACAGGCAGCAACAAAGAGCACCGGTTTGGGGCTACAAGCGGTCATGGTCCCACATCTCCCTTAAGGACGGGTGCAGAAAGACGGTTAATGGCCGCCTACTCCGGGTTGTCCGGGTCGCCCTGGTCGTCCTGGTCGTCCGGATCGGGGCCGTCCCCGCTGTCGTCCCCGTCGCCATCGACGGTCCCGGCTTCATCGCCACCCTCGGTCGCCGGCGCAAGCAGCAGCGTCAGATCGGCCCGTTCGATCTCGGCATCGACACGCAGCCCTTCGATCAGGGCCTCCAACTGGTCGAAAGTATAGAAGCGGGCAATGTTGGGGCGCAGGGCCTCCAGCGAGGGCGGTGGCTGGCGGCGACGGTCGACGACGGTCAGGACGTGCCAACCGAACTCGGTTCGGAACGGTTCGGACACCGCGCCCTCAGAGGTCGCAAAGGCCACGGCCCCGAACGCCGGCAGAATGCCCTCGCGGGAGAAATAGCCCAGATCACCGCCTTCAAGGCGCGTCGCCTGGTCTTCGCTCATCGCAACCGCAAGCTCGGCGAAATCGCGGCCCTGGTCGATCAGCGCCTTGATGGCGACAGCCTCCTCCCGGGTCGGCACCAGAATGTGTCGCGCCCGCACTTCCTCGCCGAGCGGGATCAGTCGGATCTGTTCGTCATAGATGCGCTGGATGGTCTCGTCGGTCACCGCATCCGCGATCGCCGTCTCGACCAGGACATTGCCGAGAATGCGTTCCTCGGCCAAAGCCAGGCGCCGCCGCGCCTCCTCGGACTGGTGCAAGCCGCGGCGGCGCGCTTCCAGCGCCAGCAGCCTCTGGTCAATCAGCTCTTCCAGCACACGGTCGAATTCCGGACTGCCCATGGCCGGTGCAGCGGCGCCGTTTTCGCCGAGCTGGGCCAGCGCCTCGCGCTCGACATCGGAACGCCGGATCATCGTTCCCTCGACCCGCGCGACGACCGGATCAACCTCATCCAGCGACAAGGCGGGCCGGCCGGATCCGAAATCATCGGCGGTCCGTCGCGGCTCGGGGCCGCAAGCTGCGCCAGTTGCAGTCAGCAGCAAAATGCAAAAGACCCTGAAAACAGACACCTGTAGCGCCTCATCTGTTGAAGGAGCGGGCTTGATCCGCCGCGCCGCTTGATTGACAGTTACACCCCTCATCCTTAAGTCACCCTGACGTTTCAAAGCAATGCTGTCGTCCCCGGCGAACGGAACGAATCCCGGGCGCCGGACACCAGCTGCCCTGTAGTTCGCAAAGCCTGATCCAGATGCTCTCCATTGCCCGCAAGATCTTCGGAACCGAGAACGACCGCAAAATCCGCCGCCTGCGGCCGATGGTCGAAAAAATCAATGCCCTCGAGCCCGACTTCGAGGCGCTGTCCGACGACGCGCTGAAGGCGAAGACCGTCGAATTCCGCGAACGACTAGACAAGGGCGAGAAACTGGACGCGCTGATGCCGGAGGCCTTTGCCGCCGTCCGCGAAGCCGCCAAGCGGGCCCTGGGCCTGCGCCCCTATGACGTCCAGCTGATGGGCGGCATGGTGCTGCACGAGGGCTCGATTGCCGAGATGAAGACCGGTGAGGGCAAGACGCTGGTCGCCACCCTGCCCTGCTATCTCAACGCCCTGCCGGCCAAAGGCGTGCACGTCGTCACGGTCAATGACTATCTCGCCACCCGCGACAGCGAGTGGATGGGCCGGGTGTTCGCACAGCTGGGTCTGACCACCGGCGTGGTCGCCCACGGCATGACCGATCCGGAACGCCGCGCCGCCTATGCCTGCGACATCACCTACGCGACCAATAACGAGCTGGGCTTCGACTATCTGCGCGACAACATGAAGTACTCGACCGAAGAGATGGTGCAGCGCGGCCACGGCTTCGCCATCGTCGACGAGGTCGACTCGATCCTGATCGATGAAGCGCGCACGCCGCTGATCATCTCGGGACGCACCGAAGACCGGACCGAATTCTACAAGACGATCAACGAGCTGATCCCGCTGCTGGACGAGGATTGCTACGAGATCGACGAGAAGGCGCGGACCATCCTGCTCACCGAAGAGGGCAATGAGCAGATCGAAGCGCTCCTGAACGAGCGGGAGCTCCTCGCCGAGGGCGACCTCTATGATGTCGAGAACATCCAGGCCGTCCACCACGTCAACCAGGCCCTCAAGGCGCACAAGATCTTCGTGCGCGACAAGGATTACATCATCAAGGACAATGCCGTTGTCCTGATCGACGAATTCACCGGTCGCATGATGCCGGGTCGCCGCCTGTCCGATGGCCTGCACCAGGCGATCGAGGCCAAGGAAGGCACCGATATCCAGCCGGAAAACCAGACGCTGGCCTCGGTCACCTTCCAGAATTATTTCCGGCTCTACGACAAGCTCGCCGGCATGACCGGTACGGCTTTGACCGAGGCCGACGAATTCTTCGACATCTACAAGCTGGCGGTGATGGAAATCCCGACCAACAAGCCGATCGCCCGGATCGACGAGGAAGACGAAGTCTATCGCACGCTGGAAGAGAAATACGCCGCCATCATCGACGAGATCGTCGACTGTCAGGAGCGGGGCCAGCCGGTGCTCGTCGGCACGGCGTCGATCGAGAAATCGGAAGTCATCGACCGGCTGATGAGCGACAAGGCCCTGTTCAAGAAGATGCTGGGCCATCTCTACCCCAAGGACGAAGCCGCCAAGGCCGAGTTCGAGAAGTCGGCCCGGCCGTCGCAGCGCACCCTGCCGGAAATGCTCAAGCTGATTCCGATCGAGCACCAGGTGCTCAATGCACGCTATCACGAGCAGGAAGCCTTCATTGTCGCCGAAGCCGGTGTCCCGGGCGCTGTGACGATCGCCACCAACATGGCCGGTCGCGGAACCGACATCCAGCTGGGCGGCAATGCCGACATGCGGCTGGATGCCTGGAAGGCTGAACAGGAAGCCGCCGGCAAGACACCGACCCAGACCGAGATCGACCGCCAGGCCGACGCCATCAAGGCCGAAATCGCCGAAAAGAAGAAGCACGCCCTGGAGGCCGGTGGCCTGTACGTGCTGGCTACCGAGCGCCATGAAAGCCGGCGGATCGACAACCAGCTGCGCGGCCGGACCGGTCGTCAGGGCGATCCGGGCCGCTCGAAATTCTTCATCTCGGTCCAGGACGACCTGCTGCGCATTTTCGCGCCGGAGCGCCTCGACACCATCATGCGCACGCTTGGCATGAAGGAAGGCGAGGCCATCCAGCACCCGTGGATGTCCAAGGCGCTGGAAACCTCGCAGCGCAAGGTCGAACAGCGCAATTTCGATATCCGCAAGAACGTCCTCAAATATGATGACGTGATGAATGACCAGCGCAAGGCGGTGTTCGAGCAGCGCATCGACTTCATGGTCTCCGATGACGTCGCCGACGTCATCAAGGACATGCGCCAGTCGACCGCGGAAGACCTGGTCACAACCCATATCCCGCCGAAAGCCTATGCCGACCAGTGGGACATTGCCGGCCTCAAGGCGGCTTTGCAGGAAACCTTCGGGCTCAACCTGCCGGTCGAAGCCTGGGCTGACGAGGAAGGCATTGCCGACGAGGAGATCCTCGAGCGCGTGTCTGAAGCCGCCGACAAGGCCTATGCCGAAAAGGCTGCCAATGCCGGTCCCGAGCTGATGCGCCGGATCGAGAAGTCGATCCTGTTGCAGGCCATCGACATCAACTGGCGCGAGCACCTGCAAAATCTCGATGCCATGCGCTCGATGATCGGCCTGCGCTCCTATGCCCAGCGCAACCCGCTGAACGAGTTCAAGACCGAGGCCTTCAACCTGTTCGAGCGGATGATGGACAATCTGCGCGGCGAAGTGACCAAGCAGCTGATGCTGATCCGCTTCGAGCGCGCTCCGGCGCCGCCGAAAGAACCGGAAGGCCTGACCGCAACCCATATCGATCCGCGCACGGGCCGCAATGAAATGGCTGATCCGGGCGACGGTCCGGTCGCGCCCCGCATCGCGCCGACCCAGCGCCGCGTCTCCACACCGGCCCATCCGAACAAGCCGGAAACCTGGGGCCGTGTTGCTCGCAATGCCCCCTGCCCATGCGGTTCCGGCAAGAAATACAAGCAGTGTCACGGTGCCATCGACGGCGCACCGACGGCCTGATCACGATGAGCGAAGTCATCCTTCGCCCCGCCCGCCCGGGCGAAGAAGACGCGCTGTCAGAGCTGTGCCTGAAGTCAAAGGCGCACTGGGGCTATGACGAGGTCTTCATGGCCGAGGTCGCGCCCTATCTGAAGGTCACGGCCGAGGCGATCGAGGCTGGACTGACAACCGTCGCCGAACTCGCGGATGGCACGATGCTCGGCGTCTGCCAGATCGATCCCGGCGGCCATCACGGCACGCTCGACCTGCTCTTCATCACACCCGAAGCCATCGGCAAGGGTGTCGGCCGCGACCTGTTCGAGGACGCCAAGGCCAAGCTCAAAGCGCGCGGCGAGACGGTGATGACCATCCTGTCCGACCCCTATGCCGAAGCCGCCTATATCCACATGGGCGCCCGCCGCATCGCCATGCGGCCGAGCGATGTCTTCAAGGGTCGGGAACTGCCCTGGCTGGAAGTGGCGCTTTAGGCGCGAAACCAGGTCCTCGCCCTTGACGGGCGAGGTGGATTGTCGCGACAGCGGCAAGACGGAGTGGGTGATGGGCGGTCGATGGAGGAACGCTGACGCGTTTCACCTCCCCTCCCTCATCCAAGGCAAGGACCTCACTAAAGGCGCCTAAGCCCCCGGCAGCGTCCGGCCGATCGCCAGAAAGCGTTCGCGTCGTTGCTGGCGCAGGGCCTTGGCGTCCATCTGTTCCAGCTCGCCAAGATGCTTCTCGATGGCATTGCCGACTGTCGTCATGGTCGCCGCAGCGTGGCGATGGGCACCGCCGATCGGTTCGGGGATGACCTGGTCGACGATCTTCATGGCCAAGAGGTCCGGCGCGGTCACCTTCATGGCGACGGCTGCGTCCTTTGCCCGGGCTGAATCCTTCCACAGGATCGAGGCGCAGCCTTCCGGCGAGATCACCGAATAGATGGAGTGCTCCAGCATCATCACGACATTGGCGCTGGCCAGGGCCACAGCGCCGCCGGACCCGCCTTCGCCGGTGATGGTGGAAATGAGTGGCGTGCCCAGCGTCAGGCAACGTTCGGTCGAGCGGGCGATCGCTTCGGACTGGCCGCGCTCTTCCGCGCCAAGGCCGGGATAGGCGCCAGCGGTATCGACAAAGGTCAGGACCGGCAGGTCGAACTTCTCGGCCAGGTCCATCAGGCGGATCGCCTTGCGATAGCCTTCCGGGCGCGCCATGCCGAAATTGTGCTTGATGCGGGTCTCGGTATCGTGGCCCTTCTCATGGCCGATCACGACCACCGAGCGACCCCGGAACCGGCCCAGACCACCAACGATCGCCGCGTCTTCCGAGAAACGGCGATCACCGCACATTTCCTCGAAATCCTCGATCAGCGCTTTGCGATAATCGCGAAAATGCGGCCGCTCGGGATGACGGGCGACCAAGGTCTTGCGCCAGGGATCGAGCTTGGAATAGAGCGCAGCGAGTTGCTCGGCTGCCTTCTGACGCAGGCGCGCCGTCTCTTCCGCCATGTCCGGAGAGTCTTCACCCGCGAGGGATTCGAGCTCTTCGATCTTGGCTTCCAATTCGGCCAGCGGCCGTTCGAAATCGAGATAGGTACGTGTGGGGTCGGACATGTCCTGCCAACGCCTGTGAACACAAAAGCGGAGGGCAACCTAACCACCCGGCCCCGGCGCCACAAGCCTCAAAAACCGTGCTTACGCATACGTCAATCCGGCAGATCGTCCTCAACCCGGCGGGCCAGCGGGTGGGCGGTCTGGACAAGGGATTTCAGTCTCTCGTCAAGAACATGGGTATAGATCTGGGTCGTCGAAACGTCTGCATGTCCCAACAATATTTGCACGCTGCGGAGGTCGGCACCGCGCGCCAGCAGGTGTGTCGCAAAGGCGTGCCGCAGGACGTGGGGCGAGACCTTGGTCGGGTCGAGCCCCGCCGCCAGCGTCAGGTCGGACAGGATCTGCGCGAACCGCTCGCGGGTCAGATGGCCCGTCCTGGCGGACCGAGAGGGAAACAGGAAACGCGCCGCCCGACCCGCTTTTGACCGGTCGGCCGGCAGATGGGCATCGCGCACCGCCTTGTAGTCGGCCACGGCTTCAAGTGCCGCCTCGGTCAGTGGAACCAGGCGCTCGCGGCCGCCCTTGCCGGTGATCTGGATACAGCGCTCGGCCCGAACAAACGCGCCCAGCGGCAGCGAGACCAGCTCGGTCACCCGCAGGCCTCCGGCGTAAAGAAGCTCCATCAGGGCCCGGGTGCGAAGCCCGGCCGGCCCGGACAGCCGGGCGGCCGCGTCGAACAGGCGATCGACATCGTCTTCCGTCAGGATCTTCGGCAGCGGACGCCCCTGTTTGGGCGCACGCAGGGGCGTGGCGGGATTGTCCTCGCGCACCCCGTCGGACAACAGGAAACGGTAGAAGCGCTTGATCGCCGACAGGCGTCGTGCCGCGGTCGAGGCGGCCAGGCCATCCGCGGCCATCCCTGCCAGAACGCTCTCGAGGTCGGGCGTGGATGCCGCGTCCAGATTACGGCCGGCCAGGCGTGCGGCCACATCGGCCAGGTCACGGCGATAGGCATCCAGGGTATTGGGCGATGCGCCGCGCTCGGCGGCCATCATGTCGAGAAACAGCTCGATCAGCACGCCATTGGCGTTGCCGGCACCGGACGGTGCTCGGCTCATCGCGACCTCATGATCACACGCTCCAGCACCAGCGATCGGGCACTGTCACGCAGACCGGCCATGTCGAGCGCCGCAATCGACCGGCTGAACACCACCGCATCCGCCGAGGTCTCCGGTCGATTGAGCAGGCTGACGGCCAGCAGGGCCATTTCGGCGCGGGCGCCGGATCGCATCGCCATTTCCATCACCGGCCATTCCGGCGCGGTAGCGGCCTCGTCCCGACCGAGCACGGCCAGTCGGGCTGAATGGGGCAGACGCGCGCCCAACTCGGCAAGGGCCAGCTCCACCCCCAGCGACGCCTCGCCCTGGCTTTCGGTCCAGGCGGCGAACACGGCATCGAAATTCCCGCCTATCAGGGCGTCGCGGGCAATCGCCAGCGACAGGTCGAGGGCGACCATGCGCTGCGGCGAAGGCGGCACCCATTCCGGCGGCACCGCATCAACCGGCGTTCCGTCGGCATAGATCAGTTGCCCGTCGGAATTTTCGACGATCGGCAACCCCGCCAGCGCTGCCGGTGAGACCCGGCGCGGCGGGCCGTCCACCAGACCATTGCGCCAGCGCGCCGCGGCACGCAGATCGCCGACGATCATCGCCGCGAGGGCGATATCATAGCCGTGGGCCAGCGACGCCTCGGTGATCGGCAGGGTTTCAACTTCATTGCCGTGATGCCGGGCCACATGGATGAAGCGGGCGGCGTCCGGCGCGTCGGCCAGCAAGTGACCAAGCGCCAGGGCCGACACCTCCCGGTCCTGCCCGTTGGACAGGACGTCCTCAAGCGCATGGTGACGCTCGCGACCCGTCAGCGCCAGCGCCGCCTCGAGGGCGGCGGCCGTCTCGGTAATGCGCGGTGTCTCATACGGCGGACGATGGCCAAGCGCGATCAGCCAGGCCGGCGCCGTATCGGCAATTGGCGGCATGTCGGCTTCCGGATCGAGCAGGGCCCGCGCCATGGCAAGGTCAAGGCCGCTATCGGCCGGACCGACCGTACTCGCCACCGGCGTCGCCAGGGTGTAGGCGAACAGGCGGGCGTCAAAGTCAGCGTCTTCGGAATGCACGCGCGCCAGCTCGGCAGTGAGCTCGGCGGCGGCGCCCTGGCCTTCCAGCGCGAGACAGAAAGCGCGGCGGCGCAGCCATTCCGGCGCATCCCGATTTTCGATCAGGGCATTGGCAGTCTGGCAGGCCCGCCCGGTTTCGCCGACAGCAAAGCCCAGTTCCGCATGCCAGCTGGCCAGTTCCGGTTGCCGGTTCACATTCGGGGTCCGCTCGAGCAGGTCGAATGCGTCATTGGCGCCGCCCGCTGCCAACAGGCGATCGACCCGCAGCCCGGCCAGCCTGGCGTCGCCCCGCCCGCCGGCCGGCGGTTGCCCGCCCGACAGGAGGATCAGGCGCGCGGTATCGCCAAGCGCCTCACTGGCATACCCGCCATCGCCGGTGCCCGGCAGGCGCACCAGCACGGCTTCCGCCATGTCACGCCCGGTTCCGGTCCACTGCCGCTCGCCAAGACCCCGATCGGTCAGCGAGACCTCGAGCGGATCGAGCGAATCGAGGCGTTCAACCTCGATCGGGTTTTGGGCTGCGGCGGCACCGCCCAGCAGCGCTGCCAGCAGGCTAGCGCGGGAAATCGTCTTCCAGCTCGACACGCACATTCTCCCGGGTCGGTTCAAGGCCGTTGGCAATCATGACCAGCGTGCCGAATCCGATCGCGCCGAGACCGGCGATAACCGCCACACCCACCAGAAAACCACGCATGAAACCGACTCCTCAATCCCTCGAAAACCCGCCACACAGCTGCGGGTCAAACAGCGTACGAGCCTAACCCTGATTGCGGCGATTTCCAGACCGTTTATACCGCTAGCATGTCCTACGCCTTCAAACTGCGGAAATCGCTCGTGCTCATCGGATTGATGGGTGTCGGCAAGACCACTGTCGGTCGCCGCCTGGCGCATGCCCTGAAACTGCAGTTCCGCGACGCCGACGAGGAAGTCGAGAAGGCCGCCGGACGCAGTGTCTCCGAGATTTTCGAGGACTTTGGCGAGCACGCCTTCCGTGATGGCGAGCGCAAGGTCATCGCCCGCTTGCTGGAAGAGCCCCCCATGGTCCTGGCGCTGGGTGGAGGCGCCTTTGTGGATGACGAGACCCGCGCACGGGTCAAGGCGGATGCCATCTCGATCTGGCTGCAGGCCGATGTCGAAACCCTGGTGCAACGCGTCGCCCGCCGCGACACCCGCCCCCTGCTGCGTGACGAAGACCCGGAAACCGTGCTGCAGAACTTGCTCAACAAGCGGCAGGCCGCGTATGCACAGGCCGACATCCATGTCGATGCGTCCGGCGGCTCGCACCAGATCACGCTCGACACCATATTGCAGGCACTGGAAGGCCGGGAGGCAAAGGCGTGAGCGAAATTTTGCGGGTAGCCGTCGGCCTGGGCGATCGCGCCTATGACGTGCTGGTCGGCCGGGGAGCCCTTGCGGCAGCCCGTGCGGAACTGGTCGCGCACTTCCCGCGTGGCCGCGCCATCCTGGTGACAGACCGGACGGTCGCCGCCCTGCACCTCGATACTGTTTCGGCGCACCTCGCCGCTGCCGGTCTGCGCGTCGAGCCGGTTATCGTCGAGCCGGGCGAAACGTCGAAGAGCTGGGCCGGGCTGGAAGCGGTTGTCGACGCGTTTCTCGACCTGAACATCGAGCGGTCCGAAGCGGTGATCGCGTTGGGCGGCGGCGTTATTGGCGACCTCACCGGTTTCGCAGCCGCGGTGACCAAACGCGGCGTCAATTTCATCCAGATCCCGACCACACTGCTGTCGCAGGTCGACAGTTCGGTCGGTGGCAAGACCGGCATCAACACCCGCCAGGGCAAGAATTTCGCCGGCAGCTTCCACCAGCCCGGGCTGGTGATCGCCGATCGCGACCTGTTGGCCACGCTGCCCGGGCGCGAGCGTCGCTCCGGTTATGCCGAGATCGTCAAGGCAGCCCTGATCGGTGACGCGCCGCTCTTCCAGCAGCTGGAAGCGGCGGGCGCGGACGTGCTGGACGGGACCGGTCTGGACGCCGCGGTCGCAGCCGCCATTGCATTCAAGGCCCGCATCGTTGCCGCAGACGAGCGCGAGGCCGGTGTCCGCGCACTGCTCAATCTGGGCCATACTTTCGGCCACGCCTTCGAGGCTGATGCGCCCAGGGATGCGATCCGTCACGGCGAAGCGGTCGCCGTCGGAACCGCCCTGGCCTTCGCCTATTCGGTCCATCGCGGCGACTGCCGCGCCGATGATGCGGCGCGTGTCATTGCCCATTTGCGCACCGTCGGGCTGCCCGCCAGCCCCGGCGAGCTGGCGCATGCGGACTGGGATGCGGCCAGCCTTGTCGCCCGTATGCGCGACGACAAGAAGAACCGCGACGGCCATATCACCCTGATCCTCGCCCGTGCCATCGGCGACGCTTTCATTGACCCGGCGGTCGATGAAGCCGACCTTCTCACCTTTATGGAGACACAGCTCTCATGAGCCTCGACTGGACGATCATCGGACCGGCCCTCACCATTGTCGGCCTGCTTATGCTGTCAGCCTTCTTTTCCGGGTCGGAAACATCGCTGACCGCGACCTCCCGCGCCCGGATGCTGCAGCTCGAACGCGACAAGAACCCGGCCGCGGCACGGGTCAACATCCTCATTTCCGACGGGGAGGGCCTGCTCGGCTCGATCCTGCTCGGCAACAATCTCGTCAACATCCTGGCGTCGATGATCGCCGGCCAGTTGTTCGAGACCCTGCTGGGCGGCAACAGCGTCGTCTGGGCAACGCTGGTAATGACCATCCTGGTACTGGTCTTCGCTGAAGTGATGCCGAAAACCTACGCCCTGTCCAATCCCGAGCGGTTCGCGCTGGCGGTTTCACGGCCGATCCTGATCGTGGTCCGGGTCTTCGCGCCCCTGGTCGGGGCGGTCCAGTTCGTGGTCCGCAACGTGCTGCGCATGTTCGGCGCCAATGTGGACGGACCCGTGCTGTCGTCACATGACGAGCTGAGAGGCGCGATCGCGCTGCATCACGAAGAAGGCGGCGTGGTCAAGGATGACCGCGACATGCTGGGCGGCGTGCTCGACCTGCGCGACCTGACCGTTGACGACATCATGGTCCATCGCAAATCGATCGTGATGATCGATGCCGACAAGCCGTCGGAAGCCATCGTCACCGAGGCCCTTCACTCCCCCCATACGCGTCTGCCGATCTACCAGGGCGACACTGAAAACATCGTCGGCATCCTGCATGTCCGCGACATTGCTCGGGCCCTGCACGACGCCGATGGCAACGCCTCGGTCATCGACATCGCGGCCTTGCGCCGGGACGCCTGGTTCGTACCGGAAACCACGGAAGTCCTCGACCAGCTCAACGCCTTCCGCGAGAAGCGCGAGCACTTCGCGCTCGTCGTCGACGAGTATGGCGCCCTGATGGGCCTGGTGACGCTGGAAGACATTCTCGAGGAGATCGTCGGCGCCATCGAGGACGAACATGACGTTGCAGTGGAGGGCATCCAGCCGGACGGGGACGGCATCTGGCTGGTCGATGGAGACCTGCCGATCCGGGACCTCAACCGGGCGCTGGACTGGGAACTGCCGGACGAGGAGGCCGTCACCATCGCCGGCCTGGTCATTCACGAAGCGCAGACCATTCCCGAGCGCGGCCAGGTTTTCGGCTTCCATGGCGCCCGCTTCGAAGTCGTCGAGCGACGGCGTAACCAGATCACCAAGTTGCGGGTCTCGGTCAGTCCGGACGATGTCGAGGTCGCGGCCCCGGACCGGCCAACAGCAACGGGATAAGCGCCGACAGTCAGGTGCCGCCAGGCGTCTCGCCGTCGATGAGGTCGCGATAGGCATCACATGTCCCACGCGGTGTGTCGGCCTCGACCGCGCCCTGATCATCGCGGGCTTCCTCGACGAGATCGCCCAGGGCGTCTGCAAAGACACTCGACAGGTCCATCACGTCGGCCAGGTCGGAGAAGGCGTCGGTTCCGTCGAGAATCGTTGTCACTCCGCCCCCCGATGCCAGGTGGTTCTGTGACGCCCAGCGAATCGCGGCGACCTGTTGTCCGGAACGGTCCAGGATTTCGGCCTCGACGCCCAACGCGCCGATGCCCAGCGGTACGCGCGGATTGAGCGGTCCGGGCACAGCCACGCCGATCAGGCGCGACAAACCGGTAGTCGCGACATTGTTGCGCCGGATGCCATTGATCGCGGCGCGGACTTCGCCATCAAGGCGCGTCTCGGTTTCGGCCGGATCGATGGCAGGACGCACGTCGAAGCCGGCCCGCGCCAGGCGCTGACACAGATCGCGCGACAGCTGGCGGCGGACATCATTGAGCCGCGCCGGGGTGATGTCCGGATCCAGATCCGCACCGGTCGCAAGCGTGACCGGCGGCAGATACAGCCGCCCCATCGCGGCCAATGCCGGACCGTCGGCATATTCCTCGACCGCGAGCAGGCGTCGCTCGCCGGCGATCAACTGTTCGGAGGAGGACAGGCTGGACGGCGCATCAAAGCGGGTCGAGCACGCCGAGACCAGGACCGCCAGGGCCAGTGTCTGAAGAACAGGCAGTGCGACCCGCCGCAGGCAAAGCGTCATGTTGTCATCCCCGGACCCTTACGCAGCTCGCCCCGGCATTGGGACGGGTATGGCAAGGACACACCTTATTCGCGGCTTCCCCGCGCGCGGATCACCAGGGCGTGCACCTCGCCCGCCAGCTCGTCTGCCAGCACCTCGTTGATCAGGCGGTGACAGGCCACCCGTGACAGCCCGTCGAACCGGCTTGCGGCGATATCGACGGTGAAATGGCTCTCGCCACCGGGTCGGGCACCGGCATGCCCGGCATGCAGGTGACTGTCATCAGTGACGGTCAACATACTGGGCGTGAACGCGTTTTGCAGTTTGGCCTCGATGCGGACTGCGACATCACCCATATTCACACCTCTTTGTTCACCGGCTTCATTGCCGCTTTACGGACGCATGACCATAATTGGGGATCATGTCAGAAGCATACAATTACAAACCGCGGTTCAAAGACATCCGCATCAAGCCGCCCAAGGACGAGCCGGCACCGGAGGAGCGTGTCTGTGAATGGCCGGGTTGCAAGAAGCACGGCAACAGCCGGGCCCCCAAGGCCAATGACCGGCTGAATGACTTCTACTGGTTCTGCCAGAGCCATGCCTCGGAATACAACAAGTCGTGGAATTTCTTCGAGGGCATGAGCGAGAACGCCGCCCAGTCCTTCCGCGAGAGCGCCGCCTATGGACACCGTCCGACCTGGGGCTGGAAGAACACCCATTCTGCCTCGGCCAAGGCGGCTCGGGCCAGCCGCGATTTCGCCGACGGCTTCAATGATCCCTACGGCATGTTCGGCGACCGCAAGGACCCGCACAAGGAAGCGCCGCGCGAAAAATCGATGGGCCGGTTGCAGACCAAGGCGCTGGAAACAATGTCGCTCGACCCCGATGTCGATCCCTCAACCGTGCGCAAACGTTATGCCGAACTGGTCAAGCAGTTGCACCCGGACGCCAATGGCGGCGACCGCTCCAGCGAGGAGCAGCTGGGCCGCGTCATAGCCTCCTACCAGATCCTGAAAAGCGCGGGTATGGCCTAGGCCCGGTCCGCTGACACCTGTTTGGCGTCGAGGTCGTATTCGAACACCACCGCGAACCCGTGCCGGAAATGACGGACCACCCGGGCCGGGTGGGCATTGACCATCGCCACAGAGCCGATAGCGGGGCGCTCGGCGGTAACGAAGGCAGCGCCGGTATGGGAGCGATCAAGGATCGGCAGGGCCTTCGCCGGCTTGCCGGACAGCGTGACCAAAGCCGGGCCGTAACCCCGTTCGCGCGGCACAAAGCGTCGCTCCTCGCCATCCGCATCAGCTTCGGCCGCCGCAAATCGGGCCAGGCGTTCGACCAGTTTCTGCTGCAGCAGGATATCAGCCTCGAAGACGGCGCCGAAATCAAACGGGTCCGAGCGCACCACGCGGCCACGAAGCCGCCCCACGGTGGGCACATCCAGCTCGATCCGCGCGCCGACCAACGGAACGGTCGTCGCTTCGACACAGGCTCCGGTGATCGACAGGTCGACAATCAGGCACCGCGCCGGCGCCCCTTCATCATTCCAGACCCGTCCACGCACGCCGACGCGGAAGCGGGGTTGCTGACGGCGCTCATGCACCTGTCCGGATGGCAAGGACTGACCCATCGCGACTGTGTCCCTAGTGACGTCAGACAGGGCTGACCGGAAGTTCTTGCCAGCCAGTAGATCAGATCTATCTGAAACAACTCTGAATCAAAGGGTCGCAACCGAAAACAGCGATCCCGCCGCCCTTCCCTTTCCTCGACCCGCGCTCTGCTGTAGCTGTGGATCGAGCGACCAACACCAGTCCTTTGCCAGCAAGACGATACCCATGAGCGATAGTTTCCCCCTTTCCGTGCCTGACGCCAAAGCCGACTGCCAGACCCTGTTCGGCTTCGATCCGGGCTTTGAGGTGGCGATGTTCTCGACGCCGGACGAACACACGCCCATTCTCGATCCGGACTATGTCTTCGACCCGGCGACCACGCGCGCCATCCTGTCCGGCTTCGCCTTCAATCGCCGCGTCATGGTCCAGGGCTATCACGGCACCGGCAAGTCGACCCATATCGAGCAGGTCGCGGCGCGCCTCAATTGGCCGATGGTGCGGGTCAATCTGGACAGCCATGTCAGCCGCATCGACATGGTCGGCAAGGACGCCATCGTGCTGAAGGATGGCAAGCAGATCACCGAATTCCAGGAAGGCATCCTGCCCTGGGCCCTGCAGCGCCCGGTCGCTCTCCTGTTTGATGAGTACGACGCCGGCCGTCCCGACGTGATGTTCGTGATCCAGCGCGTGCTGGAAGCCTCGGGCTCGCTGACCCTTTTGGACCAGACCAAGGTCATCCGGCCGCACCCGTCCTTCCGCCTGTTCGCCACGACCAACACGATCGGTCTGGGTGATACGACCGGCCTCTATCACGGTACCCAGCAGATCAATCAGGGCCAGATGGACCGCTGGTCGATCGTCGCCACGCTGAACTATCTGCCGCGCGAGACCGAGAACGCCATCGTGCTGGCCAAGATGAAATCACTGGCCGGCTCGGACGAGGGCCGCAAACAGGTCGAGGACATGGTCAAGGTCGCCGACCTCACCCGCGAAGCCTTCATCAATGGTGACATCTCCACCGTGATGAGCCCGCGTACCGTGCTGACCTGGGCCGAGAACCAGGAAATCTTCGGCGATCTCGGCATGGCCTTCCGCCTCACCTTCCTGAACAAGTGCGACGAACTGGAACGCCCGGTCATCGCCGAAATGTATCAGCGGGTGTTCGGTGTCGATCTGCCGGAAGCGCCGGTGAAGAGCGTGAGCGCGGCTTAGGGGCGGGCTTCTTTCGCTCGCGCATGCGTTGTTCTAGCATCCTCAAAAAAGGGGATGTCAATGAAGCGCTTGTGCCTGGGGGTCGCCCTTCTGATCGGTTGCGTTACAACCGGCCCGGCCTCGGCCTGCCGAGCGTGGCTCGGCAATCCAGCCTACGAGCCTACCATGGCAAACTTCGTGGGATTGTATCCGGAGATTTATCTGGCCCGGGCGGTTTCAGCTGCCCGCGCGCCGGAAGACGAACAGCCCTATCCCGATCTGGAGCCTCTATTCGACTATAAATTCGACGTCGTGGAGGTGCTGCGAGGCCCTGATCTAAGTCGGATCGTCCAACGCGGCGCCACACCGTTTTCGGACCCGCCAACCGTCTCATGCCTGGAGCAGGGTCAGTCCCTGTACACGCGTGCCTGCAACGTTGAAGTGACCAACATGACCCGGCACAACTGGGCGCACCAGCTCGCCGACGCCGGACACCGGGACTGGTCGAGCTTCCACTCCATGTCCCCCTACGCCCAGGCCGGAATGGGGGCAGCGGAGGCCGTTCCTGCCGAAGGCGCGGAGGATCTCATCCTGATATCCTGTGGCGGGAAAACGCCCAGCTTCGAGATCGGCGAGACCTTCCTGATCATGCGCGGCAACCCGGACGCTTGGGACAGACGCTTCGGGCTCAATTACCGACTGATCACGCGCGAGGATGATCTCTGGCTGGAGGGTGTGCGCTATCTGGTTGAGAACCCGAATGCCGGTTTTCTTCAGGAAACGCCCGTTTCCAGTATTCTGGCCGCGTTCGGCACGCCGGAAGTCGTCACCTTCGCGACCTGCGAGCATGACCCCGACGAGGTGCTCTACGATGAGGTCTACATGGCCGGCTTCAGCGGCATGAGGCCTGTCGCGCGTTTCAGCTATCTCGAGGACGACACGATCGTGAAATTCCATCAGCGCGATGAGCTCGCGAGCGAGGCCCTGACACACTGTCAAAGCGGCGGCGCCTTTGTGCTTTTTCGCGAAGCCCTCGGTTTCGAGCGCGATAGCGAAATTTACGCGCTGATGCCGCCCTTCCCGGTTCGCGACGGCGTGGTCGATTTCAGCCACCTACCATCGCAATGGTCCATCGCAGGGCCGAGCCAAATCCCTTTGCAGGACGTGCTCAGCTGGCCTGCCCGGGATACGGAAGAGGCCGCGGGAGCGCCCTAGCCAGCGCTCTCATCCACTTCGGCCGCGATCACCACCAATTCGCCGTCACGGCGCGTCACCGTGACCATCAGCGCGGCTCCCGGCTGGAACAGCGCGATATCCACGCCATCATCGATCGCAAACGGCATGACCATAGCGCCCATGCCCAGTTCCGGCATGGCTTCATGGCGCAGGAGTGTGGTGCGGGCTTCGGCATCGACCGTGCGGACGTCCGCCGAAACGATTGACTGGGCCATCGCTTCGGCATCGGCCATGGCGTGCCCGCCATGGTGGCCGTGATGATCGGTAGTGGCGGTGGCGAGCAGGAGGCTGGTGGCGAGAAGTGTGATCATGGCTGATGTCCTTGATGCGGGTTGGCGGAGGCCGGAGCGTCCTCAGCCGTCGTGTCTATGCCGTCGCGGCTGAGTTCATCGGCGCTGGCCGGGCGGGCCTCGCCCTCGGGATTGTCATACCAGCCCGGATCGCCATCGCCGGTCAGGCGGTCGCGGACCTTCAATATGGTGAACATGCCGCCCATGGTGATGTAGTCGCGCGGGCCCGGGGCGCCGACCATGGGCAGGGAGTTTTCCGGCACCGGCATATGGCCCATCTCGATATGCTGGCCCATCTCGCCCATCCCGTCCTGGCCCATCGTCATATAGGTCGGCAGGAGGGCCCCGACGGCGCGGTCGATACGGCGGGCATTGACGCCGGTGAGATTGGGAACGCCATGGCCCATCTGGTTCATGACGTGATGGGTCATGTGGCAATGCATGGCCCAGTCACCCGGATTGTCGGCGACGAAGTCGACTGTGCGCGTCGACCCGGTCGGCACCAGCACGGTCGTGTCGGGATGGCGCGCCGAGACCGGGATCACGCCGCCATCGGTCTCGGTGACGGTGAAGGCATAACCATGCAGATGGATCGGATGATGATCCATGGCCGACAGATTGCCGAAGCGGATGCGGACCCGCTCGCCGCGCTCGGCAATGAGCGGCGAGGTGCCCGGATAGCAGCGCGCATTCATGGTCAGGATGTTGAAATCGCCCATCGCGTTGGGGTCGGGCCGTTCGGCACCGGGATGCAGCACCCATTCCGACAGCATGATCGCATAATCGCGATCCGGGCGCGGCCCGGAGCGCTGGCGCGGATGGACCACAATCATGCCCATCATGCCCAGCGCCATCTGGGTCATCTCGTCATGATGAGAGTGGTACATGAAGGTCCCGTGCTGGCGGAAGGTCCACTCATAGACGAAGGTCTCGCCGGGATGGATGGCGCGCTGGTTGAGACCGCCGACCCCGTCCATGCCCGAGGGCAGGATGACGCCATGCCAGTGCACGGTCGTCGGTGCCGGCAGGCGATTGGTGACATAGACCCGCACCCGGTCACCCTCGACCGCCTCGATCGTGGGTCCGTGCGTGCGGCCATTATAGCCCCAGGTCTTGGCATTGAGGCCCGGCGCGAATTCATGCTCGACCTCTTCGGGAATGAGATGGAAGACCTTCACCCCGTCGACAATCCGGTAGGGCAGCGTCGCCCCGTCCGGTGTGACCACGGGCGTGTAATCGCGGCCCGGCCGTCCGGGAGAATAGGTCCGGTCATGCGGCACCGAGGCACTGTGGGCGCGTGGCGCGACGGCCTGGGCCGAGGCCGAGCCAGTGGCCAGACCGGTCGCGGCAAGGCCGGCAGACCCGGCGAGCAGGGCATCACGTCTGGAAATGGCCATCAGTGATCTCCCTCGCCCCGGATCGGAGCTGATTCACCGGTATCGCGGACCGCCACCATCGCCGGAGACCCGCCGGCGCGGATCTGGTCAAGCGATATCCGCGCCCGGTGCCAGTCCGCCAGCGCGTCGACATAGGCCTGGCCAGTCCGGCTGCGCATCTGCACAGCGGCCATCAGGTCAAACACACTGACCTGCATCGCATTATACTGGCGCATCGTCGCATCCATCAGGCGCTCACTGGTCGGCAGGGCGTCATCTTCGATATGCGTCACGCGCCGCTGCGCCAGCGTCGCCACCGCTTGGGCCGACTCCACCGCATTGTGGATTTCATACGCCAGGGCGGCATGATGATGCATCGCCTGTTCCGCGCGCAACTGCGCCGCCGTGCGACGGGCGGTGCCGTTATCGAAAATTGGCAGGGCGAATTCCAGCATCCAGCCGCGTGACCAGTCGCCGTCCTCGCGGTCAAACACGCCGCCCAGCTCGGCATGTTCGAGAAGGCTGGCCCAGTTTTCCAGTCCAGCCTCCCCGGCCGCGGCCTCGACACTGGAACGGGCGGCGGCCAGCGGCAGGCTGGCATTCAGCGCCATCTGCGGGTCCAGCGCGATCAAAGGTCCCTCACCCGGTTGCAGCCGCGTGGGCAGCTGGTCTGCGGACACCGCAACACCCAGCTGGCGTGCCAGCGCGAGACGGGCCTGAAGGGCGGCGTTCTCCGCTTCCAGATATTCCAGCTCGGCCTGCTGGGCGAATAGGCGTTCGCGCTCCAGCTCAAGGACCGGTGCATTGCCAGCGGCACGCATTTCCTCGGCCACGACCAGGCTTGCCGCAGCCGCATCACGAATGCGCGCTTGCAGGTCCAGACGCTGACTGGCAGCGACGGCTTCGACCCAGGCGCGGCGCGTATCGGCCACGAAGTTCACGGTGGCCAGGACGGTTTCGGCCTGCTGCGCCTCATACCGGTCCTGTGCGGCCGCGGCACGCCAGGGCGTCGCGGCAATTCCCATCAGGGAGGCGCGCAGATCGACATCCCAGACGCGGCCATGGCCATCGCCCGGCAGGGTCACGACCTCGACCAGCGGATTGACCGGGCGCGACGCCATCACCTGGTCAGCCCTTGCCAGGCCAGCCTCGTCAAGCCGAGCCAGAAGTCTGTGATTATTGGCCAGCGCCAGGCTGACCGCCATGGCTTCGCTGACGGTTTCACCCTCGCGAGGCAGGACCGGATCGGCGATCGGTCCGGTTCGTTCGGTCAGGCTCGTCATCACCGCCGCGCGCTCCGCGCCCGGATCGACAGTCGCGCAGGCCGAGACGACCAGCAGCCCGGCCAGCGCCGGCAGAACGTTGAAAGCCATTCGTGTCATGGGCTTGCGCTAGCATACCCCCCAGGGGTATACAAGAGACATGATCGAAACCCGCTCACCCCTCACCCCAGCCCGGGAGAAATCCCTGGCCCGCCTGAAACGTATTGAAGGTCAGGTGCGTGGCATTGGCCGCATGCTGGAGGACGACCGGTATTGCATCGACGTGCTGACGCAATTGTCCGCCGTGAAGTCTGCCCTGGCGGCGGTTGAAGGCGAAATCCTGCGCGATCATGCCGGTCATTGCGTCGCTCACGCCATTGAGAGCGGTGATGCGGTTGCACAGAAGGCGAAGATGGACGAGCTGATCGGCCTGCTGGCCAAGCACTACCGGCTCTGAGCTGCCATCATCTGCCCGGCCAGCGCCCGGCCTGACAGATACGCCGCCTCGACCCGCGGGCCGAGGCACCAGTCGCCGGCCAGCCCGATACGGGCCTCGACGTCCCACAGGCAGGGCACTTCGAGCGCCTTGAGGACGCGGGCATGCCGCCAGCGGTGTACCTGGCTCAGGCGGATCTCCGGCAGTCCGCCCGACCAGGAGCTGAACGCGTCGAGGAGGAGGCGGGTGACGGTCTCCGGGTCCTCTTCCAAATGGGACTCGCTCCAGCCCGGTCCGGCCTGGATGACCCAGTTTTCACCCTCGCCTGATCGGCCGGGCTTGGTCGAGTTGCAGGCAACCCAGGCGCAGGGACCGTCCGAGGCACGGTAGACCCGCGGTGCCTGCCCCAATGGTTCGGCGAGCGAGACCATCAACGTCCAGCAAGGCGCGTAGCGGACGGTATCGAGGGGATCGGCCAGCGGCGTCACTCCGGTCAGCAGCGCCGCCGCCTGGGGCGCAGGAATGGCGACACCGAGGCGATCGGCCGCAAGCGTGCCGCCACCTTCGCAGGCCAGTGCCCAACCCTTGCCGGAGCGCTGCACCGTCTCGACTCGACAGGATTTGCGGATATCCAACCCCTCGGCCAGCGGGCCGGTCAGCTTGCTCATGCCGGGCGTGCCGACCCACCAGGTCTGCTCCAACCCCAGTTGCTGCCAGGGCGCGGCCGCCGCGAGGCTCGCCGCCTGATCAAGCCAGGCGGCGAAGCCGGCGTCGCGGGCGGTGACATATTGGGCGCCATGATCGAACGCGCCCTCCCCGGTCCGCCGCGTGGCGAGCCGGCCACCCAGGCCGCGACCCTTGTCGAGCACGATGACCGTCTCGCCGCAGTCAACGAGATGCCGCGCGCAGGCCAGGCCGGCCATTCCGGCCCCGATGATGATGGTGGTCACAAAACGCCCCCCGGCAAACAGCCCTGCCAGCGAAATAGTGCGCTTGGCCAGGTCGGGCAATGCGGGGCGTTACTGGAAGAAGCTCAGGATCACGCGGGGCGAACGGTTGGCGACCTCGAGGGCCTGCATGCCAAGCTGTTCGCGGACCTGCAGCGCCTGAAGCTTGGCGCTTTCGCGTCCCAGGTCTGCATCGACCAGATTGCCGATGCCGGCGCTGGTCACATCGATCTGCTTGATCAGCAATTCTTTCTGGATCGCCAGGGATTTGAGCCCGACGCCCAGTCGGGAGACCGCGGAGGTCACATCTGTCATCGAGCTTTCGAAAGCCGTCACGTCCGCCGCTGTTGGTTGAGCCACGACGATCGAATTGTCGCTCTGGGGCAGATTCGCAGCGAGACCGGCATCGAATATGCCGCCACCATCGGTGAGGTCTTCCGCGGCGATCGTGAGCGTACTGCCCGGGCTCTTGCCGATCAGGACAGACAGGTCCTCACCACCGCTCTCCAGCAGGTTGAGATCATTGAAGCTGGCATTGTCCGCCAGTCGGGTCGCCTGGTTTCCCAATTCAATGAAGTCGGTCATCAGGCTGCGCCAACCCTGTTCGTCCAGGGTGGTATCGGTGGCCGCGACCAGCTTGCCATGCATTTCCACCATCAGGTCGGAAATGCCCTCCGCGGCAGCCAGGGCCGTCTCGACAACACCGGTCCCCAGATCGATGGAATTGAGGGCGCCGGCGCGAGACTCATTGTCCGCACGCATGACCTGGGCCATCGCCCAGACCGTGCCATCATCGCTGGCATTGCCCACTTTGAGCCCCGTCGCGATCCGGTCGTGCACTGCGGCACTTTCCGATTGCAGCATCGTCATGTGCTGCAGCGCGGAGTTCACGGAGGCCATGGAATGGACCGAAAAGGTCATCCGTCGACACTCACCACCATCTGACCGGCCCGCCGCGGCATTTTTGCCTGTACGGACCCTTCGGCCAGTTTTCCACGATTGGGTTAGCAAGAGGTTTACAAACCCGTCCGCTGCGGCTGGACGGCGGACTGGAAAAGGTTGGTCGGCACGGCTCGATTTCCGCGCCCGATCCGCTAGGTTTGGCGGTATGAGCCAGCCCCCCGCCGATCCGGACGCCTTCAAGCGCGCCTTGTCCATCACCACCCGCGCCATTGCCGGCGACCGCGAGCTCGACGTGCGCTTTGGCGGCGAGATTGCCGGCCTGTCGGGCGGGCGCATGGTGTTGCCCAATCCGGGCATAGAGCCGTCCGTCGAGGCGGCGGCGGCCGTGCGTGGACGGGCCGATGCCCTGGCCCTGCGGCTCGCCCACCATGACGAGGCAGCCCATGCCCGCATCCTGCCGCCCGGCGCGACGGCCCGCGCCATCTTCCACGCCGCCGAACAGGCCCGGGTTGAAGGCCTGGGGGCCCGCGACATGCGCGGCATGGCCGCCAATCTGGACGCGGCGCTGGCCATCCGCTGCAAGCAGAAAGGCTGGCAGCGGGTCGAGGACCGTCAGTCCGCCCCCATGGAAGAGGCGCTCGCGCTGCTGGTCCGCGAACGCATCACCGGCCAGCCGTCGCCGAAGGAGGCGGACGGGCTGATGGGTCTCTGGCGCGACCAGATGGAGGCGGTCGCCGGACTGTCGCTGGACGCGCTCGCCGAGAATGCTGACGACCAGACGGCCTTCGCCGACCTGCTGCGCACCGTGATCCACGATCTCGACCTGTCCGACGAGCTGGGCGGCGACCCCGAGCAATCCGAAAATCCCGAAGACGAGGATGAAGGCGTCGATCGCGAGGAACGCACCGGCGACGATACCGAGGGCGATGACCAGCAGGGCGACCAGCCCGATACCCCCGACGCCGCGGGAACGGCAGGCGATGAGGAGGAAATCAACGCTGACACGGACGATGCCGACACCCGCATCGATGCCATGGACGATGAAGGCTCGGCCCAGACCGCCATGCGCCCGAACTGGCAGCCGTCAGGCGATGCCAATGCCAAGTCCTACAAGGTCTTCACCCGCGAATTCGACGAGGTCATCCAGGCGTCTGACCTGTGCGACAGCGAAGAGTTGGAGCGCTTGCGCAAATATCTCGACAACACGCTGAAGGGGCTCGACCAGGTCGTCGGCCGCCTCGCCAACCGGCTGCAGCGCCGCCTGATGGCGCAGCAGGAACGGGCCTGGAAGTTCGACCTCGAGGAAGGCGTGCTCGACGGTTCGCGGCTGGCCCGGGTGATTGCCGACCCGACCTTGCCACTGTCCTACAAGCAGGAAAGCGATACCGAGTTTCGCGACACCATCGTCACCCTGGTGCTCGACAATTCCGGCTCCATGCGCGGCCGGCCGATCATGGTCGCGGCCGCCTGTGCCGATATTCTGGCCCGCACGCTGGAGCGGTGCGGCGTGAAAACCGAGATCCTCGGCTTCACCACCAAGGCCTGGAAGGGCGGACGCTCGAAGGAGACATGGCTGGCCGAAGGCAAGCCGCCGCACCCCGGACGGCTCAATGATCTGCGCCACATCATTTACAAGGCTGCCGACACACCCTGGCGCCGGGCCCGGGTCAATCTCGGCCTGATGATGCGCGAAGGCCTGTTGAAGGAGAATATCGATGGCGAGGCCCTGATGTGGGCCTGGAAGCGCATGGCCGCCCGACCCGAACAACGCCGCATCATGATGGTGATCTCCGACGGCGCGCCGGTCGATGACGGCACCCAATCGGCCAATTCCGCCGGCTATCTGGAACGCCATCTGCGCGAAACCATCGCCATGATCGAGACCCGCTCGGAAGTCGAGCTCCTCGCCATCGGTATCGGCCACGACGTCACCCGCTGGTATCGCCGTGCGGTGACCATCAATGACGTCGAACAACTCGGCGGCGCCATGACCGACCAGCTGGCGGCGCTGTTCGAGGAGGATGGTGGCGGCAAGGCCGGCTTCTCCAGCGGCCCGCAATCCATGAACCGCACGGATTTCGCGTCGATCGCCGGGCGGGTCTAGGGGACAGGTATGATTAACGCGCGGATCGGACCGCGCCGACAGGTGCCACCGCGACGCGTTAATCATACCTGTCCCCCCAATCCTCACGGCTGCAAACAAGGTCTGCCCCATGCGCTCTTTGCTTCTTCCCCTCCTCCCGCTTCTGTTGGCGGCCTGCTCGCCGGATATCGACCTGACACCACCCGGCAGCCAGGCCGTGCCGCTTTACGACCAATCGCCGGAACGGACGGACCTGGATCGGCTGAGCTATCTGGGCGGTGTCACGCTGACCAACCCGGATGAGCGGTTCGGCGGATTCTCGGCCCTGACCCTGTCGCCGGACGGGTCCCGCCTCCTGGCGGTGTCGGACAGTGCCTACTGGATGACGGCCCGGATCGGCTGGAGCGAGGCCGACGGCAGCCTCTACGTCGGTGATTTTTCGATATCCCCCATTCTTTCCCGCACCGGCAACCCGCTGGTCGGCACCGCCGCCGACAGCGAGGCCATCGCCGATCTGGGCGGCGGCGTCCTTGCCGTCAGTTTCGAACGCGAACACCGGATCAATACCTATGCGCTGGGTGAGGACTGGGGCCAGCTGGACAGCGTCGGCGAAGCCTTTCCGGGACCGCCGGGTGCCGATGACTTCGTCAACAATGGCGGCATGGAAGGGCTCGCGTCCCTGCCCGATGGCGCCCTGCTGGCGGGTATCGAGGATGGCAGCGATGGCGTCCATCCGCTCTGGCTGCATCGCGATGGACGCTGGGTCCGGTCCGAGCTGGCCGCCGAACCGGACTTTGGCCTGACCTCGCTGGATTATCATGATGGCCATGTCTATGCGCTCGAACGCTTCTGGCAGTCGGGGATCGGCAACCGGATCCGCATCCTGCGTTTCCCGGCCGCAGCACTGGATAGGAGCGAGCGCATAGAGCCGGAACTGCTGGGCACGCTGGAGGCCGGAAAGGCGGTCGACAATTTCGAGGGTATCGTTGTCACCGAACGCGATGACCGGACCCTCCTGCTCGTGATGTCAGACGATAATTACAACGGATCCCAGCGGACGCTGCTTCTGGCCTTCCAGCTCGACTAGGGCCGCTTCTGTTCCCCGTTGAGCAGCCTTCCCGCCCGCGGGCCTGGTCCATCGCTGGCCAGACCGGTTTCAGCAACCTCACCGCCCCTACTGGGGGACAGGTATAATTAACGCGCGGACCGGGCGTCGCCGGGCGGATCCATCGTGGCGCGTTAATTATACCTGTCCCCCGTTCAGCACCTATGGCGCCACGGCGCGATCGCCTGGCGTTTGGATGGGAGGGAGCGGGATGTCGGCCGGAGCCGATAAAGCGCTGATTTTAATAACGGTAGGCTTCGACAAGCATCCCGCCAAATCTTTGTTGAAAAAAAGGTGGGAGTTTTCCCGGGCTGTCTCCACCCCGATTCCAATGCGTCAGGTAGATGGGGTCGGTCGTTTAGTGCCCCGCGACCTGGTCGCACGCCCTGCCGGAGTGTCGGGCTGTCATCCCCGCACGCGGACAGGCTCCGCTCGTTTCCGGGCACAAGTGACTGAGCTCGTGCCTCCCGTCCCGAAAACCAAAGCCATTATCGCCTGGTGGCGAGGGGTGGGGATAAGTTTGCTGATTTTATTTGCCAAAGCGCACTTTCCCTCTCCCCCGGGAGAGGGTCAGGGTGAGGGGTAAATCCCCGTGAAAGCAGGAAAATTCCCCCTCGTCCGGCCTCCGGCCACCTTCTCCCAAGGGAGAAGGAAAGGGGTGCGCGGGCGGGGATAAGGTGAGCGCGGCAGGTCCTTCCCCTTGATGGGGAAGGTGGGCCGGCGCGAAGCGCCGGGTCGGATCGGGTGAAACGCGCAGCGTTCCTGCCCCAACCGGTTTCACCCACTCCGTCTGGCCGCTGACGCGCCCAGCCACCTCGCCCATCAAGGGCGAGGACCTAAGACGCCGGCCCCGCTCCCTACTCCCCGTGATGGAAGCTGTCCGGGCTTTCATACACGACCTCGCCATCAACCACGGTCATCCACGGGTCGACGGTGAGAATCTCCGCTTCCGGGATCGTCATGATGTCGGCGGAGAAGACCGTGAAGTCGGCGCGCATGCCGACCGTGATCGTGCCCAGCTCGTCTTCGCGGAAAGAGGCGTAGGCCGGCCAGGCGGTGAAGAGCTTCAAGGCGTCCTCACGCGACAGGGCTTCTTCGGCGTGCCAGTTCTCGCCCTGGAAGCCGGACAGGTCGGCGCGGGCCACGGCGGCGTAGAATTCGATCCGCGGATCACCCTGCTCGACCGGTGCATCGGACCCGCCAGTGAGGTGCGCGCCGGCATCCAGAAGGCTTTGCCAGGCATAGGCGCCCACCAGGCGTTCATCACCCAGACGGTCGGGTGCAAAGTGCAGGTCACCAATGGCGTGCGAGGGCTGGACGGAGGCGATGACGCCGAGCTCGGCAAAGCGCGGGATATCGGCGGGATTGACGATCTGGCTGTGCTCGTCGCGCCAGCGATAGTCAGCAATGGACCGCTCGCCTTCGGGCACCTGGGCCAGGGCTTCCTCAACCCAGTCCAGAAGATAGCGATTGCCGCGATCGCCGATGGCGTGAACATTCATCTGGATGCCGTCGCGCAGGGCCTGGGTGAAAGTGCCGATGGTCTCGTCAGCTTCGGCGATGGCGAGGCCGGACGATTCGGGCCGGTCGGCATAGGGCTCCAGCAGGGCTGCGCCGCGCGAACCGAGCGCGCCATCCATGTAGAGTTTGACCGCGCGGGTGATGACGCGGCCGTCGGCCACATCTCGGCGGCCACCGGCAGCCAGCGGCGCGTAACCTTCCGGTCCGACCGAGAGATAACTGCGCAGCGGCAGCTCGCCGGCAACCGCAATATCCTCGATGATCGGCACCATGGTCCACGGCACGGACATGTCGTGGGCACCGGTCCATCCCAGGCTGACCAGGCGCCGGGCGCCTTCGGCATAAGTGTCACGGATCACCGCATCGGAGGGTGTGGCGACCAAAGGCGCCATCGCGCCCATGGCGGTGTCGACCAGTATGCCGGTCGGTTCGCCAGCATCGTCAAACAGGATTTCGCCGCCCGACGGGGCAACGCTGTCGCGGGTCACACCCGCAGCCTCGAGTGCAGCCGAGTTGGCGACCAGGGCGTGACCGTCGGCACGTCGCAAGATGACCGGATTGTCCGGCGAAACGGGGTCAAGGTCGTGCCGTGTCGGGAAGCGGCCTTCCGGCCAGTGCGTTTCGATCCAGCCGCGGCCGGACAGGGTGGCGCCCTCCGGCGTGTCGGCGATCGCCGCTTCCACGCTGGCGACGAGATCGTCGATGGAGGTGACACTGTCCAGATTGAGCGTGCGCTCGCGTTGGCCAACGCCGTAGACGTGGATATGGCTGTCGGTGAAGCCGGGGTACATCGCCCCGCCATTGAGGTCGATCAGACGGGTCTCTTCACCCAACCAGGCCTGGGCCGCCTCTTGCGGTCCCGCAAAGGCAATACGCCCGTCCAGCACCGCGACAGCTTCGACCATCGGCTGATCATCGCGTGCGGTGTGGATCGGTCCACCCCAGATCACCAGATCGGCGGCGCTTTCGCGCAAATCCTCCGAACCGCCCTGCTGGACCAGCCCGGCCTCTTCGCCCTGACCACACCCGGCCACGGCCAGAACGGCCAGCGAAATCATCCAAGTCTTGGCACTCATGAAAAAGCCTCCCCGCTTGTCGCCGGAAGGCTATATCGCGTCGCCAGACACGACAACGCCCGCGGCAAGCCGCGGGCGTTGTAATTCCGTCAGTGCGGCCGGTGCTTAAGCAGCCATGGCCTTTTTCAGGTCGCGCTTGATCTTCAGGGCCTTGTCCGAGAGCGTCTCGTCACGGGCCTTGAGGAGGTAGACGTCCAGACCACCGACATGGTCAACCGAGCGCAGGGCCTTGGCGGCGACACGCAGCTTGAAGCCACGACCGAGCTTTTCAGACGCCAGGGTCACATCGCACAGGTTCGGCAGAAAACGGCGGCGGGACTTGTTCTGGGCGTGAGAAACATTGTTTCCCGTCAAAACGCCAGTTCCCGTCAGTTCGCAACGACGCGCCATAATCGCACCTTTCAAATATAAAAATCCGTGCGCACCGGTATTGCGACCAGTGCGAGAGCGGGCGAAATAAAGGAGGTATTGCGGGCCGTCAAGCTTGCCGCGTTCATCTTGCAGTCGGTTTGGATCAGTTATTGCAGTTGGACTACCATATGGGATAGGGCCCAGGGGGCTCAGATCAGGAGAGTTCCGCGTGAAAAAGACTTGGATTTACGGGGCCATGGCCGCGACCGCCCTGGCCGTATCCACAACGGCTGGTGCCGACGACGCCGCCATGACAGATTCCGCAGCGGCCATGCAGGGGGTGACGGTCCAGTATGCCGGCTCCGTCATGGTATTCCAGGTCGCCAGTATCGTGGTGTCCAGCCAGTTTGCCGACGAGACCTACCAGGCCTCGGCGCGGTTCACCGCCGCCGGACTGGCCGCGCTCTTCACCGATGCCGATATCGAGGCTGGAGTGAGTGGGTATCGCGACGGCCCTCAACTGCGTCCGTGGCACTACAGCCACCTCAATCACGCCAGTTCGAAGAACCGGGTGGTGGCGATCGATTTCCCTGACGGCGTCGCCACGCCGGATATCGAGCCGCCCTTCGGCTCGATGGGCGAGCCGCCGGCAACCGACGAAGAGCGCGCCGGTGCCGCCGACCCCCTGTCGACACTTCTGGCGATGGGCCTGGGCGCGGTCGAGCGCGGCGCTACTCATTGCGACGGCACACTTCCGGTCTTTGACGGTCGGGCCCGCTATAATCTGCGCTTTGAGGATGGCGGTACGGACCGGGTCCGTACCCGTGCCTGGTCCGGCGACGCCGTGGTCTGTCACGCCTATTACGAGCCGGTGTCCGGTTATGAGGCCGACGAGTTTCCGTCCGAGGATGACATCTCCCGTCCAATCACCTTCTGGTTGGCGCCCGTCCATGGCGGCGACATTCATGTCCCCGTCCGCATCCGCACCAATGCCGGCTTTGGCGGCGTGACCATCGTCGCCCGCTCCATCGCCGAACACTGACACCCGCACCGCCCGGGAGGTTGCACAGGATTGCCCGGACCGGCTCTTGTGTGTGAGGACTAGCGACATGGCGCTTCACCACAATGAGCCCGGCCAGGTGACAGCGGCCCTGGGTCCGACCAATACAGGCAAGACCCATCTCGCCGTCGAGCGCATGCTCGGTCGTGCCTCCGGCATGATCGGCCTGCCCTTGCGCCTGTTGGCGCGGGAGATCTATGACCGCGTGGTCAAGGCCAAGGGCCCGGCAGCCGTGGCCCTGATCACCGGTGAGGAAAAGATCGTCCCGCCCAGTGCGCGCTACTTCATTTGTACCGTCGAATCCATGCCGGTGGAAAAACGCGTCGCCTTTGTTGCCGTCGACGAGATCCAGCTGGGCCATGATCCGGAACGCGGTCACGTGTTCACCGACCGGCTGCTACGCGCGCGAGGGACCGAGGAAACCATGCTGCTGGGCGCCGGCACCATGTATCGCATGGTGCGCGAACTCGTGCCCGAGGCCGACATCACCTATCGCGAGCGCTTCTCGCAGCTGTCCTATGCCGGACCTGCCAACCTGACCCGCCTGCCGCGCCGCTCGGCCGTCGTCGCGTTCTCGGCCGAGGCGGTCTACGCAATCGCCGAGCTGCTGCGCCGTCGCCGCGGCGGGGCGGCGGTGGTGATGGGCGGCCTGTCGCCGCGTACCCGTAACGCCCAGGTCGAGCTGTACCAGTCCGGCGAGGTCGACTTCCTGGTCGCCACCGACGCCATCGGCATGGGACTGAACATGGATATCGACCATGTCGCCTTCGCCGAGAGCCGCAAGTTCGACGGCCGCCGCCGTCGCCAGCTGACCGCCGCCGAGATGGCCCAGATTGCCGGGCGCGCCGGGCGCTTCCGCAATGACGGCACATTTGGCGAGACCGCCGATTGCCGCCCCTTCGAGCCGGACCGGGTGGAAGCCGTCGAAAGCCACCGCTTTGCACCGGTCGAAAAACTGCAATGGCGCAATCCGGACCTCGACGAGGGATCGCTGGAGGCGCTCCAGTTCACGCTGGGCAAGCCTTCGCGAGACCGCCTGCTGGAACGGGTCGGAGAAGCGTCCGATGAAAGAGCACTGGGTGTGCTGGCCACAGACCGCGAGATCCGCGACCGCGTGACCTCGCCCGCCGCCGTACGCCGCCTGTGGGACGCCTGCCGCCTGCCAGACTTTCGCAAGGCGACGCTGGACGCCCATGCCCGACTGATCAAGTCGATCTATCTGCACCTGACCGGTCCGGGCGGGCGCCTGCCGGATGACTGGATGGCCGGTCAGCTGGAACGTTTCAAGAAGACCTCCGGCGATGTCGACGCGCTCGCCGCCCGGCTCGCCCATGTGCGCACCTGGGCCTATGCCGCCCACCGCGCCGACTGGACCCGCGACCCGTCCCATTGGCGCGGCGTCACCCGCGAAATCGAGGACCGCCTGTCCGACGCCCTGCACGAACGCCTGATGCAGCGCTTCGTTGACCGGCGCACCAGCGCGCTTGTGAAAGGGCTGCGCGATGAGAGAGATTTGCTGGCAGGGGTCGCCAGCAATGGCGAGGTTACGGTAGAAGGCCATTTCGTCGGCCGTCTGGTCGGCCTCACATTCAAACCGGATGCCCAGGGCCGCGAGCTGGCGGCCCGGACCCTGAAATCGGCAGCGCTGCGTGCGTTGCGCCCTGAAATCAACCGACGGCTGGGAGCGCTGGCGAAAATCACCATGGATGAACTTACTTTCTCCGATGACGGCCAGATCAGCGTGGGCGGCGAAGCTGTCGCCCAGCTCATCCCAGGACCGACGCCCCTCAAACCGGCGATCAAGCTGATCGGCGGCGATCTCGGTGCCCCGGAAACCCAGTCCCGCGCCCGCGCTGGACTGGAAGCCAGTCTGACCACCCATATCGAAACACGGCTGGCGCCGCTGTTCCGCCTGCGCGATGCCGGACAGGCCGAGGACATGCCCGGGCTCGCCCGCGGCATCGCCTGGCGACTGTACGAAGCGGGCGGTGCCCTGCCCCGGCTGACCATCAGTGACGACGTCCGCAACCTGTCCCAGGTCGAGCGCCGCGCCCTGCGCGCCGCCGGCGTGCGGATCGGCGAGCACATGATTTATGTGCCGGAACTGGTGAAGCCCGCTCCGGCCCGTCTCAACGCCCTGCTGCATGCCGTCGCGGCCGGTCGCACCGATCTGGCCTGGATGCCGGCGCCGGGGCTGACCTCGATCGCCAATGACCGTTCACGTACCCGGGCCGATTATGCCGCCGTCGGCTTCCAGCCCTGCGGTCCGCGCGCGGTCCGCTTCGACATGCTGGAACGCCTCGCCGACACGCTGCGCGAAGCCGGCAAGGACGAAGGCAAGGGCTTCCCGCTGACTGCCGACATGACCGCAGTGCTGGGCTGTTCCGTCGAGGACCTGCGCGGCACCCTGACGGCACTGGGCTATCGCCGCATCCAGCAAGGCCCGGATCCGGAGAAAGCCGAAGGCGAGCGCTGGGACCGTCGTCGCAGCAAGCACCCCGGCAGCGGCCGTCCGGACGGCAAGCGTGAGGGCCGGCGCGACGGAAAGCGCAAACCGGCGGCCGAAGCGGCCCCGGCCCCGGTCGACCTGTCCGACAGCCCGTTCGCGGCGCTGGCCGCGCTGGCACTGCCCGAAGCGCCCAAGCGCAAGCCGCGGCCGCCGCGCAAACGCCGCAAGGGTGGCGCCAAGGGCGAGGCAAAGCCTGATCCGGTCGCCGACACGACCTCCGCCGTGACAGCCGACGCCCCGGTCGATGCGGGTTCAGCGGGCACCGCCGGGTCAGCGACCGCCAAACCCTCAACCGACGAAAGCGCGTGAAGGTCGGTCAGTGAGCGAAACGGGTGACGCAATACGGATTGATGTCTGGCTGTGGCAGGCGCGCCAGTTCAAGACCCGCAGCCTCGCCACCGCCATCGTCCAGAAAGGCCGCTTGCGGGTTTCCCGCGACGGCCTGACCCGCAAGATCAACAAACCGTCCACCCTGGTGCGCGCAGGCGACACATTGACCCTGCCGCGCAATGACGGGATCGTGCGGCTGGAAATACTGGCGCTGGGAACGCGGCGCGGTCCGGCGAGCGAAGCGCAAACCCTCTATCGCCGGCTCGATGACGCGCCGACAACCGGCACGACCACCCACGCCTGAGCAATGGACGCGAACCATGTTTGAAGCCATCCGCAATTTCTTCGCCTCCGCCGACGCCGATCTGCGGCCCGAGACCGATCCCCATATCGCTGCCTGCACACTGTTGGTGGAGGCGGCCCTGGCCGATGGCATTTATGCCGACTGCGAGCAGGACCAGATCCGCGACATCCTCGCCGGAGCCTTCGGTCTGTCGGCGGCGCGCGTTGCCCATGTCCTGGAACAGGGCGAGGAACTGGCGGAGAGCGCGGTCGACCATCACCGCTTTACCAAGGTGGTCAAGGCCTGCCTGTCGCGCCAGGAGAGGATCGCCCTGGTCGAACAATTATGGCTGGTGGCGCTGGCGGATGGTGAGAAATCACCCTTCGAGGACGCCTTCATCCGGCGTATCGGGCCGCTGCTGGCGATTGACGACCGGGACCGTGTCTTTGCCCGCACACGTGCAGAAGCGCGACTGCGCACCCGTTGACAAAAAAGCCCTCGCGGCCCATGTCCCGCCAGCAACTCCGCCTCTGCCCTTGTCCCGAACAAAGTCCCGGCCAACATGACCTATATTGTCACCGACGCCTGCGTGCGCTGCAAATATACGGACTGCGTTGAAGTCTGCCCCGTTGATTGCTTCTACGAGGGCGAGAATTTCCTCGTCATCCATCCGGACGAGTGCATTGATTGCGGCGTCTGTGAGCCGGAATGTCCAGTCGAGGCCATCAAGCCCGACACCGAGGACGACAAGGATGGCAAGTGGTTGGCGATCAACTCGAAATTCGCCGAGACCTGGCCCAATATCACGCTCCGCAAGGACGCCCCGGCCGACGCCGATGCGATGGCCGAGGAGACCGGCAAGTACGAGAAATACTTCTCGGAGAAACCGGGCAGCGGCGACTAGCCGTTTCGGGTTAACCAAGCGCTACCGTTTGGAAATCGCCGAATTTTATGCTATGCTGGACGCATTGATGGGAGGCGCCTGTCGCGCCACCCGCCTTTCTACACGGTGATTTGCGCGCAGATTTTCGATCTCAGAGCCGGGTGGGTGCCGGACTACCTTTGAGAGCGGTCTGCGACTTTTTGTGTTTCCGTGGCAGCAGGGCCCAACGAGAGAGCATCCATGACGAAAAACGACAAGTCTTTCAAAAAGGGCGACTTTATTGTGTATCCCGCGCATGGCGTAGGCCAGGTAACGGGTGTTGAAAAAGATAGCGTCGCTGGCTTCGACATTGAAGTTTATGTCGTCACCTTCGAGCAGGACAAGATGACGCTGCGCGTGCCAACCGCCAAGACCGAAGCGTCGGGCATGCGGCCGCTGTCCAGCGACAAGATCGTCAAGGATGCGCTGAAGACCCTCAAGGGCAAGGCCAAGGTCAAGCGGACCATGTGGAGCCGCCGGGCCCAGGAATACGAAGCCAAGATCAATTCCGGTGACCTGATCCAGATCGCCGAAGTCGTTCGCGACCTGCACCGCGCCGAAGATCAGCCGGAGCAGTCCTATTCCGAACGCCAGCTCTATGAGTCGGCCCTGGATCGCATGGTTCGCGAACTCGCGGCCGTCGAGAACATCGAGCACGAAGCGGCCCGCGAAATGCTGTCCACCTCGCTCGCCAAGAAGGTCGCCGCCTGATCAATCCGATCAAGCCGCGATACTGACACGAAACGCCCGGCCCTTTGGCCGGGCGTTTTGGTTTTGGGAATGGCGAAGGTTGGGTGTCCCTCAGTCCCACCGTCATCCCCCGGTGGCGGCAAAGCGGACATCCGGGGGACCTCGACCCACCAGCACGCCGCCTTCACCCAACCACACCGTCCTTGTCCTCCCGGCCGGATAGCCTGCGAAGGCAGGTTGCAGGGCCGGGCCCCAACAGGTTGCAGACGCATAGGTCCCGGACTTGCGCCCGGCCTTCGCCGGGGATGCAACCGGGATAAGTGGGGACACGCACCATTTTTCGCGCACGGTGCGCGGAGTAGGCCATTAATCCCATGACAGCCAGCGGGCCGTATCCCGGCAAGGGATGTATGGTTTAGTGGGCGCCGCGGCGCCAATCCTTCTTAGCGCCTCCGCCCACTTTTCCCGGACGCGCGTCAGCGCGATCCGGGACCGACGCGTTGCTCATCGATGGCTGGACGGTTTCGTTGGCCCCGGGTCTGCGCCCGGGGAAAATGGTGCGCCCGTAATCTGCCCGGCTTTCCCGCCGCAGTGATCCGAACTTCCGGCAAGGACGTAGGACCTCCTGAAACCAAGGAGGACTCCCATGACGACCGCAACGGCCGCCACTGCACGTTCTACCCACCCGTCTGCCGCCCGCGATGCGGGTGAACAGCGTTTCGTCAAATCTGCCATGGCTCGGGACCTTCTGTCCCGCGAGGACGAAGCCGATCTCGCCCGCCGCTGGAAAGAGGATCGCGACGAAAAAGCCCTCCACGAGTTGACCGAAGCCCACATGCGCCTCGTCATCGCGGTGGCCGCCAAGTTCAAGCGCTATGGCCTGCCCTTCTCCGACCTCATCCAGGAAGGCAATATCGGTCTCATGAAAGCGGCAGACCGCTTTGACCCCGAGCGCGATGTGCGTTTCTCCACCTACGTCACCTGGTGGATCCGCTCCTGCATCCAGGACTATGTGCTGCGCAACTGGTCGATCGTGCGGACCGGCACGACTTCGGCGCAGAAGTCCCTGTTCTTCAACCTTCGCCGGATGCGTGCGAATATTGGCGATCTCGATGGCAGCTCCATCTCGCCGGAAAACCGCGAGCGGATCGCCAAGGACCTTCGGGTCCGGGAGCAGGATGTCGAGAGCATGGCGATGCGCCTGAGTGCCTCGGACCGCTCGCTCAACGCCCCCGTCGGCGACAGCGAAGACAGCCAATGGCAGGACTTCCTCGTCGATGACAACATGGCACCGGAAGACGAAGTCATGAATCGCACCGACAGCGAGCGGCGATCCGCCTGGCTCGGGCAGGCGCTGGACGGGTTGAATCCGCGCGAGCAGTTCATCATCCGGCAACGTCGCCTCAACGAGGAGGGCTCGACGCTGGCCAGCCTCGGCGATGTGCTGGGCATTTCCAAGGAACGGGTGCGACAGATTGAGAACGCGGCCCTCGACAAGCTGCGCGGACACCTGACGGCGGCGGTGGGCGATCCGTATGAGGCGGGCCTCCTCCCCGACGCCTGACCCTGCCCGCGTCATCCGCTGACGTCGCACCCTTTGCCGCGGGTTCCGGGTGTGGCCCGGTATGGTCCTATCGACCTGCGCGTCCGGAAGGCCGATGCGGGCGGCTGCCCTATCGGGCCTGCGCTGCGGTGAGGTTCTCACCAAGGCGTTCCAGACGGGCCGGGTGGTCAATCACGATCATCGGCCCGTTCTCGTCTGTCACCCAACCGCGCACGCGGACACGCTGACCGACCAGCCCGTCCGGGGTCAGTCCGGCATCTGTGAAGGCCTGACTGTCAGCGGCGTCGATCCGGACAGTGAAATCCGAGCGATAATCGCTCCCGAAATTGAGATAGATGCGTCCCGAGTTGAGCTGGACGGCGTCCAGCACGCGGCCTTCAACGAGCTGGGCCGTACCCACATCCTGGGCCAGCTCATCAGGATGGGTATCGCGGACCTGATGATCCGGCCCGGCCCACAATCCCCGCCCCGCCCTGCGGGCGCGATCCTCGACCGGCAGGAGCCATGCAACCTGGGCCTGGTTGTCGGCATGGCTCATCACCCGCCCCAGACCAGCCTCGACCAAGCGGTATTGCAGCCAGCCCGCGGTTGCCGGCGCGCCAGCCCTGTCGGCACCGCCTGCACTGTCCGCACCGGCTTCGATGACAATCTGGGCCAACGCCCTGCCATACCGGTCGCGGCGCAGACCCGAATAGACCAGCTCGACCTCCCGGCCGGCCAACTGGTCAGCCAGCCACGCCCGGGTTTGCTCCGGAACGGGTGTATCGACTTCCGCCAGCCGGACCTCCAGCGGGCCCGAATCAGTTTCGACGGTCAGCGTCAATGCACCCGACATCGCAACGAATCGACCCCGCTCACCAGTATCCCCCTCGGGCCGGGACGGGACCTGACGGGTAGCGACCACCGATCCGGCGGTTGGCACAGCCGTGCCCGTCCGGACCGTCGGGGCGGCATCACCCTGGACCGCATCGGTCGGCCCACAGGCTGAAAGGCATAACAAAATCAAGGCGGGCAATCTCATGGCGATCTCCGTGCTGCGCCCAAAATACACCTGAAGGTTGTATAACTCAATATCACATACAAAAATCACGCCAAAAAAGACTGCGGCGTTTACCATTCCGTTTACCAACTCCCGCTATTGCTGATGGCTGACATTTCAATCAGGGACACCCCTCCGATGAACGCCTACGCTTACACCGACGATGCTCCTGCCCAAGAGGGCGCCACCACCGACGCCAACGCCATCGCTGAAGCCGTTGGCGAATCGGCGGCTCGCGCCTCGCAGGGTGCCGAAGCGGCGCAGGTCGCCCGCGACGCCATGAACCAGGTTGAAGAATCGAGCCAGGTGCTTGAGCGCCGGGTCGAGGCTCTCACCGACGCCTCGCAGCGAATCAACGCCATCCTGTCGACGATTGAAGCGATCGCCAGCCAGACCAACCTCCTGGCCCTGAACGCGACCATCGAAGCGGCCCGCGCCGGCGATGCCGGCCGCGGGTTTGCGGTTGTCGCCGGGGAAGTGAAAGCGCTGGCCGGCCAGACCGCCAAGGCGACCGAAGACATCGCCTCGCGCATCTCTGCCCTCGACAATGAGGTCAAGGAAATCCTCGACGGTGTCCGCGGTTCCGGCCAGTCGGTCGCTCGCGGCAAGGAAGCCGTCGACCAGATGACCCAGGCGACCCAGGAAGTGGCCAGCCAGCTCAACTCGCTGCGCGACCAGGTCCGCTAGACCGGTCCACCGGTACGAAACAGCAAGGGCGGGTGCCGCAAGGCCCCGCCCTTTTGCTTGCCTGGCGCACGACGCCTCCTAGACTGCCGGGATGACCCATTCCATCGACCTGTTCTGGTCCTTCCGCAGCCCCTATTCCTACCTTGCCCTGCCGCGCCTCGTGGCGCTCGAGGCCGAATGGGATCTCATCGTCAATGTCCGGCCCGTGCGACCACTGGCCCTCAGGCAGCCTGACTTTTTTGAGCGCGAAGACCCCATGTGGATGGGATATCTGCTGACCGATGTCCTGCGCCTGGCCGACTATCTCGGCATGCCGATCGGTCTGCCCTCACCCGATCCGGTGCTGATGGCGAGCGATCGCAAGCGCGCAGCGCCCGACCAACCCCATATCCATCGCCTGACCCGGATCGGACTGGCCGCGGCCGAGACCGGTGCCGGCCTGGCCGCTCTTCAGGCGATGTCATCGCAAATCTGGTCCGGCGAGGACTGGACCGCGCCCGGCGTGCTGGAAAGCGCGCTGACGGCCTGCGGTCTGGATGCCGACGCGTTGATGTCGGCCGCAGAAACACAGGCTGAACGCCTGGATGCCGTGCTGGCCGGCAATGAAGCCGCGCTGACGGCGGCCGGTCATTGGGGTGTTCCGACGCTGGCCTACAAGGGAGAGGCCTTCTTCGGACAGGACCGGATCGATCTTTGCCTCTGGCGGATGCAGTCGGACGGGTTGTTGGCCCGCACCTGACCTTCCGTTGACCGACTAGCCCAACGCGCTGGAGTCACGCTCGACCTGGTCAGGAGCGGTCAGGAACCGCTCCAGCTCTTCAATCGGCAGAGGCCTGGACAGCAGGAATCCCTGGATCCAGTCACTGCCCAGCAATTCAAGCGCTGCGAGCTCGGTCTCGGTCTCGACGCCCTCGGCCACGACCTGCAGGCCCAGATTGTGGGCCAGGTCGATGGTCGACTTGATCAGCATCCGGCCGCGCGCATTGGCATTCAGATTGGACACGAACTGCCGGTCGAGCTTCAGCTCATCACTCGGAATGGCTTGCAGATACGCGAGGGAAGACTGGCCAGTGCCATAGTCATCGATGGAAATGCGGGCGCCGGATTCGCGCCAGGAATTGAGATGTTCGATCGCCTTGTCCGGATTGGTCATCACGGCCGTCTCGGTGATTTCGAACGTGATCGGCCCACTGGCACCGATCACCATGGCGCGTGCCTTGCGCGCAAAGTCGGCATCACCGACCAGGGCACCGGAAATATTGATGGCCATCGAGATTGTCTTGCCCTCGGCCAGCAGTCGTTTCTGGTCCGCAATGCTCTGCCGGATCACCCATTCGGTGAAGGGGCGGATATGTCCGGTCTCCTCGGCCTGCGGAATGAACTGGTCAGGGGAGATGTTGCCGCGCCCGGGATGGCACCAGCGACTGAGGGCTTCCACGGACTCGAACCGACCGGTACGGACATTCAGCTTGGGCTGGTAGAAGAGTGACATCTCGCCCTTCTCGGTCGCCTGCATCATCTCACTCATCAGAGACAGGTTCGCTGCCGGATTGCCGTACATCACCCGGTCAAATTCCGCATGGGGGAGATTGAGCCGCCGTGCCTGATCAATCGCCAGGTGGGCCTGTCGCACTGCGGCTTCCGCATCCTCATCCCGGGCCAGGCCGCAAATGAGGCCGACATCGATATTGAGATCGTCAACACAGACAGCCGTCTCGAACAGGGCGGCAACCTCCCGGGCGATCGCAGTCGCCTCGCGTCGGTCGGCGGTTGGCTGCAGCAAGGCGAACAGGCCCGGCAGGAGCCGGTACACGACCACCGGATGGTCACCGCCCGCCAAGCGGGCCGCAACGGCTTGCTCGAAGCGCGAATAGACGCTGTATCCGAGTGCCCCCGACAAATGCTTGTGACGCTTGATCTGCACGGCAATCACCACCGGCGCCACGCCGGTATCGGCGGTGACGGCCGCCAGGTCCCGGATCAGGGCCGCATGGGTCGGCAATCCCGTGCCGGTATCCGTGTACAGCACCTGCGAGAGCGCCTGCGCCTTGGCGCGCGCCACCCGGCTTCGCGCGAACACGATACCGACAAGGAAGAGGCAGGCTGCACCGACGCCCAAGGCGATCATCAGATTGCGTGACTGACGGGCTCGCGCCAGGTCGAGCGCCTGCTCGAGGCTCGCCGAACGCAATCGCTGGATCTCAAGTTCTTGCTCGGTGAAGTCGAACTGGGCGCCAACGAGGGCACTGTTGGCGGAGCTGGCGAAGGCGGACCGCTCGTCTGTCAGCCGCTTGAACGCCTGCAAATGGGCGAAGGCGGAAACCCAGTCACCATGCGAGGCATAGATCTCGGCGGCGCTGCCGTGCAGTTCGGTATAGTTTTGCGACGTCGTCCCGACATCAACATCACGGAACGCGACGCCGAGAAACCTGATAGCCCGGTCCGATTGCCCGCGACCGAATGCAATCTGGGCGCGGATGCCCCAGAAGAAGCGCACCCATTCGAACGTGCCGTCATCCTCGACCAGGCTGAAGGCGGCATCGATCGAGACTTCCGCCCCGTCATAATCGCCCTGCTCGACCTGCATGTTGGCGAGATTGTTGAGCACACGGGCTTCGAGGATCGCGCTGCCCATGGTGCTGGCCAGGGTCCGCGCCTGCCCGAAAGAGCGCGCCGCCTCGTCATAGCGCTCCAGCTGGGTCAGGGCGTTTGCCAGATTGTTGTGCGCAGCCAGGTCAAGCGACGGATCCTGATAACGCGCAAGCGCATTCGTGAAATACTCCACCGCCCGCTCGTATTGCTGCGCGTCGGAGTAGATGGATGCCATGGACTGGAGCGCAATCGACTCGCTGCGGCTCTCGCCCAGATCGCGGTAGATTTCGTAGGCGCGCTGATAATTCTCCAGCGCGTCGCCATGCTCGCCGAGCACTTTCTCGATCCGGCCGAGCGAGGTGTAGATATCCGCCAGAAGCTGGGTCTCAGCTGGTGCCTCTCCCAGGCGCGCGCGCGCTTCAAGGGCAACCGGGTGGGCATCCTCGGCCCGACCCATCCGGGTCAACGCTTCCGACTGCAGCCACCAGGCCGTCGCCAGCGCTTCATCCCGCTCATTTAAAATGAGCTGGCGGGCCAGCGCCTCGGCCTGCTCGGACAAGGCCAGAGCCGTTGTCGGATCGCGCATCATCGACGCTCGCGACGCATCCACCGCGTCTTCGAAGGTCTGCATGCTTTCAGCGACTTGCGCGTACACGGTCGCCGGCGCCAGAGCCATAACCAGGCTCAGGACGAGGGTAATCACCGCCAGTGGGTTTGCCGACAACCGCACAAAATTCTCCGACCGCGACCGATGGGACGCTCTTGAAACTTAACCTTACCCGGACGGGTTAAAGGAATGCCTAATCGACCTGTTCGCGAGACCGTGGTGTTTGATCCTTGCACGAAGCCTTCGTCAGCATGGCAGCAGGCGCCAGCTTTCAGAGGCGCATTGAGGGGCGAGGCAGGCCCGTCAGACCGAATTTCAAGCTTGCTTCAGGAATTCATCTATCCCAGTTAGGCAGCTTGGCTGGCCCCGTAGCTCAGGTGGATAGAGCAACGGATTCCTAATCCGTAGGTCACTGGTTCGAGTCCAGTCGGGGTCACCATTGTCTTGGTCTCACGGCAGTCCGCTGCACGGACGCCTCCGACGGGCGGGCCATCAGGCCCGGCGCGCGGTCGCGCTTGCGGACCCTCGGGTCCGGGAAGACAGCTTGGTCTCACGAAAGTCCGCTGCACGGACGCCTCCGACGGGCGGGCCATCAGGCCCGGCGCGCGGTCGCGCTTGCGGACCCTCGGGTCCGGGAAGACAGCTTGGTCTCACGGCAGTCCGCTGCACGGACGCCTCCGACGGGCGGGCCATCAGGCCCGGCGCGCGGTCGCGGGATGACCGCCCCTGGGCTGTGGGTGAAGGGAGCCCTGCGCGCCTAACCCAGCGTGGCCATGTCGATGACGAAGCGGTATTTCACGTCGCTTTTCAGCATCCGCTCATAGGCGTCGTTGATGTCGGCCATGGCGATCATCTCGATATCGGAATGGATGCCGTGCTCGGCACAGAAATCGAGCATTTCCTGGGTCTCGGCGATGCCGCCAATGGCCGAGCCGGCGATCGAGCGGCGCTTGGCCAGCAGGCGGCCGACCGACGGAGACGGGTGAGCCTCTTCAGGCACGCCGACCAGCACCAGCGAACCATTGACCTTCAGGCAATCGAGATAGGGATTGAGATTGTGCGAGGCGGCAACCGTGTTGAGGATGAAGTCGAGCGACAGGCGCTGCGCCTTCATCTGCTCGCGATCCTTGGAGATCACCACTTCGGAGGCACCGAGGCGTTTGGCATCCTCGACCTTGCCTGGCGAGGTGGTGAACAACACCACCTCGGCGCCCATGGCCTTGGCCAGTTTCACCGCCATATGCCCAAGCCCACCCAGACCGACGACACCGACGCGCTGACCGGGACCGACCTTCCAGTGCCGCAGCGGTGAGTAAGTGGTGATGCCGGCGCACAGGAGCGGCGCGGCGCCGGCACGGTCCAGCGTGTCCGGAATGCGCAGGACAAAGCTCTCTTTGACAGTGATCTTCTGGGAATAGCCGCCATAGGTATGGCTGCCGTCGGGCAGGCGGCCATTATAGGTGCCCGTCGCTCCGGTATCGCAATACTGCTCAAGCCCCTCATCGCAATAGGCGCAGGTGCCGCAACTGTCCACGAGGCAGCCCACGCCGACGGTGTCGCCGACCTTGAAGCGCGTGACCGAGGCACCCACGGCGGCAACCGTGCCGATGATCTCGTGCCCGGGAACACATGGATAGGCCGTGTTTTTCCAGTCATTGCGCGCCTGGTGGAGATCGGAATGGCAGACCCCGCAATGGGTGATCTCGATCAGGACCTCGTCCGGCCCCGGCTCGCGCCGGTCAAAGGAAAACGGCGCCAGGTCGGCGTCGGCTGACTGCGCGGCATAACCGAGGGATTGCGGCATGGATGGCTCCGTTTCGATGCTTGGGTACGGAAACTTAAGGCAGTTGGACAGAAAACCAAGGGGGTTTGCGGATCAAGCCGGTCTGGCCAGCGCGATGATGCCCGCCTGCCCCCCGAACACGCCGCTCCGGCCCTGGTGATGGGAGCGTCGGGCCGAGAACAGGCGCGCCTCGTCGGCATAGGTGCAGTCACCGGATCGCCAGATGGAAGCCTCCTCGAGCCCGGCCATGATCAATTGCCGACGGCAGGCCTCGCCGACATCCAGATGAGCCCCGCCTTCGGGGTCTTTCGGTGAGAGGATCCCTCCCGTCACTTCGAACACATCTTCAAAGGCCGCGACCACTTCCGGACCGACCCGGTAATTGACCGCCGAAATCGACGGCCCGATAGCGGCGCGCAAGTCGGCGGGTTGGCTGCCAAAGGCGTCGGACATGGCGGTCACGGTTGCTCCCGCAATGTCCTGGACCGTGCCGCGCCAGCCGGAATGGATCGCGGCAATGGCGCGACGTACGGGGTCAAACAACAGGATCGGTGTGCAATCGGCGGTCTGGCAGGCCAGTCCCAGGCCCGGCTGGTCGGTCATCAGCGCGTCACCCTCGCCCACTGCCTGGTCGCCCTTGGGCGGTCCGTCGACCTGAAGCACCGTGCGACCATGGACCTGGGTGGCGAACACGAGGGCATCCAGCCCCAGCCCCTGCCGGACCCGGTTGCGGTTTTCGGCCACATGGGCGGCTTCATCACCGCGCGAACGCGTCAGGTTGAGCGAAGCATACAGCCCCTCACTGACACCGCCCGTGCGGGTGGTGAAGGCGTGAACGAGATCGGGGTGCTCGAGCGTCTCTGCCCGGATGAGGTCGAGTGTCATGGCCGAAACCCTACGCGATGGTGGCCCAGATCAAAGCCCTTTCCGGCCTTGCGGACGGACCCGATCAACGCGTTGAAGCGTGACCAGTCGTCCTGCTCGGCGATGGCGGCCCAGGCGGCTTCAACCTCATCGATCACCATTGTCACCGGCGCCTGGCGCTCGAACTGGCTGTGATTCAGGCGCTCCGGACGGACCGGCTCGCGTCCCGCAAAGGCATTCCGCCAGGCGTCGAACTCGGGGCCGGTATAGGCGTCGGCGCGCGGGCCGGACAGGGCGCGGTCAGCCGACGCCTCGCCACAGAACCAGTCATGGAAGGGCGCTTCCCAGACCAGCTTCGACGCCTCCATGAAGGCCAGGAAACTGCGGACCAGGACTTCATCCGCCGCCTCACCGGCCGAGGCCAGCCCGAAACGGGCCAGGAAGGCATTCAGCAAGGCAGTGCGATAAAGCTGGGGATAGGCATTGAGCGCAGCCTCGAGTGATGGCCGCTCGCCGACCAGGGCCAGCGCATTGGCCAGCTGCTGCAGCGCCCAGAACACCGCTTCAGGCTGGCGGGCAAAACAATACAGGCCCTGCTCGTCGAAATAGGCGGCGGTAAATCCGGGCTCGTAATGGGGCAGGAAGCGCCACGGCCCATAGTCGAAACTCTCACCGGTCAGGTTGATATTGTCGGTGTTGAGAACACCGTGCACAAAGCCCGCCGCCATCCAGCTGGCGGCCAGCCCGGCATTGGCCTCGACAACGGCTGACAGCAGCGCCGCGGGCGCGTCGGTCTTGCCGGCCAGGTGCGGGTAGTAGTGCTCGATGGCGTGACCGATCAGCGCGTCGATCCGGTCTGCCGCGCCCTCGAAGGCGTGGCGCTGGAAGGTCCCGATGCGCAAATGGGAATGGCCAAGCCGGGTCAGGACAGCCGACCGGGTTGGCGAGGGCTCGTCATTGCGGGCCAGCTGTTCACCGGTCTCGAACACGCAGAACGCCTTGGACGTCTGCACACCCAGCGCTTCCAGCATCTCCGCCGCCAGCACTTCGCGGACCGCGCCTTTCAGGGTCAGCCGTCCATCACCGCCGCGCGACCAGGGCGTTTGGCCGGAGCCCTTGGTCGCCAGATCCAGCAGTCGACCGGCATCATCCCGCAATTGCGCGTGCAGGAAGCCGCGTCCGTCACCGAGATCCGGATTGTAGGTGCGAAACTGGTGACCGTGATAGCGCATGGCCCGCGGCCGGGGCTGATTGTCCGGCAGAGGCTCGAAGCGCTGGAAATGGCCTTCGCGCCCCACGGCATCGAGGCCATCCAGACCGATGGCGCCGTCCCAGCGATCATTCCAGAAGCGCTCGATGGCGGCGGGGAAATCGGCCGGCTCAACCGGATCGGAAAACTCGTCACCGAGTTGGGAAAAAGCGGGTTCGGGTCGGTAGGCGGGTGAAAAGTTCATAGGAGGCAGCTAAGCGCGCCCGCGGCCGATTGCAAACCTCACCCGCGCAGCGCGTCGCCCAGGATGACCGCGGTTTCATCGATGATTGCCTTCGCGCCCGGCAGCACCGCCGTCAGATTGAAATATCCGTGCGGCAGGGTCCTGCCGATGGCATAGCTGACCGGGATGCCCGCCGCCGAAAGCCGGTCGCGATAGGCCTGCCCCTCATCCAGCAGCGGATCGAGTTCAGCCGCCACGACATGCGCCGGCGGCAGGCCGGTCAGGTTATTGTTCAGCAAGGGCGAGACCGTCAGTTCGCTGGCCTGTGCCGGATCGGTCAGATAGGCGCGGACGATCTGGTCGAGCGTGAAACTGGACAGGAGATGGCCCTCGAGCAGTTTCGGCTTCGCCTTGCGCCGCTCGACCAGTTGTAAAAGTGGATAGATCAGCAGCTGGAAACAGATGGCGTCGCGACGCGATTGCGCCAGGATGGCCGCCAAACCACCACCCGCCGAGTCGCCTGCTACGGCGATACGGTCAGGCAGCGCCCCGATCTCGCTCGCGCCGGGTCCTGCCACCCAGTCAAAGGCCGTCAGGCAATCCTCGACCCCGGCCGGCCAGGGATGTTCCGGCGCCAGGCGGTAGTCCACGGCCAGCACCCGCGCGCCCGAATGGGCGGCCAGGCGCCGGCACAGCCGGTCATGGCTCTCCAGATCCCCGACCACATAGCCGCCACCATGCATGTAGAATGTGCAGGGACCGTCGGCCTCAACGCCATTGGGACGATAGAGGCGGGCCGGGATCTCTCCCTCGGCTCCGGGAACCATCAGATCGCGAACCTCGGCCACCTCCGGCGGGCGCACATCCATGTGCGGCGCGGCATTGCGCAAGGTCTCGCGCATGCGCGGCGCGGCGCGGGCCGGTTCGAGCGGGTCAGGCAATCCGAATTTTGTCAGGGCCTCAGGCCAGGCGGGCGTGTCCATGCCGTCGGGTTAGCATGGCTGCGAGCCGGCGCAAACGCGGCAGTTTGGTCGCGGCTCAGTGCAGCGTCACCGCACCGTCACGCTCGAGCCGGCCGGCCAGGGCGTCTTCCATGACCGAGCGCAGGGCCCGCCAGGCATCAGCGCTCTCAGGCAGACCCTGACCATCCAGATCGGTCACCGCCTCGTCGGCATAACCAATTGCCTGAGCGCCATGCAGATCGACCATGGTCCAAGCGATCTGATGGATGTCTTGGGCGGTGATTTGAACGTGCGGGGTCATTCTGGGCTCCTGCCGGAAAGCTGTCTTGCCCATCAAAGAGCAAGCCACAGGCCACCAAGAATCCTAAAAAATTCTCACGATATCAATGGCTTGGATTTTCCACAGATCGGCGCGCCCTGCCCTGCGGTCGAATTTGCCGAGTCGTTCTGTCCCCGCGGCGTCAGGCGCGCTTGCGACCGGGCGCATACCCGCCACCCTTCAGGTAGGCCGTCTCGGCCGCTGTCGAGCTCCGCTGGAGGGCCTCATTGCGATAGGGAAAGCGTCCGAACTGCCGGATCACATCGCGGTGCTTGATCGCGTGATCAAGCGTGCCGGTGCCCGACAGCCGCTCACCGGCCAGCGCAACGCACAGGTCCTGGTCCTCGATCTCCTCGGAATGCATGAAGGGCATGTAGACGAAGGCCCGTCGATCCTCGGGTATGACCCAGTCATAGCCGCGCTCGACCATGTCCCAGGCGATATTGCGGGCGAGCTCATCATGGGCGAAGGCGTGACCGGAGCCGCGCCAGGCATTCCGGGTGAACTGGTCGAACATCACGATCAAGGCGAAACTGCCGAAGGCGCTGTCTTCCCACGGATGCTCGCTCTCCCACCACAATCGGGCGTGCGCCTCGATGGGGCGGGCGAACAGGCGCCGCACGCGGGCGTCGAAGGCCGGCGAGGATGCGTACCAGCGGGCCGGACCGGCCGTCTCGAACCAGAAGTCCAGGACTTCGTCGATGGTGGGGTCGTGAATACTCATACCCGCAGGCTGCCCGATTGGATCGCCTCGTACAGCTGCGGTGTCATCGGCACATAGCGCCCCTCGCCGGGGTGATCGAGCAGGATGGCGTCCTCGACCCGGGCCGGATCAAACCCGTCCTTGACCAGATCGACCTTGCGGAACTTGAAGGTGCCGGTGGTGTCGGTCTGCTGCTGGAGACGCAGGAAGAGCGGGCGGGCATAGGCCGGCAGCGACGCGTGCACATGGGCATGAAGGGCGTCCAGCTCGAGGTCGCGGCCGTCCTCGGTGACCAGCGCCGCCATGCCGGCCCGGCCGGAATGACCGCTGACCTCGACGCCATAGACATTGGCCTGCTCGATCCCCTTGAAGGAGAACGCCTCTGCGACCTCGCCAGTGGCGACATTCTCGGACTTCCAGCGGAAGGTGTCGCCGACCCGATCGATGAAATAGTAGTAGCCCAGCTTGTCGCGTGACATCAGGTCGCCGGTGCGGAACCAGGCATCGCCCGGCTCATAGACATCGCGCAGCACCTTCTTCTCGGTGTCTTCCTGCGAGCCATAGCCATCAAAGCGGAACCGCGCATCGGACGGGTCGATCCGGCCGATCGCCTCGCCAACCTCGCCCGGTTCACACGGCACACAGCGCCCCTCAGTGGTGCGCAACGGCATCTCGCTGTCGAGATCGAACTTCACCAGGTCGATATTGAACCGGCTCTTGAGGTAGCCGGGCACACGCCCGACCGCGCCGGGCTGGTTGTAGGCGTTCACCAGACCGACATTACCTTCGGTCGAGCCGTAGAATTCGACAATGTCCGGCACCGCAAAGCGGGCCTGGAAGGCGTCCCAGACATCGCGGCGCATGCCATTGCCGATGGCGCACCGGATGGTGTGACCCGCCTCTTCGGGCACCGGGTCGGAATTGACCAGGAAGCGGCACAGCTCACCGACATACATGAACAGGGTTGCCTCGAAGCGCTGCACATCGGGCCAGAAAGCGGAGGCAGAGAAGCGGGGCCGGATTACCAGCGCGCCGCCAAACGACAGGGCGCAGCCGACCCCGCACAGACCACCGGTCGCATGATAGAGCGGCAGCACCATCATCATCCGGTCTTCCGGCGCGGCCTTGGCGATGATGGCGAAGATGTTGAGATAGTAGAGCGCCCGAACATGCGTCATCAGCGCCGCCTTGGGCAGGCCGGTCGTGCCACTGGTGAACATTTTCAGGACCGGCGCTTCCGGCTTGACGGTTTCGCGCACGGATCGGTCCGGACGCGTGTCGTCGAGGCCGGCCAAGGCATCATCCAGACCTTCAGCCCCCCCGAATTCACCATCGAACGACCAGGCCCGGATGTCCCCGACGCCGCAAGTCCTTGCTGCGTCATAGGCCAGCGACAACGAACCCTCGACAATGGCATGGCGTGTTTCGCCGATGGTCAGGCAATGGGCCAGTGACGGTCCGGTCAGCTGGCTGTTGATCAGGGAGGTGACCAGGCCGACCTTTGACAGGCCGAACCAGATGGCGATGTATTCCCAGCGATTGCTCATGAACAGGGCGACCGAGTCGCCGGGCTTGAGGCCCTGTGCCAGCGCCCAGTGCGCGATCCTGTTGGCGAAGGCGTCGAACTGGCGGTAGCTGACCTCGCCGTCATCGAGGATGGCCATCGGGCGGTCGGGGAAGCGGTCAACGGTGGCCTCGATATGGTCCGGCACACGGATGCCCGATCCGGAACCGACCTTGCCGATCTTCTTCAGCACCGAGAGCATGCTTGTCACATAGTTGAACTCGCGCGCGATGGCGCCCAGCATGCCCATCTGACCAGACCTCCCTTGTTTCCTTGCGCGAAACGTTATGGCCCGCCCCCCTGCGGTCAAGCAGGGGCGGCCGCTGACGCGGCAAGTGTGAACACATGTTTCAAAAGATTACCGGCGAAAGCCGCGTCAAGCGCGACCGACCGCCCTCTCCCTACCGGCGCCGCATGGTCCCCTCGCGACCGGTTTCCGAGAGCAACGCCAGGCAGACCGCCAGCAGCGGCAGGTCCTTGAGCAGGAAGTGACCGGCCCGCCCCAGCGCCGGAAAACCGCCAATGTCCGCCGCCCAGCTGCCGGGGAAGGAGAACAGGAAGCTCAGGGTCAGCACGAAGGTGATCATGGCCATGACCAGCCCGATCCGGAACAGCGTGTTGGAGAACCAGTAACCGGCCAGGGCGATGACGGTGATCAGCTCGATCACACCGATCAGGTTGGACACGGTCTGCAGCGGCATCAGACCCAGCAGCCAGGCGAAGAACGGGCTGGTCTGAACCAGCGGCTCGATCCCGGCCGCCTCGACCGCCGTGAATTTCATGCCGCCAATCCAGCCCAGCACCATAACCAGGCCGAGCCACATCACCGGCTGGCTCCACATCCGCATGTCGGTGTGTCGCTGGGCAAACATGCGCGAGTTCTCGAAACTCCCGCCCCACAACGACAGGCCCAGGATGGCAATGTATTTGAGGATGCCCTGGCCAGAGCCGATCGCCGGGAAACCCCCGGCAGAGGCGATCCAGACCGGATTCGTGAGTAAAACCGTCAGCGCCAGGAAGGCATACAGCCCGGTCATGGCAAAGCCGATGCGCCGGAAACTGCCCGACGGGATCGGCGCGCCGACCAGCACGGCCGCGATGATCTGGTAAACACCCAGCGTCTTGGCCGCAGATCCGGCCTGCCCGGCCAGTCCGGACAGGAAGGCATGCCCCCCGATCCAGCTGCCGGTGATCTGCGTCCCGACCTCGGTGAAATTCATCACCCCGAACCACAGGAACATCACCGCCAGTGACAGGCGGGCCAACAATAACGCGTTTCCAGGCGACACCAGGTCAGGCCTCCGTCCAGGCTCGGATGAGGAAGGCTAACACCGGCCAGTGCGACTGACGAGGCCCGATTTCAAGAGGTTGATGACGATGTGGACAGGTGGGGCGGCGGTGCCATCGCAGCCCTGGCTCGTGTGGCCACAAGCGCGACGGCGCGCCGGGCGGTCAGCCCGCCCCATCGGAGGCGTGAGCGCAGCGAGCTGCCGTGAGATCAAGACCCGACCCCGTTGAGCCGCAAGCGCGACCGCGCGCCAGCGCCCATGCGCTGCCCCATCGGAGGCGTTCGCGAAGCGAATAGCCGTGAGATAAAAAGTAATCCGCGCCGACGGACCGGTCTCGAACACCCCAGCCTTGAGCGCGTTCAATGTGAGCATCGACCCCAGCTGTGAAAGCGGTGCCTGGCTCGGGTCGAGCGGAGCGGGAACAGAAAAGAAGAAATGGTGCCCCTGGCCAGACTCGAACTGGCACTTCCGAAGAAAACGGATTTTGAATCCGTCGCGTCTACCAATTCCGCCACAGGGGCCCTGTGACCGCCGTGCGGGCCTGTACTTGCAGGTCGTGCGGGGCGGGGAAATTCGGAGGCGCAAGCTGCCCATCCGGCCTCAACCTGTCAACAACCCATTCCGCTTGGCCACCCCTGCCGGTGCAGTTAGGTTCGGGGACGTTCCACAAGGGATGACAAGATGACCGACACCTCTCCACAACGCGGCCTCATCGGGACGCTGGAACAGATCGCCGGTGAGGCACCCGATGACGGGCTGTCCCTGGGCGAGTTTGTTGATGCGCTGGGCGAACGGGCCTTCGGGGTCATCCTGTTCGCGATGGCGTTGCCGGTCTGCATTCCCTTTCTGTATGGCGTGCCGCAGGTTATGGCGCTGCCGATGATGGCGCTTGCCGCGCAGATGGCGATGGGTCGGCCGGAGCCCTGGCTGCCGTCCGGCTTCAAGGCCCGCCGGATCGACAAGGCCGGACTGACCCGCATGGCGCGTGGCGGCCGCAAATGGTTCGGCTGGCTGGAAGCGCTCGCCCGGCCACGCCTGACCGGCCTGTCCGGCGCCATGGCCGAGCGGCTGGTCGGCAGCGTCTTCGTGCTGTTCTGTGCCTCGATCCTGGTGCCGCTGCCACTGACCAATTCAACGCCCGGCGTGGCGCTGGTGATCGGCTCGCTCGGCCTGCTGACCCGCGACGGCCTGTTGGTGCTGGCGGGACTGATCCTCGGCATCGCCTGGATCACGCTGCTGGTTACATTGTTTTTAGTCTTTGGCTCGGCGGCCGTGGATGTATTGAAGGACTTCATCCGGTCGCTGCTGTGACCGATAGTCGTTCATGTGCGCATTGGTCGCGGTGCCTGGCAGAGGTGAAATCGTAAGAATGCGTTTCATGAACCCCGTGCTGACCCAGTTCCCGCTCACCCGCTGGCCGCTGCTGCTGGCTGGCGGATCGCTCATGCTGATGCTGGGCGCCTGGGGTTTTCAGTATATCGGCGGCTACGAGCCTTGCGCGCTGTGCTTTGACCAGCGCCACATCCATCTGACCGTGATCGCACTGGGCCTGGTGTTCGGCATCGCCCTGATCGTGCGCCCATCACTGGCGAAGCTGGCTCCGTGGATGATTTTCGCCATTGCCGCCGTGCTCGTCTATTCCGCCGGTTTCGCGTTCTGGCATGCCGGAATCGAATATGGCTGGTGGGAGGGTCCGGCGACCTGCACCACCACCGGCGGCATGCCGCAGGTCGACCTGTCCTGCATCATCGACGGCACGGATTGCGGGCCGATCGTCCTGTGCGACGAAGCGGCCTGGACCCTGCTCGGCATTTCCATGGCCGGTTTCAATGCGCTGATCTCTGCCGCCATGGCGATCGTGGCCACGCTGGTCGGCATCAAGGGGCTGAAGTCATGACCAAGGCGGACCGGACCAAATCCTTCACCCCGCCCATGCCGGGCAATCGCCGCCCGGCGCGCCGCATCGAGGAAATGATCCGCGTCGATCATGCCGGTGAGTATGGCGCCGTCGCCATCTACCAAGGCCAGCGCGCGGTGTTCAAAGCGCTGCCGCACAAGGCCCGCATCGCCCGCCAGCTGGAAGAGATGGAAGCCGACGAACAGGTCCATCTGGACGCGTTTGACGGGCTGATTTTCAAGCATGGTGCCCGGCCGACCGCACTGGCGCCGATCTGGAACCTCGCCGGACGGGCACTCGGTACGGCGACGGCCCTGATGGGCGAAAAGGCCGCCCACGCCTGCACCGAAGCCGTCGAGAGCGTGATCGAGCAGCACTATGCCGGTCAGGTCGAGGAGCTGCGCGCCATGGGCGAGGACGAGCTGGCCGACCTGTTCGCCAAATTCCGCGAGGAAGAGCTCGAGCACCGCGACCTCGCCATCGAGGAAGGCGCCAAACAGGCGCCGGGCTATGCCTTGCTGTCGCGCGCCATCGAGGCCGGTTGCCGGGTGGCGATCAAGGTCTCCGAACGGGTCTGATCGCAGCGCATCAGCCGGACGCCATCTGCACCAGTTTCATGACCGTGTTCATGTTGCGCGCCGTCCCGGCCTTGGCGGCAGGTATGACCAGTTTCGACCGGCCCATGCCATCCACATAATGGGTGTAGATCTCGCGATGCCCGGCGGCGACCTTCTCGCTGGCCTGGTGTTTCAGCGTGGCATGCAGATCGGTGGGCGGAGCGGTGTCGAGGAAGAGCACAACGCAGCGATTGCCCGGCGCCTCGGGGAAGGGATTGCTGTCGCACACCGCCTGCATCGCCTGTGGCGAGCGCATGATCACGCCGACCGGCTTGCCCGCGTATTCCGCCAGCGCCGTCTCCAGCATCGCTCCGGCTTCCGCGACGCCCAGTTCGCTCTCGAAGACCAGATTGCCGGACGCGATACAGGTGCGCGGATTGTCGAAACCGATCCGCTGCGCCATCGCCTTGAGCTCGGCCATGGGCAGCTTGCCGGTACCGCCGACATTGACGGCCCGAAGGAGGGCGATGTGCGTTGGCATGAGAGGTCTCCGGACGACTAGCGTTCCAGTTCAATGTCCCAATAAAGATAGTCCAGCCAGCTTTCATGCAGGAATTTCGGCGGGAAGCGGCGGCCCTGGGATTGCAGCTCGTGCATGTTGGGGCGTTGCGGCGGACGGGGCAGTGGCATGCCGGCCTCGCGCGGTGTGCGGCCACCCTTTTTCAGATTGCACGGCCCGCAGGCGGCAACAATGTTTTCCCAACTGGTCTTGCCGCCGGCGCGTCGCGGGATGACATGGTCAAAGGTCAGCTGGTCGACACCATGCTTGCCGCAGTAGACGCATTTGAACCCGTCACGGAGCCAGACATTGTATCGGGTGAAGGCCGGCGTGCGCTCCTGGTGGACATAGTCGCGCAGGGCGACCACCGACGGCACATGCATCTCGAAACTGGGCGAGTGCACGACCTCGTCATAATGCGAGACCACGGCAACCCGTTCCAGGAAGACATTCTTGATGGCTTCCTGCCAGGGCCAGGTCGAAAGCGGCCAATAGCTCAAGGGTTGGTAGTCCGCATTCAGGACCAGACAGGGCCATCCCTGCAGTGCCCGATCAAGCACCTGCATGGCGACCTCCCTCGCTGCGACCGGCCCCAACCGGTTGGCCGGGCCTGATCGGAAGGGGGTGGGTATTGCGGACCACAGTCCTGAAAGCACACCTCCCGTCGCACGCCGAAGGCCGATTCGTCAGTCCGAATCATCCTGCTTCCGGCATGCGAGCCAAGGCTACTCCTGTTCGTGTGCCATGCCCATGACAGGCGCGGGAAAGCTGGCCGACAGCCGCCGGGTGTGGCTTAGCGGTAACGCCCGGCCAGGGCTTGGGCGATGAAGTGGCGGCCAATGTCGAGCCCGTCCTCGCCAATGGAATGAGGCAGTCCCTGCGAGATATGCCATTGCGCGCCATGACCGGCAGCGGCCAGGTTTTCCAGCGCATCGAACATGAAACCGAGCGGCAGGACCTGGTCCTGGTCACCGTGAACCAGCATCACCGGCGGCTTGGAGCGCATCTCCTCTTTCAGACGCCCGCCGCCCGGCAGCGCCCCGGAAAAACCCATGATCCCGGCCACCGGACGTTCGCGGCGCAGCCCGGTTGCCAAAGACAGCATGGTGCCCTGCGAGAAGCCGCACAGAACCAGATCGCTTTCGGTCAGCCCGTAGCGAGTGAGTTCCTGGTCGATGAAGGCGTCGACAATGGGCCAGGCCGTGGCCGCACCGGCCGCGATCCGTTCCGGATCGAGATTGGAGATCGGGAACCACTGATACCCGTCCGGCGCGCCCGGCACCGGGTCCGGCGCGTTCGGCGACACCCATTGCACGTGCGGCAGATCCCGCGCCCAGTGCTGGCCCAGCCCGATCAGGTCCTGCCCGTTCGAGCCATACCCATGCAGGAAGATCACCAGCTTTGTCGGCTTCGAACCGTCGCGCGGCGGCAGGCGCGGTCCGTCAATGGGTCGGGTCATGAAGGAGCTCCGGATTGATTGCAGACTGGATAGAGGGATGCGGGGGATGGGGGCAAGGGGTGGAGTGGGTCGCACGCAACATCCCGGCATTCTTGTCATCCCTGATGGACGCCCGGCGCAGGCCGGGCGCAAGTCAGGGACCTAACTCGTGGCACCACATGGATCCCCGCCGTGCGTCCGGCCTTCGCCGGACATCCTGCGGGGATGACAATCCGGGTATTGAGTTTTTTGAAAAACATGGCTCCCTCCCACAATGACCTTCACCACCCGCTTCGCCCCGTCCCCCACCGGGCACCTGCACATCGGCCATGCCTTCTCGGCCTGGACCGCGTTTCAGGCGGCGTGCGAGGCGGAGGGGCGGTTCATCCTGCGGATGGAGGATATCGATACCGTTCGCTGCAAGCGGGAATTCGAGCCGGTCATTCTCGACGATCTGATCTGGCTCGGGCTGGACTGGGAAGAGCCGGTGCGGCGCCAGTCGGAGCATTTTCCTGATTATGCGCGGGTGCTGGAACGGTTGCGCGGACTGGGCGTGGTCTATCGCTGCTTCAAGACACGGCGCGAGATCATGGACGATATCGCGCGGGCGCCGCACAGCGTCGGTGAGGTCTATCGCGGCCCGCTGTCACCCCTCAGTAGCGACGAGGAAGCGACACGCGTCGCCGCCGGTGACCCGTTCGCCTGGCGCCTGTCGCTGGCCCGGTGCCGTAATTTCCTGGGTGAGCGCTTTTCCGCCATGCGCTTTCTCGAAGATGGCCAGGGCGAGCAGATCGCCGACCCGGACCCGCTGGGCGATGTCATCCTGGCGCGCAAGGATGTCGGTACCAGCTATCACATCGCGGTGGTGCATGATGACGCGCTGCAGGGGATCAACCATGTCATCCGCGGCGAGGACCTGCGTGCAATGACGCCGCTGCATGTCCTTTTGCAGACCCTGCTCGACCTGCCGACGCCGGTCTATCGTCATCACCGGCTGCTGCTGGACGACAACGGCGAGCGTTTCGCCAAGCGCAACACTTCCGTGACGCTGAAATCCCTGCGCGAAAGCGGCGTGACGCCAGACGAGTTGCGGACCCGGTTTGGCGGCTAGGGGCTGCGCCCCGCGACCTCCTCACGCTCGAGCACACGGGTCAGCGTGCCATCGCGCCAGACATATTCCCGTACCGCCACCCGGCTGCCTGCAGAGCCAGCGAACACGCCTTGGCGGACCACGAAACGCGCCTCTTGATAATCGGTCCGGGTGGAGACCTCGTTGCCGGACATCAACCAGATGACCTGGTAGTCCGCGCCGTCTGACATCAGGGCGGGAAAGGCGCAGATCGAGCCGCCACAGAAATAGGCGACCGCCGATCCGATTTCGCTGCGGCATTGCAGGTCCTGGGTCGAGATGGCGAAATCGGGCAGGCGATCATCATTGATAAAGCCGACAGCGCGCGGCGCCGCCTCGATGGCCGCATGGCTGCAGGTCAGGTCACCGTCACTCATGGCTGCCAGGTGGACTTGTAATGCCGCCACCGCCGCGTCCGGCAGGCGAGCCTCATCGGGCAGTGGATCAGGCTCGTCGGAGCAGGCTGACAGGGCCATAGCTGCCGTGAGGCAGATCATGGTGACCCGGGAGATCATGGCTGCAGGTGATGTGTCGTGCATGCGCGCTTCCTCCAACGCGCCCCCTTTGCGGCAGCCAGACTAGCGCCCGGCCCTCGCTCGCGACAAGCCCATATGCCGCACATGTGATGCCGCCCGACCGCTAGGCAGGCGGCGCTCAACGCGCTATGTCGCGTTCATGTTTGTCAAAGACCTGTGGTATTTCGGCGCCCTGTCGAGCGAGCTCAAACCGGGCCAACATCTCCATCGCGAGCTGTTGGGCCAGCCGATCCTGTTCGGCCGCGACCATGACGGCAAGGCCTATGCCTTGAAAGACATCTGCCCGCACCGCGGCATCCTCCTGTCCGGCGGCGAAGCGCAGGAGCATGATGGCGAGACCCAGGTTGAATGTCCCTATCATGGCTGGCGTTTCCGCACCGACGGCTCGTGCGCGGCCATCCCCTCGCTGACCGCCGACCAGGCCGAGGCGATGGACCTGACCAGGATCCGCGTGCGCCGCTTCCCGGTACATGAGGATCAGGGCCTGATCTGGATCTGGTATGCCGACGAGGCGAATGCCGACAGTGCCCCGTCAATCGATCCGCCCAGGCTGGACATTCCCGACGGCCACAAGCCCAAACTGGTGGTGCACGACGTGTTCAATTGCCATGTCGACCACGCGGTGATCGGCCTGATGGACCCGGCCCACATCCCATATATCCACCGCCAGTGGTGGTGGCGGTCGGCCAAGTCGGTACACGAAAAGACCAAGAAATTCGGACCCGTAGAGCGCGGCTTCTCGATGCTGCCCCACGTGCCGTCGAAGAATTCCTACCTGTACTCGCTGATGGGCGAACCGCAGACCGAGATCCGCTTCCAGCTGCCCGGCCTGCGCACCGAATACGTCAAGGCCGGCGGCAAGCATTTCACCGGTTTCACCGCCGTCACGCCGACCAATGAGAACTCGACCGCAATCACCATTGTCGTCTACTGGGATCACTGGCTGCCGACGATCGTGCCCAACCCGGTGATCCGCAAGGGCATCGAGACCTTTGTCGGCCAGGACCGCGACGCCGTGAACGCCCAACAGGTCGGCCTGGCCTATGATCCCAAGCTGATGCTGATCCACGACAGTGACGTGCAGGCGAAATGGTATTTCGCCCTCAAGCGCGCCTGGGACAAGCATCGCGAGACCGGCGAACCCTTCAAGAACCCCGTGCGCGCAGCGGAACTGCGCTGGAGAAGCTGATGGATACCTTCCTCACAGGCCTGCTCTACATCGCCATGCTGGCGGTCGTCATCACGCTCGGCTTCGGCATTTTCAACATGTACAAGTCCGACGACAAAACGCGCTCGCGCTCGAACAAGCTGATGCGGCTGCGCGTCGTGCTGCAGTTCGCCGCCGTCCTGCTCATCATCGCTATCTTCCTGGTGAAGGAAAACTTCGGCGGCTGAGGGTAGCGGTCATTCGCCAAAGGCTTCGCGGGTCGCCTGGTTGAAATAGGGGCCCAGCCCCCCGGTGTCGCCGTCATTGGCGGCAATGATCACAGCCTGGTCGCGATCCGGCCAGATCGTCATCTGAACCAGCCAAAGCGTGTTCGACCCGTTGTGTATCAGCCGGGGGCCATCGATCGCCCAGCCCATGGCATAGTGCTCGCCAAACGGCGGCGTATGCAGGGTTTGCCAGGATCCGGCATCGAGGAAACCCGTGTCCTCGCCACGTGCCCCGGCCATGTGCACGGACAGATAGCGTGACAGGTCCTCCAGCGACATGTGGACCGTGCCGGCCGGTCCCAGAACCGGCGGATTGTCAGACGTCGGACCCGGCGCATAGGCCGCCCGCCGCCCGAACAGGCCGGACCGGTGACCGCGCGGCTGGTCGACGGTCTCGGCACTTCCCGGCGCACCGAACCCGGCGCTTTCCAGGCCGAGCGGCTCGAACACCTCGCTTTGGATCAGGACTTCCCAGTCTTCCCCGGTTGCCTGCTCCAGCATGGCACCCGCCACGACATAGCCGGCATTGGAATAGTGGAATTCTGTCTCCGGCTCGACCGCCGGCCCAGCCGACAACACCATCGCCGCATAGGCGATACGCTGCGGTGCGATATCGCCACCTTGCGCGCCTTGGGCGACAAAGCTGAACATGGCCGCCGGACCGACATTGGCCGGCAGACCGGACCGGTGACTGAGCAGGTGACGGAAGGTCAGGTCGCGATAGGCAGGATTGATGTCATCCACCACCGCGCCGAGGTGCTGGGCGATGGTGTCATCCCAGCTGATGCGTCCCTGCTCCGCCAGACGTGCCACCAGGGTCGCGGTCATGGACTTGGTATTGGAGCCGAGATGCCAGAGGTCGCCCGGTTGAAGCGCGATGTCGGTGCCGACCGCGCGCTCTCCTGCAAGGCCAAGCTCGATCTCATCGCCCTGCCGGATGAGAATTCCGATCCCCGGCACTCCGGTCCGCTCACGGATGATTTCCGCACCGGCCTGGATTCCGCCGCCCTGGGCGTCGGCGACAGACAGCGTCGCCGCGACCAGACTCGCCGCCAGGACCGTTATTGATTTCAGCATACCCCGCGCCCTTTCAACCGAGCCGTCCTGACGCTAAGACAAGCGCCATGGTCCGTCTCACGAAAATCTACACGCGCACCGGCGACACCGGATCGACCCGGCTCGGTGACATGTCGCAGACAGTCAAGCACGACCCGCGCGTTGACGCCTACGGGGATGTCGACGAGACCAATTCCTCTATCGGCTTGGCGCGCGCCGCGCTGGAACGGGACGACCCGCTCGATGCGCCCCTGGCCCGGATCCAGAATGATCTCTTCGATCTGGGGGCGGACCTGTGTGTGCCGGAAAGCGATACTCCGCCCGATTACGAGCCGCTGCGTGTGACCGAAACCCAGGTCGATTGGCTGGAGGGCGAGATCGATCGCCTCAATGGCAAGCTCGACCCGCTCACCTCCTTCATCCTGCCCGGCGGGAGCGAGGCAGCGGCCCGACTGCACCTGTCCCGCACGATCTGCCGCCGCGCCGAGCGTAAGGTTTCGGCCCTGATCGCCGATGGCGCGCGCCTCACACCGGCGGTCCTGAAATATCTCAATCGTCTGTCCGACCTGCTCTTCGTGATGGCCCGGACGGCGAATGATGAAGGCCGCGCGGATGTGCTTTGGGTGCCGGGCAGGGATCGCTGACAGCGCTCATTCTTTCCGATTTGGAAACATCAACTTCGCGTCACCCCGGTCGACAAAGTGCCGCAGCCTCCTAAGTGTAGGCCCACAAGTTCAGTCCATACGGAGCAACCGCATGACCCGCCTTTTCCTCGCCGCTTCCGCGGCCCTTCTCACCGCCACCGCCGCCACAGCCACCGCTTTGGCCGAACCGGTGAGTTTCGAGTTCGACAAGACGCACACCGTGATCGAGGCCCGCTGGGACCACCAGGGCTATTCGACGATGTCGCTGCAGTTCACCGATTATGACGGCACGCTGTCGCTGGACCTGGAAACCCCGTCCAACTCGACCGTCGACATCACCTTCAACCTGATCGACGGCTTCTGGGTCGGCGCCAACCAGGACCGCTTCATCACGCACCTGAATTCGGGCGATTTTTTCGAGACCGAAGCCAATCCGACGGCGCATTTCGTTGCCACCGGCTTTGACAGCGCAGACGGGCAGACCGGCACCATGACCGGCGATCTGACCATGAACGGGATGACCCATCCGGTGAGCCTGGACGTGACCTTGAACCGGGTCGGCGAGACCCGCGACGGCACAACCAAGCTGGGATTCACCGCGACCGGTTCACTGATGCGGTCGCAGTGGGACATGGGCTTCGCTGTCCCCTACGTCTCCGACGAAATCGAACTGTTCATTTCGACCGAAATGACGGCGGCTGACTAGGTCGTCGATCGACGATTCGCTGAAGGCGCGCCCGGGCCGGGCGCGCCTTCAAGCACGATGCAGCTACCCTTGCGAGGGTTGGCGGGCGGACCGCACCGGGTTTGACCACAGACACAGCGTCCACACGGTCAACAGACCGCTGACAACAAGTGTCAGGCCTTCAAGCTCATCGAGCGGGATTTCATCAATCAGGATGGTCTCGGTGCGCCAGATCACCGAATTGGTCCACGACACCCAGATCGAGAACACCAACATCGCCAACATCAAGGCGAAGCCGGCAAGACGACCGGTCAGGCGAATGGGTCCGTGCCCCGTCGGGCGCAAAGACAGCGCACGGCGTCCCGTCAGCATCCCGCCGCCCAGCCACCAGGCCGATCCGATCGCCAGCCACCCCAGCCCCAGCGACCACCAGGCGACACTTCGGGCGGTCCCGAGGACCGATGCACAGCGGGTCACTCCGGCTTCGCTTTCCATCAACGGCAGCCAGGCACAACTCAGATCGAGGTCGAGCTGGGCACCGCTGGTCGCGTTGGTCAGGAAATAGAACGCGTCACCGGTTTCCGGCCGGACATAGATTTGTCCATGCCAGGTCGAGTTGTTGCCGCCATGACCCAGCAGATTGCCGCGAGGCGTTTGCCACCGGGTATAACTCATAGCATAGCCCGGGTCGGGAACGGTCGGCGCGAAGGCCGCCGCCAGACTCTCCGAGCCCAGAACGCCGCCGCCATCAAAATGCGCCAGCAAAAAGCGCTCGATGTCATCGCCCGACGCCCAGCCTCCCGCAGCTGTCAGGGCGACATCACGCAGGCTTTCAATGGGTTGACGATAGTAGTTGAACGCGTCCGCTCGGTGCGGCAGCAGCTCGGGCGCAAACCCGCTATTGTGCATTTCCATAGGCGCAAACAGGCGGGCGTGCGCTGCGGCTTCGAGTGTCCCGCCCGTGATATCCTCGATCATCATCTGCAGCAGGACATATCCACCGCCTGAGTAGGACCGCGTCGTGGCCGGTTCTCGAACCAGGCCAAGCGGTTCGAATGTGGTCGACAGCTCGATGACGTCGGCCGGCTGTTCCTCGTGGGCCCCGTACCCCCCATAGCCGATGAGGTTGGTGCCGGCGGTATGGCGCAGCAGGCGACGAACTGTGACCTTGCCCGCGTCATGGGAGCCGGCCGGAAGCGCGAAACGCGTCAGGTACTGGCTGACCGGCGTGTCGAGATCGATCAAGCCGGCCTCGGCCAGGTCGAGCACCAGCCAGACCGTCAGCGGTTTGGAGATTGATCCGAGATTGAACGACGTATCGCCGGTCACCGGTCGGCCATCGGCTGTCGCCACGCCCTCTCGCGCCGACCAGACCACCTCGCCGTCCCGGATCACACCAGCCACGACTCCGGCAATGGTGTATTCGCGCATGGCGTCGTCCAGCACACGGTCCATCGTGTCGGCGAGGTCGGCATTCTCCATCGCTGGCGAAGTGGCCGGCACGCTGCGCAGGTCGGCCGTGGTGAAGCCCGCAGCGACAACCGCCAGGCTGGCACAAGCCAATCGCAAATATGTGATCGCACGCATGTCCATTACTCCGCGCTGGCTGCCGGCATGGCCAGATCTGCCCGCTCGCCCAGCCAGTGGGCCACCAATTCGAGGACGTCCTGCGCGACCGCATGATCCTGCTCGGCCGGGTTGGCCATGGCGTCGGTCACGGACTGGAGCAGGTGGTTCTTGCCCCGCAACACGGTAACGCGCGAGCCGATCTGCGGATCAATGGCACCGCCGAGGGCTGCCGCGTTCTGGATCGGATTGACCGAAAGATCATGCTCGCCATAGACGCCCAGCACGGGTCCGTCATAGTCGCGCAAGGTGGCGCGCATGTCGTGTTCCAGCCAGCCCCGGATATATGCGGACGACAACGTGTCCAATCCAGCCTCGTGCGGCAGGCCCAGCGTGTCGAAAACGCCGGCCAGCCGGGCGCGCGCCTCGGCTTCCGGCTCACCCGCCACGCCGTCGAGGGTCGCATAGATCATGCTCAGGAACTGTTGATTGGCATCGAGGGCTGCCTGAGGGTCGTCGCCGACAAGTTGCTGGGCGAGATACTGGCCGGAGAAGACCTCCCTGAAGGCCACCGCCGGAGCAGCCAGCATCACCACGAAGGACGGATCCATGTCGCCAGCGACCATCATCGCGATCGCGCCACCCTCCGAATGCCCGACCAGGCCGGCGCGCCTTGGGTCGATGGATGGATGTCCGCGCAGCTCTGTCAGAGCGGCCCGGGCGTCCGACGCCAGGTCAGTTGCCGTGGCGGCTGCGAAATCGCCGGTCGACTGACCGACACCCCGGTCGTCATAGCGAAGGACAGCAATACCATTGGCCGCCAGGTGCTCGGCCCAGACCGCAAAGGGGCGGTGCTCGCCGAGACCCGGATCATGACTGTCCCGGTCCTGCGGCCCGGACCCTGAAATCATGACCACGCCCGGAAAGGGGCCGTCACCGTCCGGCAAGGTCAATGTCGCACCCAGCGTCACCGAGGCCGCGTTCGGATTCGCGATACGTATTTCCTCGTCCACCGCTTGCGCCAGTACCGGCGACTGCAGCACCAACAGCGAGGACATCATCGCCGCCGCAAGCGCGACAGCACCGCGAATTCCCTGTTCTGTAACAATTTTCATCATAGCCACCTATTACTTTAAGCTAGTTACCTAGGAATGCTATATATGTTGCTATGTGGGTGCGCAAGCCCTATGCAGGATCGACAATGAAAAGGCGATATGAGTGCCCGACCACTCATCGCCCGCTGACAGGACGGCCATGGCGGACGCTGACCCGATTGATGACATTCTGGAACGCTGGAGCTCGCAGGCCCGAAAGGGCTATTTCGAGATGCTGCTGTTGGCCCGTGTGAGCGCGGGTCGGGCCTATGGCTATCAGATCGTTGCCAGCCTCAAGCACGCGCCCGGCTTTGCCAACCTGGCCGAAGGCACGGTTTATCCGGTCCTGTCCCGCATGAAAAAGGACGGCCTGGTGACAGCCGAGTGGGTTGCCGAAGAGACCGGCGCCCCGCGCAAATATTACACCATCACCGAGCGCGGCCGGCAGACACTGGACCGAATGCGACAGGTCTGGACCCGCATGGGGGACGTTCTCAACGCCCAGGGAGTAAATTCATGACGACCGATCTCGACCTGCTGGGCGACGACGCCAAACGTATATGGCGACAATTCCTTCGGCGACTGGACTGGGCCAACCGCAACCTCGCCGCCGAGGATCGCGCCGAAGCCCGGGCCGAAGCCGCCGCTCACATGCGCGAGGCGATGGGCGACGCACGGGCCGAAGGAGAAGCCGAGCGGCTCCTGGCCGCCATTGCGGAGTTCGGAGACCCGCCTGCTCCCCCTCCCGTCTGGCGCAAGCCGGCCGCCATTGTCGGACATTACTGTTCGATCATGGTGATTGGCGCGACGGGTCTGGTGGTTCTGGCCCTCCTGCACATGGCCGTCATGGAAATTTTCAATCCTGCCGGCGTTGGCGTCTGGGTCTTTCCGGACGAAGCCGGCTTTACCCTGTCCTACGAGGCTCAACAGGGTGCCGAAGAAGTTCTGGGCGCCGGCTTTATCCCCGTCATGCTGGCGCTTTGCGCAATTCTGGGCGGAGCGATTTACGGGCTCTGGCGGTTCGCCCTGTCGCCGCGCGGCCCCGTCGCCGGATGGATGAGGCCCTGATCCGAAAGCGCCACCTGCGACAATGACGATCGTCACGCAGGCGCAAAAACATACTCAAACAATGAAAATGAAATTGCGCCGAACTCTCATAACGAAGGCCCGGCTAGCAAATGGGCGCAATCACACGTCCATGATGACGATGAAGAGGTCCATACCGACAATACCGGAACTGTGAATTGACGCGCGCGTAAGCCAGTTCGACGCATTGACTTACTGCACGGGCGAAGGCAGGTTTCCGGCCTATTCTTGTCAGGTGCGCAGACCCATCCGCGCGCGGCCAATCGGAGCCCCAGCATGAAGATTCTCGTCCCCGTCAAACGGGTCGTCGATTACAACGTGAAGGTCCGCGTCAAGCCCGACCAAACGGGCGTCGACCTCGCGAACGTCAAAATGTCCATGAACCCCTTCTGCGAGATCGCGGTCGAAGAAGCGATCCGCCTGAAGGAAAAGGGCGTCGCCGAAGAGATCATCGTGGTCTCTGTCGGACCGGCCCAGGCCCAGGAAACGATCCGCACGGCGCTCGCGATGGGCGCTGATCGCGGCATACTGATCCAGACCGACGATGCCGTCGAACCGCTCGCTGTCGCCAAGCTCCTCAAGGCCGTGGTCGACGAAGAGAGCCCGGAAATCGTGCTGCTCGGCAAACAGGCCATTGATGGCGACAACAACCAGACCGGCCAGATGCTCGCCGCGCTGCTCGACTGGCCGCAGGGCACCTTTGCCTCGGAAGTCGCCATCGCGGACGGCAAGGCCTCGGTCACGCGCGAAATCGATGGCGGTCTGCAGACCCTGTCGCTGACGCTGCCGGCCGTTGTCACCACCGACCTGCGCCTCAACGAGCCGCGTTATGCGTCGCTGCCGAACATCATGAAGGCCAAGCGCAAACCGATCGACACCAAGTCACCGGCTGACTACGGCGTCGACACCGCGCCACGCCTGAGCGTGGTGAAAGTGACCGAGCCGCCCAAGCGCGAAGCCGGTATCAAGGTCGAAAGCGTCGCCGAACTCGTCGACAAGCTGAAAAATGAAGCGGGAGTGATCTGATCATGGCTGTTCTCGTTATTGCCGAACATGACAATGCCAGCCTGAATGACGCCACCCGTGCCGTCGTCACGGCGGCCAAGGCGCTGGGCGGCGACGTCCATGTTCTGGTCGCCGGCTCGAATGCCCAGGCTGTCGCCGATGCCGCCGCCAAGCTGGACGGTGTCGCCAAGGTGCTGCACGCGGAAAGCGACGTTCTCGCCAAGCCGACGGCGGAAGCCATGGACGCGCTCGTCACCCCGCTGATGGCGGATTATGACGCGGTGCTGGCCGCGGCCACGACATCGGGCAAGAATTTCATGCCCCGCGTTGCGGCCAAGCTGGACGTCATGCAGATCTCGGAAATCTCCGAGGTCGTCGCCCCCGACACCTTCGTACGCCCGGTCTATGCCGGCAACGCGATGATGACGGTAAAGTCGTCCGACGCGAAGAAAGTCATCACGGTCCGCCCGACAACGTTCGGGAAAGCCGGCGATGGCGGCTCTGCCAGCATCGAGGATCTCGGTGCCGCGTCGGGTCCGTTCAAGTCGCAATTCGTGTCCGAGGAACTGTCCAAGTCGGACCGTCCGGAACTGACCGCCGCCAAGATCGTCATCTCCGGTGGTCGCGGCATGCAGTCGGGTGACAACTTCCACCTGCTCGACTCGATCGCCGACAAGCTGGGCGCCGCCGTCGGCGCCTCGCGTGCTGCGGTCGATGCCGGCTATGTGCCGAACGACTACCAGGTCGGCCAGACCGGCAAGGTCGTCGCGCCCGAGCTCTACATTGCCGTCGGCATCTCCGGTGCCATCCAGCACCTCGCCGGCATGAAGGACTCCAAGGTCATCGTCGCCATCAACAAGGACGAGGAAGCACCGATCTTCCAGGTCGCCGATTACGGCCTGGTCGCGGATCTCTTCAACGCCCTGCCCGAGCTCGACGCCGCGCTCGGCTAGGCTGACGCGACATCGAAACGATCAAGGCCCGGCTGGTTCAGCCGGGCCTTTTTCGTGATCCGGTCGAACTACCGGATGGCGAGTTGGTGCTGCCCCAGGCGCCACCAGGTGCGGAGAGAGGATGGCTGCGTTGCCGCTTCGGACAGATCATCGAGCCGGTCCCGATCAAGCCAGCGGCCGTCGCGCATCACCGCTTCAAGGTCATGGAGGCGGGCCAGGTCCTGTGTCGGGTCACCGTCCACCAGGATCAGGTCGGCGGCACAGCCGACTGCCAGGCAGCCGATCTGCCCGTCCATCCCCAGCACGTCCGCGCCATTCAGGGTGGCCGCCTGGATGGCTTCGAGCGGGGTCAGACCGGCTTCCACGAGGATTTCCATCTCACGAAGGGTGGAGACACCATGGGGCGAGACCATCACACCGGAATCCGAGCCAACCGTCAGCCGGACGCCGGCCTGATGGAGCGCCCCGGTGAAGGCGATATAGAAGGCCTGCATGCGGGTCCGGTCATCGTGTTGATAGGCACTCCAGAAGGCCCACCCGTCACGCTCGAAGCTGGCGACCACCGGATTGTAGCCGGTCATCTCGGGGCGCGTGATATGAGCGCCCTCGGTCTCCACGATCCGCGCCAGGTTTTCGTGCACGACCAGCGTCGGATCGATTACCGTTCCCGAGGTCGCGATCTGGCGGGCAAGCTGGCGCATGCGATCCATGTCCATGTCATCGTCCAGCCCGTACCAGACGACCGATTCGGCATGTTCCAGGGTCTGGAATCCAGCCTCCAGCGAGGCGACAAAAGGCAGCGGGTCGGATTCGGTGCCCTCGACCGGGTGACCGCTCATCGTCATTCCCAGCGCGGCGGCTTCGTCGCGGATGGCAGCAAAACTCTCGCGCGACAGGTTGGAATAGAGCTTGAGATGGCGAAACCCGGCCGCATGCTGTCGGCGTACGGCGGCCCGTGCCTCCTCGGCGCCAGCGACCAATTCTTGCAGCTCATTGCCGTTGCGGCCCCCGATTTCATTGAGGATCGGACCGGTCGTGATCAGGCGCGGTCCCAGAATGCCGCCACGCTCGATCCGCTCGGCCAAGGGCAGGTGAAACGGCATGCCGCCCGTATTGCGCACCGTGGTGACGCCGTGTGCCAGACCCGCCGCGAGATCGGCTTCATCGAACACATGCACATGGACATCGATGAGACCGGGCATCAGCGTGCGTCCCTGCGCGTCGATCCGCTCGAGATCGTCATGGCCGCCCGGGACAGCGCCCGTGCCCCGCCACTCGATCCGGCCATCGATCACCAGAACCGAACCATCCGGCTGCAAGGCACCCGTCACCGGGTCGAGCAGAACCGCATTCTCGATCACATGGGAGCGATGATCGTCCCGCTCTGGCAGCATGCCGGACGGCACCTGCCAGGCGGAGACCAGGAAGGCGGTGAGGCCCGCGAGGAGAAGGGCCATGACGGCCAGGAGTGTTCGCAACATGTGTGTCTCCCGTTTGTTGACGGGATGACAGGAGCACGACACCGCACCGGGGTCGTCCGGGATCCGGAAACCGGACGTCCGGAATCCGTCAGCGAATAACCTGATCGGATGCCGGACCTTGCGCGGAAGGTGACAGGGCTTCGACATAGGCCGATGGCGTCTGACCGGTTTCCCGCTTGAAGACGGCATTGAAGACTGATTTCGAGCTGAAGCCCGCCGTGTAGGCCAGATCGATCAGGCGCCGTCGTGCCGGTCCCGCGGCATCCTCCTTCATCATCGCGCACACATCCTCGATCCGCAGCGCGTTGATGTAGTCATTGAAATTGCGACCGGTCTGCGACTTGATCGCCACCGACACCGCCCGCTCGGCGAGACGCGCGGCCGCCGCCACCTCCTGCCGGGTGAGCCGGGGCTCGGAGTACAGGGCCTCACCGCGCACGACCGCCTCGATGCGCTGGAAGTCCGACGCCCGATCGGCAGTGTCTGTCGCGCCGACCGGAGTGGCTGTGGCCGGCTTGCCTGTGTCGCGACCCCATCCGGCGAGCATGTCCGCGTCCAGGCCCGAGAACAGGCGCCCGTGGCGGACAGCCAGAACAATGAGGACACAGAGGAAGAGCAGCGAGATCGCGATCTGGAACACATAGGCAGACTGGGTCCCCAGCCAGGGCCAATAGGGATGCAACCAGCGCGCATCCATACGCACAATGTCGAAGACCCCGTCGACGACGTAGAACACGATCAGCCCCACCATCCAGTTCAGCTGGATGGTCTGGGCGTCCGAACGGGTTTCGCGGGTGGCCCTGTGGAAGCGATGGATCATCATGATCGTGGCCGCCGAATAGGCGAACAGGCTCAGCCTGGCAGCATGCTCGACCAGGCCGATCCAGGGCGTCAGAAACAGCGCGATCAAGAATGGCATCGCGTGCGGCGAGTCGCGCCAGCGCAGACCCGGCCCGGACAGCATCACCCCCCGGGCGACCAGATAGACCAGGGGCGGATAGGCGAGACGAAAGGCCGGCGTCACCAGCCAGATGCCGCGAAATCCGGCGACTTCCTCCAGAAAATTGAAGACCATCCAGAGCACCGACATCGCCATCAAGGCTGACGCCGCCCGCAGCCGCGGTTGCGACACCGTCAGGGCAACACCGAGGCCGGCGACCGCTATCAGCGCGAATTGCAGGAGATTGACGGCGGACAGGGTCATCGCGCCAGACTAGCCCGGTTGGGGATGGTTACAATCGGCCCGGCCGACGTCACGGCGCGGCGGCTTCACGCCTTCCACCCGCGAAACACGCGATACTCGCGGATCCCGGCCAGCGCGCGATGTCCGGCTGCTGCGTCACGGGATGTCACCGCCTCGGCTACCAGGCGGTACAGATGCTCTGGCGCTTCCTGAAGATGCGGCGACCCCATCAGGCCGGCATCCAGCTCCACGCCATTCTCGGTCGCGCCGATCAGCGCCTGTTCGATCCGCCACAAATCGCCGCGCAATCCGCCGTCGCGGGATTGGTGGCGCATCACCAGGATCGCAAGGACAACCAGCAAGGCAAAGGGAAGCAGAAGGGCCATGACACAGCTTTATTCGCTTGCCGCGGCGACCTCAATCGCTTCCACCACCGGGCACAGGTCAACGAGCCTGACACTCACCCCGGCGGGTCGCCTGTTCAGCCCCGCAGCGCCCCGCCACAGTTGACGTTTGGACGGTCACGAAATGACCGTGAGGTCACACATTACGCCGGATCGCGGCGCGGATCAGCGCGTAGGCATCGTCGCTATTCCATTCCGCCGGAGCCGGCACGCGACCGATCTCCCGACCCAGCCCGTCATAGAGAATGGACATCGGCAGGCCGATCGCCCGCACGCGATTGGGGCTGGAAAAGGTCTCGTCGTGGATGAGCGGCAGATTGTCGAGCTCCATTCGGGTGAGAAACTCACGGGCATCCTCGATCGAGCGGTCCAACGTCACCGTGACGACCTGGAACTCATCGCCCCCCAACTCCGACTGGAGGTCGGACAGCGCCGGCATTTCTTCCACGCAGGGCCCGCACCAGGTCGCCCAGTAATTTACCAGGATCACCTGGCCGCGATAGTCGGACAGCCGGACTTCTTCGCCATCGCCATTGCGATAGGCCAGGTCGGGCTGCGCCGGGGCGTCGTCGATCGAGACAAAGGCCCGCATCTCACCATGAGCATAGCTGTCCAGTGGACCGGTTTCGCCCTTGCTCGCACCGGAAAGCATCACGTATAGGAACCACCCTATGGCCAGGATGGTCATGCCCAGTATACCAAGGCCGATCGGCGACATTTTCATATCATTTCCTCCACGGGACACCGACATGGCTGACGACAGTTCGAACGACGGCCGGGCAAAGGCCTCCAGCGCCATGTGGGGCGGCCGCTTCTCGGCCGGCCCGTCAGCCGTCATGGAGGCCATCAACGCGTCGGTCGACATCGACCAGCGAATGGCGGACCAGGATATTGATGGATCCCTCGCCCACAGCCGAATGTTGGCCGCAACCGGGGTGATTTCAAGCGCCGATGCTGCGGCGATCCAGCGCGGGCTTGAACAGGTCCGCTCCGAGATCCATGCCGGCGACTTCCCGTGGTCGAAAGCGCTTGAAGACGTTCACATGAATGTCGAGGCGCGATTGAAGGACATTATCGGCGAGCCCGCCGGCCGTTTGCACACCGCTCGCTCGCGCAATGACCAGGTCGCGACCGACTTCCGGCTCTGGCTGCGCGATGCCTGCGACCGGATCGACGCGATGCTCGCCGCTTACCAGACTGCCCTGGTCAAGCAGGCCGAGATCCATGCCGACCAGGTCATGCCGGGCTTCACCCATTTGCAGACCGCGCAACCGGTCTCGCTGGGTCACCATCTTTTGAGCTATGTGGAAGTCGCGCAGCGTGATCGCGGCCGTTTCGCCGATGCCCGCAAGCGCCTCAATGAAAGCCCGCTCGGCTGTGCGGCCCTGGCCGGCACCGCCTTCCCCATCGATCGCGAGATGACCGCCAGTGATCTTGGGTTTGACCGACCGATGGCCAATTCACTCGACGGCGTCGCTGCCCGTGACTTTGCGCTGGAAGTGCTGTCGGCCGCCTCGATCTGCGCCGTGAACCTGTCGCGCTTCGCCGAGGAGATCGTGCTGTGGTGCACCCGCCGTTTCGGCTTTGCGACCCTGTCCGATGCCTGGTCGACCGGCTCCTCGATCATGCCGCAAAAGCGCAATCCCGACGCCGCCGAGCTGGTCCGCGCCAAGCCGGGCCGCATCATCGGCTCGCTGACCGGACTGCTGACCGTGGTGAAGGGCCTGCCGCTCGCCTATTCCAAGGACCTGCAGGAAGACAAGGCGCCGGTCTTCCAGGCGATCGACGATCTGGAACTGGCCTTGCTGTCGATGGCGGGCATGGCCGGCGACCTCACCTTCTTCCCTGAAGCCCTGGAAGAGGCTGCCGGTGAAGCCTATTCCGACGCCACCGACCTCGCCGACTACGTCGTGCGCGAGCTGGGCAAGCCTTTCCGCGACGCCCATCACATCTCCGGCTCGATCGTCAAACGGGCCGAGGCCAGAGGCGTGCCACTGGCGGAGCTGTCGCTGGCCGAGATGCAATCCGTTGAACCGGCTATCGACGAGGCCGTGTTTTCCGTGTTGAGTGCGCGGGCATCGATGATGAGCCGGACCAGTTTTGGCGGCACGTCGCCGATCCGGGTCCGCGAACAGGTGGCGATCTGGAAGGATCGCCTGGGTTGTTGAGAGCAATTGCGATGAAACGTCTGGCTACCTTCACACTCGTCGCGCTCAGCGCGCTCGCCGTCGCGGCCTGTGGTCTGCGAGGCAATCTCGACCGTCCCGACCCGCTCTGGGGTGAGCCGCCGGCCGCGGAAGACGAGAGCGGCGAATAGCCGGTTGACGCCCCAGCGGCTCACCAAAGTGTAATGCATCGGAGCCTCGTTATTCCGCTGCACCGTGGTAGTTTTCACGACATGCGCCGTACGTCCCTGATCCTTGCCTGGTTTTCGCTCGTCTGGGAGCGGTCGGTTCCGGTTGTCTGGCCGGGCCTTGCCTGGGTCGCCGGTTTTGTGATTCTGGCCTTGCTGGGCATATGGGAAATGTTCGGCGATCCGTGGCGCGCGATTTATGCCGTCACGACATTCATCCTCGCGGTCTGGCTGACCCGGCCCGGGGTTGGTGCCTTCCGCTGGCCGAGCGATGACGACACCGCGCGACGGGTTGAGACGGACAGCCACATCACCGCCCGCCCGCACGAGGCCCTGACCGACCGACCGAGCGATGGCGATCCGGTGGCCCTCAAGGTCTGGACCGAGCATCAGGCGCGCATGGCCGCCCGCCTCGCAGCAGCGCGGGCGCGACGACCGCGCGCGGCCTGGGCCCGTCTCGACCGCTTCGCCCTGCGGGGCATGTTGGGGCTAGGCCTGATTGTCAGCTGGCTCGTCGCCGGCCCTGCCGCCCGCGACCGGGTCGGCGAAGCCTTCTCGCCAGACCTGATCATCGCCGGTGGCCAGACGGTGACGATTGATGCCTGGATCGACCCGCCCGCCTATACCGGCCGCGCACCGATCTTTCTGGCCGACGACAGCCGGACGGCAACCGTCCCCGCCGGATCGACCTTTGTCGCCCGGATCGCCGGGTCCCGGCGCCAGCCGACTCTGACCCTGCGCGACAGCGATGGCCGGCAACGCGCTTCGGGCAACGAGATTGGCGACAGCGTCTGGGAACTTCGCCAGCCGATCGACCTGGACGCCAGCCTGCGCCTTGCCGCGCCCGGCACGCGCGAGACCTGGTCGATCCGGGTCACACCCGACACCCCGCCGCGGGTGCGCCTGACCCAGGTGCCCGACTCGACTGCCGCCGGTGAACTCGACCTCGACTTCACCGTCACCGATGACCATGGCGCAACCGGCTACGCCCTTGAAATCCGGCCGGAGAGTGACAGCGATGCCGCCTGGCAATCGCTCGACATTGACACCAACTCCGTCGTGCCCAGTGGCGAAGCCGACGCCATGTCGACCCTGCTGGAAACGGCCCGCCATCCGCTTGCGGGCAGCCGTGTGGAAATCCGCATGGTGGCAACCGATGCCGCCGGCAATACGGGGCGGTCTCCGGAATTGGGCATCACCCTGCCGGCGCGAGTCTTCCTCGATGCCCTCGCCCGGGCTGTCGCCGAGCAGCGCCGCGACGTAATGGCAGCCCGTGAACCCTACGAGACCCTCTCCGAACCCGAGCCCCTTTTCGCCGAGGATGTTCCCGCCGGTCCGGCCTATTTCACCGAAAACCCCGCCCGGCGTATCGAGCGGGCACCGGAGGGACTGCAGCAAGTCGCGCGGAGTCTGGCGGCCATTTCGGACGCGCCGGAATATTTCTTCGAAGATCCCATCGTCTATCTCGGGCTGCGCGAAGCGCTGCACAGGCTGCGCCGCCAGCGCGACCAGGCCGCCCTCGGCAATCTGGAAGGCGACCTCTGGCTCATCGCGCTGCGAGCCGAACTCGGTTCGCTCGCCGATGCCGAAGCGGCCTTGCGGGCTGCCGAGCGCGCCTTGATGGAAGCCCTCGCCCGCGGCGCCGACGAGACCGAGCTTGCCGCCCTGTTCGAGGCCTATCAGGAAGCCATGCAGAACTACATGGCAGCCATGGCACGCGAAGCCGCCGAAGACGGCAACTTCGCCGAAGGCGGGCAAGGTCAGAACCTGAATTCCGAAGGCCTGCAGGAGATGCTGGACGCCTTGCGTGATGCCGCCGAGCTGGGCAATACCGCCGACGCCCGCCAGGCCCTCGCCGCCCTGTCGGAAATGCTGCGCAACATGCAGATGCAATTGGGTCAGGGCCAGGGTGACGGCCAGCCCAGCGACCCGATCTCAGAAGCCATCGCCCGGGCACTTGAGGAGCTGGGCGAGGTCATCGGCGAACAGCGCAACCTCCAGGACGAGACCTTCGGTCTGTCCGAACAGGACGGCGGCGCCAGCCAACCGCAATCCGGCAGCTCATCGGGACAACAGCAGCAAGGCCCCCAGTCCGGCGAGGGCCCGCAATCACTGGCAGAGAACCAGAGCGGCGGTGGCCAGAGCGCCCAGGGCTTGGCCGATGCCCAGGGTCAATTGGCCCAGCGTTTCTCGGAGTCCGCCGATGCGTTGCCAGGTGCGGGCGAAGAGGCGATGGGCGGCGCCGGAGAAGCCATGCGCCAGGCCGAAGAAGCGTTGCGAAATGGTGATACCGAAGGGGCCCTGGCCGCTCAGGAGCAAGCCCTTGCCGACCTGCGCTCCGGTGCCGAGCAACTCGCCCGCGAACTACTGGACCGGATGCAGGAAAATGGCAGCCAGATGGGTGAAGGCGAGGACAATAGCGACCCGCTTGGCCGTCCGGCCGAAGGCGCCTTTGCCGATGGTTCCGGCGTCGAGGTCCCCGACGAGATGAGCCGGGCCCGGGCCCGCGACATCCTGGAAGAACTCCGCCGCCGCGCCGCCGAAGCCGGCCGCCCCCAGGAAGAGCTCGACTATATTGAGCGCCTGCTGGACCGGTTTTGACGCCTGGCATTGTGGTTAATCCGCCACACCGGGATTTTTTCGCAACATAGCGGTTGATTGCTGATCCGACCTCGGTCAGAACCCGCCTCCCGATTGCGTGGGGCTCGTGAGACCCCGCCGGCGCGGAGGGCGATGCCCATCCCGTGTTCCGGTTGCATGAGGGATTGCTTGGAAAGCTGATCTGGTAAAGCACATGACCTTTAATCATGGATATTGGGGTTCAAATCCCCATCCAAAGCCTCGACCTGCAAAGTCGACTTACCTGACTGTTGAACCAGGCTGCCAGGAGCGTTCGCGCCCCTGCCTGAGCCATTTGTCGCCGACCTTTGTGCCGGCCTTCAAACGTCCAGCAGACCGGCAGACGGCGCCCGCACTTTGCGGTGCGCGGGATACCGGCGCCAACGAACCGCCCGAGGGCGTGTTGCTTCGGAGACTGAACGCCGCCTAGCGGCCACGCCTCCTCGCGACAGGTCCTTTAAAGGCCGGGACCTGTCGCCTGAACGTCCACCCCGTGTGCGTTCCGTCGAACGGTCCTGGCAGTCCTGCCAAGCCTTTGACCAAAAAGAACAAGAAAGGCCTTTGATATGATTATGACCACGGCCGTTCTGGCCGAACACGAACGTGGCCTGGTGCTGCGCGATCGCGCGATTGTCGACCTCGTCGGCCCCGGACGCCATCAGTGGCTCGATCCGCTGGCACGAATCCGCGTCGAGATTTTCGATACGCGCCGCGCAATCCTCGACTTCGAGCTCGCAAACCAGATCCTGCGCGCACGCCCGGACCTGGCCGAGGGAAACTTCATCTACGTCCAACCGCAAGCCGGCACGCTGGCTCTGGTGACGCTGGATGGAGCTCCGCACGCGCTGGTGCCGCACGGCATGACCCGCGCCTTCTGGACGGTCATGCACGACGTTCGCGTCGAGATGGTGGACCTTGCCGAGGCCGACCGGATTGACCCGCGGCTGGCTGATCGCTGGTCCTCGCAAGCCGGCACGGCCATCGTGCAGGCCCGGATTGCAAGCGAACGCGCTGGCCTGCTGTTTGTCGACGGCGCGCTGCGTGAGCGCCTGGATCCGGGGCGTCACGCCTTCTGGGCGGCGGACCGTCTGATCCGTATTGAAAGCGTCGACATGCGGGAAACTGCGCTCGACGTAACCGCACAGGAAGTGCTGACCCGGGATCGTGTCACAATCCGTCTGAACCTGACCGCCTTCACCCGGGTCATCGATCCGGTGTTGCGTGCCAAGGCCCTGACGGATGCCGATGCGCACATCTACAAGCTGGTCCAGTTCGCCGCCCGCGAGGCGGTCGCTGGCCGGACACTGGATGGGCTGCTGAAGGACCGCATCGAGGTTGACCGGGAGATCACGGCACATCTGCGTGACCGCCTGGTCGACACCGGCGTGCAGGTCGGTGATCTGCGCATCAAGGACGTCATCCTGCCGGGTGAAATGCGTGACATGCTGAACAAGGTGGTGGAAGCCGAAAAGGCGGCCGAAGCCAACCTCGTCCGTCGCCGTGAGGAAACCGCCGCCACGCGGGCGCTCCTCAACACGGCACGACTGATGGAAGATCATCCGGCGCTGATGCGGCTCAAGGAGCTGGAAGCACTGGAACGGCTGACCGACAAGGTCGGCCGGATCGATGTCCACCAGTCGTCGGAAGGGGCTGGACTGCCGGCTCTCATCGACACGTTGATGGGCAAGCGGGTCCAGCCACAGGACGCATGACGCCAGTCGATTGGATCAGGGCGGGCCCGAAGCCGGGTCCGCCCTTTTTCTTGCCCGGCGCTCAACGGCCGGGAGGAAAGTCGGGTCAGTGATGGTCTGTCTGTACCGGCTCGGCGGCCGCATGGGGGTCCGCCGGAGCGCTGTGGGCAGGTTCAGCCGCGTGCGTGTCGACTTGAGAATGATCCGCTCCGGCGTCGTGACCGGAGGCACCAGTGTCAGTGCCATGCCCGGCTTCCGGTGCGCGGTCGGGATCGAAACCCTGTTCATCCACCGCGGCATTGCCATGGGCCGGCGCCGCCATCAGCACCACTTCAACCTCGACCGCTTCCGGCGGCGGATCGGACACAACCGTGCGGAAGTCCTGGCGACGTCCGGCATCAAGGCGCCCGGCCGGCATGGAGATCGTCCACTCCAGCACGGCCTCGCCATGCTCATCGCGCAGGATGGCGCGCAGTGATGGAATGGCGCGGGACCGACGGTCGAAATTGTGGACATCGCCGGAAACAACCAACAGCGGCACGCCATGATCGACCTCGCGGGAGACTTCCAGCTCGCCCACATCATAGCCCCACGGATTAACCGCCGTGCCAACCATCGCATAGGCCGACGATGCACGAGGCCAGAGGGTCACAATGTCGACCCGGAACACCCAGGCACACATGAACAGGACGGCACAGGCAGCGACCAGTCCGCCCCAGGCACCACCGGCAGCGGCAGCTGACAGCGTCCGGCGTTTCTTTTCCTGGCGTTCGCGAAAGGCGGTATGGACTTTTTTCCCGGCTCCGGACTCTTCCGCCGGAGCATCAGGCGTGACCGGCGGGGCCGGTTGCAGGCTTGGCAGATCGCTGGGATCTTCCACCTCCGCCGTCCATACATGACCGCAGGATGCGCAGCGCACACGACGTCCGTTCGTGCCAATCGCATTGGGATTGGCGCGGTAACGCGTGGTACATGACGGACAGCTGAGTACTATGCTCATATGAGTCGTCTACACATCTTCTTCGGCTCACCCGTCCCCATGGAGGATTTCCATCGTTTCGAGTTCATCCCAGTCGCCGCACATGGACCCGGAGCCGGTTATCCGCTTCGACAATGTCGGCATGCGGTATGGCCGGGGACCCGAGATTTTGCGCGATCTGTCCTTTGATTTACCACGCGGTTCTTTCCAATTCCTCACCGGACCGTCCGGCGCCGGCAAAACCTCATTGCTGAAACTGATTTACCTGGCCGCGAAGCCGTCGCGCGGGCTGATCAGCTATTTCGGCCGCGACGCCGCCACCCTGCCGCGCAATGAATTGCCGGACCTGCGTCGCCGGGTCGGCGTGGTGTTCCAGGAATTCCGCCTGCTCGGGCACATGAATGTGTTCGACAATGTCGCCCTGCCGCTGCGGGTCGCCGGGCGCAAACGCCAAGACTATGCCGAAGATGTCGCCGAACTTCTGGCCTGGGTCGGCCTCGGTGACAAGATGAACGCCCTGCCGGCAACCCTTTCGGGCGGCGAGCAGCAGCGTGTGGCCATCGCCCGTGCCGTGGTCGGCCAGCCAGAAGTCCTGATCGCCGACGAGCCGACCGGCAATGTCGATCCGGAAATGGGCATGCGCCTGCTGCGCCTGTTCGCCGAGCTCAACAAGCTGGGCACCACCATCATAATCGCCACGCATGACCTGCAACTGGTGCGCATGCTGGACGCGCCGGTGATGACACTGGCCAACGGGCACCTCCATATCCGGCCACCGCGCAGTGTTCGCCAGCGGATGCGCGAGGAAGCCCAGGCTGACGCTGACGCCGAAGCTGAGGCCGACCGAATCGCCGCGGCACCGGCCGCCGCCGCTCCGCGCATCCATGACCCGGCCGAACCGGACACCCCGCCGGCCGGCGACCAGCGCGATGGGGAAGGCGATGACTAAAGTCCTGCCCAAACCTCCAACCGGTGGCAATGGACGCCTGCTTCCTCCCGACGCGGGCCGCGACCGACCGCTCTTTGTGGTGGCCGCGATCCTGGTCTTCCTCGCCTGTATCGCAGCCTTGGGCGCACGCGGGGCATGGCTGCAGGCGCAGAGCTGGACGACGGATCTGGAAACCTCGCTGACGATCCAGATCCGGCCGGTCGAGGGACGCGACGCCGATGCCGACGCTGTGCGCGCGGCAGAGATTGCCGAGGCCGTCGAGGGTGTCGAACAGGCGACGGCCCGCGGCCGCGATCATGCGCTGGCGCTGCTGACCCCCTGGCTGGGCGAGGGAAACCTGCCAGACGACCTGCCCTTGCCACTGCTGGTCGATGTCCGCACCCGTTTCGGCAGTGTGATCGATACTGCAAGCCTGCAAGCGCAACTCGATGCAGAAGGGATGGCGGCCCGGATTGATGATCACGGCCGCTGGGCCAATGCTGTCCGGCGGGCAGCCGGGACGGCGCAGGGGCTTGGCCTGGCGCTGCTCGCGCTGTTGGCCGGCGCAGCGGCCGCGGTGATCGCCTTCGCGGCCCGGGCCAGCCTGGCAGCCCGTCTTGACGTAATCGACGCGCTTCACCTGTGCGGCGCCGAGGACCGTTTCATCGCCGGCCTGTTCCAGCGCCGCTTTTTCATGCTGGGACTTAAGTCCGGTGTCGCCGGTGCCGTGATTGCCGGACTGGTCTCGATCCTGGTCAGCCTGGGCGATGCGCCGGCTGACATGGCCTTCTTCCTGCCCCAATGGGCGGCGGACCCGTTCGAGATTGTCTTGCTCGCCATCGCGCCGTTGCTGGCCGGTGCCACAGCCGCCATCTCGGCAAGGCTGGCGGTCGCCGCCGATTTGCGGGGGCGCTGGTGACCGACCATAAATCCGCCCGTTTCGCGCGAGAAACCTGATGCTGGCGAGGCCCCACCTGTCCGGCCGTCCGACGGCGGTCCGACCATTTAGGAGAGCGGCATGAAGCAGAGCTGGCTCTGGCTGCGAGGCTTGTGTTTTGTCGTTGTCCTGGCGAGCGCGATCGGGTTTGCCGCCTATGCCGGCAAGGTCACCGGATATGACGTCCCGGCGGCCGCAACGCCGGTCGACGCCATCATCGTCCTGACCGGGGATGCGGGCCGACTGGCGACGGGCGGGGAATTGTACCGCAATGGCCGGGCCCCGCGCCTGATGATTTCCGGCGTGCACCCGTCTGTCACCACCGCCGACATTCGCCGCCAGACCGGCCTTGATGACGCCGCCTTCAGCTGTTGTGTCACCCTGGGCCGCGAAGCGACCGACACGGTCGGCAATGCCCGCGAAGCCGCCGCCTATGTGCAGGCGAACGGTTATGATCGCTTGATCATCGTGACCTCAGACTATCATCTGCCCCGCAGCCTTCTGGAGTTTCGCAGCCGCATGCCCGGTGTCGACCTGATTCCCTATCCTGTACGGACGCAGGCCCCCTGGCAGGATGTCGGCGCGCTGCGACTCTGGCTCCAGGAGTATGCCAAGTTCACGACGGTCCAGCTGCGACATTCGCTGACCCCGCAGACGGAAGACGCCTGATGCGCTTTTTGCGATCCTTCATATTCTACATCTGGATGTACGGGTTGATGATCGTCTTCGGCCTCGCCGGGACACCCTTCCTGCTTGGTCCGAGGTCCTGGGCACGCGCGATCCTGCGCGCCTATCTCAAGGTGATCTGGTTCGGCATGCGCTGGATCATGGGCGTGACATTCGAGGTCCGTGGTCGCGAACACCTCACCACGGACGGCGCCCTCGTGGCGTCCAAACACATGAGCATGTGGGAGACGCTGGCGTTCTGGGAGATATTGCCCGACCCGGCAATCATCCTGAAGAAATCGCTCGTCTACATGCCGATCTTCGGATGGTTCGCAGTCAAGCTCGGCAATATCTCGATCGACCGCGATGGCGGCGGCAAGGCACTCAAGGGCATGTTGCGGGACGCGGCAAAGCGCGGCAGCGAGAACCGGCAAGTGCTGATCTTTCCTGAGGGAACCCGGGTCTTGCCGGGCGAAACGCCGGAATTGAAACCCGGCATAGCCGGTCTCTACAAGTCGATGGGCAAGCCCTGCATTCCGGTCGCGCTGAACTCCGGCGTCCACCTGCAGACCTATTGCGGCTTGCGCAAGTCCGGCAGGATCGTGGTCGAATTCCTCGAGCCGATCGCGCCCGGCCTCGACAAGGCCAGCTTCATGCAGCAGCTTCACGCGCGGATCAATACGGGCACCGATGCGCTTTTGGCGGCCGGTCAGCCCGCCGCGAAGAAAGAGATCTGACCATGAACGGGCGTATGCGTTTCATTCTGCCATTTGGCGCGATCCTCTTCGTGTTGGTGCTCTATTCCGCCTATTGGTTCTATGCTTCGACCCAGATCCGGTCGGCAGTGGAGGACTGGGTCGCCGACCAGGAGGCCGCCGGCTATGTCATCGAGCGCGAAGCCCTGACCGTTTCCGGTTTTCCCTACCGCTTCCAGATCACCTTCCGCGAACCCCGCATCACGGCGCCGCGCAGCGATGGTGGCTGGCATGCGGAACTGTCGAGCCTGCAGGCCCATGCCGTTCCCTACGACCTGTCGCACTGGATCGTCCGCTTCGGCGGGCCGGCCTTCCTGGCGGATCTGAACGCACCCGGCAGCCGGCTTGAGCTGCAGGCGAGCGACGCCCGCGTCAGCCTTGTTTACGACGAGAACGGAGCCACTTCGCGGGTGGGTGCCGAGCTGGCCAATCTCACCGTCCTCACTCGTGCCGGCGACCCTCCGGACATTCGGTCGATCGGCGCGCTCTATCTCAACGGCGTCGTCTCGACGGACAACACGTTGCGTGTCCGCGGCCTTGTCGAGAATGTGGTTGCCGCGCCCGGTGTACTGGGCCACGACGTGGAACGCGCGTTCGGTGACACGCTGGCCATGGCCCGTGTCGAGTTCACGGTCACCGAGTGGTCGGCGCTGGCACGCAATGCCGACTCGCTCGCCTGGAGCCAGGCAGGCGGCCGTCTGGATATCACTGATGCCGGCCTGCAATGGGGGCCCGCAGACCTGACCGCGGTCGGCGAGTTCACCGTAGACCGGATGGCCCGCCCGGACGGCCGCCTGTCATTGCGGGTCACAGATCCGGACACGCTGGCGGAAGCCCTGGTCGAAGCCGGCCTCATCCCCGAGCAGAACAGCGAAGCCCTGCGCGTTGCGGCCATGATGGCACCGCGCGGACCGGAAGGTGTGTCATTGCCCTTCCGGATCCGGGATGGCGGGGTTTATCTGGGACCGGCCCGTCTGGGCGGCCTCGAGAACTAGGCTTTCATGAAGTCCGACAGGGCGTCGACCAGACGCCGGTTTTCCGTCTCGCTTCCGACCGTGGCGCGCAGAGCGTCCGGAAGCCCGTACGGGTCGACCGCGCGGATGATAAGGCCTTTGGAGGTCAGGTAGGCATCAGCGTCGGCGGCCGTCTTGCCGGGTGTCTGCGGGAAATGGATCAGCACGAAATTGCAGACACTGGGCGTGACTTCCAGCCCCAACCCGCCGATCTGCTGGCGCAGGAAGGCGACCCACTCGTTGTTGTGGTTGACCGAGCGCTGCATGAACTCCCGGTCCCGGATCGCCGCCGTGCCGGCTTCGATCGCGGCCATGTTGACATTGAACGGCCCGCGAACCCGGTGCAGCACGTCGATGATCGCCTTGTTGCCATAGGCCCAGCCGAGGCGCAGCGCCGCCAATCCGTGGATCTTGGAGAAGGTGCGGGTGACGATCACATCATCACGCTCCCGGGCCAGGGCGATGCCGGCGTCATAATCAGCATTGCCGACAAATTCGGCGTAGGCAGCATCGAGGACCAGCAAGGTTGTGGATGGCAGACCATCGCGCAGTCGGCGCACTTCGGAATCGGAGATATAGGTGCCGGTCGGATTGTTGGGATTGGCGAGGAATACAATCCTCGTATCGTCGCCGGCGGCTTCCAGGATGGCATCGACATCCGAGCGATAATCCCGCTCCGGCGCGGACACCAGCCGGGCGCCACACTGCATGGCCACGAGGCGGTAGACCAGGAAGCCGTATTGCGACTGGACGACCTTGTCACCGGGATTGAGGTAGGCCCGGCCGAGAAGCTGCAGGAGTTCGTCCGAGCCTGTGCCGCAAACGATGTTCTCTGCTTCCAGGCCTTCGGCCTCGGCGATCGCCTCGCGCAGCTTGCTGGCACCGCCATCTGGGTAGAGATGGAGTTTCGACGCGGTCGCCGTCATGGCGGCGGCGGCCTTGTCCGAACAGCCCAGCGCGTTCTCGTTGGAGGACAGCTTGACCGGGTTCTCAATACCCGGTGCCTCGGACGAGCCCGGCTTGTAGGGGCGGATGTCCAGAATGCCGGCACGTGGTTCGATAGACATGATAACTCCTCAATCCCTCGGGGCCCGTCCGGACCCGTGACGGGGAGATAGCGCGGGCTGGCGCTGACCTTCAAGTGCCGCCCTGCTTGCACGTGCAGTCCGCAGTCCCGGCGTGATTGCCGCATTGTGCTTGACCGCCTCCACCAGGATCAGGCCGCCCAGGGCCGGCCAGGCGTATTCCCCCACTTCTTCCCACAGGTTGGCGACCCGGCGATGCGTGCTCCAACCCCAGGGCGGCGCGTACAAGGCCCGCGACCAGGCCGTCGGAACGAGCAGTGCGTCATCCAGCAGGCGGGTCAGCTGTCCGCGGGAGAACGGGCGACCATGCCCGAAGGGCGTGGAGTCGAGCCAGGCCCAGATGCCGGTCCGCGACGGCGAGACAATCAACAACCGGCCTTCCGGCGCCAGCACCCGCCAGACTTCACGCAACAGCGCCGGCAGCGAGTCGGTTTCCTCAAGCGCGTGGACCAGCAAAACCCGGTCGAACAGGGCCTCCTGGAACGGCAGGTGGGTTTCATCCCCCAACGCCGTCGGCACACCGTCCGGACCCGGTACGATGGCGCCCTGCGCGGCCGGGGTCAGCGAAACGCAACGCCGCGCCTTGCCCTGCCAGACATCGAGATAGGGGTTGGCGAAGCCGATACCCAACACGTCCAGTCCGGTCACGTCCGGCCAGATCGAGCTCACACGTCGTGCGATCATGCGGTGCGCCGCCTGCCCCTGTCGGCTGCGATAGAAACGGTCGAGTTCAAGGACGTCACGGCGCACTGGCCACACTCCCGCACGATGCCTAAGTTCTCGGACAGCGCCCACCAGGGCGGTTCCGGCAGTGACAGCCTAGCGCAAGCGGACATTTGGACAATGAGCGAACTCCTTATCCGGCAGTTTCCCTGCCTCTCGGACAATTACGGCTTCCTGGTCCACGATCCGGACAGCGGCGAGACGGCCACCATCGACACGCCGGATGCCGACCGGATTCTCAGCGAAGCCGAACAGGCGGGGTGGTCAATCACCCAGATCTGGAACACGCACCACCATTTCGACCATGCGGGCGGCAATGAAGCGGTCCAGGCTGTGACCGGCGCAAAGATAGTGGGGCCGCGCTATGACCGGCATCGCATTCCCGGTATCGCCGTCGAAGTCGAGGACGGCGATGTGATCAGCCTGGGTCAGCACAAGGCCAAAGTCCTCTACACGCCCGGCCATACAATGGGGCATGTCTGCTATCACCTGCCGATGGATGGAATTGCCTTTGTCGGCGACACCTTGTTTGCGCTGGGCTGCGGCCGCCTGTTCGAGGGCACGCCGGCAGAGATGTGGCACTCCCTGTCACGACTGGCGGCCCTGCCCGACGAGACCCGCATCTATTGCGCCCATGAGTATACCGAGGCCAATGCCCGCTTCGCCCTCAGTGTCGATCCGGACAATCACGACCTGCAGGTCTACGCCGCCATGGTCGAGGGTGAGCGCGCCCGCGGCGAGCCAACCGTTCCCACAACGATCGCCGCCGAGAAGGCCGCCAACCCCTTCCTCCGCCCGGATGACCCGGCCATTCGTGCCCGCCTCGGCATGACGACGGATGACGATGAAGACGTCTTTGCCGAAATCCGCCGGAGAAAGGACTCGTTTTGACCCGGCCCGAGTTGACCCTGCCCGAGGAGGCTCGCCGGATCATCGAGACGCTGGGTCTGCAGCAGCACCCGGAAGGCGGATGGTATGTCGAAACCCTGCGCGACCCGGATCCGGCCGGCGGGCGCGACCGGTCAACGGCGATCTATTATCTGCTCGCTGCTGGCGAACAATCCCACTGGCACCGGGTCGATGCGGTGGAAATCTGGCACTGGCACGCCGGGTCACCGCTGGAACTGTCGATCAGCGCCGGCTGCGAAGGCATCACGACATTGATGTTGGGACCGGGCCTGATGGAGGGGCAACGCCCCCAGGGAATCGTACCGGAGGGTGCCTGGCAAAGCGCACGTTCAAACGGCGCTTGGACCCTGGTCGGGTGCACGGTCGCGCCGGGATTTCGCTTTGACGGGTTTGAACTGGCACCGCCGGGCTGGTCACCCGACCGGTCCTGATCAAGTGGCGCTGGGGTCGCTGAGCAATACCTGGCCAATAAAGTCCGACGAGGGACGACCGCCATATCCCAACAGCGGCGCGATCACGACCACCAGAGTGTCGTCCTGGCGGAAGGCGGCAGGCGCATCGCCCAGATCAATCCGCACATGCTCGACACCGCGCAGTCGACGCCGCTCACCCCGGACCGACTCGAACGCTCGGGCAATCACATGCAGGGTATCGAACTGAACGCCGAGTCCGGCGCGCGGGGCCGGCGCGTAGGCGATCGAAATCGACCGGTCGAGCGCGGCCGCCATTTCGCTGGCCAGCGCCTCTGCACGCTCTCGCACTTCGTCTGGAGAGCGGGGCGGCGGTGCCAACGCTCCGGCAGGACTGGCGAAATCGGCGATCACGCCGTCCGGCGATGTCGGCGGAAAATAGGTCGCACCACCAAGGCCGGTCAGCCGGATGACTTCGCGTCCGGTATCGGTGATGAACGCGGTACCGCCGCCCGGCGCGCGGTCCGGATAGAGCACCAGGACTTCGCTGTCGGGCGCGTCGCGCTCCTGCAGCAAAGCGGCATCGCCGGATCGGTCGAACAGGAAGAATTCACCGGTATCGGCGCGCTGGAACCAGCCGGTCACCTGCTCCGCCCGGTCGTTTCGCAACAGGCGGTCGCGCAGGGGATTTTGCATCCCTGTTGCAGCGCCTGCTGTCAAAGCGGCGATCAGTATGGCGATCAACCAACGCGTCATCCCGACACGCATAATGACCGCCAAGACGGCAAATTTGGGGCAGACACCGGATTCATGTCAGGCGAGGTACTGTCCGCCATTGATCGTCAGCGTCGAGCCGGTCACAAATCCCGCCTCTTCACTCGCCAGATAGACGCACAAGGCCCCGATCTCGCCCGCCTCGCCGAGCCGGCCAACCGGAATGCCTGCGACAATGCTTTCGAGCACCTTCTCGGGCACGGCGGCGACCATTTCGGTGTTGATATAGCCCGGCGTGATGCAGTTGACGGTGATCCCCTTGCGGGCCGTTTCCTGGGCGAGCGCCTTGGTGAAACCGATCACGCCGGCCTTGGCGGCCGAGTAATTGACCTGTCCCATCTGACCCTTCTGGCCGTTAATCGACGAGATGTTGATGATACGGCCCCAGCCGCGCTCGCGAAGGCCATCGATCAAGGGTCTCGTCACATTGAACATCGAGCCCAGATCGACATTGATGACCTCGTCCCACTGGGCCTGGCTCATCTTGTGGAACATCGTATCGCGGGTAATTCCGGCATTGTTCACCAGGATATCGATCGGGGCGCCGGCCAGCGCCTCGGCCTCGGCCAGGCCGGCGGCGCTCGATTCGAAGCTGCCCACATCGAATTTGACGACCTTGATACCGGTCTCTTCCGCAAACGCGCGGGCCACGGTTTCATTGCCGGCATAGTTGGCCACCACGGTGTGGCCTGCAGATTTCAACGCGACGCTGATGGCTGCGCCAATGCCGCGCGTACCACCTGTAACCAAAGCCGTTCGTGTCATGATTATCCCCAGGAACCTGTCTGTTTTGCACCGACAGTGGTGCCGATAGCGTTCGCGCTTGCAGCACACCGCCTTGAGCGCGTAAACCCTTACATGAAAATGTAGTGCGCCCAAGTCGAACGCAAAACAATCCCGACAATATTTTCGGCGCAAACAGGGAGTATGTGGTGACAAAATCGACCGGCAAAGCCGCGGGCATCGTGATCAAGAAGTATGCGAACCGCCGCCTCTACGACACCTCCACCAGCCAGTATGTAACGCTTGATTACCTGCGTGACCTGGTAAAGAAGGGCACCGACTTCCAGGTCGTCGACGCCAAGAGTGGCGACGACCTGACCCGGGGCGTGCTGGCCCAGATCATCTTCGAGGAGGAATCCCGCGGCGCCAATCTGCTGCCTGTCGACTTCCTTCGCCAGCTGATCGGCTTCTACGGCGACAGCCTGCAGAGCGTGGTGCCGGGTTATCTGCAGATGTCGATGAACTCCTTCTCGCAACAGCAGGAAGAATTTCGCGACAAGATGACCGACGCGATGGGTTCACCTCAGGCCACCATGGCCATGCTTGAGGAGCAAACGCGACGCAACATGGAATTGTTCAGCCAGACGATGCGGATGTTCACGCCCTTTTCAGCCGGGGCAATGCCGGGAGCCGGTGCGCCGTCCGAGGCGGCGTCGGACGGTGATGCGGCAGCGGGCAAACCCGAGGACCTGTCGGCCCTGCGTGAGGAACTGGATGGTCTGAGAGCCAAGATGGACGAGTTGCTCGACAAAAAGTGATCGCCGGACACTTTTGACGGCCACCTGGCACAACCCTCTCACAGGGTTAATGAAATCGTACCGAAATGAGCCAACCGGTCCGCCTCGCGGGCCGGTTTTGCTTTGCGGCCTGCCCGAAATGCCGCAATTGCGGCCAGAATCGTGATTAACGTCTCGTTAAGAGTTGGCATCCGGCTTGCGATGGAGAGGGCATGACCACGATCCGCAGCGCATATTCTGTCCCGACCCCGACCAGCCGGCGTATTGAGCCGGCCAGTCGTGTGCGCGGTTCGCAGGATCGTCCGCCGCGGCAGGACCGGGCCCTCGTCACCGTCCCGACCCCGCAGACGTCCGAGCGCGACAGCGACCGTTCGTTTGTGAGGGCCCGTCCTGCCACGGCGGAAGTCATGGTCCAGATCATCGGTGATGCCCCGCGTCGCGGCCTCAAGGCGGAGGCCAGCGAGCTCGAACGCTTCCGCCGCACCTACGCAGCCACCAGCGACAAGAAAGCGCCGCCCCCGATGTGGGAGCGGCGCGCATGACAATCGCTGTTGCCCAGGCCCGACGCGTCGGCTTCTGGCTCGATGTGAGCCTGGGCGCTGGACTGCTTTTCGTTCTGCTCTGATCAGCCCTCGCCGCCGACCGCAAGGTCGCGACGGGCCGCCACGATGGTGACGACGAAACCGGCCACGGTATCCATCAACGCCATCAGCGTCAGCAGGAAGAAGGTCGAGGTCGCAAAGTGACCGACCAGCAGGAAAAGCGCCATCGCGATCACGAAGATCATCATGGACAGGCCGTGATTGATGATCGTCGCGGTGCCTGACCCGGCCGCCTTGATCAGCTCCATGAAGAGCATGATCATGCCGAGAATGACCAGAAGATCACCCTTCGAGATGGCCAGAGTGCCGGACACCATGTTCACCTCGAACAAGCCTTCGCTCATGTCGGCGCCGGTCGTGTAGGCAACAATCGTGTAGATGACCACCGGAATGATCAAAAGTGGAAATACGTTGAACATGGAACCTCCCCCATTGCCGCGGCCACCCCGTCTCTGGGCTTGATTGGCCGCCGTCATACCTAACAATACGCCGTTATCCCCGCCACCGGCCATACGACACTCTCCCCGGTTGTGAAGCGGTCACCTGACTCGCTTCGAAAACAACTTGCGCCGCTCAGACTTCATCGCTGCCGCGAGAATTGCGCGCGCGTGAATTTAACCACATCACGCCCATCATGTCTGTCAGTGAGGCGAAAAGACGGCCAAAATTCGTATATTTCGACGTTCCGATGGTGCGGTGACGATGGGTGACCGGCCGGAATTCGCACACATAGCCCTCGCGGATCATCAGAGCTGGCAGGAAACGGTGCTGGTGGTCGAAGAAGGGAAGTTCCAGGTAGGCGGACCGTTTGAAGGCCTTCAACCCACAGCCCGTATCATTGCAGTTGTCGTTGAGCATGGCCTTGCGGAGGCCATTTCCGGCGCGCGAGGCGAATTTCTTCCAGGCGGAATCCTGACGGTTGGCCGAACGGTCTCCGCCAACCAAGGCGAGGTTCTCCGGCGCATCTGAACGGGTCAGCGCATCGATCACCGTCGGCAGGTCCACCGGCGGATTCTGGCCGTCTCCGTCCACCGTGCAAACCACGGCGCCGTGGGCATGCATGATACCGGTGCGGACTGAGCGGGACTGGCCGGCATTGTGCCGATGGGCGATCACCCTGAGCATCGGCAGTTCGGCCTTGGCGTCGACCAGTTCCTGCCGGGTGGTGTCAGTCGAACAATCGTCCACGAACAGGATCTCGAAATCGCGACCGGCAAGGGCCGCTGCAATCTCGCGAGCCAGCGGCACGACATTGCCGGCCTCGTTATAGGCCGGCACAACAACTGAAATATCGGGAGAATTTGGCGCGGATTGGCTCATAGGTGTCTGCTTGAGCTTGCGATAACAGGATGCCCGTTACATACCGGGTTTCACTGAAGACGCGAGGGATTTCTCATCCCGCGCTCCAGCAGAGGGTGTTCGCGGACATGGTCCGAGCCGATTTGATCACCGATCTTGCCCGTGGCGCCCGCGCCTGGTGGATCATCGGCCTGTTGGCAGCGCTGTCGGCTCTCGCTGGCGTCTTCACCCTGCCGCCCATTGATCGGGACGAAAGCCGCTACGCCCAAGCCACCGCCCAGATGCTGGAAACCGGGGACTTCATCGCGATCAATTATCTCGATGAACCACGCAACAAGAAGCCGGTCGGCATCTACTGGCTGCAGGCCGCTGCCGTTGCCCTGACCTCGGACGCTGACGACCGCGAGATCTGGGCTTATCGGCTGCCATCGGTTCTGGGAGCGATCCTGGCCGCACTGGCCGCCTTCTGGGGTGGGCAGAGACTGGTCGGTCGCGAAGCTGCTTTCGCCGGTGCCGCGCTGCTGGCGACGACCGTCCTGCTCGGGATAGAGGGCGGAATAGCCAAGACAGATGCGGTTCTGGTCGGCGTCACGACGCTGGCCATGGCCGCCCTCGCCAATGCCCGCAGCGGGGCCGGGCCGGGCTGGCGAACGGCCTTGCTGTTCTGGTCAGCGATTGGATTGGGCGCCCTGATCAAGGGACCGATAGCCCCGATGGTTGCCGGCCTGACCGCTTTCACCCTGGTCATCTGGGAGCGCAGGATCGGTTGGCTGAAACCGGTTCTGGTCTGGTGGGGACCAATCCTGGCCGGGCTTATCGTCCTGCCATGGCTGATCTCGATCCAGATTGCCACCGATGGTCAATTCCTGCGCGATGCGCTGGTCGGCGATCTTGGCCCCAAGCTGGTGTCGGGGCACGAACAACATGGGGGTCTTCCCGGCTATCATCTTCTGGTTCTTCCCCTCGTCTTCTTCCCGGCAACGCTCTTTCTTGTGCCCGGCGCCGGCCGGGTTGTCGCGGCCCTGCGCGGCGGCGATGAGACACGGGCAAGCAGCGCCCGCTTCCTGATCGCCTGGGCGGTTCCGGCCTGGATCCTGTTCGAGATCCTGCCCACCAAACTCCCCCACTACGTCCTGCCACTATATCCAGCGCTGGCACTGGCTGCAGGCTGGGGACTGTTGGAACTGACCAAAGCCACCCACTGGCAGCGTTGGGCGGGCTGGGCCCTGTTCGCGGTCGGGGCGGCGGCGTTCGCACTCCTCCTGCCCTACTTCTTCATCACCTATGGGAACAACGCCAGCTGGGACGCGATCCGCCTCGCCCAGGCCGGCTTTGAAGGCGGCTTCCAGTTGGGACTGGACCCCTACGCCGCCGCCTGGGTGTTCGGATCGGGTGCGCTCTTCCTGGCCCTGTCAGCGGCGACCCTGACCACCGACCGGTTGCGGCCGGGCGTTCTGGCGCTTGTCTTCGCGGTCCTGTCCGGACTGGGCTGGCAAGTGGCGGCCCGAAGCGGCGCCTTCGCCGAGGCCTATGCGGTCCGCCTGGCCGACCAGGTCCGTGCCGCGCGGGCCTATTCGGAGACGATCACCGGCCTGTCGCCGGACGAAATCGTCACCGCCTCCAGCTTCACCGAACCCAGCCTCGCCTTCTCGCTGGGTACGGATACGGTGTTGGGGACAACGGAGGAAGTGCTGGCGTTCGCTGAAAGCCGGGACGAGCCGACGATGGTGGTGCTGGATTTGTCGCGGGATGACGCGTTGCGCCGCGGGCTCATGAGCTTTTTTGAATGGCGTCGCGACGACGATGAAGCGCTGACATCCATGCAATCATGGATCCAGTTTGAGGACAGTGCCGATGTTTGCCACCTCAGCCTGGCGGCCGGAACGAATTATGCGCGCGGAAGCGAGACAACGTTAGTGCTGGCATGGACAAGATGCGCAGCCGAAAACGAAAACACGCCACACATGCTTCGGAGTGACGACCAATGACCCGCAAGATTGAGATCGTTGAAGTCGGACCGCGGGACGGGTTGCAGAATGACCCGGCGATGATGTCGACGGATACCAAGATCGAGTTCATCGAACGCCTGATCGGCGCCGGGGTGCGGCGCATGGAAGCGGCGAGCTTTGTCCATCCCAAATTGGTTCCGGCGATGGCCGACAGCGATGCAGTGATGCAGCGCGTACCGCGTCAGGACGGGGTGAAATATATCGGCCTGGCGCTCAATGAGCGCGGCATGCGGCGGGCGCTGGAGAATGGCTGCGACGAGGTCAATTACGTCATGGTCGCCTCACCCGGCTTCGGTCTGAAGAACCAGAACGCCACGCCGGAACAAACCGCCGACCTGTTCGACCGCATCGCCGTGCTGGCCCATGACGAGGGCGTGCCCGTCTCGGTGACGGTGTCGGTGGCCTTTGGTGACCCTTTTGATGGCGAGGTTGACCCCCATGTCGTGGCGAGCCTGGCAGCGCGAGCGAAGGCTGCGGGGGCCGTTGAGTTTGCCATGGGCGACACGATCGGCGTGGCCGATCCGTGGACCGTCCGCCGGACCCTCGACTTGGTGCGCGCCCAAAGCGGCGACATGAAGATCCGCATGCATTTTCACAACACGCGCAACACGGCCATGGCCAATATCTTTGCGGCGGTCGAGGCCGGCGTCGATGTCATCGACGCCTCGGTCGGCGGGATTGGCGGCTGCCCGTTTGCGCCTGCCGCAACCGGCAATGTCGCGACCGAGGACGTGGTCTACATGCTCGAACGCGGCGGTTTTGAAACCGGCCTGGACCTCGGCACGCTGATAGACACCGCGAAATGGCTGGAAACTGACGGGTTGAAGCACCCCGTCGACAGCGCCCTGTCTAGAGCGGGCGGCTTTCCGAAACCGTCGACGAACTAGGGGCGCTCGACGGACGGGCCTCTGCGGGCCGGGCTGCGCGGTGCCGCTCGATCCGGCGCAGGCGCGACATGGCCTTTCGGCGGCGGGCCAACAGACGCAGCCGGTTGCGGATCTGAAGCAGGATCACCCGCCCCCAAATCGCCGCGAAGATCGGACCCATCATGGCCATCGTCACCAGGCGTTCGAGTGCCCCCGGATAGTATTTCCAGAAGTACTTGATGAATCCGAGTGCCTTGTGGGTCTCGACAAGGAACGGGTTGGACTGGCTGGTCCCCCCATAATGGACGATGGACGCGCGGGGCTCGAACCAGACCGACCCGCCGCACTCGCGAACCTTGCGACAAATGTCGACATCCTCGACATGCAGGAAATATCGTTCGTCGAAACCGCCCATCTGCAAGAAGCCGCGACGCGGCATCAGCATGGCTGCGCCGGACACAACGGGGACGGGCACGATCGTTTCCGGCAGGTCCTCATTTTCAAGATGCAGCCCCTGGAACGCCGGAACAAAGCGGTCAAGGCCCAGGAAGGTTACCAGGGCCGACCAAGGGGTCAGCTCCCCGCGACGCCCGCCTCGCTGTTCGCTCCCATCCGCATTGACGATCCGCGCGCCGATCGCCCAGATGCTGTCGCCCAGCTCCTTCGCCGAGGCCTTCAGCCGACTGGCCACGCCCTTGGCGAGGATGGCGTCAGGATTGAGGAAGAAGACAACATCCCCGCTCGCCCGTTGCGCCCCGATATTGCAGCCGCGCGAGAATCCGAGGTTCGCGCCGGTTTCGATCAGGACGAAATTGTCCTTGTCGGCCGCCATCGCTCGAAGCGACTGGATCATTTCCGGAGGGTTGCCATGATTGACGAGGACAAATTCATCGACGCCCGGGGCAGCCAGGATCGAGGCGACGGCCTCGACAAGGCGGGGTCCGGTTTGCCAGGAAACCGTGACGACACTCAGACGCGGGTCCGCTACCGCGCCGGTTTCCGGGCCGCGAGAAAGAACACGCTCGTTGCTGCCAACGCCACTGTCCCTTGGTGCCATTCTTGCCAGACCCCATAGGAGAATACGATCAAAGTCACATAAACCACGACCACCCAAGCCACGCCAACAGCCTGCAACCGCGAGAGCTGTTGTGCGGCGGCGATCCGTCCCCCCAAAGCGACAAGTACGCCAGCCAAAAGCGCGGCTCCGACCGCCCCGGTCTCAAGCCAGACGTGCAGAGTGGCATTGTGTGGGTGCAACGGCAAGACCTCGACATTGTGCAGGCGACCGAAGGCATAGACCTCTGCCTCTCCGCTGAGCGGACGCGACGCGTCGAGGCCATAGCCAATCCACGGTTGCTCACGGATCAGATCACCCGTGTAACTCCAGATCTGGAGCCGCCATTCGAAGGAGGCAGGCAGCGCCGCCCGCCAGCTGTCTGGAAGGACATCAATGAGGCCCGGCAGGATGAGCGGCAACACAATCACGCTTCCGGCCAGAAGCCCGAACAGGCTGGCCATCATCGTTCGCGGCCAGAACGCCGCCAGCGCCGCGGCGACCGATCCCAGCACGAAGGCCACCCTGTTCACTTCGGTGTCGAAGCTGAACGATGCGACGCCGCCCAGTACCAGCACACAGGCGCCGATCACCGGCCCGCCTTCGCGCCAGGCGATCAGGGCGACCGGCATGCACATCAGCAATAATGGCACAGTGGCGTGCCCGAGGCTGCGATTGACCAGGATGCTCATTCCGAATTCGGATTGATCGGGATTGTCCTCTGCGGCGAGTTTGAACCCGCGGGTCGCAGCGCCGTCAAACATCGCCTCGGACAACAGGAACAGGCCCAGCGCGATCACCATGAACAGCAGCGCCGCCTCGATCCGACGTTGCCAGGCCCCTTCAACCTGCCCCACCCGCATGGCGAACAGGATGTAGAGCGGCACGCCCAGCCCGGTGCGCCATACCTGACCGGGATCATCATGGGGCGACCACGAAAAGCTGATCAACACCCAGCCAAAAAATGCCACCGCGCCAAACAGGGCCCAGGGTGTCCGCTCGGGCCGCCAGAAAGACGCGTGAACCGGAATGGCGAGAATGGCGAGCAGCGACACCAGCGGCGCAATCAATAGACTGCCGGCGACCCCGAACGGAAAGGCGAAGGCAAAAGCCAGCAAGCCTGCCCATCCCGCCCGGGTATCGCCGCGCTGCATCGCGCTATCCCTTGCCTAGGCCCGCTTGAGGTCGGGCGCCTTGGCGTCCTCACTCAAGCGGCCAATGGCGTCGTCAAGGGACATGATTTCCTGCGTCTTGCCGCCTTCACCCAGGAAACGAAGGGCCAGCGTACCGTCCTCGGCTTCCTTGCGACCGACCACGGCGATGACCGGCACCTTGCCAACGGAATGCTCGCGGACCTTGTAGTTGATTTTCTCGTTGCGCAGATCGGTCTCGGCGTGGAGCCCGGCCTTGAGCATCGCTGCCCTGACCTCTTCGGCGTAGGCGTCAGCATCCGAAGTGATCGTGGCGATCACGACCTGACGCGGTGCCAGCCAGAAGGGCAGCTTGCCGGCATAGCTCTCGATCAACACGCCGAGGAAACGCTCCAGCGACCCCAGGATGGCCCGGTGCAGCATGACGGGACGATGCTTTTCGCTGTCATCGCCGATGAAGCTGGCGTCGAGACGCTCCGGCAGGTTGAAGTCACACTGGATGGTACCCGTCTGCCACTCACGTCCGATCGCATCCTTGACCACGAAGTCGAGCTTGGGACCGTAGAAGGCGCCATCGCCCGGATTGTACTCATACTCCAGTCCGGAGGCCTCGGCGGCAGCCTTCAGCGAGGCTTCCGCCTGGTCCCAGACCTCGTCCGACCCGACCCGCTGTTCCGGGCGATCGGAGAATTTGATCCGCGGCTCTTCAAAGCCGAAATCGGCATAGACGGATTTCAGGAGTTCACAGAAATCGCTGACTTCCGCCGTAATCTGGTCGCTGGTGCAGAAAATGTGGGCGTCGTCCTGGACGAAGCCGCGCACCCGCATCAGCCCGTGCAGCGAGCCGGATGGCTCATAGCGGTGACAGGAGCCAAACTCGGCCATGCGCAGCGGCAGGTCGCGATAGGATTTCTGGCCCTGATTGAACACCTGCACATGGCAGGGGCAGTTCATCGGTTTGACGGCCAGGACTTTTTCTTCCTGGTCGATCGAGGAGATGAACATGTTCTCGCGATACTTGTCCCAGTGGCCCGACGCCTCCCAGAACTTGCGGTCCATCAGCTGCGGCGTCTTGATCTCGACATAGCCGGAGGCCTCGAGTCGGCGACGCATATAGCTGGTGACCGTGCGGTAGAGACGCCAGCCATTGGGGTGCCAGAACACCTGGCCTTGGGCTTCTTCCTGAAAGTGGAAGAGCTCCATCTGCTTGCCGAGTTTGCGGTGGTCGCGCTTCTCGGCCTCTTCGATGCGATGCAGATGCGCCTTGAGTTGCTTGTCATCGGCCCAGGCCGTGCCGTAGATCCGCTGCAGCATGGCGTTGCGGTGATCGCCGCGCCAATAGGCACCGGCCACCTTCATCAGCTTGAACGCCTTGCCGATCTTGCCCGTCGAGGGAAGGTGCGGCCCGAGGCAGAGGTCGAACCAGTCGCCCTGGCGATAGATGGTGATCGTCTCGTCTTCCGGCAGGTCGCGGATCAGCTCGGCCTTGTAGGCCTCGCCCATCTCTTCAAATTTGGCGATGGCGTCGTTGCGATCCCAGATCTCGCGCTCAAACGGCAGGTCGGCATCGACGATGGCCGCCATGCGCTTTTCGATGGCCTCGAAATCATCCGGCGTGAATGGCTCGTCGCGGGCGAAATCGTAATAGAAGCCATCCTCGATCGACGGGCCGATCGTGACCTGGGTACCTGGAAACAATTCCTGCACGGCCTGGGCGAGGATGTGGGCGGTGTCGTGGCGGATGACCTCGAGGGCCTTCTCGTCCTTGCGCGTGATGATGGCCACTTGGGCATCGCCGTCGAGCGGGCGTTTGAGGTCCCAGTCCTGACCATCCACCGTCGCGATGATGGCCGCCTTGGCGAGGGATTTGGAGATATCCGCTGCGAGGTCCAGCGGGCAGGCGCCATCCGGCAATTCGCGTATGGATCCGTCGGGAAGCGTCACATTGATCATGGTCACATGTCCTTGTCGTCGGCGTGGTCTGCCGGCGGAAGCCTGTCGTCCGTCATGCGTCCCGGTTTCGATCTGAATCGCCAGACCGCCCACCAGGGCGCTTGGTTGCGTTCGCGGGGGGCCGGATCGACACCGAATGTGCCGCCGGGCCGGCATCGGCCCAGCCGCCCCAGCGTCAACCAGCCGCCGCGCCAGGGTCCCTGGGCGCGGATCGCGTCCATGGAATAGTGCGAGCAGGTCGGTTCATGCCGGCAGCGGATGCCGAGGGCGTAGAAGACCGGAGACAGGCTCAGCTGATAGGCACGAAGTCCGATCAGCATGATGCCGGCAACCGGGCTTTCCAGCCCCCATCTCCGTTCGCGTGAACGCATATGGAATCAAGCCTTTTAACGTCGCCGTGCGCGCTGTCCACCGTGGACATGAAGCGCGTTTCGCGGACCGCAGTAAAGTATCGGGGTGAGGTAGCTTGCCTTGCGGACCGTCCACCGCCCCCTGCCGGCGTGGCAGGAGCGGACGGCCCTAGCCAGTCAGCGGGGTGTTTTGCGGTGTGGCCGCCCGGCCGCGCGTCGCGGTGGCAGCGGCATCGACAACCGCTTCAAAGGCCAGCATGACCGACTGGTGCCGGGCGGGATAGGCCCGCGCGCTTTCCAGCAGGGCGAGCTCGGCGAAGCGACCCTTGGGGGCCGGCTTGCCCTCTTTCAGCATCGCCTTTAGCTGGTCGCGGGCCCTGACGAGGTCTTTCTGGGACGCGCCGATCACATGGCGACCGAGAATGGCCGCGGAGGCCTGTCCCAGCGCACACGCCTTTACACGCAGGGCCAAATCCCCGACCCGCGTTCCGGCCATCGCGATATCCACCTCGATCTCCGATCCGCACAGCCGCGACACCTTGCGCGCAGACGCGTGCGGCCGGGCGAGACGCCCGATGCGCGGAATATCCGCCGCCAACCGCAGAACGGCATTGGAGTAGAGATCATTGCTCATGTCGGAGACAATTTAGGGAGAAATGCCGGACTGCGCCAGTGCCTCTGCCTGCGAAGCGAGACGACCCGGTCCGATCAGTCCTCCTCGTAATCATCCTCGTCGAGATAGGTCGGCTCGGTCCGGCCCAGCACTTCGGGGATGTCGCCCAGCGGCTCGTCGCCTTCTTCCGGCTCCGGCTCCCAGGCATCCTCGATCTCGACGGCCCAGAAGCCTTCCGACAGGGCCGCACCCTCGGCCAGCTTGGCAGCGGCATCGGCATCGGCAGCGACGACGCCGTAGGAGACGAAACATTCTCCCACGGCGTCCTCGGCCTGAAGCATCACATTGAAGCCCTTGAGCGCCATCGCCCTAACCCAGCTTGCGCCAGGTCGAGCCTTCCGGCCCGTCATCGACCTGAACCTTGAGCGCGTTGAGCTCGTCGCGAACGGCGTCGGCCGTCGGCCAGTCCTTCTCTTCACGCGCGGTTTGGCGGCGGATGATCAGGTCATCGATTTTCGCCCGCTCGGCCGGATCGAGATCGGTGAGGCCGAACCAGGCATCCGGATCCGACTGGCCGAGACCGAGCATGCCGGCCGCCGCCAGCAGCTCACCCTTGGCGCGGGCCTTCTCGACATCGCTGAGCGCCTTGTTGGCATTGCCGGCGAGCTGGAACAGCTCGGACAGGGCCTTGGGCGTGTTGAGATCGTCGTGCAGGGCCTCCAGGAAACCCGCGGGCACATCGCCAGGCGTCGCTTCGACATCGCCGAGACGGCGCAGGACACCATAGATCCGGTCAAGCGAGCGACGGGTCTTGGCCAGCAGGTCTGCCGTCCAGGTCAGCGGCGCACGGTAATGCGCCGTCAGCAGCGCATAGCGCAGCACTTCACCGGGATGATCCTTGATCAGGTCATGCACCAGCTGAACATTGCCCAGTGACTTGGACATCTTGTCGGTGCCCATGGTCAGAAAACCGTTATGCAGCCAGTAATTGGCCATCGGGGCGCCCTTGTGGGCGCAGACCGACTGGGCGATCTCGTTTTCATGGTGCGGGAAGACCAGGTCGGTTCCGCCGCCATGAATGTCGATCGTCTTGCCCAGATGCTTCTCGCTCATCGCCGAGCACTCGAGGTGCCAGCCCGGACGACCACGGCCCCAGGGGCTGTCCCAGCCGGGCTCGTCATCCTTGGCCGGTTTCCACAGCACGAAATCGGCCGGGCTGCGCTTGTAGCTCGCCACTTCGACCCGTGCCCCGGCAATCATCTCGTCGAGATCACGGTTGGAGAGCCGCCCGTATTTCTCGTAGGACGACACGTCGAACAGGACATGACCGTCGGCTTCGTAGGCGTGACCGCTGTAGACGAGGTTTTGCACCATGCCGATCATCTCGGGGATGTGGCCGGTCGCGTGCGGCTCGATGGTCGGCAGGGTGACACCCAGCGTGCCCATGTCGGCCCGGTAGATGTCGGCATAATGGGAGGTGATATCCTCGATCGGCTTGCCGCTCTCGCGCGCCGTCTCGATGATCCTGTCGTCCACATCTGTGATGTTGCGGGCGTAAATCACCTGGTCCTCGCCATAAAGGCGACGCAGGACGCGGAACAGCGTGTCGAAGACGACCGCCGGACGGGCATTGCCGATATGGGCGTAGGAATAGACGGTCGGTCCGCAGACATACATTGTCACCCGGCCAGGATCGGTCGGTTCGAAGTCGCGCTTGCGGCGCGCCATCGTGTCGAAAAGGGTGAGCGAAGTCATGGGGAAACCCGTCTTTGGTCTGGTGTGATACTGAAAAATTTCGTGCCGCATGCGGCACAATGATTGGAAACCGCGCCGCCAGCGCCTAAATAACGCCGTGCGCGCAGGCGCAATAGCACAGGATTACAGGTCGCGGCAGGTTTCATCTGTCATCAATATCCGCGATCCGGAAACCGGAACTACGGTTTGCCCGTAAATGGCAGGCCGACCCGTCAACGAAAGGATCCGCAAGGATGGACGCCATGACCCCTGACGCTGCCCGCTTGGCAGCCGCCGCCAAGACCAAGCCTAGCCGTGAAGAAGCCGAAGCTGCCGTACGCACCCTGATCTCCTGGGCCGGTGATGACCCAAGCCGCGAAGGCCTGCTCGACACGCCCAAGCGCGTGGTCAAGGCCTATGAAGAATGGTTCTCCGGCTACGACGCCGACCCGCTCAAGGCACTCGGCAAGACGTTCGAGGACGTGCAGGGCTATGACGACATGGTCATGCTGACCAATATTGATGTCGAGAGCCATTGCGAACACCACCTCGCGCCGATCATGGGTGTGGCCCATGTCGCCTACCTGCCGTCGAAAGCCGTGGTCGGCATCTCCAAGATCGCCCGCGTGGTGGAGATTTTCTCCAAGCGCATGCAGACGCAGGAGACCATGACCGCCCAGATCGCCGACGCGCTGACCGAAGCGATGGAACCGCGCGGCGTCGCCGTTCTGGTCGATGCCAAGCACCAGTGCATGACCACGCGTGGCGTGCACCACCCGAATGTCTCGACCATCACCACCACCTTCACCGGCGAATTCCGCAATGACCGCGATCTCAAGGATCGCTTCATGCGCCTGGTCGAGCGCGCCTAGGCTAGTCAGTCGCAGCTGAGGGCTGCACGAAGATCGCTCATGGCCCGCTCGGCGCGTTCCAGGCGCTCGAGCGCGGCTATGAACCGCGCGTGCCAGCCAATGGCCTCGTTGATCGCAGCCGGCTCGATGGCGCCGGCCCCGTATGGGGCTGCAGGAAGCGAGGCCAACCCTCGCAGATGAGCGATGCCCGCTTGGAAATCCGACAGGGATGCCGCCTCAATGTCGTCCGGCATGAGCTCCAGAAATCGCGGCGCCTCATCCATTCCCGGATAGTGATTGTCCGGGTTTTCATGCCAAAGCTCGAGTTTCAGATCTTCATAGCCCTCCTGCGCTGCGTGCACCTCATCCAGGATCGACATCCGGGCTGCCAGCAAGGCGTTGAGGCGGCGAAATTCGGCGTCGTCTGGCTCACTAGCCAGAATGTCGGGATCGCAATCAACATCCAGGCCATGGGGGCGTTCGATGTCCCCGGTCTCGTCGGTTTCACAACGGGTATCCCCGCCTTGGCAAGGCTGCGGCTTGTCATTCGCGTCCGCTGCGGATTGCTCGCCTGCCTGAAGCAGATCGTCCACATAGGCGATACCCTCGGCGGTTTGGTCTGCCTGGCTGAACTCAATACCCCGCAGGAAATACCGGGTCTCGCCCGGGGAAAGCCGTTCGCCTGAACGCTCGATTGTGGCATTGGAGGCGCGCAGGCTGTCGCCCGCGAACGTGATTTCACGCAGAAACACTTCGGCCTGAGCGGAGTTGCAAAATAGACTGTTGCCGGAGCAGCGTTCCGTCACATGCCCGACACTCACAGCTCTGGCGTTTTCATGGCCATCGGGCAGCCGCACCGCGACGTCCTGCCATCGTGACGATACGCGCGTGCGCAACAATTCGGCACCATCGAGCTCGATCACGATCTCGGGCGCCCAGCCCGGTGCCTCGCCGCGCAGCTCGACGATGATCAACGGTCGCTCGATCGTCTGGATATCCTGTGCCGAAACACTCCCTGCCAGCAGGCCAAACAGAGCGCCCAACAGATAGCTGCGCATCGCCAATCTCCGTTTCCACGACAGTCAAACTAACCGTCGGGACCGTGAAGACCTAATTTTGACCCCGAAGGCACGCCTGGCCGATGCCTCTCCGGTTGGCAGCGGGCACAAGGCCAACTCCAATCCGCGTGACAGCTTCATGCGCATGGTCGAGCGCGCCGGCGCGCCGCCCGGCAACATCCTTGATACGCCCCACAGCATTGCGATGGGACTTCAACGGTCGCTGCAAACCCGTTCGATGTGCGCGTTTGTCGCATCCGCAATACTTGATAAATATCAATTCAGGAGTGTATCGATGTCATGACAGGGGCCTGAAACGTCAAAGCCCCCAATGAGATCCACGGACCATGCCAGCACGACGAAACATCCATTCCCGTCCTCGCCTGCCCAGCGTGCAGGCCGTGCATACGAGCCTCGTTCAAGGTGCATGCGACGTCATGCTGCTACCGGTGTCGCTGGGCCTGTCGGCCGCCTTGCGCCGGATTTTCCGCAATCGACCCGATGTTTTCGACCGGATGAACCTGTCGCAAGACCGGACCATCTGCATTTCGCCAACCGATATGCCTGTCCGCTTCCTGATCTCGCTGGGCGGGCGCGATCCGCGTGTCCGGGCCGTCGCCTGCCGCGACACCCGGCCGAGTGATGCGAGGATTGAGGCGCCGATCCGGACCTTGATCAATGTCTTCGAAGGCCGCGAGGACGGCGATGCGGTCTTCTTCTCGAACGACCTGTGGATCGAAGGAGACACCGGGCTGGTTGTCGGCTTGCGCAATGCCCTTGAAGAGGCCGAGCTGACACTCGCCGACCTTCTCCCGCTGGATCTCCCGAGCCGGCCTCGCTGGCACGCCGGATCTGATCATCCCGTGCGGCAAGGAGCCCGATGAATGCAACCTTCCCCCTTCGAATTGGTGGCACCTGCCGGCACACCCGCGACACTCAAGGCGGCGGTCCGCGCGGGTGCAGACACTGTTTACTGCGGCCTGCGTGACGAAACCAATGCCCGCAATTTTCCCGGCCTCAACTTCTCTGAAGCCGAGCTGGGGGACGCCGTCGAATTCGCCCATGCGTTCGGCGCCCGTGTGATAGTGGCCATCAATACATTCGCTGCCGCAGGTCATACGGGGCCCTGGAAAAATGCCGTCCGCTGCGCCCGTGAGGCAGGCGCAGACGCGATCGTCGCCGCCGATATCGGTGTGCTGGATCATGCGGCAGAGCGCTATCCCGACCTGCGCCTCCACCTGTCCGTTCAGGCGGCCGCCGGAACAGCCGAAGCGGTCGAGTTCTACGCCCGCCGGTTTGGCGTCAAGCGTGTGGTCTTGCCGCGCATTCTCAGCATTCCCGAAATCGGCACCCTCGCCGCCGAGGTGAATGTCGAGATTGAAGCCTTCGCGTTCGGCGGCCTGTGCGTGATGACCGAGGGGCGCTGCCACCTGTCATCCTTTGTCACCGGGCGGTCACCCAACCTGTCGGGCGTCTGCTCGCCGGCCGAGGCTGTCAGTTACACCCGCGATGCCGAGTACAAGTCAGCGCGGCTGTCGGGCCTCACCATTCAATGCGAAACCCACAGCAAGCCGATCGGATATCCGACCTTGTGCAAAGGAAAGTTCAGTGCAGGCGGCAAGACGGCGCACCTGTTCGAGGACCCGGTCAGCCTGAACACGCTGGACGTCCTTCCCGAGCTTGCCGACGCAGGAGTCACAGCCCTGAAAATCGAGGGTCGCCAACGCGGCAAGGCCTATGTCGAACGGGTCACCCGGGAGTTTCGCAATGCCATTGATCAACTGCAGACGGGGGACGGCAACCGCCTGTCGCAAGCTGCGGCCCTGGACGACATGACGGAAGGGCACCGGTCTACGACCGGCGCATACAGGAAGACGTGGCGATGACCGGATCCATTGAACTCACACTCGGCCCCCTGTTTTTCAACTGGCCGGTTCAGACCCTGGCCGATTTCTACGCACGCATAGCCGACGAATCCGTCATTGATCGCGTTTATGTGGGTGAGGTTGTGTGCGGCAAACGCAGCCCGCTGCTGGAAGCAACCCTGGTGGATGCAGCGGAACGGCTGGAGCGTGCTGGCAAGACCGTAGTCTGGTCCACGCTCTGCTCGCCAACCAACAAGCGCGAACGCAACGCCACCGCAGCGCTGTCCACCTTCGACTCCGAAATCGAGGTCAATGATGTCGGCGCGCTCGCCGCACGGAATGGCAAGGCTTTTACAGCAGGCCCGATGCTCAACATCTACAATGAAACCGCCCTCGCTGCGCTGCAGGATGAGGGCTGCATCCGCTGGTGCCCGCCGGTTGAAATGTCACTCGATGCGATCCGCGCGGTCCATGCCGCACGCCCGGACATTCTGATCGAGCTGTTCGGCTTCGGTCGGCTGCCACTGGCTCATTCCGGTCGCTGCTACCACGCGCGTTTTCACGGTCTGAACAAGGACAGTTGCCGTTATTTCTGTGAAGAGGACCCGGACGGGAAAACCGTCAGCACTGTCGACGGCGCCGCATTTCTTGCCTTCAACGGCCTGCAGACCCTGTCGGACGGCGTTCACCTGGCGACAACACCCTCGTTTGACTTGCGGCGCGCCGGCATCGCCGCCGTGCGCCTGTCACCGCATACGGTTGACATGGTTCGGGTAGCCGCAGTCTTCCGGAGTTTTCTCGACGATCAGATCGCTCCTCCGGAGCTCAAGGATGCGCTGACAGCCGATGTACTCGACCGCCCCGTGGTCAACGGTTATCTCGGCGCGCGGCCGGGCATGGAGTGGTCGACGCAATGACACGGTCGCCGCTCGATCGGGTCCGCCGGGAAATCGACGCCGTCGACGCGGCCCTGGCCAGCCTGCTGGCGCGGCGGCACCGCCTGGTGACCCGGGCGGCGCGACTGAAGGCCTCCTCAAACCTTGCAATCGTTGACGCCGAACGTCAGGAGGCGGTGCTGTCCAATGCCCGTCGGTCGGCTGAACTGCATGGCTTGCCGATCGAGCTCGTCAACCGAATCTGGCCTGCCATGATTGACTTCTGGGTGAGCTATCAAAACAGCCTGTCCCAGCCGACGGGCACGTTGCCGTCCGCGTCCGGTGCCGGCTTCAACCGACGCGCTCCATCGCCGGAACCGCTCCGTTGACCGCAGGAAGCACCCGCCACCGGCTTTCAACGCTGGCGCGATAATCGCGGGTCAGGATATCGCTGACCTTGATGTACTCGGCGTCGGCTGCGTCGGGCGTCAGGGTCAGGCGGATATAGCCGTGATCTTCCATGTTGCAGTGAGCGACATCGGCATTCGCCTCGACCATCATCTGGCCGTAGTCAACGCCGGGTGCCTTGAAACCGGAGAACGGTGACGGGCTGGTCACCGAAGCCGCAACCAGCTCGGTGCCGATCCGGGTGCCATCGCCATCGATGAGGTCATTGGCCCAGAAAGAATGCACATCCCCGGTCAGGGTGATGATGTCGGCATCGACCGCGCGCAAGGCCGCATAGAGCCGATCGCGTTCCACCGGATAGCCATCCCACATGTCCAGACCAAACGGGACCCCGAACCGCGTGCTCATGATGAAATTGCGGGCGAACTCGTTGTTGCGCGTCGCCCACCAGCGCAGCCAGCCGGGCATTTCCGTGGCAAAGTTCGGGAAATCGACGCGCCCCATGATGACCTGGTTGGCGAGAATGCGCCACGGCTTGCCGGCCGCCCTGGAGGCGCCGCAAGCTGACTGGATATCGTCGATCTGATCCGGCCCCAGCAGCGTCCGGTCCTCGTCACCGATGACGTCCCGCTTCCAGGCCGCGACCGCTTCCAGATTGGCGGGGTCGGTGTCGTCGGCATCGGAGGCCAGCGGGAAGCTGTCCAGTCCGACCTGCTCATCGCGAGCGATCAGCCGGCTCTCCAGCAGGCACAGCGTGGCCAGATCACCGATCTCGAAATGACCGCGCCGCTGGCGCAGGTCGTTCTCCGGCTCGCGGACGGGCTGCCAGTCATACCAGGCGCGCAGGGCTGCCAGGCGCCGGTCGGCCCAGGCGCCCTCCTCGCTTTCATCATGGTTCTCGGCACCATCGCGCCAGGCATCATTGGCGGTCTCGTGATCATCCCAAGCCATGATCCAGGGAGCGGCTGCGTGCAGGGCCTGCAGGTCCGGGTCGGATTTGTACTGGGCATGGCGCTCGACATAGTCGGCATGGCTGATGATTTCGTGCGCTGGCGAGGGCACCCGGTTCATGGCTTCCGAATTCCCGGTCGCATACTGCCCGGCCCCGTACTCATAGAAGTAATCACCCAGATGGATGACCAGGTCGAGATCGCCATTGACGGCGGCTTCCCGATAGACGTTGAAATGACCCGCCGGGAAGTTGGAACAGGAGAAGACGCCGATCCGGTACTGGTCCAGCGCGCCTTCCGGCAGGGTGCGGGTTACGCCGATGGGCGAGTACGCGTCATTGAGGCGGAAACGGTAGTAATAGGTCGCGCCAGGCTCGAGGCCGGTCGCCAGGATTTTCAGCGTTCCCAACGGCTGCATCATCACATAGCGGATCGCGTCACCCTGCTCGAAAACAATGTCGGTGAAGGTCTCGTCCCGTGCCACTTCCACCCCGCGGTAGCCACCGCCGTCATTGGTCAGAGCTGTCCACAACATGACGCTGGACTGGTCCGGATCGCCGGACGCCACACCGTGATTGAAATGACCATTGTCGACCGGCTGGAACACGTCCGGTGACTTCGAGCAGGACGAAACGGCGAGGCCAGCGCCGGCGGCACCGATCAGGGCAGTCCGGCGTGTCAGATTTGTCTTGGTCATGATAGGTCCCCACCGCGCCATCGATGCTGGTCGCGTCACATTGAATTCGGGCGCCAGAATGGACGCAGCAGGCGTGGTCTTGCAAGCGCTCGCGCCGCATTGATGGCCGCCAGCGAACAGCCGTGCGTCCCACCGTGATCGGGTTATCCCGCCCGCCCGCTGGCGATGACACTTTGCCTGAACGCGCGTGACAGCTAAGTCACCGGCTGCATGGATCAGCGGACGCGTTGCATTCGGGCATCAGCTGGGAGAGTGTCGCCGCATGACCGATATCGCCGAAACCCGCACACTTGAAGCCGCCGACGAAGATGCCGGGCAGCGCCTGGATCGTTGGCTGGCCGCCTCCGTGGAGTCGCTCTCGCGCTCCCGCCTCAAGACCCTGATTGAAGGCGGTCAGGTTTCGCTGGACGGAATCGCCGTGACAGACCCGTCCGCCAAGGTGATGGCCGGCGGGCTGTATGCCGTCGGCATTCCGGAACCGCGAGCCGATACACCGGTGCCGGAGCCCATGGATCTCGATGTCCTGCACGAGGACGGGCACCTGATCGTGCTCAACAAGCCGGCCGGCCTGTCGGTCCATCCGGCCGCCGGCAACTGGACCGGGACACTGGTGCACGGCCTCCTGCACCACTGCGCCGGGTCCCTGTCCGGCATTGGCGGCGTCGAACGTCCCGGAATCGTGCATCGGCTCGACAAGGAGACCTCCGGCGTCATGGTGGTGGCCAAATCGGATGTGGCGCACAAGGGGCTGAGCATCCAGTTCGCCCGTCACACCGTTGAACGCGCCTATATCGCCTTCACCCGCAACGCGCCCAGCCCGAAGGCGGGGCGGATCGCGACGCAGCTGGCCCGCTCCTCGCGAGACCGCAAGAAGTTCGAGGTTCCGCACGACCCCAATTCGGAAGCCGGCAAGCATGCGATCACCAATTACACCACGCTGAAACGCTTCGGCCAGGCCGAGGGAGCCGCGATCGGGACGGGCATGGCAGCCAAGGTCGAGTGTCGGCTTGAAACCGGTCGCACGCACCAGATCCGTGTCCACATGGCGCATATAAACTGTCCTTTGCTGGGAGACCCGGTCTACGGCCAGAAGCGCGGGCGGCTGCTGGAGTATGATGATGACAGCGGGACGCTGCGCGCCTTTCGCCGCCAGGCCCTCCACGCCGCCATCCTGGGTTTCGAGCATCCGGTGACCGGCGAGGCATTGCGGTTTGAAAGCGAGCTGCCCGACGACATGAAACGCGTCGAGGCGATCCTGGAAACGCTCTGACCGCCGCCGGTCTGAACAGCAGACCCTTTTTCGGGAGACACAAATGCCAGTCAGCTCAATGACACGCGGTGTAGGCGGTTCGACCGCTGAAGCGGAACTCGGACGGCTCACAGACCAACTCAGCCATTGTCAGCCGATATCAACCGAGCGTCTCACCGAACGCCTCGACGCGCTGCGCAAACGCATGAAAACCGCCGGTCTGGATGCGGTCTGGCTCAATGCCGGAACCAATCTGACCTATTATACCGGCCTGCGCTGGCGCGCCTCGGAGCGCCTGGTCGGCGCCCTTGTCACCGCCGATGGCGGTCTGACCTATCTCGGTCCGGCCTTCGAGACCGGCACCTTGGAGGCCTTCATGCAGCTACCGGCCCCGCTGGCTGGCTGGGAAGAGCATGAATCCCCGTTCGCATTGCTGGCCGGCCTCGACGGCGCGAACGGGCGGATCGGGTTGGACCCGACGACACCCTTGGTCACTGCCAACGCCATTTCAGCAGCCTGCGCGGGCGAGACCAGCGATGCCAGCGAGCTCATCCTGTCCGGCCGCATGATCAAGGATGCCGAGGAGATCGCCTTGATGCAGGCAACCAAGACGGCGACACTCGACGTGCATGCTGCGGTCGCACGCGTCCTGCGCCCGGGCATATCCACCGGCGAAGTTACAGACTTCATCCACGCCGCGCACAAGGCCGTCGGCGCACCGGGCGGTTCGACTTTCTGCATCGTCCTGTTCGGGCCGGACACGGCCTTCCCGCACGGTGTCGCCAATCCCAAGACGCTGAATGAAGGCGATATGGTGTTGATCGATACCGGCTGTGCCATTCACGGCTATCAGTCCGACATCACGCGCAGCTATGTGTTCGGTGAGCCGACCGACCATCAGCGCGAGATCTGGGACGCCGAGAAGGCCTGTCAGCTGGCGGCCTTCCAGGCGGCGCAGATCGGGGTCGCCTGCAGCGCGGTCGATGCCGCCGCGCGCACCGAGGCCGAACAGCGGGGGCTGGGTCCCGACTATACCCTGCCCGGCATTCCGCACCGGACCGGTCACGGTATCGGCCTGGACATCCACGAAGGGCCCTACCTGGTCGGCGGGGACGACACACCGCTGGAGGCCGGCATGTGCTTTTCCAACGAGCCGATGATCTGTGTGCCGGGCGAGTTCGGCATCCGGCTGGAGGATCATTTCTACATGACCCCGACCGGTCCGCGCTGGTTCACCGAGCCGTCGCACTCGATCGATGATCCGTTCGGCTAGCTCTCGCCGCTGACCGCCTTCAGGCCGATGATCCCGATCAGGATCAGGGCCAGGAAGAAGAGCCGCATGTGTGTGGCCGGTTCGTTGAAGACGAGAATACCGAGCGTGGCGACGCCGAGCGCCCCGATCCCGGTCCATACCGCGTAGGCGGTGCCGGCGGGCAGGGATTTCATGGCCACCCACAACAGCGCCATCGATGCTGCCAGAACGGCCAGCACCGCCGCATGTTGCCACCAGGGCGCGTCGCTGCGGACATATTTGAAGCCCAGCGCCCAGCCCATCTCGCAAATGCCACCAAGCACCAGCAACGTCCAGGGATTGGTGAGAAACGCCATGCCGGTCAGCCATCCATCCGGAAATTGCGGGCCCAGACCTCGGCGACAACCGGATCGGCCTCGGTCGCTTCGACTGCCGACACCAGCGCCGGTGCGGCCTCGGCGAAGGCTGCCCGCCCCGGATCCCAGCGACTGATCATTGCCACATAGACATCCAGCAGACTCATTCGGTCCCCCAGAAGAAACACACCCGACCGCCCGTCGAAGGCGTCGTTCATCAAGGTCCACAGGTCCAGCCGTCGCTGATTGGCCCTGGCCAGCAGGATGTCGTGCGTCCGGCTGTCGGGGTGGAAGCGTTCCGGTCCGTCCGAGAGGGTGAAGGTCGAATAGATGGCCGAGGCGCAGAACAACAACCAGCGCAGATACACGGCGCGCGCCGGCGTATCAAAGGCCGGCGCCAGACCGGCTTGCGGATAGCGATCCCCCAACCAGATCAGGATGGCGGCACTTTCGGTCATCAGGCTGTCGTCCGGCAGGATCAGCGCCGGCACCTGGCCGGCCGGATTGACCGCCCGCACCCGGCGCTGCTCACCTTTGTCACCGAGTGGGTCGGCCTCGACGAACTCATAGTCCGCGCCAACCAGTTCAAGCGCCGCCTCGACGCAGACCGAGCCAAAACCCGCCTTGCCGTACAGCGTGTAACCCATTCAGGCGCGCCCCTTGCGGATGGCCGCCTGGACCTTGAGCGCCTGGACCGTCATGCGGACATCATGCACCCGGACCATTGCCGCCCCGACCGACGCCGCCCGCAAGGCCGCCGCCAGTGACCCACCGAGGCGCTCCAGCTCGGCCGCTCCCTCGTCAATGGCCGCGATGAAGCGTTTGCGCGAAGCGCCGAAAAGGACCGGATAACCCAGCCCGATGACCTGATCGAGATCATGCATGAGCGCCAGGTTGTGATCGAGTGACTTGCCAAAGCCGATACCCGGATCGAGCCAGATACTGTCCGCACTGACTCCCTTGGCCATTGCGATATCGGCGCGCTGAGTCAGGAAATCGCAGACCTCAGACACAACGTCCTCGTATTGCGGATTGGCCTGCATGGTCTGCGGCGTGCCGGACATGTGCATCATGATCACCGGCACGCCCAGCTCGGCCGCCGCCTCAACTGCGCCATCAGCGCGCAGGGCCATGACATCATTCCAGATATCCGCCCCGGCCTCGACCGCCGCGCGGGCCACGACAGGCTTGAACGTGTCGATGGAAATGCGGGCCGCGGTGCGCTCGCGCAGGGCCTTGATGACCGGCAGGACGCGGCGCATCTCTTCCTTTTCGGTGACCGGAGCGGCCCCCGGCCGGGTCGACTCGCCGCCGACATCAATGACGTCCGCCCCGTTCGCCAGCATTTCAAGACCGCGCGCGACCGCTGCTTCCTGGTCGATGAAATCGCCGCCATCGGAAAAACTGTCCGGCGTGACATTCAACACGCCCATCACGAAGGGCAGACCGGTTTGGCGACGGGAACGGAATTTGGCCATGTCGTAGCGTTTCTCGGCGACAGCGGAGCTACTGCCTGTCCCTGATATACGCTGCACCGCCTCGCCGCGACAATTGAAAAGCCGCCACATGGATGCACACCCTGACGCCGACCCCGAACCTCCGGCAAGGCAAAGAAAAACCCCGGACCCTTGCGGATCCGGGGTCTTGTCTCTTTGGCGCCTGGCCGATCAGGCGCCTTGCGGTTCCGGACCGGTGTCCGGCTCTTCGTCCGTGCTTGGCACGGCACTGCTCGGCGTATCATTCGGCGGCGGCGTTGTTTCGTCCGGACGTTCAGGACGCTTGCCGTCCAGCAGGTCCTTGACCTCCTGGCCGGACAGGATCTCGAACTCCAGCAGACCTTCGGCCAGCGTGTCGAGATCGGCCCGACGCTCGGTCAGGATACGGCGCGCGGTTGTTTCGGCATCCTCGATCAGGGAGCGGACCTCCTTGTCGATCAGCTCGGACGTGTCCGGGGAGATCGCCGGGGCTTCGTAGGAGCGGTTTTCATAGCGCACCCGGCCCAGCGTTTCGGACATGCCCCATTCCATCACCATGGCGCGCGCCATGCCGGTGGCCTGCTGGATGTCACTGACAGCACCATTGGTCACGTTTTCCGGGCCCAACGCGATGATTTCGGCTTCACGGCCACCGAACAGGGAGGCCAGCCGGGACACGCAATACTGGCGCGAATAGCTGAGACGGTCAGCCTCGGGCAGGTTGAAGGTCACGCCGAGGGCTCGGCCACGCGGGATGATGGTGACTTTGTGCAGCGGGTCGTGCTGCGGCATGTTGAGACCGACAATGGCGTGTCCGGCTTCGTGATAGGCGGTCAGCTTCTTCTCGGCATCGGTCATGACCATGGACCGACGCTCCGGTCCCATCATGACCTTGTCCTTGGCATCCTCGAACTCCTGCATGGCAACACGGCGCTTGTTGCGACGGGCGGCGAGCAGGGCGGCCTCATTGACCAGATTGGCCAGATCGGCGCCAGAGAAACCGGGCGTGCCGCGGGCGATGATCTTGACGTCGACATCCTCGCTCAGCGGCACTTCGCGCATGTGGACCTTGAGGATTTTCTCACGACCCAGAATGTCCGGATTGCCGACAACGACTTCGCGGTCGAAACGGCCCGGGCGGCGCAGGGCCGGATCGAGCACGTCAGGACGGTTGGTCGCGGCGATCAGGATGATGCCTTCATTGGTCTCGAAACCGTCCATCTCGACCAGCAGCTGGTTGAGGGTCTGTTCGCGCTCGTCATTGCCGCCACCGATACCGGCGCCGCGCGAACGGCCAACGGCGTCGATCTCGTCAATGAAGATGATGCAGGGCGCGTTCTTCTTGGCCTGCTCGAACATGTCGCGGACACGGCTGGCACCGACGCCGACAAACATCTCGACAAAATCCGAACCGGAAATCGAGAAGAAGGGCACATTGGCTTCACCGGCCACAGCGCGGGCCAGCAGGGTTTTACCGGTACCCGGAGGACCGACCAGCAGGGCGCCCTTGGGGATCTTGCCGCCCAGGCGCTGGAATTTCGACGGGTCCTTCAGGAACTCGACAACTTCCTGGAGCTCTTCCTTGGCTTCATCGACCCCGGCGACATCGTCGAAGGTCTTGCGTCCATGGTGCTCTGTCAGCAGGCGGGCTTTCGACTTGCCAAAGCCCATGGCGCCGCCGCGGCCGCCACCCTGCATCTGGCGCATGAAAAAGATCCACACACCGATCAGCAGCAAAAGCGGGAACCAGTTGAACAGCATGGACAGAAAGATATTGCCCTCTTCAGAGGGTTCTTCGACGCGGATGTTCACATCGGCTTCGCGCAGGATGCCAACCGTCTCGGTATCGGACGGCGGCAGTACCACTTCGAAACGCTCACCGGACCCGGTCACGGCGAACAGCGTATCGCCCTGAATGGTCGCGCTTTCGATTTCATTGCGCTCCACCCGATCCAGAAAATCCGAGTAGGACGGCCCGCGTTGGGTCGTGGCCGGATCGGCCGAACGACCGACCATCTGTACCAGGACCATCACCAGGACGAGGACCACGGCCCAGATCGCAATATTTCTCATAGGCATGCGTTTTTCCGTTCAATCATTCGGTCATTCCCGACCAGATATGGGCACTCCGGCGCTCCGGCGCCAGTCGGGCAAGCAGCCCTGCGGCTTCAAGCCGCGTCACTCAGGCCATTTCCGGCTCATCAAACCATCCGACCGCCTTTTGCGAAAGCAGACGCCTGCAATATCTGTGCGCGATCAGCGACCGGGCGATCGGTCTGTCTGTCGCCCCTCCGGTTTTCGGGAGGCCCGTTGAAACCGGACCCATCCCGGCCACCATGACGACCTGCCCCGCATCACGCGCAACCAGCAGTCCGGCGCGCGCCACACCGGGCACCGACTTCAATATAGCGCGGGATGACAGACCGTCATACGTTTCGCCCAAAATTCCCCAGTCAAGATTGCGTGCGCCGGCAGAAATCTCGAAGCGACCGTCGAATATCCGGGTCCCGTCAGCCTCGCCTGTCCAGGGATCGGACGCGTGATGGTCAACACGGCCCAGTACCGCGCCGCGGTCGCGGACCAGCCAAATCGTCCCGCCCGAACCGGCCCAGAGCCGGACACCGCAACCGGTCAGCGGTCCGACGGCAAGGATGGCTGCATCCAGCGGCTCAAGACGGCCACGTGACGGACTGGCCGGCTGACCGGACACCGCCGTCACCAGGGCGTCCAGGATGGTCAAGCGTGCCGCCGGAGCGATCCCTGACCAGGCACATCCGTCGAGGCTTGCGCCACCCCAGTCATGCAGCGTCACCGCGGTCTGGCCGCAACGCCAAGCGGTTTGCCGTTCAACCGCCTGGATCGGACCCAGTTGGTCAGCCAGTGCCGCGAACCGGTCTGTGTCGAACCCGGCCTGCCGCAGTCGCTCAAGGTCCGACCGCGCCCGGATGCGAGCGAAGCGATCATCCTTATTGGACGGGTCATCGACCCAGTCGACGCCAGCGCCCCTCAACACGTCCCTCAATTCGGAACGGGTGACACCGAGGCAAGGTCGCAACAGCTCCAGGTCACGCCCCTCGGGCCAGGCTGGCGATGGCGTCCGTTCTCCCATGGCTGCTGCACTGCGCCAGCTGCCGCCGGCCGCGAGCCGGAGCCAGAGCGTTTCCGATTGATCATCGCGGGTATGCCCCAGCGCCAGGCCGGTCAGTCCGTTCTCACGACAGGCCTTCGCCAACAAGCGGTGGCGGGCAGACCGGGCACGCGATTGCAGCCCGCCGCCGACCCGCGCATCGTCCCAGTACAAAATGGAACAGGGCCAACCCAAGCGGGACGCCATCCTTGCGACCAGCTTCGCCTCATCGCCACTCGTTGATCGCAAACAATGATCGACAGTCAGGACATGCAGGTCGCGGCCCGAGTCACGGGCCCACTCTGAAGCCATGACCAGCAGGGCCAGGCTGTCCCCCCCACCCGAGCAGGCAATGCCGAGCGGCCCCTGTCCGGCGATCCGGTCGAGCGCTGACCTGACGGTGTCGACAGCCCGCGCGGTCACGCCTAGCGGCAGTTGGCGCGCACAGATTCCCGGGCCGCCCGCGCTTGCGACGCTGGCGCGGCATTGGGGAATTGGCGGCCGAACCGGGCCAGGGTCGAACAGGCATCGTCGGTCCGCCCCATCCCGTGCAGGGACGCAGCCAGTCTGACCAGGGCATCCGGGGCTTTTTCGCCAGATGGCTGCAGCCGCAGCGACGCGATGAAGGCGTCGGCTGCCCGGGTGAAATCACTGCGCACGTAGAAGGTTTCGCCCAACCAGTATTGCGCCTGTGCGGTCAGGGCATGATCGGGGTTGTCGGCGATGAAGGACTCGAATCCGGACTGCGCCCCGATAAAGTCACTATCGACCAGTCGTGCTCGCGCTGCGTTGAAAGTGACGGTCGGGTCGACCGCATCCATCTGCGGCGCAGACGGGGCGCCGCCCGCATTGCCGCCCAGCACGCCGGTTGCGGCGGCCCGGGCCTCGGCATGGGGGTCGTCCGGATCGACGATGGCCAACGTGGACCCGTCAACTTCGGCATCGGGGCCATCCAGGCCTTCATTCATCCAGGCGACGGCGGCATCATCCATGACCGGTACGGCCGCCTGGCTGCGGGCCTCGGCCTCGGCCTCAAGCGTTTCGAGCTGCTGGCGCAACTGGCGGTTTTCGAAGGTCAGGCGCTCGGTCTCACCGGTCAGGGCCTGGACCTGGTATTCCAGCTCGTCCATGCGCCGGATCAAGGCTTCCGCGACCGGATCGCCGGCCATGAATTCCGCTTCCAGGTTGCCGATCCGCACTTCAGTGGCATCGATGCGTTCGGCCAGTTCCCGGCGTGATTGGGCTTGGGAGGGGGCGCTGAGGGCGATCGCCGCCGTGAGCGCGGAAAGGCAAATAAGTCTGATCATGGAAACGCACCTATCGGAAGAGGACGGCGAAAATACGGCCTGTTGCCGGAATTGAAAACGCCCGCGACGACGAGGTCACGGGCGTTTCCTGTCTCAAGCGGAAACCGACTAGTTGGTATAGCCGCTCAGCAGCGTGGTTGTCGCATTGCGGTTGACTGCCCAGCAGCTTTCCGACGACTGCGTGCAGGACGGACGTTCCTTGCCGTAGGACGTCGTGGAGATCCGGGACGGATCAACGCCCTGGCTGATCAGGTATGTCCGGGCCGCACTGGCACGACGGGCACCGAGCGCGAGATTGTATTCGCGGGTGCCGCGCTCATCGCAATTGCCGGCGACCAGAATGCGGGTGCCCGGGTAAGAGGCAAGCCAGGCGGCCTGGCGGCGCAGCGTGGCACGGGCTTCATCGGAAAGATCATGGCGATCGAGGCCGTAGAAGACACGGTCCCCGGCGTTGGCCACAAAATGGGCCGACGAGCCAGCCGTCGGTCCGGTTTCGACCGGGCGGGTATCCTCGATGGGCCGATCAACAGGGCGTGTATCCCGGACCGGCGCGGTTTCCTCGACCGGCGTCGACGCACAAGCGGTCGCAAATGCCCCAAGCGCCGCAACAGCAAACAGTTTGATTTTCATAATGTTACACCCTCATCCAGCCCAAGCACACACGGCCTGTGACTTACTCCCAATCACGACACGCGTGATACTGAACCGACGACGGCCCCCCCAATGGTGCCGCTTACCAGACAAAACGTTACGCAGAAATCCGTCACTCAATCAAGGGCGACCATGCGGGATCGGACGCCATGCCACCGGTCGCCAACCGTCTGAGGTTGAAGCCGGCAAGGTCGACGCTCCAGATCTCGTAGCGGGTTCCATTGGCGCGCTGCTCGCCACGTGTGAACAGCAAGACACGCCCGTTGGGCGACCAGGCAGGCGTGTCCACAAAGTAGCCCTCGTAGAGGATTCGCTCGATGCCCGAGCCGTCGGCACGCACAACGCCGAGCAGGAATTGTCCGCCAATCTGCTTGGTGAAGGCAATCAGGTCGCCGCGCGGTGACCAGACCGGCGTCGTATAGCGGCCCGACCCGAAGGTGATCCGCTGAACGTCGCTGCCGTCACGATTCATCACATAGAGTTGCGATCCGCCGCCACGGGCCGAGGAAAAGACGATCCGCTCGCCATCCGGGGCGAAAGATGGCTCCACATCATCCGCCGGGTGCTGTGTCAGGCGTTGCAGATTGCGTGTCTGAAGGTCGAACAGGTGAATATCATGTCCCGACCGTGTCTCGATCGATACCGCCAGTTCCGACCCGTCCGGCGAGAACCGCGCTGACAGGCTCTGCCCGTCCGGATCGACCTGGCTGGCCGCGCCGGCGCCGCCGGACGCGAACAGGGCCTCCTGGCGACCGGTTTCCAGATTGTAGAGATAGGTGGTCGCCTGGCCGTCGAGGAAGGAGACATAGGTGATCTCCTGGGCGCTGGGCGAGTAATTGGGCAGCAGGGCCATGTAGGACCGGTCGGTGAGGAAGGACGGGTTGGCGCCATCCTGGTCCATCAGCGCCAGCTGGCGGATCGGTTCGCCCTCAATGCCGCGACCTTCGGAAACATAGACGATGCGCGTGTTGAAATAACCGGTCTCGCCGGTCAGGCGCTCATACACGGCATCGGCCAAGCGATGGGCCACGCGGCGCCAGTTTTCCGGAGCCGTGCGGTATTGAAGGCCCAGAAGCTGCTCTTCCAGACGTGTATCCCAGAGCCGGAAGCCGACGACCAGGCGGCCGTCCTCCTGGATGGTGACGCTGCCGACCAGAAGCGCGTCGGCATTGATCACCCGCCAATCGGAAAAGCGCGGGCGCAGATCGATATTGGCGATGTCCTCGATGAAGGCGTCCTGGTCGACCGGCGCGAACAGGCCGGAACTGGCCAGATCGTTGGCAACAACCCGGGTGATGTCGGCGCCGCGACGCAGCGCCTCGTCTGACGCTCCCACAAAATCCGGGACGGCGATCGGCATCGGGTCGAGATTACCCTGGGTCACATCGACCCGGAGTGGTTCCTGGGCGTGGGACGCGGAACTCAAACCCAACAGGGTCAGCAAGGCTGCAAACAGGACGAGAATTCGGGTCATGGGACAGGGTCTCCGGGACGGGTGTGACTAGCCACCGTATAAGGACGGCGAAAAATTGACCTCAATTTGACGCCACTCGGAATAAGCTTCCGGTGGCAGCGGATAGGGCTGGCACTGAACGGCCGCGCGCAAGGCCCGCTCACCCGCAACGCGCAGGTAGGGGTTGGGCGAATTGAGGATACGTGCCTGGTCGGTGAGACGTGGCGGTCCGGTCAGTTCGCCGGACCGGTCGAGGTTCAACACCAGTTGCACTGCCAGCTCGTCGGGTTCGGGCGCATCCAGCGACGCGCGCCAGCAACGGGACAGGTGGGATCGGAGCATCACCTGCAGGGTCGCTGTCATCTGCTCGCCATCACCGACCGCCTCACGCCGCGCGCCTTCATCCGCCGCTTGGGTGTCACGGGTTTCCGCGACGCTTCTGGACAGGTCACCCAACATGTCATTCAGGGAGGGTTCGGCCGGCCTAGCCTGTGGTTCCGGACGGCGCTGTGGTTCGGGACGCTGTGGCTCGGGTACTGGTGCCTCTTCGACGGGCTCGGGTTCAGGGGCCGCGGGCGTTTCCGGCGCTTCATCGATGATTTCAGGTTCCGGTTCGACCGGCTCGGGCTCGGGTGCCGGAGCCTGTTCCGGCTCATCAATGGCATCATCAATTGTGTCAGCCGGCTCGTCGTCAATGACCGGCTCGGGATCCGGGCGCGCAGCGCGGATATTGGTCGTCTCACCCAAGGTCACCAGCTCGATGGGCACGACCGGTGTCGTCTCGAACACGCTGGTCATGCGGGGCAGATAGATCAGCCCCGCGGCGATGATGCCGCCGTGTACGAAAAGGGAGAGGACAAAACCACGCACCAGACTGTCGCCGCTATTGCTGCACCGGGTCCGTCACCAGGCCCAGATTGGAGAAACCGGCCGCATTGATGCGCGCCATGACGCGCGCCACGTCGCCATAAGCGGCACCATCATCGGCACGAATATAGATGCGGGCGTCAAAACCCGTACCGGCGATGGCCCGCAGGCGCGGCACCAGCTCGGTCAGCGGAATCTCGGTTTCCTGGAGATAGATCAGCCCGTCCGCATTGACGGTCACGGTCAGAGGTTCCTCGCCAGCCGGCAGGTTGCGGGCCTCGGTTTCCGGCAGATTGACCGGAACGCCCACCGTGAGCAGGGGCGCGGTGATCATGAAGACGATCAGCAGGACCAGCATCACGTCCACAAACGGTGTGACATTGATTTCCGCCTTCGGCTTCCAGCGGGCCCGGCCGCGACCGGATCCGCCACTATCGAGTGACACTGCCATCGGCCTACACCCCGTCGCGGTCGGCGAGGGCTGACAGCTCGTCGACGAAACCGTCGAGTCGCGACCCGTATTTGGCAAGATTGGCAGACAGGGCATTGAAGAAGATCACCGCCGGGATGGCAGCGAGAAGACCCAGCGCGGTCGCGAACAGCGCTTCGGCGATACCCGGTGCGACCACAGCCAGATTGGTGTCCTGCGATGCGGCGATAGAGCGGAAGGCGTTCATGATGCCCCAGACCGTGCCGAACAGGCCGACAAACGGCGCGGCTGAGGCGATCGTTGCCAGGATGCCCAGCCCGCCCTCGGACTCGGTCATCTGACGACCGGCTTCAGCCCCTGCAGCCTTGGAGACACGCCCACCCGGGCTGTCGCCCTTCCATTCACGCAAACCCGCTGCGAACACGCGTGAAAACGGCTCGCGGGCATTCTTGGCAAACTGGTCGGCCAAGGCATCCAGCGACCGACCGGACCAGAATTCGCGTTCAAACTGGCGGCCTTTAGAGTGCAGGCCACGTAGTTGCAGCGACTTGTCGATCGCGATGGCCCAGGACCAGACCGACATGAAGGCCAGAATGCCCATCACACCTTTCACAACCCAGTCGGCGCGCATGAACAAGGCATAGAAGGAAAAACCCTCCACGACCTGCGCGATTTCGACGACAGAAGACTCCATGACGCTCACCCTTGCGCTTCGGACCCACGCACGCGGTTCCGATACCGTGTTTCACAAACCGTCCGTCGCCATGCAGACTTTGTGCCTGCGCTGACGCGTTCCGCCCGGAACGGTTCCTGCCTATCGAATACGGCAAATTTCAGGAGGTGATAACCGCAAATACTGCGCGATCACGTCTCGTCGTTGTGCGCAACCGTGTGGGGCGCGACGGCTTCGACCACATCCCAGTGTTCAACGATGCGCCCGTCTTCCAGGCGCAGCAGGTCGCACGCCCGGTAGGTTTCGCCATCCATGTCGAAGCAGGAGAAGACCGCAACATAGGCGCCCTCGCCGACAATGTCGTCGACACCATGATAGACAAGGCCGGGCCGTGGGCGTCGGCGGGCCACAAGCGCATCGAGGCCCTCGGGTCGACAGCACGTGCCGGGCGTGTGGGTGACAAAGCGACCCCGGTCTATGAAGGCATCGCGGTGCTCGGAGGCACCCTCCCGAACCACCAGCTGGATGAAGGCGTTGACCTGAGCCTTGTTGAGCGCGGCTTCATCCTTCAGCTTCCGGTCCGGCTCGGCAGCCGTGGACACGGCGCAGTACTCGCCTTCGGGCGAAAAACGGGCAGACACCTGGCGCTGGACATTCATCAGGCCGGCGGCCGTTCGACGGATCAGGCTCATTGTGACCCAGACCTCGCCGCCCTCGTCCGGTTCGTGCACCGAATGCATGAACATGAACGGGCCATCCTGGAGGACGCGAGCCACGTTGAATTCGAAATTGGGCGGTGGACCCGACGCATCAGCGGCGGCCCGCTTCGCGCGTCCCGATGATTTCCAGACCTTGGCCACCAGCATTCCCCCCTGCCATCTACAGGGGTAATTGTCGCAGGTCCGTCCGGCAAGAGACTGCGGCGGTCCTGGCGACCGAATGGTTGTCATTGTTAATGAGCAGACGGCTCAGCCGACCAGATACTCGCGCCATTTGTCCCGCATCCAATGCGGTGGTCGCTTGGCGCTCCCGGTTCCGTCTATGCAGACGGCTTCGACAGTCGCAGACGCCACCAGCTCATCGGCTCGATGGAGGGTCTGCTCCATCATCAGGCGGGCGCCGACTGGCGGCCTGAAACAGGTGCCGACCATCAGCACGTCATCGACGCGGGCGGCCCGGACGAATTCGACCGCCATGCGACGTACGGCAAATGCCAGGGACGGCTCCAACGCCGCCAACTCGGAATGATGGATGCCACAGGCGCGCAGGCTCTCTGTCCGGCCACGTTCGAAAAAATGGAGATAGCGCGCGTGATAGACGACGCCCGAAAAATCGGTGTCCTCATAGTAGACCCGCACCGGCAAGCGGTGCGTCTTGTCCGGCCCGATTGATCCGGTCGCCGGCATCATCATGTCGCTCATTTTCCGAACAGCCCCCCCGGTGCCGGCGTCGGAACGCTTTGCGGCGGCACCAGGCCCAGATGCTCCCAGGCCCGACCGGTTGCCAGGCGACCACGCGGAGTGCGTTGGATAAAGCCCTGCTGGATGAGAAAGGGCTCAACCACATCCTCCAGGGCATCCCGGGCCTCGGCGAGGGCTGCCGCCAGGGTTTCCACACCGACCGGACCGCCGCCAAAACTCTCCGTCAGGGCTCGCAGGTAGCGGCGATCAAGGCTGTCGAGCCCGATCGCGTCGACTTCAAGGCGCTTCAAGGCACGGTCCGCGACCGCCTCGGTGATCTTCTCGGCACTTTCCGCCTCGGCAAAATCACGCACCCGTCGCAGCAGACGACCAGCGACTCGTGGCGTTCCGCGTGCCCGGCGGGCTATCTCCCGGGCGCCGTCCGGGGTGGATCCGATACCGAGTTTTTCCGCAGCGCGCGTCACTATGAAGCCGAGCTCGGCCTCGTCATAGAATTCGAGACGGACCGGGACGCCAAATCGATCCCTGAGGGGGGTTGCCAGCAAGCCGGCGCGGGTCGTGGCGCCCACAAGTGTGAAGGGCGGCAGCTCGATCCGCACCGTCCGCGCCGACGGGCCTTCGCCGATGACCAGATCGAGGCAGAAATCTTCCATCGCCGGGTAGAGTATTTCTTCGACCGCTGGCGCCAGACGGTGGATTTCGTCGATGAACAGCACATCCCGGGGCTCGAGATTGGTGAGAATAGCGGCGAGATCGCCCGCCTTTGCAATCACCGGCCCGGACGTCGCCCGGAATCCGACGCCCATTTCCCGTGCCACAATCTGGGCAAGCGTGGTCTTGCCCAATCCCGGAGGACCGGACAGCAGGACATGGTCGAGCGCTTCTTCCCGCCGTCTTGCAGCCTCGACGAAGACCTTGAGGTTGGCGATCGAGGCTTTCTGGCCAACAAAATCCGAGAAGGAGAGCGGGCGCAATGCGCGATCCCGGCCATCGCCGGTCTGCAGGTCCCGGTCCACCAGCCGATCCGTGTCTGTCTGGTCGAAAGCGTCAGTCATGATGAACCGGGTCTATCGTGATCCGATCACCCGCGTCCACGCGATAGATGCCGGTCATGTTGCGAGTTCTTTCAGGGACTGCCGGATCACATCGCCCAGCGGTGCCTCGGGTCCGGAGCTTCGGAGTATCGTCGCGACAGCCTGCCTTGCCTGTCCTTCATTGTAGCCGAGATTGACCAGGGCCGAGACCGCATCCTCCCGGGCGAGACTCTCGCCACCTGACGGCTTGGTAGTTGGCGTGCCGACCGTCGCCTCATCCCCATGGACGGGCAGGCCGATCGAGAAGCTGCGCCCGGTCGGCGGTGCCTTGTCTTTCAGCTCGGTCGCGATCCGCGTCGCCAGCTTCGGTCCGACACCCTTGGCCCGGGCAAAGGTCGACTTGTCGCCCAAGGCTGCAGCATTGGCGATCTCGCTGACCGGCACAGTATCCAGAATGGCGAAGGCGGCCTTGGCGCCGACGCCCTGGATGTTTTGCAAGTGTACGAACCAGGCCCGGTCGATATCGTCCAGGAAGCCGAACAGTTTGAACGCGTCTTCGCGGACATGGGTCTCGATATGCAGGACGATGGCCTGACCGGGCTCGAGCCGGGACAGCGTCCGGGCCCCGGCTCCAACCAGATAGCCGACCCCCTCAACATCCAGCACCAGCTCGTCCGCGCCCAAGGCCTCGACCGTCCCTTTCAGCATGCCGATCATGCCGCGCTCCCCAGGCTGGCCGACCGTCGGTGATGGGCATGGCAGACAGCGATCGCGAGCGCGTCGGCCGCATCGGCAGTCGCCTTGGTGCCCGGGAGCAGGATGCCGACCATGGCGGCCACCTGCGCCTTGTCGGCCGCCCCTGTTCCGACCACAGACTTCTTGACCAGCCGCGCGGCGTACTCGGCGACCGGCAAACCGGCTTGAGCCGGCGCAAGCAGCGCGGCTGCCCTGGCGTGACCGAGCTTGAGGGCCGATGCCGCGTTGTTCGCCATGAACGCCTCCTCGATCGCCGCTTCATCCGGGGCATGCTCACGAACGAGATCCCCGACAGCGTTGAAAATGTGGGTCAGTCGTTGCGACAACGGGGCCGATGTTGGTGGTGTTACCACGCCATGGGCAATCGCGCTGAGCCGCGAGCCTTCAACGCGGATCATGCCCCAGCCCATTCGCCTCAAGCCGGGGTCAATTCCCAGAATTCGCACGGATAATGCCATCAGCCCCTCCCGGACCCGACAAGCTAACACCAGTCCGGCGACCGGAACAAGACAAGAACGACAGCCCGCGCGACCACGACCGACACCGCAAACTAGTCTTGAGAACAATTCGCATTCGCTTCATTTGGCGACTGCAATCCATTCTCATAGTCACTTTTATTGCGTATCATTGTCATGAATACTCGTATACAATTGTTTTTATGAGATTTTATTTATTCAGCTTTCGTTTGATCGCCGATACCGCCCCGCCTAAACTCGATACCAGTTTGATTGGGTTCGGATTTCCGGATCCAACTGTCGAATTTGACCCAGGGGGATACTCAGACATGGCCAAAAAAGGCAAACTCAGCCGTCGCTCGTTCCTGACACGTGTGGCAGGTGGAACCATCGCAACCGGCGCCATCGCCACTGTCGCCGGCGCCGCTGTTGTCCAGCGTTATTCGGATGCAGACCCGGTTGATGGTGTCGCTCGTACCGGCATCTCCGATTCGGACCCGAACGATTATGCCAACCACGGCACCAGCCGCACGGGTCGCACCGACAGCGACAGCGGTTCCTGCGCCGACCAGGCCGGCTATGGCCGCGGCAATACCGGCTACACCGACTCCGACAGCTCCGGCTGTTCCGACCCGGGTGGCCGCGGTCGCGGACCGAGCCTGTAAGACTTGAACAGCGGCGCCTTCGGGCGCCGTTGTTTTGTTCAATCGTGAGGGACTTCGAGCAATTCGTGGGGGATTGCCCGGCACGATAAAGAGGTATCTTCATGGCCAACAAAGGAAAGCTCAGCCGCCGCTCGTTTCTGACGCGCGTGGCTGGCACCGCGATCGCGACCGGCGCCGCAGGCGCTGTCTCCGGCGCGGCCAGCGCCCAGAACCACACCGGCCGCACGGACAGTGATTCCGGCAGCTATGCGGACCGGGCTGGCTACGGCCGGACCGGCGCGACCGACAGCGACGGTGGCGCCAATGCCGACCGCGCTGGATACGGTCGCGGCAGCTCGGGAATGACCGACAGCGATTCGGGCGCCTATGCGGATCCGGCCGGCAATGGCCGCGGACGCTCCGGCATCACGGACAGCGACAGTGGCGCCTACGCCGATCCGGCTGGCAATGGTCGCGGACGATCGGGCCTGACCGATAGCGACAGCGGATCCTACGCTGACCCGGCGGGCAATGGCCGGGGTGGTCGCACATCCGGCGTCACCGACAGTGACACCGGCACCTATTCAGACCCCGTTGGCAATGGTCGTGGCCGCTCAGGCGTCACCGACAGCGACAGCGGTGCCTATGCTGATCCGGCTGGAAACGGCCGCGGACGCCGCTCGTGTTCAGACAGTGATTCCGGCACCTACTCTGATCCAGGCGGCCGCGGACGTCGCTGCCGCTAGTCAGGGTGTAGCCCGGGCTCGAACGGATCGAGCCCGGGGCGGCACAAGGAGGCTTCAATGGCCAAACGTGGAAAACTTTCCCGGCGCTCATTCCTGACCCGGGTCGCGGGAGCGGCCGTGGTTACCGGTGCCGCCGGAACCGTCGCGGGTTGCGCGACCACCGGCTATACCGACAGTGATACGGGGCGATATGCCGACCCGGCCGGTGCCGGTCGCGGCGGACACCGCACAACTGGCGTCACCGACAGCGACACCGGCCGTTACGCCGACCCGGTCGGTAATGGCCGAGGCGGCGGTGTGACAGACAGTGACACCGGTCGCTATGCCGACCCGGTCGGAGGCGGCCGCGGTGGCGGCGTGACAGACGCCGACAGCGGCGCCTACGCTGACCCGGCCGGTCGTGGCCGTGGCAGCTCCGGCATCACCGACAGCGACAGCGGCAGTTATGCCGACCCGGCCGGTCGCGGCCGTGGTGGCAGCTATCGCGGCGCGACCGACAATGATTCAGGACGCTATGCCGACCCGGTCGGAGGCGGACGCGGCGGTGGTCGTGCTTGCACCGACAATGACACCGGCAATTACGCTGACCCTGTCGGTGGCGGGCGACGCTGCTAGGCATCACAGGCTGACGAAAACCCCTCCCGCTCCGGCGCGAGGGGTTTTTCATGCCTGCGACACAATTGTGCACACCCAGACAGGCGACAAGCGCTACGGGCGCCGCTAAAATTTTCCGAACACTCGGGGGAGACCTTCAACATGACTGCACCGCTCTGGCTGACCGATCCGTTTCGCGCCATGATCGATCCCATTGATCGTGAAACGTTTTTCCGTGACTACCACGAGAAGAAGCCGCTGATCGTTCATCGCGAGGACCCGGGCCGGTATGCCGGCCTGCTGTCGATTGCCCGTATCGACGACATTGTATCCAGCATCGACCTGCGCGAGGGCTCGCTGGACATGGCACGGTCCGAGCCCCAGGTGCAGCGCGAAGACTACATGTTTGATACTGGTTATGTGGATCGTGGCGGCGTTGCCAATCAATACCGTCAGGGTGCGACCATCATCCTGCCGCAACTCCACATGATGGACGCCGTGCTCGGCGAGTTCTGCCGTGCGGTTGAGTCCCTGCTCAGCTGTCACGTTCAGACCAATATCTACCTCACCCCGCCGGACAATCAGGGCTTCAACACCCACTATGACGATCACGATGTGTTCGTCATGCAGATCGAGGGCGAGAAGCTGTGGCGGTTCTACGAGACCCCCGTTGAAAACCCCTACCGTGGGGAAGGCTTCCGGCCGGATGCTCACGAGGCCGGTGAAGCGGTCGCAGAATTCGTCCTCAAGGCCGGCGAATGCATCTATGTCCCACGCGGCTTGATGCACGACGCCCGGACCCATGGGGACACAGCGTCACTCCACATCACGCTTGGCCTGATCGTGAAGACATGGGCCGACCTGATGCTGGAGGCGGTTTCGGAAGTCGCTCTGCGCACGCCGGCCATGCGGCATTCGCTGCCACCGGGCTTTGCCCGTCCCGACTTTGACCGCACCGATGCCGAGGCGACATTCAAGGACATGGCCGAAATGCTGGCCCGCGAGATGAGCGTCGACGGGGCGATGGACTTCTTTGTCGACAGCTTCATCCGCTCACGCGTTCCCAATACCCGCGGCGCAATCAGCAATTACCTGGCACCTGCAACACCGGACCAGGCGTTCCGGTTGCGCCCGTTTGTGCCGTGGCGGTTTGCCGGTGATGACACCGAAAATGTCATCATCACAGCTGGCGGCGAAGTCCGGTTTGCCGCCGAGGCCGAGGCCGGTCTCCACACCCTGCTCGACGGCGGAACGGTGACAGCGGCAAGTTTTGTCGGTCAGGATGAGGCAGCGGCGATCGAAACGCTCGGCAAACTCCATGCGTTCGGACTGATCGTACCGGTCTGATCAACGCGGGTTTTCTTGCAGGTTATAATTCACAACCGCTGCGTGCCTTGTTTGTGCGCGGTTTAAAACCGTACATGCGCCCCCTTGAAGCGGCCCACCCTGTTCGGGCTGCACAATTGTAAGCGGGTCGGCATGCGTATGCGTCTTGGAGCGATCATCATCAGCCTGACAGCGGTCTTCGCTGTCCTGTGGCTGATGTGGCCATCGGCGATCAATCCGGTCTATTGGGACGAACCGGAACCGCCCGCCATGACCGGCGTACTCGCACCCAACGCCGGCCTTCAGTCGGCCCAGTTCATCGAGCTGGACAATCAAGGTGCCGCGCGCAGCCTCGCGCTGGGTGCGGACGGCAAGGTCTATTATGGCAATCTCGCGGGTGAGATTCTCAGGATCGACGCCAACGGCATCGCGCTGGACCCGGCCGCCATCACCGATCTCGGTGACCTGCCAATCCTCGACCTCGCCTGGATCAACCCCAACACACTTGGCGCGACTACGCCGGACGGTCTGTTTGCGATCAACGTCAGATCCGGAAACTCAACGCGGGTGAGCGTCGGGGTGCCCGGTTATCCGTTCGGGTACGCCAACGACCTGGCCGTTACCAGCCAGGGCGAGATTTATTTCACCGACCCGTCCGTACTCCTGGACAGCGAAGCGTCTGATCGGCGCCAAGTGCTCGACATGCTCGAGAACCGTCCGCATGGTGCCCTCTACGTTTGGGACCCGCGCACTCACCAGACCCGGCTCGCAGCGGAGCGGCTCTATTTTCCCAGCGGTGTCGCGATCGCCTCGGACGAACGGTCGATCTATGTGTCGGAGACCTTCCGCTACCGGATATTGCGCCACTGGATCGAAGGCCCGCGCCGCGGCGAAACCGAGGTCTTTGCCAGCAATCTGCCCGGCTTGCCGGACGGGTTGGCGACCGACAATGCCGGGCATCTCTTTGTAGCCCTGCCGGCCCGGCGCAGTTCGGCAATGCGGACGATCCGGAAAAATCCCTGGCTGGCCCGGATCGTGTCCCGTCTGCCGGCCTGGCTTCGCCCGGTTGGCGGATCGGCACGCCCGTTCATTGCGGTACTCGACGAGCAGTCCGGTGCCATCATCGGCTCAATCCACGACCCGGACGACCGCGTCTGCCACATCTCGAACATGGTCCTGACCGGCGACCAGGACCTCTGGTTCGGCTCGTCCGATTGCAGCTATATCGCCAGGCTTCCGCAGTCGTCCGTCCAGGCCGCCTTGCAGGCGCCAGGCACGACAGGCGTCGCAACCAGCGACTGATCGACTGCTAAAAGGCCGGTCAGCAGCATTGCCTGCGGGTCAAGGCCAATCAGGCCAAACGCGCTTCAGCCTGCTCGACGATTGCCGCGGCCGTAATCCCGAAATGCGCGTAGAGCTGTTCCGCCGGGGCACTGGCGCCAAAGCCGGTCATGCCCACAAATCCGCCCTTGCGTCCAATCACCTGATCCCAGCCAAACCGCAGCGCCGCTTCGCAGGCGATGACCGGGATGTCGGCCGGGAAAAGTTCCTCGAGATAGGACTCATCCTGTTCCAGCAGGAGATCGAGGCAGGGAGCAGAGACCACTCGAACCTTGCGCCCCTTGGTACGCAAGCTGTCCGCAGCCTCGACTGCCAGGCAGACTTCGGACCCCGTCCCGACCAGTACGACATCCGGAGCTCCTGCATCGTCCGACAGGATGTAGGCGCCGAGCGACGACCGGTTGGTGCTGCCGTCATCCGTGCGCAGGAAGGGCAGCTTCTGGCGTGACAGAGCGAGGACGGACGGCCCATCGATCCGGCGCAAGGCGAGGTCCCAGGCCTCGGCGGTTTCAAGCGCATCGGCCGGACGGAAGACGTGCATGTTCGGAATGGCCCGCAAGGAGGCGAGTGTCTCGACCGGTTGGTGGGTCGGCCCGTCTTCACCCAGCCCGATCGAATCGTGAGTCATCACGTAGACCACAGGCTGATGCATCAATGAGGACAGACGCATCGACGGGCGGCAATAATCGGCGAAGACCAGGAAGGTCGCGACATGCGGGCGAAAGCCCCCATGCAGGGACATGCCATTGGCGCACGCCGCCATGCCGTGCTCGCGCACACCGAAATGGATGTACTGGCCGGCATAGTCCCCGGCCTTCACAATGCCGACATCCGGCGTCTTGGTGAGGTTGGAACCTGCCAGATCGGCTGAGCCACCCGCCAGGCTCGGCCAGTCACCGATAATCGCCGCCAGGGTCTGGCCGGAAGCGGCCCGGGTCGCCAGCACCGGCTTGTCGGCCGCAACCTTCCTGCGCCAGGCGTCCAGCGCAGCGATCTCGGCTTCACCCGGTTCGCCGGAAATCTGGGCCACGAAATCATCGGCCCGGTCCGAGCCGGCCAACCTGTCCTGCCAAGCCTGGTGGGCATCTGCCGAACCGGTCGCCCGCCATGCGTCCACGATCTCGGCAGGAATTTCAAATGGAGCGGCTGACCAGCCAAGCGCCTTGCGCGTCCCGGCAATCTCGTCGGGCCCCAGCGGTGCACCATGGCTGCCTGCGGTTCCCGCCTTGGTCGGCGCGCCGAAGCCAATCGTTGTCCGGCAGGCGATCAGGACCGGCTTGTCGGACGAACGCGCAGCCTGCAGGGCGGCATCGATGGCGGCCGGATCATGTCCGTCAATGCGCGATACCGACCAACCAGCTGCATCGAAGCGCTTGAGGACATCGGTACTCTCGGAAAGGTCGGTCGGCCCGTCGATGGAAATTTCATTGTCGTCCCACAGCACGCAGAGGCGGTTGAGCCCCAGATGCCCGGCCAGGGAAATGGCCTCGTGGGAAATGCCTTCCTGCAGGTCTCCGTCCGAAGCGATGACCCAGGTACGGTGGTCGACGAGGTCATCACCATAGCGCGCGTTCATCATGCGCTCGGCCAGGGCCATGCCGACTGACATCGAGATCCCCTGCCCCAGCGGCCCGGTCGTCGCTTCCACACCCGGCGTGTGACCATATTCCGGGTGGCCGGCGGTGAGGCTGTCCAGTTGGCGGAAGTTCTTCAACTCATCCATGGAGATGTCCTCGAACCCGGCGAGGTGCAGGATCGAGTAAAGCAACATGGAGCCATGGCCTGCCGACAGCACGAAGCGGTCACGATCGGCCCAAGCCGGCGCCGCGGGATCGAATTTCATGTGCTTGGACCACAAAACGGTGGCCACGTCGGCCATACCCATTGGCATGCCGGGATGGCCGGAATTGGCTTGCTGGACCGCATCCATCGACAGCGCCCGGATGGCATTGGCCATGTCGGTCATGGAAACAGGGTTTGAAGGCGTGGTCATGAAGCGTCTCCTGCGCCGGGCCGGTGGCTAGCCGGATATCAGGCCTGTCCTAGCAAGCAAGGCTTTTGTGGACGCGTCATAGCTGGATATATCGCCGTCCAAAATCCCCTTGGTCAGCACTTTTCCCAGCTCGACACCCCACTGGTCGAACGGATTGATGTCGTACAGGACGCTTTCGACAAAAACCTTGTGTTCATGCAAGGCGATAAGCGCGCCGAGCGTCGCCGGGGTCAGATCATCCAGGAGCAGGGTCGCCGAAGGGCGGTTACCGGGCATTGATTTGTGGCTGGCGAGATCCGGCTCGGTCGCCGGATCGATCTGGCGTCCATCCAGCAAGGCAGCGCCCTGGGCAGCCATGTTGGCGGCCAGGGCGCGCTCGCGCGGATCGGAACTGGCAAAATGGCGGGCCACGCCAATGAAGTCGACCGGCACGACATCGCCACCCTGATGGAGCCATTGGAAGAAAGAGTGCTGGATTTCGGTACCATTGCCTCCCCAGACGAGGGCGCCGCCGGGTGTCGGGCCGGGCTGGCCGTCAACGGTCACCGACTTGCCGAGTGATTCCATCTCCAGCTGCTGGAAATAGTCCGCCAGCTTGCCCAGACGCGCCGAATAGGCGGCAACACATCGCGCCGGATAATTCATCCCGATCCGGTTCCACACATCGATCAAGCCCTTGAGAACCGGCATGTTGCGCTCGAGCGGGGCGGAGGCAAAGTGCTGATCCATTTCCCGCGCACCATCGCGGAAAGCCTGGAAGACTGACGGTCCAAGGCCGATCTCAAGGGCCAGCCCGACCGCACTCCAGACCGAATATCGACCACCGACCCAGTCAGGGAAATCAAACACCAGGGACGGATCGATACCGAACGCCTTCGCCTTGTCCGGTGCCGCCGAGGCGGCCGCGAAATGGGCGCCGGCCCGCGCGGCGCCGACATGTCCGGCCAGCCAGTCACGAGCTGCCTCCCCGGTCATCAGGGTTTCCTGTGTCGAAAAGGATTTCGACGCCACGATGAACAGGATGGCCGCCGGGTCGGCACCCGCCACCGCGTGCTTCAGATCGCTGGGATCCAGGCTGGCGACAAACCGCAGTTCCGGCCCATCAGCGGCATGGTCAGCCAGGGCATCTCCCACCAGGCGCGGGCCAAGATCTGAACCACCGATCCCGATATTGACCACCCGGCTGATCGGCACCCCGGACGGCGCAAACCCGCCCGAGCGGACACGGTCGGCGAACGCACGCGTTTCAGCCTGCGTGCGTGACACCAGTATCGCCGCGTCGCTCCCCGCCAAATCGCCGCCCTCCCGGTAGGCCATATGGAGCGCCGGTCGGTTTTCGGTAGCGTTCACAATTTTGCCCGAAAGAAGCGCGTCCCGCTTGCTTTCAAGTCCGCTCGCGCGGGCCCGGGCAAACAGGGCTTCCAGCGCGGCCGCGTCCAGTCGCTGTTTCGTGGCGTCCAGTTCAAGACCGGCAATTTTGAGGATCAGGGCTTGCGAGCGCTCCTCGCCAGCTTCCGTCAGCGCGCGAAGGGAGGTGCCGGACAGGCGCACGGCATGAGCATTCAATTCGGTATCGGACACGGGTCTTCCTGCACTCACGATCAGAGTGGACAACCTATTGGCAGCTCCCCGGCTTCACAAGACTTTCGCGGCGCTTTCCGCGACCTCGGTATCGGCCCGATGGGCGTCAACCACCGCCCCGAGCACATGATAGAGGGTACTGGCGGGCATGCGATCGGCGACACGGTGTCCGGAGGCATCAATCTGGTCGATCCACCCCCCCGGAATGGCGGGGTCAAGATGGTGCCGGAAGAGCAGATCGCAGACGGTTTCCAGTTCGGTACCGGCCGACCGGTGGCCGGCGCGCTGACGGGCCGCCGCGGCGCGCAACCACTCGGTCTGCATCCAGGTTCGCGAACCGGCATCCAGCGTCTGGCCGTCCGGCCGGACGGTGGCGACCAGGCAACCGGTCCCGCGATTGCGCCCGATACCGGTGCCATGCGCATGCAGGAATTCGAGAATGGTCTCATCCACGCTTGCGCCGTGGTCACGATAGGCATGCAACAGCCAGATCCATTCGACTTCATGGCCCGGCTCGACCACTGCGCCCGCAGGATCGGCCGTGACCTGCCAATCGGCGTCGAAGAACTCGTACAAGACCCCCGCATCCCGGTCGAGAAAACGGGTCGAGAACAGCTGGTAGATCGCCTCGATGCGGGTCAGGAAGGTCTGGTCTCCGGTGGCGTCATACCAGGCCAGCAATGCTTCGAAGAGATGCATGTGGGGGTTTTGCCGACGCGGTAGCTGGGCAGCTCCGATCGCTTCGGCATAACCGCCCTGGGGGCGGGTCAGGTGGGTGTCGAGATAGATGAGGATCTCGTCGGCGAGCTGGCGATAATGACTGTCATGCGTGACCCGGTGCAGCCAGGACAGGGCCAGCAGGATGAAGGCATGGTCGTACAGGTCACGCGCCGGGCTTTCGATTTCGCCGCTGGCGGTAAGTGTGTGGACCCAGCCAGGCGTTCCGTCCGGCGCATGGGCGCGGCGTTCAAGCAGCTCGAAGCCTTCCACCGCCAAGTCCAGCCCGTCACTCCAACCGGCATGATGGGCGCGCGCGAACACATAGATCTGGCGAGCCTGGGTTCGGACACGCCGTGTATCACCGGTGACCGGTTGCCCGTCCAGGCTGAGTGATTCCAGAAAGCCGCCGAACCGCTTGTCCCAGGCGCGCTCGGACCAGAATGGCAGGGCCGTCTCGACGCCCCATTCCCGCAGTCTCGAAGCCCAATCCGCCATTCGCCCCGCCTGTCAGATGCCAATCAGTCCAGTTGCGCCATATCCTCGTCGGAAATGTCGAAATTGGCGTAAACATTCTGCACGTCGTCGCTGTCTTCCAGCATTTCCATCATCTTCATCAAGGTCGCGACCTTGTCGCCGGTCACTTCGATCAGGTTTTGCGGACGCCAGATCAGCTTGGCGGAGGACGGATCCTCGAAGGTCGCGGACAGCGCCCCGACAACCTCCATCAGGTCCTCTCGGGCGGTATAGATGACGTGTTCGCCCTCATTGTCCTCATCGCCGGGCTCGGACGCAACATCCTCGGCGCCGGCCTCTATGGCGGCTTCCATCATCGTGTCTTCGTCGGCTTTTGAGAGCGGGTACCGGATCTCGCCGACATTATCGAACATGAAGGCGACCGAGCCGGTCTCGCCCAGATTGCCGCCATTCTTGGCAAAGGCCGTACGGACCTCCGCGGCGGCCCGATTCTTGTTGTCGGTCGAAACTTCGACGATCACTCCAGTCCCGGCTGGACCAAAGCCCTCATAGCGGATGTCTTCATAAGACTCGTCATCACCGCCCGAGGCCTTGTCGATCGCGCGCTGGATATTGTCCTTGGGCATCGACTGGCCCTTGGCATTGGCGACAGCGAGACGAAGGCGCGGATTGGCATCAACGTCCGGTCCACCCAGCTTGGCGGCAATGGAAATTTCCTTGGAGAGGCGCGAGAAGAGCTTTGAACGCAGCTTGTCCTGGCGGCCCTTGCGGTGCTGGATATTGGCCCATTTGGAGTGTCCGGCCATGATCGGGATCCCTGTTCCTGCGGATTCGAGGCGCCTTCCTTACCCAGAATGACGGGCAAACGCCACACCTTGCGCCACATCGGCGCGCGTCTGTCAGAGCAAGTCGGTCCGCCCTTCGGCCTTGAGCTGCTCGACCACTGACTTGATCGCCTGGCTGTCATTGCGGTCGGCCACAAGTACCGCATCGCGGGTCTGGACCACGACGAGGTCCCTCACACCACACAACACGACGCGGGTGTCGGTCGCAAAACCAAAGCACCGGCGGGCGTCGAGGAAATTGACGTCCCCGGTTCCGGCATTGCCCGCACTGTCCTTGTCGCGGATTTGCCAAAGCGCATCGAACGAACCGACATCCGACCATCCGATGTCAGCCGGCACGACAGCCGCACGGTCAGTCCCTTCCATGACGGCATAATCAAACGAGATGGACGGGCAACGGGCAAAGGCCCCGGCCTCAAGATCGAGCCGGACTCCAGCCTGGTGTCCGCCGCTGATCGCTTTGCGCACGGCCGCCAGGACATCCGGGCATTGCCGGTGCATTTCATCAATGACCGCGTCCGGTGCAAACAGGAAAATCCCTGCATTCCAGTAGTACCCCCCGACGCGCAGGAAGTCGGTCGCTGTGGCCGCATCCGGTTTTTCTGTGAAGGCGCGCACGTCAAAACCCGGGCCGCTGGCATCGCCGCGCCGGATATAGCCATAGCCCGTATGCGGTTGATCCGGCTCGATGCCGAACGTCACCAGGCGACCGCTTCTCGCCAGGGCACTGCCCTGCCCGATCGCGGAGCGGAACGATCCGACATCCCGGATGAAGTGATCCGCCGGCAGGAGCAAAACGAGGTCGGCACCGTCAGTGGCCTTGGCCAGTTCCGCCGCCGCTGCAGCAACCGCCGCCGTATTGCGCCCCACGGGCTCGACCACGAAACGGGCCTCGGGAAACCCGTTGCCGGCCAATTGGGCGCGCGCAGTATCCACCTGTTTGGCATTGAGAATGACCAGGGGAGGCAGGAATTCAATGCCATCTCCCTCCCCCGCGACCCGCCGGGCCGTCTCGACCAGCATGCTGGCATCAGAGGTCAGCGCCTGCAGCTGTTTGGGCATGTCCTCGCGGGACAGAGGCCAGAGCCGCGTGCCTGATCCTCCCGACATGATCACTGGCAGGATACGCGTTGTCATGTCTTGTCTCCCCGCAGCCGCCCGGCTGCCGGGGCGATCAATTGCTCATGACGCCCCGAACCGGTTCGACACGCGTTGCAGGGGGGAAGTTACGCATTGAGAGATAGTTCAACAAGCGTCCCAACATCCGGGCGCTGTCCGTCTGCACGACCCGGATATGGGCCCGGTCGTCCTGAAGGTGGGTGGTGAACAGGCAGGCGTCATCCCCGTCGGCCCCGCTTTCACAGGATCGCAGGAACTCCACCATGTGATTGTCGAACACCATGGCATCCTGCGCATGCTCGAACCGGATGGTTTGCTTGAACATCTTTCCCCCCTCCTCCATCGCGCCGGGCCGGTTTCGGCGAGACGCTCGGGCCATTCTTCGACCTATCCTGCCGCCGAACATGCCCGACACGCTGTGAACACCGTCACAGCACGACTGACTTTCACGCTAGCGGCCCGGTGAGGGGGATCAACCGGTTGCAGCGGCGAACCGCACGCTTTGCGCTGCGTCGCAGCAAAATTGTCACATCAGGTCGGGAAGCATTCCGAGAGCTGCCCACCCAAGCGGATGGGCTCACAGCGCTGCGCCAGACCGGTCGCATCATCGGTCTCGACAAAAACGCCGCACAGGGTCGCCTCACCCGTGGCCGGCTCGAACCGGGCGGATCGCATCCGGGTCGTGAAGCGGCGCATGGGCTCTTCCTTGTCCATGCCGATCACGCTGTCATAGTCGCCGCACATGCCGGCATCGGTCTGGTAGGCGGTGCCGCCGGGCAGGACGCGCGCATCAGCGGTCGGCACATGGGTATGCGTACCCACAACGAGACTGGCCCGCCCGTCGCAGAAGGCCCCCATCGCCATCTTTTCACTCGTCGCCTCGCCATGAAAATCGATGATCGCCGCATCGGCCACCACGCCGAGTGGTGCTGCCGCGAGTTCCCGCTCCACCGCGGTAAACGGGTCGTCGAGCGACTCCATGAACAGATTGCCCATGACATTCATCACGAAAACCCGGCGACCGTCGGGCAGGTCATAGAGATTGGCACCGGCACCGGGTGTCGACCCGACCGGATAATTGGCCGGTCGCAACAAGCGCGGTTCACGGTCGATATAGCTCAGGGTCTCGCGCTGGTCCCACGCGTGATTGCCAAGGGTGAGCACATCGGCGCCGAGCTCGAACAGCTGGTTGCAGATCTTTTCCGTAACCCCGAAACCGGCGGCGGCGTTCTCGGCGTTGATGACCACAAAGTCAGGCTTCAACGCCTCCTTCACACGCGGCAGGTGAACCTCGATCGCGCGGCGGCCGGACTTGCCGACAATGTCTCCGAAAAAGGCCAGGCGCATGAAAAGGGCTCCGTCAGCGGGTTGGCCGACGGATATGGCGCATCATGGCGTGAATGTCCAAGTCATCACTGATGCAAACGGGTCATGCGGCTTTCTCGGCGCCCGGCACGTAATCCAGGATCGGCGCCAGGCATCGTTCGGCCTCAGCCACGGTCCAGCCTTTGCGTAGGGCGTAATCCTCCACCTGGTCTCGCAGGATGCGTCCAACAGCAAAATAATGGCTGTCGGGGTGGGAAAGGTAGAGACCGGAGACCGACGAGGCCGGCGTCATCGCGAAGGAATTGGTCAGACCGATGCCGACCGCTTCCGGCGCGCCGAGCAGGTTGAACAAGGTGCGTTTCTCGGAATGATCGGGTTGCGATGGATAGCCGGGGGCCGGGCGGATGCCGGCATAGGCCTCGGCGATCAACTCGCGATTGGTGGAGCTTTCGTCCGGTGCATAGCCCCAATGGTCACGGCGAACACGCGCGTGAAGCCACTCGGCCGCCGCTTCGGCGATACGGTCGGACAGCGCCTTGAACAGGATGGCGTTGTAATCATCCTTGGCCGCCTCGAAACGGGCAACCAGATCGGGATTGTCACCGGCGGTCACGGCGAAACCGCCGATCCAGTCCTCATGACCGGTCGGCGCCAGAAAGTCGAACTGACACAGATGGGCGCGGTCATTGTCCTTCGCCGCTTGCTGGCGCAGGCCGTAAAAGCGCGCCAGCTCGCTGGTCCGCGTCCCGTCAGTAAAGAGGACCGCATCATCACCGACCCGGTTGGCCGGCCAGAAACCGGCCACCGCGCGCGGCGCCAGCCAGCCTTCCTCGACAATGCGCGTCAGCATGGCCTGGGCATCGGCGAACAAGGCCCGCGCCGCCTCCCCGCGTCGCGGATCGTCGAGGATCGCCGGATAGCTGCCTTTCAGTTCCCAGGTAAAAAAGAAGGGCGTCCAATCGATATAGCCGATCAGCTCGGACACGCTGGGCGTGAACGTGGTGCGACCGGGCTTGGCCGGGCGCGGCGGTACATAGTTGTTCCAATCGCACTGCCAGCCCCTCGCCCGCGCCTGTTCGAGCGGCAGGCGGGCCTTGGCCGACCGGGCCGCCAGGCGACGCTCACGGATCCGGGCAAGGTCGGCCTTGACCTCACCGGCATACGTGTCGCGCTGATCCGACAGCAGCTTGGAGACCACCCCCACGGCCCGACTGGCGTCCAGCACATGGATGACCGGCGCGACGTTGATGGCCGGATCGATCTTCACCGCCGTATGCGCGGGGCTGGTTGTGGCCCCACCGATCAGTAACGGGATGTCGATCTGCAGACGTTCCATCTCCGAGGCCACGAAGACCATCTCGTCGAGCGATGGCGTGATCAGGCCGGACAGGCCGATGACATCCGCCCCCTCCTCGCGCGCGGTTTGAAGGATTTTCTCACACGACACCATCACACCCAGGTCGATGACGTCATAGCCGTTGCACTGCAGCACCACGCCGACAATGTTCTTGCCGATATCATGGACATCGCCCTTCACGGTCGCCATCACGATCTTGCCGTTGGATTTTCCCTGCTCGCCCGACCGCGCTTTTTCCTCCTCCATGAACGGAATGAGGTGAGCGACGGCCTGCTTCATCACCCGCGCCGATTTGACGACCTGTGGCAGGAACATCCGGCCATCGCCAAACAGGTCACCGACAACATTCATGCCGTCCATCAACGGGCCTTCAATCACGTGCAACGGGCGGTCGAAAGACTGGCGGGCCTCTTCGGTGTCCGCGACGATGAACTCGTTGAGGCCGTGCACGAGGGCATGGCGGATCCGGTCAGCGACGGGGGCCTCACGCCATTTCAGGTCACGGACCTTGGCCGGTCCGGCGCCCTTGCCGCGATAGCGCTCGGCAGCCTCCAGCAGGCGGTCAGTCGCGTCGTCGCGACGATTGAGGATGACATCCTCGACCAGCTCGCGCAGTTCCGGCTCGATATCGTCATAGATGTCGAGCTGACCGGCATTGACGATCCCCATATCCATGCCCGCCTTGATGGCGTGATAGAGAAAGACCGAATGCATGGCCCGGCGCACGGTCTCGTTTCCGCGGAAGGAAAAGGATATGTTCGACAGTCCGCCCGACACATGGCAGTGCGGCAGGTGTTCGCGAATGCGCCGCGTCGCCTCAATGAAGTCGACGGCGTAATTATTGTGCTCCTCTATCCCGGTCGCGACCGCGAAAATATTGGGATCGAAGATGATGTCTTCCGCCGGAAAGCCGATCTCGTCGACCAGGATCCGGTAGGCGCGCTCGCAGATTTCATATTTCCGGGCAGCCGTGTCGGCCTGACCGGTCTCGTCAAAGGCCATCACGACGACGGCCGCGCCGTAGGCCAGGCATTTGCCGGCCTGCTCGCGGAACTGGGCTTCGCCTTCCTTGAGGCTGATCGAGTTGACGATCGCCTTGCCCTGCGTGTTCTGCAGACCGGCCTCGATCACCTCCCATTTCGAGCTGTCGACCATGACCGGCACGCGGGCCACATCGGGCTCGCCGGCGATCAGGCGCATGAAGCGGGTCATCGCCTCGACGCTGTCGAGCAGCCCCTCATCCATGTTCACATCGATGATCTGGGCACCATTCTCGACCTGCTGCCGGGCGACCGACACGGCTTCCGCGTAATCACCCTCGGTGATCAACCTGCGGAAGCGGGCCGAGCCGGTGACATTGGTTCGCTCGCCGACATTGACGAAACTGGGTACGGATACGGACATGGGATCGGGCCTCAGGATGCCAGCTCGAACGGCTCAAGACCGGACAGCATCATGGCGCTCTTGTGTTTGACAGGGTGACGCGGCGACGCCGATTTCGCCGCGGCCGCGATGGCCCGGATGTGGTCAGGCGTGGTACCACAGCAACCACCAACGATATTGACCAGGCCGGAGGACGCCCATTCGCCCAGATGCCCGGCGGTCTGGTCGGGGGTCTCGTCATATTCACCCATGTCGTTGGGCAGGCCGGCATTGGGATAGGCGATGATGCGCGTGTCGGCGATGCGGGACAGTTCGCTGACATAGGGGCGCATTTCGTCAGCCCCCAGCGCGCAATTCAAGCCGACGGCCCAGGGACGGGCATGACGCACCGAATACCAGAAGGCCGATGCCGTCTGCCCGGACAGGGTTCGTCCGGACCGGTCGGTGATAGTGCCGGAGACAATGATCGGAATGTCTTCGCCGGTCTTTGCCCGCAGGTCCAGGATGGCCTTGATCGCGGCCTTGGCGTTCAATGTGTCGAAGATCGTCTCGATCAGGAAGAAATCGACGAAAGGCGCCATCGCGCCTGCTTGCTCGAAATAGGCCAGGCGAACCGTCTCGAAGTCGACATCGCGATAGCCGGGGTCATTGACCTGCGGCGAGATTGACAGGGTCTTGTTGGTCGGCCCGATCGCGCCTGCGACACCCCGCACGCTTCCCGTCCGCGCCGCAACCTCGTTAGCAGCCTCCCGAGCCAGACGCGCGCCTTCCCGGGCGATATCCGCGGCAACGATCTGCATGTCGTAATCGGCCTGGGCGATAGTGGTCGCCGAGAATGTGTTTGTCTCGACGATGTCCGCACCGGCCTCGAAATAGGCCAGGTGGATCGCCTTGACCGCGTCCGGGGCGGACAGGTTGAGCACGTCATTATTGCCCTGGATGGGACAATGCCAGTCCGCGAAACGCGTGCCGCGATAGCCGGTCTCGTCCAGCTTGAGGTCCTGGATCTGAGTGCCCATGGCCCCGTCGAGGATGAGTATTCCGGAGCGGGCCTTGGCGTCCAGCGCGGCGATGCGATCGTCCCGGGTCACGATGCAACCGCCTGGAGTTCGCGGTCTCCCGCCTTCACGCCCAGAAGCTGGCAGGTCGACAGCGCCAGCTCGGCCCGGTTGAGCGTGTAGAAATGGAAGCCATCGACGCCACCATTCCGCAGCTTGCCGCACAGCTTGGCGGCAACATGCGCCGTCACCAGTTGACGGGTCCCGGCGTCCTGGTCGAGCCCCTCATAGGCGTCGTGCAACCATCTCGGCAGGCTGGCGCCACACAGGCCGGCAATCCGTTTGAGGCCATTGAAATTGGGCTGCAACATGATGCCCGGAACAATCGGGATGGAGATACCGGCCGCGCGCGCCCGATCCCGAAAGCGGAAATACACGTCGGCATCGAAGAAGAACTGCGTGATCGCCCGCGTCGCGCCGGCATCGATCTTGGCTTTCAACAGGTCGAGGTCAAAGTCGCCGTTCGGGCTTTCCGGATGGATTTCCGGATAGCAACCGACCGAGATCTCGAAATCCCCGATGTCGCAAATGCCCCGCGCGAGTTCGGCGGCATTGGCATAGCCACCGGCCGGCGGGACATAGCTGCCCCCGATCGCGTCCGGCGGATCGCCGCGCAGGGCCACGATGTGACGCACCCCCGAGGCCCGATAATCACGAATGACGGCATCGACTTCGGCCTTGCTGGCATTGACGCAGGTCAGATGGGCGGCCGGCGGTATGGAGGTTTCCTCGACAATCCTGTGCACGGTCCGATGGGTCCGGTCACGGGTTGAGCCGCCGGCTCCGTAAGTGACGGACACGAAATCCGGACGCAGGGGCTCCAGACGCGAGATCGACTCCCACAGGGTGGATTCCATCGCATCGGTTTTCGGCGGAAAAAACTCGAACGAGACGGACAACCCGCCCGGTTTCCGCGCTGTCTGGCCGTGCTCACCCATTGGACACCTTTACCCGCTGCTGTTGAGGCGCCGGGGCCATTCCATGACCCCATCGCACCTCTACATCATAATCACATCATGACATAAAGATATCTTTATATGATATGATTGGCTAGGGGTGGTCTGGTTGTTTCGACAGCGGCGCCTATATCGGTTGGTGAATTCTTCCCCAAAGCGGACCAGACTTGCATCCACGCGTCACATCTGGTCTACCCGACGATATAAAGATTTCCTTATATGAGGATTCCACAGTGAGCCGTTCTTCCTACATCTTCACGTCCGAAAGCGTTTCCGAAGGCCATCCGGACAAGGTGTGCGACCGCATCTCCGACACGATTGTCGACCTGTTTCTGGGCAAGGACCCGCAAGCCCGTGTCGCCTGCGAAACCCTGACCACGACCAACCAGATTGTGCTGGCCGGCGAAGTCCGCTGCGATGCCGAGATCGACGATGCAGAGATCGAAGCCGCCGCGCGCGAAGCGGTCCGGGACATCGGATACGAGCAGGAAGGCTTCCATTGGAAGACGGCGAACCTGCAGAACTTCCTGCATGAGCAATCCGTTCACATTGCCCAGGGCGTCGATGCCAGCGGCGACAAGGATGAGGGGGCTGGCGACCAGGGCATCATGTTCGGTTACGCCTCCGACGAGACCCCGCAACTCATGCCGGCGCCGATCACCTATTCGCACCAGATCCTCAAACGCATGGCGGAGCTGCGCAAATCCGGAGCCCGTCCGGAGTTCGAACCGGATGCCAAGTCCCAGGTGACAATGCGCTATGAGAACGGCGTGCCGGCCGGTGTGACCTCGGTCGTCGTCTCGACCCAGCACAAGGACGGGCTGACCCAGGCCGATATCCGCGAACTGGTCCGCCCGGTGGTGGCCGAGGTCCTGCCCGATGGCTGGTTTCCGCCGGAAGACGAGTTTTATGTGAACCCGACCGGCACCTTCGTCATTGGCGGCCCGGACGGTGATGCCGGGCTGACCGGACGCAAGATCATTGTCGACACCTATGGCGGCGCTGCGCCGCACGGCGGCGGCGCCTTCTCCGGCAAGGACCCGACCAAGGTCGACCGCTCGGCCGCCTACGCCTGCCGCTGGCTGGCCAAGAATGTCGTCGCCGCCGAACTGGCCAAGCGCTGCACCATCCAGGTCTCCTACGCGATCGGCGTGTCCAAACCGCTTTCGCTCTATGTCGACCTGCACGGGACCGGCCGTGTCGACGAAGCCAAGCTGGAGGACGCACTGCGCCAGCTGGCCGACCTCTCGCCGCGTGGCATCCGCACACGCCTGCAACTGAACAAGCCGATCTATGCCCGCACCGCCGCCTATGGCCACTTTGGCCGCACCCCGGCCGAGGATGGCGGTTTCTCCTGGGAACGCACCGATCTGGCCGACGAGCTTCGCTCGCTTCTCTGACCCTGATATGCACGGAGCGTGATCGCTTCGCCCTGCAATTTTACGAACGCCGAACAAGAAGGACCTGATGGTCATGACGCAATTTGCTGCGGACAAACCCTATATCGTCAAGGACATGTCGCTGGCCAAATGGGGCCGGATCGAGTTCGACATGGCCGAGATCGAAATGCCAGGCCTGATGGCGCTGCGCGAAGAATACAAGGACAGCCAGCCGCTCAAGGGCGCCCGCATTGCCGGCTCGCTGCACATGACCGTGCAGACCGCGATCCTGATCGAGACCCTGACCGCTTTGGGCGCCGAAGTCCGCTGGGCCTCGTGCAACATCTTTTCGACCCAGGACCACGCCGCCGCCGCGATCGCCGAGACCGGCGTGCCGGTCTTTGCCACCAAGGGCGAGACGCTTGAAGAATACTGGGATTATGCCGACGCCATCTTCCATTGGCCGAACGGCGAAACCGCCAACATGATCCTCGATGATGGTGGTGACGCCACCATGTACCTGATCCTCGGCGAGAAGGCGGAGAACGACCCGTCCATCCTCAACCATCCCAAGTCCGAGGAAGAGACCTTCCTGTTCGCTCAGATCAAGAAGCGCATTGCCGCGACCCCGGGCTGGTTCGCCAAGGCGAAAGCCGCCATCCAGGGCGTGTCCGAAGAGACCACCACCGGCGTCATGCGCCTTTACCAGATGCAAAAGCGCGGCGAACTGCCCTTCCCGGCGATCAACGTCAATGACAGCGTCACCAAGTCGAAATTCGACAACCGCTATGGCTGCCGCGAAAGCCTGGTCGATGCCATCCGTCGCGGCACTGACGTGATGATGGCCGGCAAGAAGGCCCTGGTCTTCGGCTATGGCGATGTCGGCAAGGGCTCGGCTGAATCGCTGGCCGGTGCCGGTGCCCGTGTCTATGTGACCGAGATCGACCCGATTTGCGCCCTGCAGGCCTGCATGGATGGTTTCGAGGTCGTCCGGGCCGAGGACGTGATCGGCGAGATGGACATCTTCGTCACCGCGACCGGCAACAAGGACATCCTCACCGTCGACCACATGCGCGCCATGAAGGACATGGCGATCGTCTGCAATATCGGCCATTTCGACAACGAAATTCAGGTCGAGAGCCTGAAGAACTACCAGTGGACCAATGTGAAACCGCAGGTCGATCTGGTGAACTTCCCCGAAGGCCATCGCATCATCCTGTTGTCGGAAGGCCGCCTGGTGAACCTGGGCAATGCCACCGGCCATCCCAGCTTCGTGATGTCGGCCAGCTTCACCAACCAGACGCTGGCCCAGATCGAGCTGTGGACCAAGGGCGAGAACTACACCAACGAGGTCTACATCCTGCCCAAGCATCTCGACGAAAAGGTCGCGGCCCTGCACCTCGACAAGCTCGGCGCCAAGCTGACCGTTCTGTCGGAAGAGCAAGCCGACTATATCGGCGTGCCGCAGCACGGCCCGTTCAAGGCCGAGCACTACCGCTACTAGGCACTGCCCTATATCGAATTGGAGAAGGCGCCTCGCCAGCCAGCGGGGCGCCTTTCTTTTGTCCCGCCCCCCCCCTCGCGCTTGTCATCCCCGCTAGATGTCCGGCGAAGGCCGGACGCAAGGCGGGGACCCACATGTGGCCAAAAGTTAGGCCCCTGACTTTCGCCCGGCCTGCGCCGGGCGGAAACCTGCGCCCACGCAGGCGGGTGGCAGGGGTGACAAAGGGATGCGCGCACGGCTTTTCGTCTCCGCACGCATTTGCGCCGAAGGATGGGAGGGAACGGGATGTCGGACAATGCCGACATCGGGTTGATTTGAATAACGTGACATCGCCGACATCCCGTTCTCGGAGTTTTCCCGGGCTGTCTCCACCCCGATTCCAATGCGACAGGTAGATGGGGTCGGTCGTTTAGTGCCCCGCGACCTGGTCGCACGCCCTGCCGGAGCTTTGGAGTGTCACATCCAAGGCGCGGACAGGCTCCGCTCGTTTCCGGGCACAAGTGACTGAGCTCGTGCCTCCCGTCCCGAAAACCAAGGGCATTATCGCCTGGTGGCGAGGGGTGGGGACAAGTTTTCGCGGATTTTTGCTGACATGCACTTTCCCTCTCCCTTGGGAGAGGGGCAGGGTGAGGGGTAAATCCCGGTGAGTGCAGCAGGAATCCCCATCATCCGGCCTCCGGCCACCTTCTCCCAAGGGAGAAGGAAAGGCGTGCGCAACGGGGATAAGTGGTGATTTTTCTTCCCAACGCTTTGGGGAGGAAAGGCTCAAAGGGTTCTTCCCCAACAGCCAGACCGGGTGAATCGGCCTTGCCCGGCCAGCTATTCGATAATCGGTAGGCAGCCCTGCGCCACTGCCGATTCCCAGTCCAGCCGGATCCAGCCCAGAGCTTTATCGAGCTCGTGGAACTGGCCGACCGTCCGCCCCGATGAATGCGCCACGGTCGCGACAATCATGGACACGGTCTCTTGGTCTTCGGCCCGGCCGACAAAGGCCAGCTTCGCACCGGGGGCCAGTTCATCAACCAATCCTTGGACATTGTCGATGATCTGAACCGGTTCGGCTGTGATACGGGCCTCACTTATATTGATCAGGGCCCCGCGAACTGAATTGGCCATTGCGACCTCACGCAACTTCACCCTCGACTCAAGGATTTCCGCCGCGTCGACCGCACCAACATGGGTCAGGCAGGCAGCGCTATTGGAGGGGTCATGCGTGACAGTAAAAGTCATGGCCGTTCATGATCCGCCGGCGGCTGGGCCTAGCTAAGACGGAAATCCAAAGCACGGGATTCCGTGACCAGACCATCGAGCGGCTGATCATGCGCCTGTGCGGGGATAACCGCAAGTAGTTGGCTTTCGAAAGACAAACCAATGGCCCGTACAGGCCCGGCAGCTCGCAGGCCAGCCAGGGTGAAGTCGTAGTATCCTTTGCCAAATCCGAGCCGGTTTCCGGAGCCGTCACAGGCCAGCAACGGCACCAGGACGAGACCGGGCTTAAGCGGCGACCGGTCGGCAAGCGGCTCCATCACACCCAGACCGCCGGGCAACAGAGCATCACCGTCTGTCCAGGCCCGAAAGACAAGCGGTCGACCTTGCCCCTGCACAACCGGCAGACACAAGGGGTGGCCCCGGGCAGCAAGGCGTCTCATGAGAGGGCGCGGATCGATTTCGCCATCCAGTGGCCAATACCCGGCCACCGGCGTGCCCGCTGCCGGCAGCCAGTCATCCGGGAAATTCCGCGCCAGATGCTCGCCGGCCGCGGGCCATTGGCGGGCGGCCTCCCGCCGCAGGCCGAGCATTCGGGACCGAAGGGCCGGCTTGTCAGCGGGAGAAATCATGTGGCGGCTCCACTTGCGCCGTCAGAGCGTGTTTATCCCCACAAACCCGACAGTGCAGGTGGGCACCACGTGAACGGGACCAGGGTCCCAGACAGAGGCAGTTCCCTCGTGGAGGTGTACGGTCCGCAGGATAGACGCTCCAGTCGTACGCAGCAGATAACCGCCACCCCCTATGTGGAGGCGAAACGCGCCAAGCTCAAGCGCCGGCTTCTGCAAGCGAGGTGTCGGGTGCAGGCACACCGCCATCACCATCGCTGTCATCGCCTGCGGCTTCCAGCGTGTCGGCAAAGCTTTCCATACGCTCGGCGAGGCGGGTCAGGTGGGCGGTCAGCTCATTGCGGGCTTCAGCCTGAAGGCTCGCCGCGCCATGGTTTTCGTGCCGCAAACGCTGGGCCTGGCCCTCGAGTTCCGCAATCTTGCGATCAGATTCCTTGAGGTCGTCGACCAGGATCAAGGAGGCCATCAGCAGCAATCGCAGATCGCCGATCTGCCCCACCTGACCCGATATCTCGCTGACGCGCTTGTCGAGACTGCCGGCCAGTTCGCGCAGATAGGCTTCCTGACCTTCCTCACAACCGATGGTGAAATCGCGGCCGTTGAGCTGCACCGTTACGCGAGACATGGAATCACCCTTTCTCGCTCAGCAGATCACGCAGATCCGTGATCGCGGTATCCAGCGCGTCGGACGCCGCCTGGGCAGCGTCCTGCAGAACCGCTTCGCGACCTCGGGCCTGATCCAGCGCCTCAGCCAGATTGGCGCGGTCGACATCCGCGTCCCGCGCTTCGACGGCGGCGATCTCGGCCCGACGCACCCGCTCACGCATGGTCCGCGCCACACCCTCGACCCGGCTCATCGCGGTATCGAGGCGGGCGACAACCGCCTCAAGGGCATCTTCAGGCATGTCGGCGCGCACGTTCATACGCCCAAATTCGGCTGTGTCGCGCCAAAGTTCAAGTTCTTCGTCAACTTTGTCCCCTTGCACATTGACTCCAGTTCGAGTCATGGCAGTGAAAAACGGCGGAACCGTGTTGGATTTGTCCGGGCGCACTCCCGTTACACCCGTTTGACGCTGCGCGCGGTCCGGTCCAAAAGGACAGGTCTTCCGAATTCATCGCGCAAGGGCGCCAATCCGAGATGCCATCCCTCCCCGACTGGGCCTTCTATCCAAGCGCTGCAGCTGTTGTGGCGGCCATGATCGCCGCCGCCACGAGTTTTGGTGACAGCAACCATCGCACGCCGGAAGAAATTCGCGCCGAGGGCATCACATTCGCCGGCGATCGATTGCCGATGCTGACGACGGGCAATGGCCTGACCGTCGAGTTCCTCACCGAGGACGGGGTCCAGTTTGCCCGCATCATGGCCGCTCGAGGCCCCCTGGACGGCCTCCAGTCGGCCGGCGCCTTCTTCACCTTGTCCGAATCCGAGATCAACGCGCTGGAAGGGCACCGGCTTCGGATGACCTTTGTCGTGCGCGCGGCTGGCCAGGACGGTGCCGAACACATGCTGACCAATATTTTCATACCCGGCCGCGGCCAGGGACAATGGGTGAGGAATGATCTTGAATCAGCGTTCGGATCGCTGACGATGGAGGTCTCGCCGGCACGATGCGACTGGGACTACGCCTATGTCAGCATGTGGCCGGACTGGAACAATGCCCGCAATCAGGTCGACCTTCAACGCGTGGAATTGACCGTGCTCGAACCGATCCGCTGTTCCGGCTAGTCGCGGCCCTGGCCGGGCAGGCGCACTTTCGGCCGACGGGTGACAAGATCGACCGGACTCCAGTTCATCATCCTGGCAATCTCGACCACCGGAACGCGGCGCCCGGCCTGTACCTGTCGGCGGGTGGCCATAATGTCGGCGCGCCCGGACAAAGCGTCGCGGATCGCCCGAAAGAAAACGCCTGCCTGACCGAAACGCAATGACGAGAGCCAAAGGGCAAGCGTCGCGAGGATGTGCCCGGGCAGCAAAACCCAAAACAGCCAGCCAGGCGTGTTCTTCATGAACACCCAGAGCCGGTTGCGAACACCATGATAGGTCGCGAACGCGGAACGACGACCGGACGACCCGTAACCGACATGATCGACCCTGGCATCTCGCAACTGGACAATCCTGTGACCCAGCAATCGCGCCCGATAGGCAAGGTCAACGTCTTCATTGTAGCAGAAGAACCGGTCATCAAACCCGCCCAGCGCCTCGAACAGGTCGCGGCGAATGAACATCGCAGCGCCGCACGCCGCAAACACTTCACCTTCAGCAAGCAGGGTTTCCACCGGGCGACCATATCCTGACCGATAGGCCAGACCCGCCGCGTGATAGCAATCACCGGTTCCGTCCAGCACGCCCGGTGTATCCGCGGCCAATTGTGTCGAGCCGAAGATGGGGACTCCCGGATGGCGCTGACAGGCCTGTTCGAACTGCTCGATCCAGTCCGGGTGAGCGAACGCATCCGGGTTCAACAACGCCAGCCACTCGCCACGCGCGCCGGAGGCGAGGCGATTATTACCGGTCGCAAACCCGAGATTCTCGGAGCTTTCAACAAAGTCGACCGATGCCGGCAGGTCGGCATGACCGATACGCTCCCCGGCGGGTGATCCGTTTTCCAGCAATCGGATCTCGAGCGGTCGCCGGGTTTGCGCCTGCAGGGCATCCAGGCATCGACCGACAGTCTTGCGGCTGCGATAGGCGACAATCAGAACTGAAACCGACGCCACCGTCTCAAGGGGCGTCGGCCCGGATTGATCAATCAAGGTGGGGGCTATCCTGGTTCGGAGCCGCTTCGACGATCACCAGCTGACCGTCTTTCTCGGCATATCGCTCGCCGGTTCGAGGGCAGGTCAGGTCCTCGCGCAGCACTTCTCCGGACCGGCTTACCCAGCCGATCTGTCGCGCCGGGACGCCCGCCATGAGCGCATGAGCCTTGACGTCCTTGGTCACGGTGGCACCGGCAGCAATGAAGCAATACTCGCCCAGCTCGGTCCGACCATTCGGGTTGCCGCACACTATCGTGGAGTTGGCACCGATCGTTGCACCACGGCGCACGATGGTCTCGCCGAATTCAGCCTTGCGTTCGACGAAACCACGCGGCGTCAGCACGTTCGTGAACACACAGGAGGGGCCGCAGAACACGCCATCCTCCAGATGCACGCCCTTGTAGAGCGATACATTGTTCTGGATCTTGACCTTGTCGCCGATTGTCACGCCCGGTCCGGCCATCACATTCTGGCCGAGCGAGCAATTGCGACCAATCGTGGTGTTGGGCAGAACATGGCTGAAATGCCAGACTTTTGTGCCCTCACCGACAACTGCACCGTCATCGACCACCGCTGTTTCGTGCTTCCAGAATGCCATTTTCAACCGCCCTCAAACAATGCGCGAGAGATAGCGAGGAAGATTTCGACTGGCAAGCAGCAAGGTCCAAAACCGGGTGTTGTTGACCCATCGCGATTGGGCTATGTGAAGCAACCTTTCCTGGTTGCCGATATGGCCCTGTCTTGATCACATTTCCTTCGGGCCAAATCCTTCTGGACCTGTTTCTCGGGCTGGGCCTTGCCGCCGGACTGCTGTCGGGTCGACTGTCTGCCGGACGGGCGTTTGCGATTTTCATCCTGGCGGTCATCGTAACCGGCCGCCTTCCCCTGACCGACACGCTGGACCTGCTGACGTCGCCGGCGATCGTCGCGGTGTCCAGCCTCGTCATCGTCTCGACGGCGCTGGCAAAACTGCCTTGGTTGCCTCGGGTCCTTTTCGGCCGTGCCGGCCGGGGAAAACGGACAACACTGGCGCGGTTTCTCGGATCGGTCGCCATCATGTCGGCCGCGACGCCAAATACCGCCGTGGTCGGCGCCGCGCTTGGCCCGGCCACACGCAACGGCACACTGACCCCGCGCGAGTGCCTGCTTCCCTTGTCATACATGGCACTGGCCGGCGGGATGCTGACCCCGTTCGGAACCAGCGCCAGCCTGCTGGTTGTTGCTGAGGCCGCCCGTTCGGGGCTGATGCTCGACATCCTCGATTTTACCAGACCGGGACTGGCCGTCGTCATCGGTGTCTATCTTTGTCTGGTATTCGTTTCGCCCTACCTCCTCAAGGCTCCGCCGGTCGAGAAAGGCGATAATGCCGACTTCTACTACCTCCAGGCCCGGGTCGAGAGTGACAGCGCCCTCATCGGTCGGTCGATCGAAAAGAACCAGCTTCGCAACCTCCATCATTTCTTCCTTGCGGAGATCGTCCGCGGCGACCGGACTGTGGCACCGGTGGCGCCACAGGAAATCATACAACCCGGCGACCGCCTGATCTTCGTGGGCGATGTTGGCAATGTGGACGAGTTGCGCGCCATGCGGGGGTTGAGCCTCGACAGCGCCCCGCGCTCCCGTCAGGCGGGCACCCAGGTCCATGCGGTCATTGCCACAGGATCGGTTCTGGCCGGGCGGACCCTGCGCGAAATCGACTTCCGGGCCCGCTTCGACGCTTCGGTCGTCGCTGTCCGCCGTGGTGAGAGCCGACTGTCCGGCAAACTTGGCGACATTCGCCTGCAAGCCGGAGACGAGCTCGTGCTCGCAGCCGGCAGTGACTTCCGCCACCGCAGCAATATCAAGTCAAACCTCCATTTGCTGGACCTCGACAATCCCGGCCTGATCCCCCTGAGCCGACGCGGCTCGGCGATGTTGCTCGGCTGCTTCGGCCTCTTCCTGGTCGGCGCCCTGAGCCAGATGGTGTCATTTGCGCTGATCTCGATGTTGCTAGCAGGCCTTGTGGTCCTGGCCGGCTGGGTGCCGCCTCGCGAAGCCCGACGGGTATTTCCGTTCGAACTGATCATTGTGCTTTGGGGCGCCATCGTCCTCAGCGAATTGATCCGCGCCTCCGGTGCGGCCGACGTCGCGGCAGACCTGATTGTCACCTATGCCGGGTCGATGTCACCGATCGCCGCACTGGCAGCCATTTTCCTGATGGCCTGGGTGATGACCGAATTGTTCTCCAACACCTCCGCCGCCCTGACAGCCTTGCCGGTTGCCTTTGTCATCGCCGAAAGGCTTGCCCTGCAGCCGGACGCCTTCGTCCTGGCGACCGCTTTCGGCGCCAGTGCGAGTTTTCTGATGCCTTACGGGTACCAGACACATCTGATGGTGATGACCCCGGGACGATACGGTCTTGGTCATTTCTTGCGGATGGGCAGCGTTGTATTCCTGGTCTATGCCACGCTGAGCCTCACATCCCTTTCAGTCCTGTACCTGTAACAAAACCGCTGCTGGAGTGCCCATGTCCGACCTGACCGACAAGAATGCCATCGCCCTGTCCTTCGCCGAACTCTGCAGCGAGGCCGGCGTCGAGATCATGCGGATCTACAACACCGACTTCGAAAACCGGTCCAAGGACGACAATTCGCCCGTGACCGATGCGGACGAAGCCGCCGAAGCCATTATCCTGCAAGGTCTCCAGGCGCGTTTCCCCGGCGTTCCGGTGCTTGCGGAAGAAAGTTTTGCGGCCGGATTCCGGCCCGAAATCGGTACGGCTTTCATCCTGGTCGACCCGGTCGATGGAACCAAGGAATTCATCAACAAGAATGGCGAGTTCACGGTCAATATTGCGCTGATTGAAGACCGGCGACCAACCGCCGGCTGCGTTTTCGCACCAGCCCGCGAGCGGATTTATGTCGGCGGGACCGAGGCCTGGGCCGGCGCGCACCGGGCCGGCGATCCGGTCCGCCTTGACGGTCTGGCGAAGATCCGGACCCGCTCGCGCCCCGAAAGCGGCATGACCGCCGTAATGAGCCGGTCTCACGCAGACGCCGACACCCTGGCCTTCGCCGAGTCCTGTGGCGTTTCTGACCGGATATCGGCCGGTTCATCCCTGAAGTTCTGCCTTGTGGCTGAAGGTCGTGCGGACGTTTACCCGCGGTTCGGCCCGACCAAGGAATGGGACACTGGCGCGGGACACGCCGTGCTCAATGCCGCCGGTGGTGCGGTCACCACACCGGAGGGTACCCCCTTCCTCTACGCCAAGGAAGCAACCGAATATCTCAATGGGGCCTTTGTTGCATGGGGCCGCCCGGATCCAGCCTGAAGCCGGCGGACGAGCGACGGACAGGGCGCGCGGCGCGACCCTGCCCGTCATCGTTCCGTGTCGTGATCAGCCCAGGCGTCCTCGCTCACGCAGGTGGGAAATCACCTGGTCAGCCGCCTCTTCGGCGGACAGCTTGGACGTGTCGAGCCGGATTTCCGGTGCCTCCGGCTCTTCATACGGACTGTCCAGCCCGGTGAAATTCTTGATCTCACCCGCCTGGGCCTTCTTGTAGAGGCCTTTCACGTCACGCTGCATGCAGACGTCCAGCGGCGTGTCGACAAATACTTCGACAAACTCGCCGTCATCGACCAGCTCGCGCACCATGCGACGCTCGGACCGGAACGGCGAAATGAACGAGCACGTGACCAACAGGCCCGCGTCTACGAACAGTTTTCCGACTTCACCGATGCGCCGGATATTCTCGACGCGGTCGCCGTCGGTGAATCCCAGATCGCGGTTCAGGCCGTGGCGGACATTGTCGCCATCAAGCGAGTAGGTGTGCAGCCCGGCTTCGGCGAGCTTGCGCTCGACAATATTCGCAACCGTTGACTTGCCCGCACCGGACAGGCCGGTGAACCACAGCAAGGTCGGCTTCTGGCCCTTGATCTGCGACCGGCGTTCCTTGCTCACATCCATGGCCTGGGTGTGGATATTCGAGGCCCGGCGAAGACCAAACTCGATCATGCCGCCACCAACGGTCTGGTTCGTGAACCGGTCGATCAGGATGAACGAGCCGGTATCGCGAACCTCACGGAACGGATCGAACGCGATCGGACGGGCAGTCGACACGTTGCAAAAGCCGATGCCGTTCATTTCCAGTTTGCGGCTTGGCTGCTTCTCATAGGTGTTGATGTCCACGCGGTGCTTGAGCGTGGTGATCGTCGCCGGTGTCGTCGCTGTTCCGATCTTGAGCAGATAGGATCGCCCCGGCAGCAGATCGTCATTGGCCATCCAGAGGATCTCTGCGGCAAACTGATCCGACACTTCCGGCCGTTGCTCGGCCGACGCGAGGACATCGCCTCGCGAAATGTCGATTTCCTGGTTCAATACCAGCGTCACCGCGTCACCGGCTGTCGCGGTCTCGAGATCCCCGTCCGCGGTCACAATGCGCGAGACATTGGCCGCCAGGCCGGATTGCGCGACCACGATGGCATCCCCGACACTGACCTTGCCCGACACAATCATGCCGGAATAGCCGCGGAAATTGAGATTGGGACGATTGACCCATTGCACGGGCATGCGGAACGGTTCGCTGCGCAGCTCGGTGTCGAGGTCGAGGTCTTCCAGATACTCGAGCAGCGTGGGCCCTGTGTGCCAGCTCATGGCCTCGCTGCGACAGGTCACATTGTCCCCGAAACGCGCTGACATCGGGATCGGCGTGATCGACTCGAAACCCAGCGCATCGGCGCTCTTGAGATATTCCGCGACGATTTCATGGAACCGGCCGCGCGAATTGTCCGCCAGGTCCATCTTGTTGACGGCCAACACGATGTGCCGGATCCCCATCATGCGCGCGATATAGGTGTGGCGCAGCGTCTGCACCAGAACGCCCTTGCGGGCATCAATCAGAATGACCGCAACGTCGGCGGTCGACGCACCGGTCGCCATGTTGCGGGTATACTGTTCGTGCCCCGGCGTATCGGCGACCACGAACTTGCGCTTTTCGGTCGCGAAAAAGCGGTAGGCGACATCAATCGTGATGCCTTGCTCCCGCTCGGCTTCGAGCCCGTCCAGAAGCAATGCGAAATCAATCTCGTCGCCGGCGGTGCCATGCTTGCGACTGTCGCGCTCAAGAACGTTGAGCTGGTCTTCAAACAGGAGCTTGGAGTCGTAGAGCAGGCGGCCGATCAAGGTCGACTTGCCGTCATCGACGGATCCGCAGGTGAGGAAACGCAGCACACCGCGACCACCGGAATGGGTCAGTCGCTCGATGACTTCGTCGCGCTTGGCTTGAATGTTCATCAGAAATACCCCTCGCGCTTTTTCTTCTCCATCGACCCGGCCTCGTCATGGTCGATCAGCCGTCCCGACCGTTCCGACGTCCGGGCGGTCAACATCTCGAGAACAATTTCCTCAAGCGATTGGGCCGTCGACTCGATGGCACCGGTCAGCGGGTAGCACCCCAGCGTGCGGAAGCGCACCATCTTGAGCTCGGGGGTTTCACCCTCCTTCAACGGCAGGCGGTCATCGTCGACCATGATAAGCTGGCCGTCGCGCTCGACCACCGGGCGATGCCCGGCGAGGTAGAGCGGAACGATCGGGATGTCCTGCTCGAGGATGTATTGCCAGATGTCCAGCTCGGTCCAGTTCGAGAGGGGGAAGACACGGATCGATTCACCCTTCTTGATCTTGGTATTGTAGTTGCGCCACAGCTCGGGCCGCTGGTTCTTCGGATCCCAGCCGTGATTGGAGTCGCGGAACGAGAAGATGCGCTCCTTGGCCCGCGACTTTTCCTCGTCGCGGCGGGCACCGCCAAATGCGGCATCGTATTTGTGCCGGTTCATGGCACTGCGCAGCGCCTCGGTTTTCAAAATCTGGGTGTGCAGCTGCGAGCCGCTGTCCCAGGGATTGACCCCACGGGCGATGGCGTCCTCATTGATCTCGACGCGGATTTCCAGACCCAGTTCTTCGGCCAGGGCGTCACGGAAGGTGATCATGTCGCCGAACTTGAACGTTGTATCGACATGCTGCAGCGGAAACGGCGGTTTGGCCGGGTAGAAGGCTTTCAGCGCCAGGTGCAGCATGACCGCACTGTCCTTGCCGATCGAATACAGCATCACCGGGCGCTCGAACTCAGCCGCCACTTCGCGAATGATGTGGATGCTTTCTGCCTCAAGCGCCTTGAGGTGTGCGGACAGCTTCCTGTCAGCCGGTTTCTTGCTGTCGCCCGCGAACCGGGCCGCGTAGGCTTTGACGTTTTCCTGAATGCTGGACATTACTTTGAGGCCGTATCCAATCTACCAATGAGAGCTAGCTTGGTCCTATCGCCCTGCGCGAGGGACGCAAGGGCTAATTGCCCCTGCCCCTGCATATTTTCAACCGACAGTGATCAATCGGACAGCTGGTCCTTCCCGCTGCGGACGGCTCGGGTGCTAGCAGCTTATGATTTGCACGGATGCCGCCAGCACGTTATCTGAGCAGCGCTTGTTACCGGACGCCTTGATGTTCAATTTGCCGCAGTTGATGGTCGGTTCGAACCGATACCCACGCACGGGCGTTCATGACGCGCTGGCGTCGGTCCTGTCCTGGCGCCTGTGGCTGGTGCTTGGCATCCGCGAAGTCAATTCCTACTACCAAAGAGCCTTCATCGGCCCGGCCTGGCTGACCGTGCACGCGGGAGTGTGGATAGCCGCAGTCACTTTCATTTTCGGCTTCGTGATCGGGTTGGACGAGAGCACGCCGATGTACGCCGCGCACGTGGCTGTCGGTATCGTGATGTTCCATTTCATCACCAATATCGTCGCCGGAAGCAGCGAGGTCTTCATCAAGTCTCGCATCATGATTCACAGCCATCCCAACCCCCTGCTGATCCATCCGATGCGCCTTGTTGCTTCCGCCGTCTATGAAATGGCGTTGCAACTACCGGTCATCATTGCTGTTTTCATGATATTCCAGACGAGCCTGACGCCGACAGCCTGGCTCGCCATTCCGGGTCTGATGATGAATTTCGTCATGGGCGTCGCCGTGGCGCTTTTGTTCGCATTGGCCGGAGCCAGGTTCGGTGATTTCCGCTTCGTGACCCTGGCCGGCATGCGGCTGGCCCTGTTCATAACCCCGGTTTTCTGGCCCGCGGACCGACTGGGGCCTGACACGCGTTTCATTGCAGACGCCAACCCGTTCACCCATTTCATCGCCATTGTGCGCGATCCCCTGCTTGGTGAGCCTGCACCGATGCTCGCCTGGATCACCGTTCTGGCCTGGTTTGCCCTGTGCGCGGTCGTCGGGGGCGCCTGGTTCGCCTCTGCCCGCCGCACCATTCCCATGTGGGTCTGATCATGGTCGTAGATGTCAGAGTGGACGGCGCTTCGGTCTATTTTCCCCAGCGTCGCCAAAAGGTCCGCCGGCGCATGCTGTCCGGGAACAGGGTCGGCGGGGACCTGATCGAATATCGCGACAGGCCGCATGTCGCCGCGCTGCAGGGAATTGACCTCGACCTCCAGGCCGGATGCCGGGTCGGCCTTGTTGGCCACAATGGTGGCGGCAAGACCACACTTTTGCGGACGATCGCCGGGGTCTATACACCGACCGAGGGCGAAGCAACGGTGCGCGGGCGGGTGTCGACCCTGTTTTCAAACGCCGTCGCCCTGAGCGAATATGATACCGGACGAGCCAATCTCGAGCTGGCCGGGCTGCTGAACGGGCTGTCTGCCCGAGCCGTTCGGCGGACGCTGCCGGAAGCGGTCGAGCTGGCCGGACTGGCCGCCTATGTCGATGATCCGATCGTGTCCTACTCCGAAGGCATGAAGACGAGGCTTGGCTTCGCCATGGCGGTCCTGACCAAGCCAGATATTCTGTTGATCGACGAAATCCTGAACGCCTCGGACTGGGCCTTCCTCGATCAGATCCGAAACAACATCACCGCGCTCAACAGCCCGGACCACATTCTTGTCATCGCGTCCCACTCACGCGAACTCCTTCGTCACCTCTGTGACGAGGCGATCGAACTCGAACGCGGACGCATCAAGCGTCGCGGGAGTGTGGAATCCGTTTTCGCGGCGATGGACGAGGACCGGGCAGCTGCGGCACAATGGCCGGATGACCCCGGTCAATGACCTTTCAATTTCGAACCGCGCGCTGCAACACACCGACGCCAGCGCCGGCCTCCAGCAACGCTTGACTGCCGTGGACCCGACACATGCGAGACTTTACGCTCGACGCCTATCTTGAGGTCATCGACCTCCTGCGGCGCAAGGACTATCCCTTCTTCGGAATCGCCGATTGGATGGCGACCAATCCGGAGCGGGGCGCGCTGCTGCGTCACGACGTTGACCGGAAGCCCGCAAATGCGCTCGAGATGGCTCAGGCCGAGGCTGATCGCGGTATCAGAGCCACATACTATTTCCGTATCCTCGACATGTCGTTCGACCCGACGATCATTCGGAAAATCGCCGACCTTGGTCACGAGATCGGTTACCATTATGAAGATTTGAGCCTCGCTGGCGGTGACCATGACAAGGCCATGGCCCTGTTCACCGGGCACCTGGCCCGATTGCGCGAGCTTGCGCCTGTCACCACCATTGCGATGCACGGGCGCCCGTTTTCGGCCTATAACAGCCAGGCTCTCTGGGACCGGGAGGCCCTGTCCGACTACGGCCTCATCGCGGAGGCGTTCCGGACCGTCGATTATTCCGGGACCTTCTATTTCACCGACACCGGACGTCGCTGGGATGCCGGCCGAACCAATTTGCGCGACCGCCCCAAAGTCGCCCTCTTCCCTGACGAGGCTGTGCCAGACACAGCAAGCTTGAAATCATGGATCGAGAAGAATGCACCGGCACGCCTGTCGATTTCTGCCCACCCGGAACGGTGGGATGCCCACGCCGGCAATTGGTATGCGCAAATGAGCAAGGACCGCTTGATCAATCTTGCCAAGGAAATCCTCGTCCGGGTCCGTCCGCCGAAACCGGTCTGAACCACAACCGCTTGCGGCATGCCGCCCGACTGACACCCCGTCTTGAAGCCCCGAGGGGCCACAAAGGAGAGCCCAGATGACGCCCAGAATGCTTGCCTTGATTGCCGCCACAGGACTGGCGGCATGTTCGGACAGTCAACCCGCCGAGACGCCGCCTGCAAACGAGCCGGCGGTCACTCTACCGACCGCCGCCGAGGCATTCGCGGAACGATTTGATCTCGCATCCGCCGATCATGTCCTGCTGTTCGATGACCGGGAAACGCGCGACGCGATGAGTTTGCCGGACGAGTTCACGTTCGAGTTTCTTGAGGATGACGATGTCGGTCGGGTGGCGGTGAGGGGATATCGCGAGTCTCCGGCGCCGCACGGACGCACCCAAGGGATCAGCCTCCGACTTGCCGACACGGTCGAGCAAATGGTGAGCGGTCACCCGATCGAGATCACGGTAATCGCGCGCGGCGCCAATCCCGGCACCGAGTATCGCGCCGCCTACTCGACCAATGATGTCGGCAATTCCGGCTGGCGGGATCTGGCCGCCGGCCCTGACTGGGAGGCCACGACCTTCCGGTTCAATGTGCAGCCAATCGAAGCCGGAGGCGGCGACTTCATCGGCATCCTGCCGCCGACCAGCGGCGATGTCGAGATCGCTGCCATTGCGATCCGGATCGCAGACTGACGGTCCTCCGCCGGCCTCGTGCACGAGGTCGGCGGACGGCTTGCCTAGAGCAGTGCACCAATCAACGGGCGCAGCAGCCAGTGCAGGATGGTGGATGCAATGCCCGCGATGATGCCGCCGCCGGCATAGGTTGCGATGGTCAGATACTCTCCGGCGCGAAGCGCCTGTGTCGCGGATTGGCGGTTGAAGGCCAGGGCGAAAAACGCGCCGGCCAAGCCCAGCAAGGGCATCGAGTTCAGGAAGAACCCCAGCACCAGGGTTGCGGGCAGTCCGCCCGCGAAGCCGAGATTCACCGGCTTCTTGATGTCATCCATATTTCCCCCCTTGCGGGTCACGCAGACCCGATCATGTCTCAGAACACGATACGTACACCGAGTACGCGACGCGCCAATACCACAAGCATTATGGATGAGACAACAAAGCTGCCGCCTGTCGACAGGGCGGCGCCGAGCAGTCCCATTCCCGGGATCAACGCAATGTTCAGGACGCAGTTCGCGAGCAGGACTGTCGCCATGTAGCCGGTATGGACCGATGGTTTGTGGGCCTGTGAAAACGTCTGATTGAACATCAGGAACGGCGCCGCGACGCCCATCATCGCCAACAGGACGAACAGTGGCGTTCTGGCGACATAGTAGATCGGGTCGCCCAGGAACCAGTCCACAAAGAACGGGTAGAGCAACCAGCCAAAGCCCGCGGCGATCAGGAATACCGGTGCCCCCGCCATGAAAATCAGGCGACTGAGTTTGAGTATCCGCTCGCGCTCTCCGTCGCGGATATGGCGCGCTATCAGCGGATTGATATTGTTTCGGACAACGAAAATGGCTTGCATCACGCCTTCCTGGATCAACACGGCCATCGTGTAGATCCCGGTCTGCGCAGCTCCCACCATGTAGCCGAGGACAAGCACCGAGACCCTTGAGTTGAGCTCCAGGATGGCACCGCTGAGAAACACACGGGCGCCGAACGACAGGTGTCGGCGGATCCAGACACGATCGAGATTCATGCGCTTCAGCCCGACCGCCCGGATCGCAGCCACAGCCAGGACCGGCAGCAGGGCCAGCTCGGCGACCGTAAGGCTGAGGGTGATATAGGCACCCGGCGCGTCGGTCAGGGCCAGGACGACAAGCGCCGCAATCATGAAAATATACCGCAAGGATTGCATGACCGCGAACACCCGCATCTGGCGGGCGCCGTTGATGACAGCGTAAAGCACCTTGTTGACCGCAAAGCCCCACAGGCCCGGCAGCATGACCAGCCAGGCCGTTACAAACCCGTCGATCTGGTAGACCTGCGCCAGGACCGGCGTCAGGAGCAGCCCGGCGAGCGTCGCCACGGTTGTCGAGATTGCCACGACCACAACCGCATGGAATGCCCCCGAAATGGCGCGATCCTGGTCGTCATGTGCGAACTCTGACACCGACTGGAGCGCTGACAGGTGGAAGCCGAAAACGCCGAACTGCGACAGCGCGATATAGAGTGCGAAACAGATATTGAAGAGGCCGAGGACCGTCTCGTCATAGACCCGCGCGATGATGATGTTCATCACGACGCCGGCGGCGGCCAGAAAGACAAGGCTTCCCAGGTTCCACACCATGCCCGACATCAGGCGCGTCGGCGGCGGGGTTATCGCTGTGGAGACCGGTTTGGTTTCTGGATCCGACATGACGGGCCTCTTGTGACGGTCAAGCTGCCAACTTCAAGAGCATCGGTGAAACGAGCTGGAACAGCGGCATGGGCATACGCTTTAGCACGGAAGACGCGAGTTTGACCGCAGCCGATTCCCGTTCCACGCCGCCCCCTTCGCCACCGATGGTCAGATAGGGCAGGTCCACACTGACACCGCCCCATTTTTCCTTGTACTGGACAAGGTTGGGCTGGCTTTTCGGCGAGGTCCCGAAGTCCACTTTCCGGCGCCCGCGTGCGAAAGCGGCCTCGATCGCGTCCCACATGACCAGCTGGTTGACGCCATCCTGCCAGATATCCCGCCGGTCCAATGACGCCCCGTAACCATAAATGGTCGTTTCGCCGTCATCGATGAAGATGATCGAGGCCACCGCCTCACCATCCGCATTGACGGCGGTGTGCATATGAAAGTCCGTGCCGATCAGGCCGGCCATCTGCGGAAAGAATGATTTCGGGAAGGTCGGCGACCCCTGGCGTCGCCGTGTCTCCGCCTGCATCGCCGTGAACGCATCCAGGCAGGCTGGCGAAGCCTCACGGGTCAGCGAATAGTTCGACTTCTGGGCCTTCTTGATCTTGCGTTGGATGCTCGACTTGTTGAATCCCTTGAACACCGCGTCGACATCGTCCGCGGCACTCATGTCCAACACCGTCATCACACGCCCGTCCACACGGGCGCCCTCATGTCCTTCGCCAGCGCCATGGACCTGGACCGGCAACACTCCGGCGGGCCAATCGGACGGGGTTCCAAGCGGCTCGACGTGATGGGACAGCGGCAGCGCAATCCTTGCGCTCTTCAGGCTCGTGCCCATTTTCGACACCATGGGCAGGAAATAGGTTACCTGCCCCGCCTCGTCGCGGCCGATGACGGCGCCGACCGGCCAGCCGAACACGCTCTCCAGGAAATCATGCCACGGTTTCAGGTGATAAACCCGCGCACCCGGCATGGCGGCCACGGCCTGGTAGATGGCCTCATCGATCTGCTTGACGTATTCCATGCCTGTCCCCTGCCCGGTCGCACCAAGCCTTGCCGGTATCAGCCGGGCTTCTTCATCATGTCCGGAATTGGTATGCCAGACTGCCCGACCACAATTCCGGTGTCGTTCGCGTAGGCGCTCGCAAGCCCTTGCAGCATTGCCGGCGGATCGGCAATGAATTCCTCGTACTGAACATCAAAGGCGGTTCGCCCCGCCGCTGCGAGATCGCGATCGATCTGGCTTTGAACGGCATCATACTGCCACCGCGTTTGCTCGATCGGCGCTGCCGCGGACACGGACTCCGACCCGTCCGGGCGAACACCAGCCCAATCCTGCTCGGAGCCGACACTACGGCGCATCTTGAGGATCGACCTCGCGGTGGTCTCCCGGTCCCGATGGGTCCGGACGACCCACGCATCGGGCAGCGCTTCGAAAATGGTCGGCAGGCGGACTGCATTGACCGTATTCTTGCACAGGTAGGGCAGGCCACTGGCCGCCGACATGTGTCGCACCGCCTGCCCGAACGATGTGACCCGACGCTCATCGTCAAGAAAATAGCGCATCAGCGGCCCTGCTTCAGACGCGCCCCACAATCCGGGTACATAGCCAAAATCGCTGGAGTCGCCATGGGACCGCTCGCGATCCTTGAAAGAGCGACTGATGGCGTGTGCCATGCACGGCAGGCTGAACAGGGCAGCGTCGACATTGCTGGGATAGGTAAACCGGAAATGGGTCAGCAGTCGTTGATACAGGATCGTCGTGCCGGTTCGCGGCGGACCGACAATGAAGATCGGCGGCAGCGCCGGCCCGTCCCCGACAGATTTGGCCAATTGCCGGTCGAGGGCGGTCAGGGGCCAGAGTCTGGGCATCACAACCTGACAGGTCTCTGAAATGATGCCCAGGACGCTCATGGAAATACGCTTTCGCTCTCGTCCGGCAGAAACAACTAGTAGAGTTTTTCGATCGAGTTGATGGCGAACATGGCCCGGTCAAAATCAAACCCGATCACGTGCGCATACTCCCGGATGGACTCGTAGCGCGGCGCGTTCTCGACTTCGGCCATCTTCAGTGCCGTTGCGCGATCAAGCTGGCCGTCCCGAATCTGGTTGGACCGGAATGTATCAATCTCGGAGAAACCAGCCACGGTGTAATAAATGTAGTTGTAGAAGGCTGCCGTGCCGTCTCCGACCCGCCAGGTGCTCTCCGTGTCGGACGCCGTCTCCCAGCCATACCGGTTCTTCAGGGTGTCGTTGATTTCGTCCTCGTTCCACTCGATGTAATCATAGAGCCAGACGAAGTCATGTTTCTGGAAGTAGGACGACCAGAAGCCGGTTCCGGTATCGACCAGCGACGAGTTCCAGTAACCCGGGTTCTTGCCCATATGCCAGGCGAAATAGCCGATATAACGAGCCTTCTTGAGGATCGACATGTCGTAGGGCCGCCACGACTTGCCCTCACCATAGCCCTTGCTGTGAACGCCACAGAAGCCGGATTTGAAATCGGTTTTCTCGAAGCGATTACCACAAGTGATCACAAGATCGATATTCCGCTCTTTGCGCAACTTGTTGTAATAATAGAAGTACATCTTGTCGCCGGCCATGAACAACGGAATGATGCCGAGGTTCGGATCGCGCAGCCAGGCGTTTACATTCTCCCGGATGTAGCGCCGCTTTTGCTGAATATCCGCCGAGACCAACAGATGCTCGACACCCATGTCATAGGTCATGCGTGACGTGTTGCGCCGGGCCAGATCCGTCACCAAAGCCCAGTCATAGGTATAGGCAACGGTGTTGAGACCGAGCTCGTTGACGGCATAGTGCAGCCCGAAACAACTGTCCCGGCCGCCCGACACGCCCATCAGGAGTTCCGGCGTGCCATCCTTGCGGCGATAGGGCTCAACGGCTTCGTGCAGGGCATCCAGTCCCTTGACCTTGAACGGCACATGGTCGCGGCATGTGCTGCAGACGCCATTTTCGTCAAACGTGATGCCCGGAAGCGTTTCGGGAAGGATGCACTTGGTGCAGCGGCGCAAATTGCGACGGCGGTCGGCGGCTTCCTCGTGCTGATCGATGATCTTGGCGCTGGCACGCTGCGCCGATGTCGAAATCTGGACGACAGGCTCGGATGCCTTGAGATCGAAGATGACCGGCTCTGACTCGGCATCAACAAAGCAGGCTTCAAACGGCTTGAAACGCTTCAGGGGAACGCCCTCGAACGCCTTGCGGACATAGGCGTTCTTCTCGCGGAGTTCATCGAGAAAACGGCTTTCGGAGGCACAGATAAAGATCCCGTCGCCACCATCAAACGCATACAGCGAGCCGAAATTGGTTCCGCACAACAGGCCCTGGGCATCATCGCGCAACATCACGGTCGCCGCCTGCCCTTCCAGTTCTGCATAGACCGAGCGATACGCATCGAGCACGTCGCTGCCTTTTTCGCGCGCCGCGTCGAACAGGTAGGGGATCAAGGTGGAGTCGAGTTGCGATTTCGGCCGGTCGAGCTCCGGGTGCTTGGCCCAGACCGCTTCGTCATTGACGATGATGCCATTGTGCACTGCGACCGAATGATGGCCGACCGTGGGCAGGTTGTTGGTATTGATGCCCTGATTGCCATTGGTCACAAGCCGGGCGTGACCGATCACGGAAACCGGGCCATTGATGCTCCCGTCGGGCCGCGACTTTGCCGCCGACGCACGCCCGTAGAATTCATTGAACTCTTTGAACTTTATCAGCTTATTAGCGTTCATCGCCTTCTTGTAGACGAACACTGAATCGTCAGCATGAAATGCGAGCCCGGATGCTTCCTTGCCACGAGATGACGACAGGCGGAACAAATCATCGACCACCCCGCGAAGTTCGGCCGACGTGATTGACCGGTCTCCCCAGATGGAAACCCCAAAAATACCGCACATAGTGGACGTCCCTGACAGAAAGCTAGATTCGACTCGCCACAACCCCGACGATCAGGCTTCAACACCGTGAAATCATGATTGGTGGCGCGAGCTTGAGTCGTCTTAATGAAACCCATTGAAGCTGTCGAGAGCGCCGCGAAGATAATTGTGCGGCTTCGGCTACCGTGTCCGGCAAACGTTCCGTCGCAGGCCCCGGTGTCACTGGTCGCGCATGCGAGCGAGCCAGGCTTCGCGCCATCGCCGTGGCAGGACGAGGCTGGCCCAGGCGATCAACTCATGCTGCGATCGGACAAGAGTCCGGAGCGGATCCCGGGAGGGAAGCGCACAATAGGTTTGCACCTCCAGGTCTGGCAGGGTCCGCCGCGCGATCCATGCGAGCCGCAGCAGGTGCAGACAGTCACTGACCAGCACCACGCGCTGCGTCGCGCCCGCCTGACCGACAATCCCGGCGAACGCCTCCATATTGCTCAGGCTGTCAAATGAACCGGCCCCGACGGCAACCCGCCCGTCCGGCACTCCGATTTCCGTCGCCAGTTCTGCCATCCACATCGCGCCGTGATAGCCGGTCCCGGGCCGATACCCGCCAACCATGGCCAGGTCATCGACACGACCTTGCAGCAGCAAGTGTGCAGCGGCATCAACACGGGCACGGGTTGCCTCGCCGGCATCGCCATAGAATGCCACCGCGATATCCCCCCGCGCAGCATCATTGTGCACCCCCCGCGCGGAGAGCAAAAGTATCGACGTTACAACCAGATGCAGGAAAATTGCCGCCGCGACAACGCCCAGAGCGATCCGTTGAAGATTGCCGAATATCGTCGGCCGCATCTGTCCCCATCCCCAGCCTCATTCCGCGTTCCTAGCGCGATTTTCGTTTTTTTTCAAAGCAATGGACACTCAAAGCACGAGCCTTGGCAGTCTTGGACTGTTGGTCTATGAACACGCCGACATCGGAACGGCTGGGGGGTAGATCCATTGGAATCGAGCAATTACGAATTCGCGGCTGTGCTGCTGTTTGCCCACTGCGTTGTGCTGCTCGGATTCTTCGTGCTCTCCTCATCATCTGCCTTCGCCGCCATCTCGCGGCTGGGAGGGCGGGAGTTGCCACCATTCCTGGCCTGGAGCTTGAGCCTCGTAATCGGCCCGGTCCTGATGTGCTGGACACTGATCCATGCACTCTACTTTGCCCCAGGAATGGATCCGCGTGTCTATCTTGGGCTTCTGCTTGCCGTTTTCGGCCTGCCGGGCCTCGCGCTGATCTGGCCATTCGTCAAAGTTCCCTTTGTCGGGCTGATCGGGCTCTATCGTGACCTGGCCCCAACACCATTGCGCCTGACGCTATGCGTCGGCCTCGCGATCGGCGTCGCCACGACCCTTGGTCACCTCATCGTGCATCAGCTGTTCATTCCGCTCTGGTCGAACGACCCGCTCGAATATGCGCATGTCAGCCGTGTCATGGCTGATCTTGCCAGCGTCCGGGACTACCCGTTCACCGAACCGTCTCTGACTGGCGGCCTGCAAGCCGCCTGGACCCACCCGCTGGGTTATCCGGGCTTTTTGATCCTTGGGTATTTTGTCCAGGGCTCAACCGAGATGGCCGGGTGCATCCGCATGGTCACGCCGTGGTTGCTGTTCGCAAACGCCTGTGTTCTGGGGGCCGTCGCCGGCTACCGTCGACCGGCAGCAGGCGTTGCTGCGGCCCTGTTGCTGGTGACCACGCCCTATGTCTTCCATCTCGCGGCCCAGTCGCATATCGACATTCTGCGACTCGCCGCCCTGTCCGCCTGTTTCACCTCCATCTGGTTGCTGGCGCGGGTGCCGGGCATCGGCATGGCGGTGGTCGCGGGACTTGCCACAGCCGCCGTGCATTTCACCCATTCGATCGGCCTGATCACACTGCCCCTGATGATCCCTCTCTACCTGCTGATTTCGCGGGCAAGCTGGCAGGTGACCTGGCGCAACATCGTGATTGTGGCGACCATCTCGATCGCGGCCGTTGCCCTGCGCATCGGCATCAACATCGCCGAGTTCGGGAGCATTCTGAAAGACGGACCGACCGTCTGGAGCTACGAGCACCTGCGGGTCAACGAGCACCGAGAAGTGGTGCGCCTGCTCTACACGACCTACGACAAGGTTTTCCGCGGCGTTTTCGCCGGCTGGACCCAACAGGTATTGTTCGGCTGGTCCTATTGGGTTGGCACGATCGGTCTGCTCTGGGCGATCTGGCGATACCGGTCCAGCCTGCGCACCCCAATGGCACTGGTCAATGAGCGCTTCTGGCGCGATTCCGACCCGATCTTTGCCGCCGTCATTCTGTGCGGCGGGTACTTCGCCTTCGTCGGTCTGACGATCGCCGCCGGGTCGGACCTGGTGATCAAGAACCCGCGCTATCTCCTGACGATCCATCCTTTCGTCATTCTTGTGACGGCGCGCCTTCTGACCATGCCGCTAGAATCGTCGGGCGGCCTTACAATTGCGCCCCGCGCCACCACCGCGGGTCCGCAAGACAGTGAGCGCGCCGATGCCGCCGGGAGCGTTTCGTGATGTCCGAGCCAACCCAGACCCCCGGAACGTCCGACGCTGACGGACCGACTTCGAGCGTGGATGACCGCATCATTCGTGTGCCGGCTGGCGCTGCGGGGCAGCCATCCGCGACGGAACATCCATCGACCGGTGCCCAAAAGGCCTCGCTCAACGAGCGGGCTGCAGATGCGATTGACGAGATGGTCGTGCAGGCCGGCGCGCTTCAGTCCCGCGTCCGCTTCAATGCGTCGTACTGGATCTGCCTGGTGATACTGGTCGCACTGTCGGCGTCCGGTTGGTTCAACGCGGCGGTCGTGACCGGGTCTGAGTTCCGGATCTTCCGGATCACCGGCTCTACCATTCTCGACCCGGAACCGCAGAAAATGACGGCTCGGAACACGCAGATGATCCAGCTCATCGAAGCGATTTCGCGCGAGCAGGAGGAGGGTGAGTATACACTCGCCTTTCGCCAGGCCGAGCTGAGCTTCTACGGCGACCTGCCCTTCATCTACTCGATCAGCGAGTCGATCGCCGAAATCTACGAAATCGATACACCCGCCGCGCTGTTCGAAGAATTGCAGCGGCGCAACATCCGCTACTTTGCCCTGCCGAGCTATCCGCGCGCGGAACTTGAGAATTCGCAATTCGAGCCTCTCCTCGGCAATCCGGATTACGTGCAACTCCTGTACGAACTGGATGATTATCGCCTGTTCGAGCTGCGCGACGCTCCCGAGAGTTTCGAGCGTGTCACGCTGATCCGGGAGGATTTCGAGCGTGATCCGGACCTGTTGTCGAACTGGGCCCTGAGCATGCGTCCGATCGGACTCTTGGCGACCCTGCAGGCGATCCTGTCCGGAGAACGCGCAACTTTCACGACCGATCGTGAACGCGGATATGTCGAAACCCGGCGGGATCGCAGCTACCGGGCCAGACCGGGCATCGTCGACATACTGCAACGCGGTGAGCTGGCTCCCGGCGTGTCTCCGTTTGCGATCCAGCAGAGCGACTTCGACGCCAGCCGCGGGACGTTGCAGCTGGTCGCCGACATCGAGGGTGACGGGTATTTCGAAGTCCTGATGACGGCTTATGACCGGTCTGGCAGCCAGATCAGCCTGGAGCCGCAAGTCCTCTGGAACGGCGTGCTGTTCTCAGGTGAGCGCCGAACCATACATGCGCAATTCACTGATCTCAGCCAACGGGTCCTGCCGTCGGCCCTTGGCGACCAGGATCGTCTGTATCGCATTTTCTTCCAGATCCGCGACGGCGGCTATCTGCGCCTGTATAATTGGGAGATCAATCACTTTCCCGAAGTGGCGCCAACGTCGAGCCTGTTCACTGATGCCTACCTCGCCCCTCTCAACAATGGCTGGAGCCATGCCGGTGACGAGCTGACTGGGCGGGAGCTCTATTTCACAACCGTGGCTGACGATCCGGATCTGTCTGACAACTTCACGCCCGTCCGGTTCCGCCGATACGATTCAAGGCCGATTTCGGTACGGAGCCCCGCCTTCTCCGCACCCATGCAGCTCTACAGCACGGATTTCCTTGAAACGTCGACACGCCTGTCATCCACAATCCGCCCAGCCGTTCATGCCCGCACCCGTCTCGCCGGAACAGGCGTCGTGAATGTCACGGCCATTGTTCGATGCTCGACGCTACTGAGCGACCAGGTCGAGTCCGCCGATGCGAACCGGAATATCGAGGACGGGACCATGCGCATCCCGTTGGGGACGATCCTGCTGGACGATGCGGACCGGGACACGGCTTTCACCTTTGATGTGCCGTGCCTTCCCCAGCTGATCAACTTCGAATATACGGCTGTCCGAAACACTCTTCTGGTTAGACGAGACAACACACTGTCGGACATCCAGGTGCTCGATCTCGACGCATCACTTCGCCTGCTGGACATCAGCGGCCGGGTCGACGAGGCGCCCTTCACGATCACGACGCAGCAGATCAACGAATACCGTGAGCGGACGTCACCCGTTCACTGAACCCATTCCAACTTCCGCCCGAGAGCAGATCGAGTTTCATGGCCTATAAATCAAAGACGCTTGCAGCCGTCATTCCGTGCTACAAAGAAGAAACGCAGATCGGGATGGTGATCGACACCATGCCCGACTATGTCGACCACATCGTGATCATTGATGATTGCAGCCCCGACAAGACCTCGGAAGTGGTCCGCGGCTACATGGAAAACAATGACCGGATCGTGCTGATTGTTCACGAGGAAAACCAGGGCGTCGGCGGCGCGATCGCATCCGGCTACAAGTGGGCACGTGACAATGGCGTCGACTATGCGGTTGTCATGGCCGGCGACGGACAGATGGATCCTGACGACATGCCGGCGCTGCTCGACGTCATGGTCGACGGGCAGGTGAATTACGCCAAGGGCAACCGCCTGATCTACCCGCGCGCCAAGGACCTCATTCCGCCCGTGCGCTATTTCGGCAATTCGGTGCTCTCGCTCCTGACCAAGGTGGCCTCCGGTTACTGGCACATTTCCGACAGCCAGACCGGCTATACGGTGATCGACCGTGAAGGGCTCGAGCGCATTGACTGGGACGACATGTACAAGCGCTACGGTCAGCCCAATGACCTGCTGGTAAAGCTCAACATCGAGAAGCTTCGTGTCCGGGACGTGCCCATCCGCCCGGTCTATGGGGTCGGCGAACAGAGCGGCATCAAGGTGTCGAAGGTCATCACCAAGATCTCCCGTGTGCTGCTCAAGGGCTTCCTGCACCGGATGAACGAGAAATACATCGTCCGCGACTTTCACCCGCTTGTGCTGTTTTATGCCGCCGGTGCGCTGCAGCTGATTATCGGCCTGTTTTTCCTGCTGCGGGTCCTGTTCGTCTGGGCCACGGCCGGCGACGCGCCGATCGCCTCGCTGATCCTGATGATGTTCATGATGTCGATGTCGATGCAGGCATTCTTCTTCGCAATGCTGTTTGACATGCAGGACAATCGCGACCTGAGATAGACGGCTCGAGGGCCGACCGGACAGACCGGTCGGCCTTCTTCGATTTTACAGCGCACGGCAGAGGCCGCTTGCTCGCTTTACGGACGGGGAGCGGGTCCCTATAAGGGCGCGAATTCTTTTAGGGGACAAAGCGAATGAGTGTAAAAGTTGCCGTCGTCGGATGTGGCCACTGGGGCAAGAACCATGTCCGGAACTTCGCCCAACTGGGCGCATTGGCGGCAGTGGTCGATCCGCACGCTCCGACGGCCCAGCGATTCGCCGATGAGTACGGTGCCGCAGCCCTGTCCTTCGACCAGGCGCTTGAACACAAGGACGTCGATGCGGTCGTCATCGCGGCGCCGGCCGAGCTGCATGCCGACCTGGCCGTTCGCGCGTTTGACGCCGGCAAGCACGTCTTCGTCGAGAAGCCAATCGCGCTGACCCTGGAAGAAGCCGAGACGATGAAAGCGGCCTCGCTGCGCGCTGGCAAGACACTCATGGTCGGCCACCTCCTGCAATACCACCCCGCCTTTGTCGCCTTGCGCGACTTCGTCGGTGCCGGGAAACTTGGGACGTTGCGATACGCCTACAGCCATCGATGCTCGCTCGGGAAGTTCCGCACCGAGGAAAATGCCCTCTGGAGCTTCGCACCGCACGACGTCTCCATGTTGCTGGCCCTGTTCGGCAAGGCGCCCGACTCCGTCACCGGCACGGGCGGCAGCTTTGTGACCGATGGCGTCGAGGATGAGTGTCGCGTCGACATGACCTTTCCCGGCGGCGGGCGAGCCCACGTCTTTGCCAGCTGGCTTCACCCGTTCAAGGAACACCGCCTCATCGTCGTCGGCGAGACCGGAATGGCGGTTTTCGAAGATTCCGCCAACGGGGACGAAAAGCTTCGCCTCTATCGGCATACCATCGACACGTCAGGTGCCGCGCCCGTACCCGCCAAGGCCGACTGGGAGCCGATCCCCTACGGCGATGATGAGCCACTCAGGACCGAGTGCCAGCACTTCCTGGACGCCTGCGCCGGCGGCAAGGCACTGACCGATGCCGACGAGGCGATGCGGGTTCTTGATGTTTTGCTGAAGGCATCGGCCTGACGCGAACGTGGCGGGATCACCACACGAGCGCCACGAAACGCCAATGTCACAAATTCGCTATTGATTGTCGCTTACGGTTGCGGAAGAAAACGCAACCTCCACAGGGAAACGGGACACACCATGCAGTTCATCGACCTTCAGGCCCAGCGTGCACGCATTTCAGACAAGATCAACGCCGCGGTGGCGAAAGTCATCGAGGAAGGTCGCTACATCATGGGTCCGGAGGTCAAGGCCTTCGAAGCCCAGCTGGCTGAATTCGGCCAGGCCGATCATGCGATCGGTTGCGCCAACGGCACCGAAGCGCTCGCCCTGCCATTGATGGCCTGGGGCATCCGCCCGGGCGACGCCGTGTTCTGCCCGTCCTTCACCTTTGCCGCGACCGCCGAGGTGGTCCCGTGGCTCGGTGCATCGCCGGTTTTCGTCGACATTGATCCGAACACCTACAATATCGACCCGGACCATCTCGAGGCGACCATTGAAGCCGTGAAGGCGGAAGGCAAGCTGCGTCCGCGTGTCATCATCGCGGTCGACCTGTTCGGTCAGCCGGCGGATTATCCGCGCATCTCGGCGATCGCCAAAAAGCACGATCTGAAGCTGATTTCCGACAGCGCCCAGGGGTTCGGCTGCACCCTGAATGGCAACCACCCGATCAAGTGGGCTGACGTCGCGACCACCAGCTTTTTCCCGGCCAAGCCGCTTGGATGTTACGGGGACGGCGGTGCGGTTCTCACCAATGACGCTGCCCTGGCTGAACGCCTCGATTCCCTGCGCGTGCACGGCAAGGCGGTTCCCTCGGACATTCAGGGCCGGACCTTCGACCACGACACCAAGTATCTCAATATGCGGATCGGCATGAACTCGCGCCTCGACACCATCCAGGCCGCGATCCTGATCGAGAAGCTGGCGATCTTCGCCGACGAAATCGAAGCCCGCAACCGCGTCGCGGCCCGCTACAACGCGCATCTGGCGGACCATGCGGCCAGCGTGCCGGCCATGATCGATGGCGGCGTCTCGGTCTGGGCCCAGTACACGATCGAACATGACAACCGCGACGGCCTTGCCGCTCACCTCAAGAGCCAGGGCGTACCGTCGGCCGTCTACTACCCCATTCCGATCCACCAGCAGGACGTTTATTCGGTCTATCCGACCGGTCCTGGCGGATTGCCGGTATCAGACGAAAAAGCGGGCCGGGTCATTTCCCTGCCCATGCACCCCTACTTGGACGAGGCCACTCAGGATCGCGTCATCGAAGCCGTTCGCGGCTTCAACGGATAAAAGGACGGCCCCATGAACGCGCCCATCACAGCTGAATTCGAAACCCTCGACACCCTGACGCCGGACTTTGAACGTCGGGCCGAGTCGCGAGACCTGATCATCGGGGTCATCGGCCTGGGTTATGTCGGTCTGCCTCTCGCCCAGGCTTTCTGCCGACAGAACACACGGGTCATCGGCTTTGATGTGTCCGAGTTCAAGGTCGAGAAACTGAACGCCGGCAAGTCCTATATCAAGCACATCAGCGACGACTCGGTCGGCGGCATGGTCGAAACAGGTCGTTTTGAAGCGACCACCGACTTTGATCGCCTGGCAGAGCCGGACGCCTTGCTGATTGCCGTCCCGACGCCCCTCAATGCGCACCGCGATCCCGACCTCGACTATGTCATCAAGTCGACCGAGGCGATCGCCAAACGCTTGCGGCGCGGGCAGATCGTGATCCTTGAATCGACGACCTATCCGGGCACGTCAGACGAGGTGATGAAACCGATCCTGGAAAAGCTCAGCGGTCTGGTCGCCGGTCGTGATTTCGGCATCGCCTATTCGCCAGAGCGCGAAGACCCGGGCAATCCACAGTTTGAAACGTCCACAATCCCGAAAGTCGTGGGCGCGGATACCGACGCAGAAAAGCGCATGGCTGTCGCGGTTTACAAGACGATTGTACCGCAGGTCGTGCCGGTCCGGGATTTGCGGACCGCCGAAGCCGTCAAGCTCACGGAGAATATCTACCGCGCCGTCAATATCGGCCTCGTGAACGAATTGAAGATGGTTTACGAGGCGATGGGCATTGATGTCTGGGAAGTGATCAACGCCGCCGCAACGAAACCGTTCGGCTTCCATGCCTTCTATCCGGGCCCGGGACTGGGCGGCCACTGCATCCCGATCGATCCGTTCTACCTGTCGTGGAAGGCTCGGGAATACGGCCTGCCGACGCGGTACATCGAGCTGTCCGGCGAGATCAACTCGAAGATGCCGGAATACGTCATCAACAAGCTGGCGGAAGAATTGTCGACCCGCCTGGAGAAGGCCATCAAGGGATCCCGCATCCTGCTGGTCGGCCTGGCCTACAAGAAAAACGTCGATGACATGCGGGAAAGCCCGTCCCTGAACCTGCTCGAAATCCTGGAAGAGCGTGGCGCGAAGGTGGACTATTACGATCCTTATATCCCGGTCGTTCCCTTTGACCCCGACCATCCCCAGTACGAAGGTCGCACCTCGACGGCATGGGACAGCGACAGCCTGTCCAAGTATGACGCCGCAATTGTCGCCACAGATCATGACCGCGTAGACTATGCGATGGTTCTCAAGGCCGTGCCCTTTGTGATCGACACCCGCAATGCGACAGCCATGCTGCAGGGCGAATACGGCGACAAGATCATCAAGGCCTGATCAAGACGGGGTATTGGATGCCGGGCAAGCCGGAGCTTTCTTTTCTGGTCATTGCCCGGCATTTCCCGCCGTCGGTTTCAGGTGGCGCGCGGCGCCCGCTCATGTGGGTCAGGGGGCTGCAGGCAAATGGCGCGCGGACATTTGTCGTCGCTCCGGAATTGCCCGACGATATTGACGGCATCGCCGTCCATCACCCCAATGTGGACCCGTCCACGCGGCCTCCCGCCCGTCCGGGCCTGAAGGACCATTTGCGGGACTTGCTGCTTTGGCCCGATCCGGACATCCGGTGGGCGCGCAAGGCCATGGAGGCCGCCCGACGGGCCTGCCCGTTTGTGCCGGACTGGATATTCACAACCAGCCCCCCTGAATCCGTTCACGCGGTCGGCCACGCCCTCAAGCGGACCTGGCCGTCCGCCCGATGGGTGGTCGATGCCAGAGACCAGTGGATGCTCAGACCGTTTCGCGCTGAGCGCCGGCAATTGCTCCGACGCACCCTGGAGCCCGTGCTGGCGCGCCATATCCTGCGAAAATGCGACGCGGTCCTTGCCGTCAACGAGGCGATCGCCGGGGAGCTGGCCAGCTATGCGCCGCAAGCCGCCCAGTGTGTGGTGCCACATTTCACGGAGAATACGGAAACTCCCCACCCCTTCGACGAAGCGACCATCAATCTGGTTCACACCGGCAGCTTCAAGCTTTCGGATCCCGATGTGTCGATCGACCAGCTCATGGCGCCGTTCGAGCAGGCGACCGAGATCAACCCGAAACTGCGCCTTCATCTGGTGGGGCGCTTGCGCGATGACGAAGTGGCCCGGATCCATTCCAGCCCGGCGCGGTCCCGCGTGATTTTGCACGGAACGGTTCCATTGGATGAGTCCATGCAGTTGCAGGCCGGGGCCGATGCCCTGATGGTCGCTGCCGCGAAAGCGTCGGATGCGCCACCGGGCAAACTGACCGAATATCGCGCGGCCGGTCGGCCCATCCTGCCCGTCGGCCCCGGCTCCTGGCGCCGCCACGTTGATGACAGCACCGAGGACCAGGATGTCAGACGGATCGGAGCGGTGACCAAGGCGGTCGGGGATACCGACATGACAAAGCCGGCAACGCCCACGGAGGCCGTGGCGAAGGCTCTCCAATTCCTGGCGACCCGCGCCTGACCGTTGCTGTGCGGCCCGGCGTCGGCGGCGCTATTCGACGGTAACGGATTTGGCCAGGTTTCTCGGCTGATCCACATCTGTCCCCTTCAGGACGGCGGTATGGTAGGCGAGCTGCTGGATCGGGACGGCGGCAACAATCGGCTGGATGATCGGATGGCACTCCGGCATCACCAGCATGTGGGTCGCGTCGTCGCCCGCCAGTTTCGCACCTTTGGTATCGGTGATCAGAATGACCTGCGCGCCACGGGCAACCACTTCCTGAAGGTTTGAGATCGTTTTTTCAAACAGCTCGTCAAACGGCGCGATGACGATGACTGGCGTGCCTTCCTCGATCAGCGCGATCGGCCCATGCTTCAATTCGCCAGCGGCATAACCCTCGGCATGGATATAGCTGATTTCCTTGAGTTTCAGCGCACCTTCCATGGCCAGTGGATAGAAGACTCCGCGCCCGAGATACAAGACGTCCCTGGCCTTGGCCAGCGACAGGGCAATGGTCTCGATCTGGCTTTCCAGATCCATCACTTCATTGATGTGGCGGGGTGTCTGAAGCAACGCCTCCACGAGTTCGGCCTCGGCTTCATCGGTCAGTTGCCCGCGCGCGCGGGCGGCCACGCCGGCGATGCAGGCAAGCGCCGAGAGCTGGGCCGTGAAAGCTTTGGTCGACGCAACCCCGATCTCGGTGCCGGCATGGGTGTAGAGGGGCAGGCCACAGTCACGGGCGATCGAGGACTCCGGGACATTCACAACGGCTGCGGTCTGCACACTTCGCTCGTTGCAATACCGCAGCGCCGCCAGCGTGTCGGCGGTTTCGCCGGATTGGGAGACGAAAATCGCCCGGTCACCCGGTGACATCACCGGAGACCGGTAACGGAACTCCGACGCAATATCGATTTCCACGGGAATTCGGGCATAGCGCTCAAACCAGTATTTGGCGGTCGCAGCCGCATAGTAAGCGGTTCCGCAGGCCGAACCGATCAGGCGGCCGGAGGTATCCCAGAACGCTCCCATCTCACAGGAAAAGCGCCGGTTCACCGCGTCGATATAATTGGACAGGGTCCGGCTGACCGCTTCCGGCTGCTCATGGATTTCCTTGTCCATGAAGTGCCGGAACTCGCCCTTGTCCGCGAATCCCGGCGTGGCGTTCGACACCTGCTCGGGTCGCTCAACCTGCTGACCGTCAAAATCAAAGACCGCAACAGACCGCGGCGTCAGTTCACACCAATCGTCTTCGTCCAGGTAAATGACCCGACGGGTCCAATCGGCCAGGGCGATGGCATCCGAGCCCAGATAGTTTTCACCGTCCGCCAGGCCAACCACAAGCGGGCTGCCTCGGCGTGCGCCATAAAGCCGGTCGGGATCGTCACGGCAGATCGCCGCGACCGCATAGGCGCCCCGCAAGCGCTTGATCGCCGAATGAAAGGCGTCGCGCATCGAATGGCCGGCCTCACGGTAACTGGCGATGACATGGGCAATCACCTCGGAGTCCGTTTCACTGGCGAAGATGTGGCCCTTGGCCTCCAGCTCCTCGCGCAGCTCCCGAAAATTCTCGATAATCCCGTTGTGGACGATCGCGACCGTGCTGCGGACATGCGGGTGGGCATTCCGCTCACCGGGTTTGCCATGCGTTGCCCAGCGCGTATGCGCGATGCCGAGGGGACCATCGCACGGGTCTTCACGCAGCACCGCTTCCAGATTTGCGATCTTGCCGCCCGCCCGGCGGCGCTGCAGGCCGCTCTCTGCGAGGACGGCGACGCCTGCCGAATCATACCCGCGATACTCGAGGCGCCGAAGCCCTTGGACCAAGCGGTCCGACGTCGTCGTCGACCCTGCAATACCCAGAATACCACACATTTTATCAAGCCCCGCGCGCACCTTGTAACACTCAGTTGTAGACGTGGTTGAACCTGCGTTGTAAAGACCCTTTCCACATTGACACAGCAAGTTTCTTGGGCGCGCATCGGCTGCGAATACCGGTCGATCGCCCGTCCCGAATTCGTGTTTTGAAAAGAAAAGCCGATGAAGAAGTATTTTGGTACCGATGGCGTCCGAGGACGCGCGAATTCCTTTCCGATGACACCGGAAGTCGCGCTTCTGCTTGGCAAGGCCGCTGGCGCCTATTTCCGCAACGGTAATCACCGCCACATGGTCGTCGTCGGCAAGGACACCCGCCTCTCCGGCTACATGCTGGAATACGCCCTGATCGCCGGTTTCACGTCAGCCGGCATGGATGTCAGAAGCGTCGGCCCCCTGCCGACCCCCGCGATCGGCATGCTGACCCGGGCCTTGCGCGCGGATCTGGGCGTCATGATCACGGCGTCACACAACGCCTATACCGACAACGGCATCAAACTGTTCGGCCCCGATGGATTCAAGCTGGCGGACGAGGCCGAGCTTGAAATCGAAGATCTGATGGGCAATCCGGAAAACCACCTGTCGGCAGCGCCCGTGGATATCGGCCAGGTCGCCGTCTATCAGGACGCCAAGGGTCGGTATGTCGAGGCTGCGAAAGCGTCATTTCCCCGTGAGCTGACCCTGGCGGGTGTCAAGATCGTCCTCGATTGCGCCAATGGTGCCGGATATCGAGTCGCCCCCCAGGCCTTGTGGGAGCTGGGCGCCGAAGTCGACTCCATCGGCATCACACCGAATGGCGAGAACATCAATCACGATTGCGGCTCTACCCGTCCGGAAGCCATGGCCCGCCGCGTGGTCGAGACCGGTGCCGACATCGGCATTGCCCTTGATGGTGACGCCGATCGCCTGATTGTCTGCGACGAGAACGGCACCGTTGTCGATGGCGACCAGATCATGGCCCGGATCGCCACGGACCGCATGAAGGCGGGAACGCTCATGGGCGGTGGAGCGGTCACGACCGTGATGTCCAATTTCGCGATGGACCGCTATTTCGAAGCCGAGGGCATGAAGCTGCTCCGGACCGGGGTCGGCGACCGCTATGTGGTCGAGCGCATGCGACAGGACGGGTATACGCTCGGTGGCGAACAGTCGGGCCATATTGTCCTGACGGACTACGCCACGACCGGCGACGGGTTGATTGCCGCGCTGCAGATCCTGGCGGCCTGCGTCCAGCAACAACGGCCGGTCAGCGAGTTGTGCCGCCTGTTTGAGCCGGCTCCGCAAATCAAGAAGAACATCGCATTCACCGGTCGCAGCCCGCTCGAGCAAACTGCGGTGCAGGCGGTGATCCGGGACGTGACCGAACGCCTCGGCGCGTCCGGCAGATTGCTGGTCCGGCCATCCGGCACGGAACCCCTCGTCCGGGTCCTGGTCGAGGGCGAATGCCCGGACACGATCGGGAAGGCGGCCGACGAAGTCGTCCACGCCCTGCAGAGCGCCTCGGTCAAGGTGGGTGTCTGACCGGGCGGCATCGCCACCGGCAGCCGCGGAATGGACCCTGACTGTAGATTGGTCTAGTCGTGCTTCTCAGGCAATTTTGAGGTCCCATGCGCAAGATCAGGAAAGCCGTTCTGCCCGTCGCGGGTCTGGGCACCCGTGTCCTTCCCGCAACCAAGGCCATGCCCAAGGAGATGCTGCCGGTTTTTGACCGCCCAGCCATTCAGTACGTGGTCGACGAAGCCTTTGCTGCCGGGATCGAGCATGTTGTGTTCGTCACCGGACGGAACAAGGGGGCCATCGAAGACTATTTCGACACGGCCTATGAGCTTGAAATCACGCTCCGCGAAAAGGGCAAGACCGATATCCTCGAGGCCCTCGAGTCATCGCGCCCGACCCCGGGCTCGATGAGCTTTGTCCGGCAACAGGCCCCACTTGGCCTGGGACATGCGATCTGGTGTGCCCGCGACATTGTCGGCGACGAACCCTTCGCGGTCCTGTTGCCCGATGTTCTTGTCCAGGCAAAGTCCGGATGCCTGTCGCAAATGGTGGACGTCTATGCCGAGACCGGCGGCAATATCATTGCTGTCGAGCAGGTCCCGCCCTCAGAGGTGGACAAGTATGGCGTCATTTCGCCATCCAGCCGCAACGGAAACCGCATTTTGATGAATGGCATGGTCGAAAAACCGGCTGTCGGCGCGGCGCCGTCAAACCTGGCAATCACCGGCCGCTACATCCTGCAAGCGTCGGTATTCGGTTACCTCGCCGACCAGGCTTCGGGGGCGGGGGGCGAAATCCAGCTCACCGACGCCATGGCGCGACAGATGGCCAGCGAAGACTTCCATGCCGTGGAGTATGACGGACAGTCCTATGACTGCGGCAGCAAGCTGGGATATTTGCGGGCGACCATCGCCTATGCCCTCCAACACGAGCAACTGGGCGGTGACGCCGCCCGGATACTGGCTGAATTCACCCGCCCGCCGGAGTGACCCGGCGACACCGGCCCGGGCCAAAGCCATAACGGCCCGCTGATTGCCAGGCACAGAAACATACCTTGCGCCACAGCGCCCGCTCGGCGATACCACACGTCAGCCTTGGAGAGTTTAGCATGCGCGTTGCAATGATCGGCACCGGTTATGTGGGCCTGGTTTCAGGAGCCTGTTTTGCTGACTTCGGACACGAAGTGATCTGTGTCGACAAGGACGCCAGCAAGGTCGAGACCCTCAATTCCGGCGGCATTCCGATCTATGAGCCCGGTCTGGACATGCTGGTCACCCGCAACGCGCGCGAGGGCCGCCTCTCCTTCACCCAGGACCTGGCCGAGGCCGTAAAGTCGGCAGACGCCGTCTTTATTGCGGTCGGCACGCCGTCGCGGCGCGGCGACGGCTTTGCGGATCTCAGCTATGTCTATGCGGCGGCAAAGGAAATTGCTGGCGTCATGGACGGCTACACGGTGGTCGTGACCAAGTCGACCGTTCCGGTCGGAACCGGCGATGAAGTCGAACGCATCATTCGCGAAACGCGGCCGGACGCCGATTTCTCTGTCGTCTCGAACCCGGAATTCCTGCGCGAAGGCGCAGCGATCGACGATTTCAAGCGGCCAGACCGTGTCGTCGTCGGGACCGATGATGACCGGGCCCGCGCGGCGATGAACGAGCTTTACCGCCCGCTCTTCCTCAACGAGACACCAATCGTGTTTACCTCGCGTCGGACGTCCGAGCTGATCAAGTACGCGGCCAACGCCTTCCTGGCGATGAAGATCACCTTCATCAACGAGATCGCCGACCTGTGCGAAAAGGTTGGCGCGAATGTCCAGGAAGTGGCCAAGGGTGTCGGCCTCGACCAGCGTATCGGTGGCAAATTCCTGCATGCCGGTCCCGGCTATGGCGGGTCCTGTTTCCCGAAAGATACGCTGGCCCTGACCCGGACCGCCCAGGAAAACGATGCGCCGCTGCGTCTGATCGAGACCGTGGTCGAGGTCAATGACGCGCGCAAGCGGGCCATGGCAGACAAGGTCATCGCCGCCTGTGACGGCGACGTCAAAGGCAAGACGGTCGCCGTATTGGGTGTCACCTTCAAGCCGAATACCGACGACATGCGCGACGCCCCGAGCCTGGAAATCATCCCGGCGCTCCAGAAAGCCGGGGCCACCGTTCGTGCGTTTGACCCGGCCGGGACGGTGGAAGCGGAAAAACTGCTCGACAATGTCGAATTCGTATCCGGCCCCTATTTCTGTGCCGAGGGCGCCGATGTGCTGGTGATCATCACCGAATGGAACGAATTCCGGGCGCTCGACCTGCAGCGCCTGAAAGCAACAATGAAAGCGCCGGTCCTCGTCGACCTGCGCAATATCTATACGCTGGAAGAAGCCACCAATGCCGGCTTCGCCTATACCAGTGTCGGACGGCCCAACGGCTGACGACCAGCCCGCCGGGTGCCGCCCGACGGGCCATGCGCGTCGCGAGATCCACCCGGCCTGTCAAACGAGAAGCGGTGTTCCCATGACGACCAAGCCCCATGCCAGCCTGAAGCCCAATTCCTGGGAGTTCGAGACCGAGGCCCTGATCAAGCCGACCGGCTTTCGCGAATACGATGCGCGCTGGTGGTTCGGTCACCCCGGTTCCGACAAGGCCCCGGATCTCAATCTTTACGGCGTGCAGGCGCTGGGAGCCGGGTTGGGCACGCTGATCCACGAACTGGGTGTGGCACCAAAGATTGTCGTCGGCCACGACTTCCGCAGTTATTCGCTGAGCGTGAAGCAGGCGCTCGAAGTGGGACTGATGTCCGCTGGCATCGAAGTGCATGACATCGGTCTGGCGCTCTCGCCCACCGCCTACTACGCACAGTTCGATCTCGACATTCCCTGCGTCGCGATGGTCACGGCAAGTCACAACTCGAATGGCTGGACCGGCGTCAAGATGGGCGCCAACCGCCCGTTGACCTTCGGCCCGGACGAAATGAGCCGACTCAAGGAAATCGTTCTGTCCGGCTCGGCGAAAACCCGCTCCGGTGGCGGCTATGTCCGCCAGGCCGGCATTGCCGAACGCTATTTGGATGACGTCGCGGCGGATGTCGCCATCAACCGCCCCCTCAAGGTCGTCGCCGCCTGTGGCAATGGCACGGCCGGAGCTTTTGCCCCGCAGGCACTCAAGGCCATGGGCGTTGAAGTCATCGAGATGGATTGTGAGCTCGACCACAGCTTCCCGCGCTATAATCCCAACCCTGAAGACATGAAGATGCTGCACGCCATGCGCGACGCAGTGCTCGAACATGGCGCGGATGTCGGCCTCGGCTTTGACGGCGATGGTGACCGCTGCGGTGTAATCGACAATGAAGGCGAAGAAATTTTCGCCGACAAGATCGGCCTGATGCTGGCCCGTGATCTGGCGCCGCTTCATCCCGGAGCGAGCTTTGTCGTCGACGTGAAATCCACGGGCCTGTTCGCGATCGACCCGGTTCTGGCCGAACATGGCTGCAAGACCGATTATTACAAGACCGGGCATTCCTACATCAAACGCCGCTCGAAAGAGTTGGGAGCCTTGGCCGGCTTTGAAAAGTCCGGACACTTCTTCCTGCAGCCGCCGATCGGCCGCGGCTATGATGACGGCCTCGTCGCCGCGCGCGCCGTGCTGCAGATGCTCGAACGCAATCCGGACAGGACAATGGCCGACCTGCGCCGGGCCCTGCCGACGAGTTACGGGTCTCCAACCATGTCACCGGCCTGCGCCGATGAGGACAAATACGCGGTTGTCGGGCAGATCGTCGCGAAAGTTGAACAACTCAAGGCCAAGGGCACAACCATCTCGGGTCGCCCCATCATCGACGTCAATACCATCAACGGTGTTCGCTTCACGCTCGAGGGAGGCGCCTGGGGACTTGTGCGGGCGAGCTCCAATACGCCCAACCTGGTTGTGGTCGTCGAGAGCCCCGATTCATCAGACGATGTGAAGGCGATTTTCGGTGAGATCGCCGAAATGCTGAGCGGTTTCCCGGAGATTGGCGAGTTTGACCAAAAGATCTGATCGGGTAAAGCCGGGGTCCACCCTCGTACGGAAACGGAAGGAGCACCCCGCGTGAAAGGCATCATACTCGCCGGCGGAAGCGGTTCACGCCTGGGTCCCCTGACCCGGTCCACGTCGAAGCAGCTCCTCCCCGTATTTGACAAGCCGATGATTTACTATCCGCTTTCCGTCCTCATGCTGGCCGGGATCCGGGAGATTGAAATCATCACCACGCCGCGTGACCGGGAAGCATTCATCGCCTTGCTGGGCGATGGTGCCCGGTTCGGCGTGACCCTCAACTATGTGACCCAGGACCAACCGCGCGGTATTTCCGAGGCTTTCATTCTCTGCGCGGACTTCATCGGAGACCAACCGGTTACCCTCATCCTGGGCGACAATCTCTTTTACGGGCACGGGCTGTCAGGGCTGGTCCGCGAGTCGATTGCCGCGCCCATTTCAGGGGCGACAGTGTTCTCGTGCAGCGTGAACGATCCGAGCCGCTATGGGGTCGCCACGATCGATGCCGACGGTCGCGCCATCAAGATCGAGGAAAAGCCGTCCAACCCGACCTCGAACCTCGCGATCACCGGCCTCTACATCTATGATAATTCGGTTGTCGAGCGGGCCCGCTCCCTGGCTCCGTCCGACCGGGGCGAACTGGAAATCACCGATCTCAACCGGACCTATCTGGATGAGGGCATCCTGAAGGTGACACCACTCGGGCGCGGCGTCGCATGGATGGATACCGGGACGCCGGAAGCCTTGCTTGAATCGTCGGAATTTGTCCGGTCACTCCAGCGTCGCCAGGGTCTCCACATCGCGTGCCTCGAGGAAATCGGCTTCCGCCAGGGCTGGATTTCACGGGACACGCTGGACGAGGCGGTCGCCATGCTCGGCGCCAGCGATTACGGCCGCTATCTGGCCAATATCGCAAACGCCGGCAGGTGACTCAATCGCCTTGAACACAGCCTCCAGAAAGGCGACACACTCTTGATGTCCGTCTCCGCTTTCGACATAACGCCGCTGGATCTTCAGGGCGCTGCCCGCGTTCAACAACCGCGGTTTGCCGACGGTCGCGGCAGCTTTGCCGTCCTCGCCAATCACGACCTGTTTGCGTCGCTCGGCATGCAGACCGCTTTCCTTCAGCAGAACATTTCGGTTTCAAGAGAGGCCGGCACGGTTCGCGGTCTTCATTATCAGGCGCCGCCCGCCGCTCAGGCCAAGCTGGTGAATGTCGTGGCCGGTCGAATTTTCGATGTGCTTGTTGATGCCCGTCCGCACTCGTCCAGCTTTGGTCGTCATTGCGCCGTGACGCTGGAGGCCGGGACATCGGCGGGCGTGTTTGTACCGCGCGGGTTCCTGCATGGTTTCATGACACTGGAGCCGGACACGACGGTCCTATACACCGTCGACAACCCCTACGCGCCCGCGCTCGATTTCAGCATTATGTGGAATGATCCGGACCTGGGAATCAATTGGCCGGTCGCACCCTCGAAGGTGACGCTGTCGGGCAAGGATTCCGCCGCCGCGCCGTGGACTTCGGTCGGAGATACCTTCGCTGCAGACGCCGCCAGCACTGGTCAGGAAACCCGCTCATGAAACTGCTTGTGACAGGAGGGTGCGGCTTTATCGGATCGGCCGTGGTCCGGATGGCGATCTCGCGCGGGCACGAAGTGACCAATCTCGACGCCCTGACCTACGCCGCCAACCCGGCAAACCTGGCCAGCGTCGAGTCCGATCGACGCTACCACTTCATCCGGGCCGATTTGCGCAACCTCGACGCAACCCAGGCCGCCGTCGATGCCGCCAGGCCGGACGCCATCCTGCATCTGGCTGCGGAGACCCATGTGGACCGGTCCATCGACGCGCCATCGGTGTTTGTGGAAACCAATGTCAATGGAACCGCGAACCTGTTGCAGGCAGCGCGTGCATTTCGCGACCGCCTTCCTGCCGACGACCGCGACGAATTTCGGTTCCTCCATGTCTCGACAGATGAGGTCTATGGCTCGCTGGGTGAAACCGGCCTGTTCTCGGAGACATCGCCCTACCAGCCAAACTCGCCCTACGCGGCGTCCAAGGCTGCTGCCGACATGCTGGTGCGGTCCTGGGGCAAGACCTATGGCCTGCCCGTCCTGATCACGAATTGCTCAAACAATTACGGACCCTGCCAATTCCCTGAAAAGCTGGTGCCCATGGTCATCCTGTCGGCGATCCGCGGCCGACCCATCCCGGTGTACGGGTCTGGCACCAATGTCCGGGACTGGCTTTACGTCGATGACCATGCCGACGCCTTGCTGCGGGTTCTCGAGTCCGGTCGTTGTGGCGAGATCTACAATATTGGCGGTGATGCCGAAATGCGGAATATCGATCTGGTCCGTCAGCTCTGCACCCTGCTGGACGAAGCCCGACCGACGACACAGTCCTATTCCGACCTCATCACTTTCGTGGACGACCGACCGGGGCATGATCATCGCTACGCGATCGATGCCGGGAAAATCGACCGCGAACTCGGCTGGCGACCTCGAACCGATCCCCGGACCGGATTGAGAAACACGGTGAAGTGGTATCTCGACCATGAGAGCTGGTGGCAGGGCATACTGGACAATCGCTACGACCAGGAACGGCTCGGCGCCGGCCCGTCGGCCGCGCCGCAGTGACACGCCGGCTTCTGGTCCTGGGCCGCAGCGGGCAGCTGGCGACGTCCCTGGCCAGGCTGGCAGAGCCTGCCGGGTGGCGTGCCGAATGCCTCGACCGAAGCGAGGCGGATTTCACAGCGCCCGACCAGCTTGTCGGGGCCATAGCCGGACGCGAGGGCGTCGACGCCATCATCAACGCGGTCGCCTGCAATGATGTTGATGGGGCAGAGAACGATGACAGGCCGGCACAGGCAATCAACGCCCTTGCCCCGGCGAGGCTTGCCCAGGCCTGCGCCGCGCGCGACATCCCGCTCCTGCACGTGTCCACCGATTATGTGTTTCCGGGTCGGTCCGGCGGTGCCTATCGCGAAACCGACGAGGCACGCCCCCTGAATGCCTATGGCCGAAGCAAGCTGGATGGCGAAACCGCGGTACTGTCGGCCTCACACCGTCACGCCGTGTTCCGAACCGCCTGGGTGTTCAATGGCACACACAACAATTTCGTGACCACGATGCTGCGGCAGATCGGGGTTCGCGAGGAGGTGCGCGTCGTGGCTGACCAGATCGGCAATCCAACTCACGCCGATACACTGGCATCAGGGCTCTTGCAGGCGGCAGGATGCCTGGCAGCGGGGTCGGCGCAGGGCGGCCTGTTCCACCTGTGCAGTCCAGGTCCTGTCAGTCGATCCGACTTCGCGGCGCATATTTACAGGGCCGCCAGCCACCACACGACTGACTGCCCCCGCGTCATACCCATCCCATCCGCGGACTGGCCATCACCCGCGCAACGACCGGCAAATTCGAGCCTTGATTGCAAGCTGTTCGAGACACATTTCCAACACACCCTGCCCCACTGGCGCGCGGGTGTGGAGCAGGCGGTCAGTCAGTGGGCGGAAGGTTGGGCCGGGACGCCGTCCAGTCCCTGAACCAATCCGCGAATGTCGCCAGTCCAGTCGCCAGATCGACAGACGGCCTGTAGCCATAATCTGCTTCCAACCGGCTGGTATCCGCATAGGTGCGCGTGACGTCACCGGGCTGCATCGGCAGCATCTCTTTCCGGGCCGCGACACCCAATTCGGTCTCAAGCGTCTTGATCATGTCCATCAGCCGCACCGGCGATGACCCGCCGATATTGTAGACCGCGTGGCGACCACGTTCGGGGGAATCAACCAGGATGCGGCCCAACGCCTCGACGATATCGTCGATATAGGTGAAGTCGCGCTCCATATCACCGTTGTTGAAGACCTTGATGGGCCGCCCCGACAACATGGCATCAGCGAACAGCCAATAGGCCATGTCGGGTCGACCCCAGGGCCCGTAAACCGTGAAGAAACGCAGTCCCGTGGCCGGAATTCCGTAGAGACTGCAATAGGAGGCCGACATCAGCTCGTCTGATCGTTTGGTCGCGGCATAGAGCGAGGCCGGCGTCTCTGCGGCATCGCTTTCCTTGAACGGAACCGCAGACCGCTCGCCATAAACCGAGCTCGAAGAGGCGTAGACCAGATGATCGAGCCGGTCGCCCAGAGCACGCGCGGCCTCGAGCACCGACAGGTGACCGAGCAAATTGGAGCGGGCATAGGCGAAAGGCGCCTCGAGCGAGTATCTCACCCCTGCCTGGGCGGCCAGATGCAGCAGGCGCTGCGGTCGCACATCGGCCACCAAACGGGCGACACCTTCGTGATCGGCCAGATCCAACGGCTCGAACCGGAATCCCGGGTATCGTGCCAACACGTCGAGCCGCGCCTGCTTCAGCGCCGGGTCGTAGTAGGGATTGAGATTGTCGATACCGACGACGTCTTCGCCGGCTTCAAGCTGCGCTTTCGCCGCATGAAACCCGATGAAGCCGGCCGCTCCTGTAACGAAAATCGTCAAACCCTGGCCTCCCCGACCCGACCGTACAGGCCGCCGATCATTTCGCTCATTGGCGCAACGTTTCGCCGACACGGGCGAGGACGCCGCGTGCCGAAAGGTTTTGCCTCAAGGCCACGAGACGCAACAGCCCCCCGTTGCACATCAAATGCTGGAATTCCCGGACACCAGAAATGGCGGGGAGGGATTACCCCTCCCCGTCACAATCAGGCCCAGCCGTCAGCTGCGTCATCCGACAGCGTCATCATCTGGGCATCACGCGGATCGAACACGTTGGTGAAGGCATCAGCCGGGAAGAAATCCAGGCCATGCGCACCGTCGATCGACGCCTGGCTGACCGGAAGCCCGGCCGCGGACGGAACGGTCAACGGTTCGAAGACCGGGTGTCCCTTGTCGGCCTGGAAGGCCGCCTCGGCCTCGACAGGCCACTCCAGAATCGCTTCGCGGAAGTCGCCGCGCGCGTCTTCGCCATCGCGCCAGAACAGCGGGCCAACATCGCCGCGGAAGTTCCCGATGGTGTCCGACAGGTTCAGCAACAGGGCCAGGTCAGCATCGCTGAGATGCGGGTAGACATGGTCGTGATGACCACCCTTCTCGCCATCTTCCAGGCCGCCCATGACCGGATGGCCGGAGTCGTGGCCGATCGCGTCCGGATCAAAGGGCGCCAGCGTCGGCATGTCATCCGGGTCAAGCCCTTCGCGCCCGGCAAAGTCCGGATCGCCGAAATACTCCGGATTGCTGGTGCCACCATCATAAACGATGGTCTCGACGCTGATCAGCTCGACCACACCGTCCGGTGCACCGACCCGGTTATCCGTGACGACAGTGTTGCCGGACCCGTTGGTTGACAGGCTGTAGTCGGTAGAGGCGCCCGAGAACACCGCCGTGTCGTTGCCGCTGCCACCATTGAAGGTGTCCGTGCCACCGGAGGCGTAGAAACGGTCTGCACCGCCGGCGCCCGTCAGCACATTGTTGGCATCATTGCCGATGAAGATGTCATCGCCAGCGCCGCCGATCGCGTTTTCGATCACCGTTCCGCGGGCGATGCCGACATTGCCATCCCGGCCCATGACGCTCGAATAGGCCTGCTCGCGCAAGTCGAGAGTCTGGTCAGACGCCGAACCGGAATAGTCCATCGTGTCGGTGCCACCCGTGTCAAAGATCGTGAAGCTGACAGAGTTGGTGTGCGCCGTCGCGTCGAAGATCACATTGCCGGCTGTGGAGTTGTAGCCGTATGTCGTGTCGCCACCGCGCGTTGACGTGGAGCCGCCATACATGTCCAGCACCGCGATGATGTCTGCGACCTGCGGTCCGATCACATAGCCGAAATCGGCATCGATGAAGGTGTTCTCGTTCTGCGAGAAGTACGACATCACCGAAGCCTGCCATGAATCGTTCAGATAGATGGCGTCGACGGCGTAATCGGCCGAGCCGTCATAGGGACCACCATGGCCCAGGCCAAGCGCGTGACCGATCTCGTGGATATATGTCTGGAAGGAGTATCCATCGATATTGGTGCCGTATGTAGAGAGCCAGTCGGTGCCCACATTGACACTGGCTGAAGTGATGAACCCGCCCGAAGTCGAGTCAGGACCGGCGAAGGCCCCGTCCTCGTCATCATCGAAGGTGATATCGCCGTTCGTGGCGACTTCGGTGAAATTGATCCCCGTAATGTCTTCCCACAACTGGAGCGCGGCACGTGCGAGCGTCTGCCCGCCCACGGTCAGTGCGGTAATGTTCACGGTGATCGTGTCACCGGCCGACCGGTCCCACTGCAGGCCGCCAAAACCGTTGGAATCGAGATAGTCCGCGATTTCCTGATAATTCCAGGCTGTCAGCGGATCTGTATGCCGGACCTGCAGCGTGTACTGCCCGGAGAGGGTCGGGCCACTGTCCGGTTCCCAGGCCCCGACCGAAACATAATAGGTGCCGGAGGTGGTCGCCGTGAAGCCCAGGCGCGAATCCGTGTTCACACCCAGGGTGATGTCGTCATTCTCGGCAATCAGGGTGCCCGACGCGTCATACAGCCGGATATAGGTGTCATCCAGTTCGACACCGGCCCCGCCGGACCCGAACGCATCGAACTGGTAGCGCTGCCCGGCCTCAAGCGTGATGGCCACCCAGTCGCGGTCTCCCGCCACTTCGAGGGTACCGGTGTAATCGCCACCGGAGACCATCTGGATCTGGGTGGTGTCGCCTTCCGGGACATCGGCCGCTTCACTGCCAACATCACCGACCGTGATCGCCACCGCCTGGTCGTTCGAATTGCTGCCATCGGACGCCGTAACGACAATGTCGTAGACATTGTTGCCACCGCTGTCGCTCGGGCTCTCGAAGTCAGGGGTCGCCAGGAAGCGGACTTCACCGCTCGACGAGTCGATCGTGAACAGAGCCGAGTCGGCACCGGAGATCGAGTAGCTGACCGTGTCGCCGTCGGGATCAACTGCCCGCGCGACATAGGCCGAGGTCTGGTTCTCCGAAACCGTCTGGCTGGCACCGGACGAGAACACCGGCGCGCTGCCACCGCTCTCATCGACATCGGTGACCGTCACCGCAACCGCCTGGGTATCGGTGAGGGTGCCGTCAGACGCCGTTACCGTGAAGTCATAGACATTGTCGCCGCCGGCATCACCCGGGTTCTCGAAGTCCGCCGGGGTGATGAAGGTCACCACACCCGTCGAGCTGCTGATCTGGAACAATGCGGCATCGGTACCGGACAGCGAATAGGTCACGCTGGCACTGTCTGCATCGGTCGCGGTCGCCGTGTACACCGTGCCGGCGCTGTTTTCGGCAATCGTTGCCGTCGAGCCGGACGTGATCACGGGGGCCACATCGTTTTCGTTTTCGACCGTGATGCTCACAGCCTGCGTCGTGGTCAGCACGCCATCGGATGCCCGAACGGTGATTTCATAGACGTTGTCGCCATTCGCGTCGGTGGGCGTTTCGAAATCAGGGGGCGCCACAAAGCTGACCGCGCCGGTGACCGCGTTCACCGTGAACAGGGCCGCGTCCGCGCCGGTGATCGAATAGACCACCGCGTCACCATCACCATCGGTCGCCGCGATGGTATAGGCCACGCTCGCATCATTCTCTGTGAATGTCGCCGAGCCCGCCGATGTGATCACCGGGGCCGAGTTCACATTGTTGACCGTGACGGTGAGCGCCTGGGTGACATTGGTCGAGCCGTCACTGACCTGAAGGACAAGGTCATAGACATTGTCGGTATCCGCATCGGCGGGGTTTTCGAAGTCCGGCGAGGTGATGAAGCTCAACTCACCGGTGGCGCTGTCGATCTGGAACAGGGCTCCGTCACCGCCTGCCGCGATCGAGTAGGTCAGCGTGTCACCATCACCATCCGTAGCGGTGGCGGTGTAGAAGCTGCCGGTCGAATCCTCGTCGACCGCGTCGACGGTTGCCGAGGTGAAGACCGGAGCAAACTCATTTTGGTTGGTGACCGTGATCGACACGGCCTGGGCGTCGACATTGCTGCCGTCGGAGGCCGTGACTGTGACTTCGTAGACATTGTCGCCATTGCCATCGAGCGGCGCTTCAAAGTCAGGCGGCGCGAGGAAACTCACCGCACCTGTTCCGGCATCAATCGTGAACAGGGCCGAGTCGGTCCCCGACAGGGAATAGGTCAGGGCCGCGCCTTCCGGGTCGGTCGCGGTCGCAGTGTAGACAACGCCGGCGTTGTTTTCCGGCGTGCTGGCCGTCGCCGCGGATGTGACGACCGGCGCTTCATTGACGTCATTGACCGTCACCTGGACCGTTTGGGTCGTAACGGTTGTTCCGTCACTGGCCCGGACGGCAACCTCATAGACATTGTTGCCATCGCCGTCGGTCGGTGCCTCGAAGTCCGGCGACGCGATGAATGTCAGCGCCCCGGTTGCGCTGTCGATCGCGAACAGCGCGCTGTCCCCGGTTGTTCCGAGCGAGTAGGTGATCGTCGAATTGTCCGGGTCGGCGGCGACAGCGGTATAAACTGTCCCGGTGCCGTTTTCGTCGAAACTGGCGGTGGTGCCGGATGAGAAAGTCGCGGGTCCCTCATCGACGGGATCGACGGTGATGGATACGGCCTGGTCGACCGAATTGGTCCCGTCCGAAGCCGTCACGGTGATCTCGTAAACATTGTCGCCGTCAGAATCGGCCGGGCTCTCATGATCCGGAGCCGCGATGAAGCTGATGGCGCCCGTCACCGGGTCGATGCTGAACAGTGCGGCATCGGCACCCGACAGCGAGTAGGTCAGCGCTGCCCCTTCCGGATCGGTGGCCGCCGCCGTGTACACGGTCCCCGCAGTGTTCTCGTCCACCGACGCCGTTGAGGCCGATGTGAAGGCGGGAGCCTCGTCCACATCATCAACCGTGATCGTCACGGTCTGATCGGTGGTGTTGACGCCATCTGACGCCCGGATCGTGACCTCGTAGACATTGTTGCCATCCGCATCCACGGGGGCTTCGAAATCCGGCGTGGCGGTGAACGTCAGGGCGCCGGTCGAGCTGTTGATCGAGAACGCGCCGGCATCAGCGCCACCGCTGATCGAGAATGAAATGGCATTGCCGTCAGCGTCTGTCGCGGTCGCGGTATAGACGCTGCCGGTCGTGTTCTCGTCGACACTCGCAGAGGTCGCCGAGCTGAACACCGGAGGATTGGTATTGGGAGTGGGTGTCGGCGTCGGGTTTGAGCCGCCGCCTCCGCCGCCGCCGGCCGCTGCGCCCAGCAGTCCCGCGCCGCCGAGAACACCGAGGATGGCCGCGCCGCCACCGCCACCGGCTGCCGCCGCGGTGGACACGCCCAGCAGGGCATTCGCTTCAATGGCCGCTTCAGAGATGAAGTAGACCCCATCAACGACCGCAACATCATTGGCCGCAATCAGCACCGTACGGCCGTCGGACATGACCAGTTGCATGGAGCCGTCCGCGCCCATTTCGACCCGCGCCACGCCGCTGACATCGGACAGCGGCGAGAACCCGGCCGGCTGACCGGCAGCCTCCCCTTGCGCGTGGGAACCGCCGGCGAGCAACAAGGCTCCGCCGGTCGCCATCGCGGTGGTCAGGAGCGCATTGCGCACAGTTGAAGCATTCTTGGTCTTGCTGGTCACAGGCATGATTGATCTCTCCCGACGATCTACTTGCTTTCACACGGCTTTACATCGGCGTCGAGCGACTTTCGGCCACGTTGGGACGTGGTCGAACCGAATACATGCGATCCTCACTTACTCTTGAAGCCGGCTCCCACAGGGAACCGGCATCACCCCTATTCGACTGCCGCCAAGGCCCACCGCGCACCGACCTGTTTCCCGGTCAGCCTGCACGCCGATCAACTCGGTTGCACGCCAACACCGTTCACTGCGGCTGCGCAAGCGTCAAGGCACTTCGTGAGCAACATCCGTTCCTGATCCGGGCCGTGGCATCCGTGCCGTAAGCCCCATCAACTCCAACTTCTGGCGCAGCAACGTGAATCGCGCGCCAATCACGTCCAGTTCGGCCCGTTCATAGGCGAGCCTCGCATCAATCAGGTCCGGCAAGGTACCCAGCCCGAAGGAAAACTCGCCCGACACCGCGTCGAAATATTCAAACTGCGACCGGGCTACAGCTTCGCGGCGGACCAGTTGCGCCTGCAATGACATGGAACGACGAAAGACGATTTCCGCCTGCTCGCGCAATTGCCGTTGCATGGAGCGCAAACCGCTTTCTTCCTGCTCCAGACGGGCAACGGCGCGGTCGCGGCGGGCCCCCAGCGCGTCGCCGGTATACAGCGGGACCGAAACATCGATACCGACGCGATCGCGGGCATCCCAAGTCTCGCTGAAGTCATCATACACGTAGGACGCAATACCGACCGCCTCGATCACCGGTAGGCGACTGCGACGGGCCCGCTCCCGCTGGGCATCAAGCACCCTGACAGCTTCCGCTTGAGCGGCCAGGTCCGGGTTCTGTGTCATCGTCAGGTCAACCGCATCATGGACCGTCGCCACACCTTCAAGCGCCCGGTCGAGGTCATTGGCGGCTGCGACGGCATCGCACAAGGCTCCCGGCGCATATCCGGTATACTCACGGATCCGGGTTCCCGCCCGCTCGCGCATGAAATTCAGCTCGAGCGCATCGGCTTCCGCCTCGGCCAGCTGGGCAGCGATCTGGGCGCTGTCGGCGCGGGTGGCCCCTCCGGTCTCCAGCAAGGCCTCCACGGCGACCCGCTGGCGATCAAAATAGTCGCGGCGTTCGGCGATCACACCGATCATGGCTTCAGCCTCCAGATGCGTGAGATACGCATCGGCGAGCCGACTGGATGCATCGATCTGCTGCGAGCGCAGCTCGTGCGCCCTTTGATCGATCGACCGGCTTGCGGCGGCCATCGCATAGTGGGAGTCGCCAAAATCGTAGAGACGCTGGGACAAGCGGACCCCGACCTGGTTCTCGATCTGGCTACCCGTCAGCCCACTGTCACCGGACGCCGTGCGGCCAAATGTCGAAACCTGTGGCAGGCGCAAGGACTCGGCTTCGCGATAATCGGCGGCGGCCTCATCCTGGCGGGCCATCGCACCAGCCACTTCAGGCGCGCGTTCCGCTGCCAGCCGCAGGGCGGCCTCGAATGACAGGCAATTGTCTGTCTGGGCAGACGCCGTGCCAACCAGACCTCCCAAGCCTGCCAGCGCGCACATCATGGCACCCAATGTGGTCGATCTGCGACGCGAAACCCGATTGATTTTCATCGCCACTATCCGGTCCGGGCGCCGCGGAAAAGCGACTCGCTGATGGGCTCGAGAAGGTAATCCAGCGTCGTCCGGCTCGATCCCGAGAAGATGAAAACCTCGACCGGCATGCCAGGAATGACATCCAGCTCTCCGAGACGCGCCGCCTGGTCTGCCGGGATGCGAATACGGACCTCGTAGTAGGAAACACCGGTGTTCTGGTCGGTCTTCAGATCCGCACTGACGCTGATCACCTCTCCATCCAGGCGCGGCGTCATCCAGCTCTTGTAAGCGGTCAGGCGTGTGCGGACAGCCTGGCCTTCATAGACAGCGGCCCGATCAGCCGGCTGGATCCGAACGGATGCCGTCATTTCGCCAACAGCCGGGACGATTTCCAGAATGGCTTCGCCGGGCCTGACCACACCCCCGCGCGTTGCAAATCGAAGATTGAGCACTTCACCGGACAGGGGCGCGACCACGACCGAACGATTCAGTACGTCCTGGGCCGCGGCAATGCGCTCGCCAGCCTGTTCCAGCTGACTGCGGACCTCGAGTTGATCAGCCGAGATCTGGCGCAGGAAGGCCGCTTCGGTCTGGGCGATCTGGCCGTCGAGATCCTGTTCCAGCGTGGCGGCCTGCTGGGCATCGGTCCGCAGACGGGAGATATCCGCTTCCAGCGCCGCCACGTCGCGTTCCATCCCACGCAGCTCGTCCAGTCGGGCCATCTGCCGCTCATAGCGGTCGCGCAACAGCGAAAGCTGGTCCTCAGCCGCCGCAATGACACGCTGGGTCACGCGGATCTGCTGGGCGTGCAGGGCGCGCGATGACCGGGCGCCATCCCGTCGCGCGGTCAGGACAGCGATATCAGCCTGAAACGACTGGGTCTGCTGGCGGAACAGGTCGCTCTGCCGGGTCACCACCGCCTGGCGCTGGTCCGCCGTCAGGTCGAGGGCGTCAAGCGGGGAAAAGTCCGGCTCATCCAGTCCGGCGCGCAAGGCCGCAAGCCGCTGCTGGGATCCGGTCAGGGTCGCGATCTCCTGCAACAACTCGTCGCGCACGGCGAGCGAGGCGGTCTCCTGCAGGGTCAACAGGGGCTCGCCGGCATCGACCTGGTCACCATCCCGCACCAGTAGCTCATGAATGATGCCACCCTCGAGATGCTGAACAACCTGCCGGTCATTCTCGACCACGATCTGACCGGCCGCCGGCACGCCCTCGGCAAGCGGTGCCAGCCCGGCCCACGCCAGGAAACCGCCGAGTCCGATCAGGCAGATCAGCGCCGAATTGCGGACAAAACCATCAGCGAGGATGCGGCTCGTCTGGTCGGGCGCATCCATCAGGCAGCCCCCCCGCGACCGGACATCTGTGTGCCCGCTCCCGGTCCGGTCGCCAGTTTGAGGAATTGTTCGGCTGGCGCCGCCATGACGTCTCCATTGCGCACCAGCAACACAGTCTTTGACCGCTCGATCACACGGCGGTCATGGGTCGCCGCCAGGATGATCGCACCCCGCTCGGCGGCCTGGCGCAATGCGTTGACGAGGCCGGGCGCTGCCGCCGCATCCAGATTGGCCGTCGGCTCGTCCAGCAACAACAAGACCGGGTCCCCGAACAAGGCCCGCGCCAGACCGATCATCTGGCGCTGACCGGCCGACAGGTGCGTGCCGCCCGGTCCGACGCGCGTGTCATAGCCGTCGGGAAGGGAAAGAATGGTTTCGTGGGAGCCTGCAGCCCGGGCGGCAGCGATGATCGCCTCGGCATCGGCCTCACCAAGCCGGGCGATGTTTTCCCCGACTGTGGCCGGGAGGAGTTCGACGTCCTGCGGGACATAGCCGACATGGCGTCCGCGATCCGGGCCCGGCCAGTCGTGCAGGTTGCGCCCGCCCAGGCTCATCGCGCCGGAACCCGGCTGCCAGGCGCCCGCAAGCGTCTGCAGGAGCGTGGTCTTGCCGGCGCCATTGCCACCCGTCACGGCAATCAGTTGACCGCCCGATGCAGACCAGCTGAACGGACGTATCTGGGGTGTTTCGGCACCCGGAACGACAACCGACAACCGGTCCAGTTTCAACTCTGCCGCCGGTCGCGGCAAGGGTGTGAAACGCGCCTCCGCGTCCGTCCCGTCGAGGCGTTCAGTCAGGCCTTTCCAGGCCGCCCATGTCTGGATGGTGTTGCGCCATCCGCCGACGATCTGGTCGATCGGCCCCAGTGTACGCGCCAGGATGATCGACGACGCGACGATCGCTCCGGGCGAGATTTCCTGGCTCAACGCCAGTGCCGCGCCACCACCGAGCACACCAATCTGAAGGATCTGCCGCGTCGAGCGGGAAATCGCCGAGAACTTGCCGTCTCCCTTTGCGGCTTCCATCGAGAAACTCTGGCCAGCGCCCTGGCTGGCCCGCCAGCGGCGATAGGCAGCCGGCACCAGACCCATGGCAGCCATGGCTGAGCGCTGACGCTCCAGCCCGGCGGCGAAATCCCCGGCGCTGCGCAGCGCTCCCTGGGAAAACTGGCCGGCCTGGCGGGTGGTCATCTCTGCAGTGACCGCGACCGCAAACACCACAGCCGCGCCAACCAGCCCGATCACTCCCAACACCGGGTGGATGAGGAACAGCACGACCAGGAACAGGGGGGCAAACGGCAGGTCGGCAAAGGGCAGAAGTGAGCCGGATTGCAGAGCGGTCTGCACCCGCTGGATCGCGCCGAGATCGCGCGAGAGATGCGGCGCACCGGACTCGGCTTCAAACCGGGCGAAGACCAAGGGCACAAGCAGGGCGTCGAGCTCCTGTCCGGCCAACGCGCCGACCCGGCGTCGCCCGGCTTCCGCCGCGCCGTAGACACCCAGCAAGAAGACCGCCAGCACCGACAACCAGATCAAGGTGTCGGTCGAAGCCGACGACAGGACTCGGTCATAGACCTGCAGCATGTAGAGCGGCGACACCAGCAGCAGCAGGTTCGAGGCGAGCGAAAACCCGGCCAGCGCCGCCATGTGCGGCCGCAAGCGCTGCCGGACCTGCAATGCCAAGGGTTTTTGCATACTCACTCCCACACAGACCGAAGTCCCTTGACGCCTGAACAATGAATGCCCTGCGATCCTGCCCGGTCCCTTGTGCCAACGATACCGTGGAGATCGAAATTTCGCCAGTGCCTGCACCGGCTTGTATGCACGGCTGGCGCGCTATTTCAGTCCGACACGCAACAGGTCGTGAAGGTGAAGGATACCGACGGGCCGGTCATCGCCATCGACAATGAAGAGCTGGATGATCTTCGGGTCGCCCGCCGTCATCAGCCGCAATGCATCCGCTGCCAGCATGCCGGCATTGCCGGTACGCGGTCCGACCGTCATCACATCACCCGCACGCTTGTCGACCAGGCCCGCCCCCATGTGCCGACGCAAATCGCCATCGGTGATGATGCCCGCCAGCCTTCCGTCCGGGTCGGTGATACCGGCGCAGCCAAAGCTCTTGGTCGTCATTTCGATCAGCACGTCACTCATCGGTGCGTCGGCGCCGATCAATGGCACCGCGTCACCCGCGTGCATGATATCGCCGACACTCGCGAGAGCAGCGCCCAGTGCGCCGCCGGGATGGAAGGTCTTGAAGTCCGTCGCTGTGAAGCCGCGCGCCTCCAGCAAGGCGACCGCCAACGCATCGCCCAAGGCCATCATGAGAGTGGTCGAGGTCGTTGGTGCGCGGGTTTCGCCGCAGGCTTCCGGCGATTGTGGAATGGCCAGCAGGAAGTCCCCGGCTCGTCCGAGCGTGCTGTCAGGCTGGGCTGTCATGGCAATCAACGGGACGCCGAAGCGGCGGCAATAGGCGATCAGATCGCCAAGCTCCTTGGTCTCGCCGGACTTTGACAGGGCCAGCACCGCGTCATCGCTGCCAATCATGCCCAGATCGCCATGACTGGCTTCGGTCGGATGGACGTAATAGGCCGGCGTTCCGGTTGATGCGAGAGTCGCCGCGATTTTTCGCGCGACATGGCCGGACTTCCCCACCCCGGCGCAGATCAGTCGCCCCTGCAGCCCTTCAAGACGCGACACCGTGTCCGCGAATGCCGCAGAAATGGACTTTTCAAGCGCCTCCATGCCGTCGCGCTCGATGGCGATGACGCGCCGGGCAGATTGCACGGAATCGATATCGGACATGCCGTTTCCTCACAGCCAGTCAGGACGGAATGCCCTCTTCAGCACGACCCAATAGCAGAACCGCGCACGTCCGGGGAAGAGACGTGCGCGGTTTGGGCGACCGGTGGCGCTCAGGCCTTGGGGGGACGGTTCAAGGCCGCGCATCCCGACGCCGCTTATCGGGGCGGATAAGTCATGCCTTGGGTGTCGGTTCAATGGGATGAACCAGGCCCGCCCCGGAAACCTGTGGTCCTTTTATACCACAACTTGATCGTGAGCGTTAAGCGAAATCTGGTGACCGACCGCCACCGCCCCACCGCCTTGCCCTGCTGCGATGGGCGGGCTATCGCTGCCCGCGACAGGGCAATTCGGGAGACAACCTCATGCCGCAACTCGCACTCATCCGGCACGGACAGAGCGAATGGAATCTCCAAAACCGGTTTACCGGCTGGGTTGATGTCGACCTGACCGATGAGGGCATTGCCCAGGCCAGGCGTTCCGGCGAATTGCTGGCCAAGGAAGGGTTCGAACCGACGCATGCTTACGTGTCAGTGCTGAAACGAGCGATCAAGACGCTCAACCTCACTCTGGAAGGCCTCGACCGGTTGTGGATTCCGGTCGACAAGGCCTGGCGCCTGAATGAACGGCACTACGGTGCGCTTGCCGGCCTCGACAAGAATGAGACCCGGGCCAAGCACGGTGACGACCAGGTCAAGATCTGGCGCCGGTCCTTTGACACGCCGCCTCCGCCGATCGCGACGGACCATGCCTATCACCCGATCAATGACACGCGTTATTCTGATGTCCCGCGCGAGCTCCTGCCAGCGTCCGAGTCGCTGAAATCGACGCTGGATCGCGTTGAACCCTACTGGACGGCATCCATCCTGCCGCGCCTGAAATCCGGCGAAACGCTGATCGTGGCGGCGCACGGCAACAGCCTTCGGGCCCTCGTCAAACTCCTTTTCAAGGTCTCGGACGCTGACATCATGGAGATCGAGGTCCCGACCGGAAACCCGCTGCTGATCGATCTCGCTGATGACGGCACCACTTTGCGATCCGCACGGTATCTCGATGCCGATCGGGCCAAGCCATTGCCGCCCATTCCTCTCGCATGACGGCAATCGACGACGCCCGATACATGGACCTCGCACTGGCTCTGGCACAGGCGCAACAGGGGCGCACCGCTCCCAATCCGGCGGTAGGATGCGTGCTCGTCAGGGACCGACGGATCATCGCCGTTGGCGCGACAGCGAACGGCGGCAGACCGCACGCGGAAAGGGTTGCCCTCGACGCGGCGGGCGATCAGGCCGCCGGCGCAACCGCCTACGTCACCCTCGAACCCTGCGCCCATCATGGTCAGACGCCGCCCTGCGCCGAGGCCCTGGTGCAGGCGGGCGTGGCAAGGGTCGTGGTCGCTTGCCGGGACGCGTTCCACAAGGTCGCCGGTCGCGGACTGGTCATCCTCAAGGCTGCGGGCATCACGGTCGAGACCGGGCAACGCCAGGCGGACGCAGCCAAGCTCTATGACGGATTCTTCCATCGCCTTTCCACCGGCTGGCCGAAGATCGAAGTCGATCAGCGGGCCCGACTGTATGATGCAGAGCTGACCGCCGACACATCTGAAGCCGCCTTGACCCAGATCCGCGCCTTCGCTGCTGACGGCATCAACCGGCTCCGGATCGCGCCTGGCCACCCTCTCGCGGACCGCGACTGGTCCGCCCTTCTCGATGCCTGATCAGAACACTGGCTGTTAACGGTCGGTCGGTATGATGTCGGATTGAAACACATGCCGACAGGACCGCGCCGATGACCGGTCGCAAGATCGAGTTCAAGAAACTGACCCAGGACGAAGTCGACGCAATCTGCGCCCGGCATGAACGCCTTTGGTCGGGCAGATCGGGCGGCGCGCGAGCGAACTTCTCCTATACAATTCTCGAAAACATGGTGCTCGCCAACCGGGACCTGTCCGATGCCGACTTCAGCGGTGCTGTGCTGCGCGGTGCGGTCCTGTCCGGGGCCACACTGAACAGCGCGACTTTCTTCGCGGCCGATTTGCGGCGCGCCAATCTGGAAGGTGCCTCCCTGCGTCGCGCCGACCTGCGCGGGGCGATCATGCGGGGCGCAAACCTGACCGGGGCGGACCTCACCGAAGCTGACTTGCGCGAAGGTGCCATCGCCCAGATGGACAAGGAAAAAGGCCTGTCCGTCCTGAGCCACCGCACCCAGGAGAACGACGCGGGCACGGCCAATTTCACCGGCGCCAACCTGTCCGGATCGAAAATGGCCGGCATGGCCGCCCAGCAAGCCGACTTTACCGACGCCATGTTGCTGGGGACGCGGATGATCCGTGCCAATCTTCGCGGCTCATCCTTCCAGGGCGCCAACCTGGAGGGCGCGGACCTGTCCGGCGCCGACCTGTCCGACACAGATTTCTCGCATGCGGTCCTGATCGGAACCAAGACGGCGACGGCCAAGACACAAGGCATGAACACTGAAGGTGCGTTGACCAACGATCCCGTCGGCATCGACCCTGACGCCCTGGAGCAATCGCTGGCCGACCAGATCGCCGAGCATGTCCGCTGGTGCGACACCAATGGCAAGGAGGGCAAGCCCTCCTTTTTCGACGGAACGGACCTGCGTGGCCTTACGTCATTGGCCGGGAAAACACTGACGGCCTTCCACGCACGCGGATCGACCCTTTATGGACTGGATCTGGAAGGGGCGCAGTTGCAAGGCGCCCGGCTGGAAAAGGCCGATCTGCGGATGGTCAGTCTGCGCGGTGCCGACCTGCGCGGGGCAGACCTGACCGGTGCCAACCTGTCCAATGCCGATCTGCGGGATTGCCAGCTCGGCCCGCTTTTGCTGGACGGGGACCGCGTCCTGCCGGCCTCTCTCGCCGGCGTGCGGGCCCGCTACACCGATTTGCGCGGTGCCGATCTGAGGCAGACCAAAGCCACAGGCGCGGACTTTTCCTATGCGACCCTCAACGGCGCCAATGTCAAACGGGCGATCTTCAACGGGTCCTGTTTCACAGGCGCCCGCGTTGACGAGGATTTCACCGACCTGGTCGATTCACTCGACGGTGCGGTCGACCTCGACGCGGCCTGATCCGACAAAAAAGGCGGCGAGCTTTCGCTCACCGCCTTCAGGGTCAATCGGAGGGAAATTCAAAAGACCGTCAGCGACGGGTCAGGCAGCTTTCGTCTTGCCGCCCTCGATCAGCCGGGCACGCTTGGTACCGGCGCCGGATTTGATTTCAATCCGCTTCGGTTTGGCCGCCTCGGGAATTTCCCGGACCAGGCGGACCTGCAACAGGCCATTCTTCAGTCCGGCGTCCGCCACTTCGACATGATCGGCCAGGTGGAAACGGCGCTCGAACGACCGCTCCGCAATTCCGCGATGCAGGAAACGGCGATCATCGGTGTCGGTTTTCTCGCCGATGCGACCGGATACGGTCAGGATGCTTTCCTGCACTTCGACGACGAGGTCTTCTTCACCGAAACCAGCCACTGCCAGTTCGATCAGGTATTCGTCATCAGCAACGTGCTGGATGTTGTAGGGCGGGTAGCCTTGGGATTCGATCTTGGTGGCCGAGTCCATCATGTCCGCGAGTCGATCGAAACCGACGATCGAGCGATACAGGGGCGTGAAATCTACAGTTCTCATTTCAGTCCATCCTCCTTCAGAGCGACAAACAGGCCCGGGCATCCGGGCGGGTTGGTGGAAGCCAGATCCGACGGATCCTGGCACGGTAGGCGAGCCCCGAATGGCGACCCGCCCGAACTATTTGGGTAGGCGTTTTGTCCGCTGCAACCCCCCGCAATCAGGATTTGCGCACAACCCCGGCCTTGGGTACCAATTGCGCATCTCATCCAGGAGTTTCCAATATGCGTCATGCTTCCCTTCTCGCGCTTCTCGCCGGTACCGCCGTTCTGGCCGCCTGCAGCAATGAACCCGCCGACACAGCAGAGACCCCTGACACGGAAGCGCTCGTTGAGTCCGGTCCGGACGCGGCCGTCACAGACGTCGCCGAAGGTCCGGTCGCACCGGACCTGACAATCCTCGCAGAGGTCATCAATGCAGACTGGCGCGACGCTGACCGGGAGCGTGACCAATGGCGCAATCCGCAGGAAACGCTTGAGTTTTTCGAAGTCGACCCGAGCGGAACCATTGTTGAAATCTGGCCGGGTGGCGGTTGGTACACCGACATCATTGCCCCCTGGGTGAACGCCAATGGCGGTCAGTATGTCGCCGCTCATTTCGACCCGGAGTCCGACAGCCAGTACCGTCAGCGCTCGCGGGCTTCCTTCGACGCGCACGTGGCCGACACGGCCGTCTTCGGAAATGTGATGACGGTCAGCTTCAACAGTGACACGCAGCTCGCGCTTGAAGCCGGCTCCGTGGACACCGTCCTGACCTTCCGCAACATCCACAACTGGATGTCCCGGGGTTTCACCGAGCGCGCCTTTGCCGATTTCCACACCGTCCTGCGCCCCGGCGGCGTACTGGGTGTCGTCGAACACCGCCTGCCGTCCACGCGGGAACAGGATCCCGGCGCACCGAGCGGATATGTCCAGCAGGCCTATGTCATCGCACTGGCCGAAGAGGCCGGTTTCGAATTCGTTGGCGCATCAGAGATCAATGCCAATCCGGCCGATACAGCGGATCATCCGCTTGGTGTCTGGACCTTGCCGCCGGTGCGTCGCAGCCCGCCGGCCGACAGTGAGCTGGCCGCTGATTTCGACAGGGACGCCTACGACGCGATCGGCGAGAGTGACCGCATGACCTTGTTGTTCCGCAAACCGGCCGCAAGCGAATGATGCGCGCAGTCCTGATCGCGCTCGCACTGGTGGCGGGGCTGGTCTCGGCCGATGCCCTCGCGCAGCCGGTCGAACGCGAGGCCGGTCCCCTGCCCCGCTTTTTCCCGCATCGCACGACCTATCTTGAGCTCGACCCCGACCAGCGATCCCATTTCCGGCTGGCTTACCGGATCTCCTCACAGACCGGGATCGCGGTTGAGGATATCCGGATGTGGTTTGAGCGCGATGGCGAGACCATCCTCTTCGGGATCGATGAGACCGGCCTGATCACCCGCTTGCCGGACCGGTCGGACCTGGAAGCAGAGCCGACGGTCTGGATCAATCAGGAAGGCGGTGGCATGTCCTTGAACTTGCTGTTTGAGGCGACCTTGCCCGGCGGACCGCAATACTCTGCCGACGACCTCGGTCTGGCCCTGGGCCAGGCCAACCACGCCATTCGGCGGGCTGCCGGTGTGGCGGCGCTTTTCGCGCCGAACTTCAAGACCCTGGTGTTCGAGTTCGACGGCCCCGCACCCACCGCCATCGCGGTCCATGAGGACGGAACGACCACGCCGCTCACGGTTCAGGAGAACCGGGTCATGTTGCGTCCGCGGGACCGGTCAATGCGCAATCTGGTTCGGATCGAGCTGGGGGAAATGCCAAGACGGGTCTTGTTGGACAGCTAACCGACAGCCGCAGCATCGGCGAGCAGCCGCAGCGCTTGTTCAAGCAGTTCGGGCGTTGCGGCAGCAACAACCTGCCCACCGGCGGACGCGTCGCCGCCGGACCAGTTCGTAACCACTCCCCCAGCCCCGGTCACAACGGGGATCAGAGCTTGCACGTCATAGATCTGGAGACCACTTTCGATCACCAGATCAACCCCGCCGGTCGCGATCATGGCGTAGGCATAGGCGTCGAACCCGAAACGACACAGCCTGACTTTTTCCCGCACGGTCTCGAATGCGCGCCGCTCGGCGCCTTCAAACAGGTAGGGATCCGTGCTGGCCATGATGGCCTGGTCGAGGCGGTCACAGCGCGATACGGCCAGCGGTCGGACATCGCCGGCCCGATGGCAGGCAGCGCCGCCCGGCCAGCCGACAAAGCGCTCACCGATATGGGGTTGGTCAATCAGGCCGATCCGTGGATGCCCGTCCACCTCAAGGGCAATCAGTACGGTCCAGGTGGGAAGGCCGGCAATAAAGGCGCGGGTGCCGTCGATGGGGTCAAGGACCCAGCGTCGCCGACCGTGCCCGTCTGTTTGGCCGAACTCTTCGCCCAGCACGCCATCGGTTGGAACCCTTGACGCCAATACATCGCGCATGGCCTGTTCGGAGGCCCTGTCCGCCGCCGTCACGGGGTCGAAACCAGCCGTCAGCTTGTTGTCGACATCCAGGACGGTGCGAAAATACGGTGCTATGGCCGCTCGCGCCGCGTCTGCCATGGCGTGGGCGGTTTTCAGATCGGACGGGTCATCATGTTCTGACATGCAAAGGCGCCTAGCACGGGCGGCGAGCCGGTGCCAGTTGCCTTCGCGCCAAGTCCACCCAGGATCAGGCCGCGTCGTTTGCCGCTTCTTCCGGTTCCAGTGACTTGGCCAGTTCAAGAAGGCGTTTGCGCGGACGTTCACCGAGCCGGTAATAGGCCCGGATTAGGTCGACGGTTTCTTTCTGGGAGAGGACATCCGCGGCCAGCGTGTCATCGCCATTGACCTCGTCGCGCTTGGACAGGCCCTCGTAGAAATACTGGACCGGCACATCGAGCGACTCGGCGAGCTCGAACAGGCGGCTCGCGCTGACGCGATTGGCGCCGCACTCATACTTCTGGATCTGCTGAAAACGGATACCGACCGACTCGGCCAGTTGCTGCTGGGTCAGGCCCAGAAGCCGGCGTCGCCGGCGCAAACGTTTTCCTACATGAAGGTCGATATCACTGGTCATAACTACTCGCCGCCTAATCTTCGCGTCTCAAAGTGCGCCGGGATGAGACGCACACCTCACAGGAGAGCAAAGCGCGTGCCGGGCGAAGGCAGCCTCCAGTCTTCGCCTGAAATGGGCATGAATGTGGCTAGAGGCAGGAAGACCAGTCAGTTCCGGTCAACGCGTTGACAAATCGACGTAATTTTTCAGTCAACTTGGCGTGATCTGCGGTCAGCCTGACCCGGTTTTCATCCAGATACAGACCCCGATTGATCTCGATCTGGATCACATGAACGGCTTCATGGGGACGCCCGTAGTGTTCGGTCGTATGCCCTCCCGCATAAGGATTGTTCCGAACTGTAACGAGTTCCAGCTCCCGGAAGATCGATTCGACGCGGTCGGTCACGGCTGCATGGCAAGAGGTGCCGAACCGGTCACCCAGGACGATATCCGCGCCGCGGGCGCTGGACGCGGGCATGGAGTGCATGTCGGCCAGGATAACGTGTCCGAACAGGGCCTTCAGCCCGGCAATTTCTGTGAGAAGTGCCTGGTGGTAAGGGTGATAATAGCGGTCCAGTCGGTCGCGAGCCTCCGCAAACCGCATCCGACCTCGATAGAGGGGCCGGCCCTCCGCACCGATGCGGGGGATGACACCCAGTCCGGACACAGCACGGCGGGAAGGCTGGATATCGGTGATCGGAATGCGGTCGGAGAACATGCCCGGATCCACCTCGCCGGCGCCGCGATTGACGTCGACAAACACCCGGGGAAACTCGGCACAGATCAGGCTGGCACCAAATTCTGGTGCACACTCAACCAGTTGATCGACATACGCGTCCTCCGAACGCCGCAACATCTCGATAGGCAGCCTTGTCGACGCCCGCAATTCGGCGTCATAATCACGCCCGGAATGCGGTGACGCCAGAATGACGGGGCGGGCCTGGCCGGCGTCTGGCCGCCGGATCCGCACGACCCCGTCACCCCGTTGCGGCTGCACTGGTCCGTCGCCAGCATTTGTTTGAGGCGCGCAAATGGTGGGAATCGTGGGTACCATCGGTCGAGATTGGGCAGCTGCTCCCCGCCGGTCAAGGATGGCAGCGCGTTCAGGCCGTTTTTACCAGATGGCTGTAGGATGCCGTCAGTTTGAGAATTCGCAAGGGTGGGAACCAAGATGGCAAAGATTCTTCTCGCGGAAGACGACGACTCGATGCGCGACTTCCTGGCCAAGGCGCTGAAGCGTGCCGGGCATGAGGTTCTGGTGTGTTCCGACGGTGAGGAAGGCCTCGATGCGATCGGCGAACAGCCGGCGCAGTTTGACCTGCTGCTGACCGATATCGTGATGCCCGGGGTCGATGGCATCGAGCTGGCCCGTCGGGCCGCTGAAATCGATCCGGCATTGAAAATCATGTTCATCACCGGCTTCGCAGCTGTTGCGCTCAATCCGGGATCGGGCGCGCCGACCAATGCGAAAGTGCTGTCCAAGCCCTTCCACCTTCGCGAGTTGGTGGATGAGGTGGCCCGGGTGATGGCTGCCTGACCAGGCTGCCCAGCGAGCCTTGAAAGAAAACGCCGCCTGATCGGGCGGCGTTTTTTTGCGACCGGGCGTCGCGCAAAGAAAAGGGGCCGCCCGAAGGCGGCCCCGATCCTTGTCGTCGAAGGTCTGGGACTTACCAGGCCTTGCGGACGTTGACGTAGAGGCGACGACCGAGGAGGTCGTAACCGGAGCCGAGCACTTCACTGCCCGAGCCCTGGGTTGCGCCAGACGCGTTCTGGTCAACAACCGCCGGGTCTTCGTCGAGCAGGTTGTTGATGCCGACGGTGATGCCCCAGGTGTCCATTTCCCAGTTGGTGGAAAGGTCGTGGTAGTAGACCGCATCCCAGCTGTCGACGGCATCGCCACCGAGCTCGGAAGCCGCCTGCAGACGATCACCGTAGTTGACGCCCACGACGTTGGAGATGGAAGCCTGCTCACCCAGGTAGCGGATGCGCCAGTTGATGTTCCAGTCACCAAAATCGAAGCGGTTGTTCACGGTACCGCGCCATTCCGGGTTACCCCAGTCACCAACGAAGTTGTTGGTGTCGGAAGCAGCCGTGGTCTGGCTCAGGATCTCTTCAGACTTCGTGAACGTACCGTTCATGTCGTAGTTGAAGCCACCGAACAGATCGATGTCCATGTTGAAACGACCGTTGAAGTCCCAACCGGTAGCTTCCTGCGTGGCCACGTTGAACGGTGTGTTGTCAACGAGCAGCAGTTGGCCGGTGTTCGTGTCACGCGTACGGCGTGCACAGAACGGGTCGTTCGGGAAGTTGGTCGAGCTGTAGCACTGAGACAGCGAGAACGCCGTGCCCGGGATCGCGATGGAGTCCTGGACTTCAATACCCCAGTAGCTGACCCGCAGCGACGCATCGAATGCATCGGTGAACGGCTGGTCGAAAACGAAACCGATCGAGAATGCATCGGACGTTTCCGGCTCAAGGCCCGGGTTACCTGCACGGAATGCCTCGATCGAGGACACGCCATTCAGGCCGAGGGCCGTCGGATCGACACCTTCAGCGAAACAGTTCGCCAGCACCTGGGCGTCACGACCGTCATTGGCCGGATCATAAACGCCGCTGTTGTTGGCAGCCGTCGGAACCACACACGGATCGGAGAAGCCCGAGGCAAAGCCGGTCTGGCCGCCCAGGAACAGCTCGCGAAGGTTCGGAGCGCGGAAGGACGTACCAAGGGTACCGTTGAAGGTCAGGCTGTCATTGACAACCCAAGCACCACGAACCGAGTAGGTCGAGTTCTGACCATAGTACTCGTGGTCGGTAAGACGACCGGCGAGATCAACCGTGATGTCCTCGGCAAACGCTGCACCGGAAACGAGCGGAACCGAAAGCTCGCCGTAGTACTCGGTCAGGGACGCTTGGCCAACAGAGCGACGGTCGGCGAAGTAGCCAGCCGCACGACCCTGCGAGGTCACGGTGTCCGTACCGGAGTCGAGCGAGTCACGACGCCATTCGATACCAAACACTGCATTCACTTCACCAGCCGGCAGCTCGAAGAGCGGACCCGTGGTGAAACCGCCCATGATGAGCTGGTCAACAGTGGTGGTTGCCGTGCGGTCGATACGCAGGAAGTCATACTCTTCCTGGGTATTGAACTGCGGTCCGGTCACGCCGTCATTGGGATACAGCGACGATGCGAACAGGTTGACCGGCACACAATTGCCCGGGTTCAGGAAGCCGAACAGGGTGACGTTGGAGTTGTCGTAACCACAAACGATCTGGCCGCCTTCGACACGGGTCGTGGCGATGGTTGCGGTCAGACGGTCTTCGTCAACCTGCGGACGACGCGAGTAACCCATCGAGCGGGTGTAACCAGCGAACATCTCGTACGACCAGGACGGAGCAAAGCTCCAATCACCCTGAACGCCCGTCATGAAGCGGGTGTACTGGGTTTCCACGTCGATGTTGGAACGTTCGATCGGCGAAGCGAAGATCGGAACGACATCGAAGCCGAACGGGTTGAACGGGTTGGAAGCGCCCACGGTCGGGAAGATCTGGCCGTGGTAACCGGAACGGTAGGTCGTCTGCGAGTTGGTGTGAAGCAGCTCGGTGAAGACCGTCACGTTTTCCTGACCCAGGATGCGGTCGATCGTGTAATCGCCCGTAAACAGGAAGGAGTAACGCTGGCTGTCCGGAATCACGTCCGTGGCCTGGTCGAGATAGCCCGAACGATACTGCTCATCCCCGGAGTTACCGGTGGACCAGCCCTGGATCGGGTTCACGAAGTTCGACGTACCCGGCGTGGAGTACATGTCGGTCGAGAACAGACCCGGGTTGGCGAAGTAAGACGCCAAGTTCGGAGCGCCATCAACATAGTAGTTGAATGCGCGGATCCGGTTGATGATGGAACCTTCACACTCGGACAGCAGCGAGCCGTCAGCCGCGATTTCGATATCGCGCGAGCAGTACAGGCCGTCGGTCGGATCGTAGTTGTAGTCACGATCCTGAACCTGCAGACGCTGCTGGTGGAAGTATTCCATGGCGAACATGAAACGGCCATTCTCGGAAGAATCGCCCATCGTCATGTTCCAACGGTGCGAACCACCACCGGACTCTTCCGGTGTGGACGTCACGAAACCAACGCGGAAGCCATCGAACGAATCGTTCAGAATGACATTGACCACGCCGGCAACGGCATCAGAACCGTAAACCGAGGACGCGCCATCCAGCAGGATGTCGACGCGCGCGATGGCATCGGTCGGAATGATGTCGAGGTTCGGCAGCGACGGAGCGCCTTCAACGCCCGACGGAGCGACACGACGGCCATTGATCAGCAGCAGCGTCTGGTCCGGATTGAGACCGCGCAGCGTGATGGTGTTCGAACCCGGGCCGGCGTCGGTGACGAAGGCACCGGCGATGGCGTTGTCGAGCTGAACGCCCTGGGCCACAGATGACGTCTGGAGAATTTGCGCGGCGTCGATCAGACCAGCGTCGCGGATTTCCTCAGAGTCGATAACCTGAAGCGGTGCCGGCGAGCTGAAAGCGTCGCGGCGGATACGAGAACCGGTGATGACAATGGTGTCATCGCTGGACTCTTCAGCTTCTTCGTCTTCGTCCTCGTCCTGTGCTTGTGCGTAAGCCGGCGACATGGTCAGACCGACGGCGGCAAAGCCAGCGAGGATGGTTGAGCGCAGAAGACGCTCACGATCCCAAATATTGCTCACGATTGTACCCCTTTGTTACGTGTCACCCGGATCCGCTTTGGCGCAGATCTCGGGATGGTCGGGTATCACCCTACCTGTTGCAACTATGTCGAAGGCAGTAGTGCGATGAAAGCAGGACTCACCGCGCTGCCGCATTTCTGTCGTAATTGTTGCAAAAAAGTCATAGCGCATTCAGACCACCGCAACCTGCCGGCAAGGACCGAACGGCGCTCAATTCGGGCCGGGCAGAGGGTCATGTGCCATGTTCCTGTCATCGGGTGCGACAGACGGCTTGCACTCTGCGAAAGCTGTGTTTAGAAACCCAGCTCTCTTGAGACGGATGGGCGATTAGCTCAGCGGGAGAGCACTTCGTTGACATCGAAGGGGTCACTGGTTCAATCCCAGTATCGCCCACCATCAAGTCTCAGGTCGCCATGACATCGTCCAACTCACCGCCGACTGCCAGCATCAGCAGCAACGCCCGGACGCCACAGATCCCGGCGACCGCTGGCCTTCCTTACAATACGATGTCGGAAATGTTCGACTATCTGGCGAAGGAAGGGTTCAACCTCAGTGGCGACCCGCTGGCGCTTGACCAGATCGAGATCAAGAAGCGGTATGCAATCTGCCTCGTGCCCCGCTCAGGCAGCACATTCCTTGCGCATCTGCTCAAGGAAACCGACAGGTTTGGCTTCCCCAATGAATGGCTGGCGGTTGCGCTGGCAGAAGAACAGGCCCGTGAAACCGGTGCCGGCGATTGGGACACCCTGTTTCGCCGCGTCATGGCGCGCCACGCGTCGCCCAACGGGATCACCGGCATTGAGCTGGCCCTTGCCCATCTCTCCTGGGGTCGCCAGGCGACCGGCAGACAATCGATTCTCGATCCCTCATGGGCCTATTTCTATCTGCGTCGGCGCAATATCGTGCGGCAGGCGATCTCCATGCATGTCGCCCACCAGTCCGGCGTGCTGCACTCCTTCCAGCTTGATGACGATGCCCGCCGGGTGCGCGATGCTGTCCTCTATGACACGCCGGCCATCCGCAGCTGGATCAAGTTCCTGCAGGACGAGGAACTCAAATGGGAGCGCGAGTTCGGGAGCCTCGGAATCGAACCTGTCCGCCTCTATTACGAAGACATCACGACCCGGCCCGAGCGCGCCGTGCGCCTGTTCTCCAACGTGCTCGGCCTGTCCGAGACGCCCGCCGGCAAGACCAGCCCGATTGAGCGGGTCGGCACGTCGCGGACCGATGAATGGGAAGATCGCTATCGCTCGGAGGATGGGGATTTCCTGGCATCATTGGCGTATCACCGGCCGTTCGTGCACACACCGGTCCAGATGACCTGAACGGACCTGGCGCACTGCGTCTGCGCCCTACCGCGACGCGACCCGGATCGCTATGTCTCCCTGACGACTTGGGAGACCCGTCATGGACGACCGACTGCGCGACGCCCTGAAAACCATTGCCGAGCAACAATCCGGCCGCGACCTGATCGACGCCGGGCGGATCGAGGCGGCCGGGGTCGCGGGTGATACCGCCACGATCATCGTCAAGCCACCCGTCGCCGGCGCGCCCGATCTCGATCGCCTCCAGCCCAAAATCGAGGAGGCCGTCTCCGCACTCGACGGCGTCAATCGGGTGCGGGTTGTCATGACCGCGCACCGCGAAGGCCAGGGCAAGCCGGCGCCGGCTTCCAAACAAGCCCGCAAGACCGCTCCCCCTGCCACCAAACCGGCCAAGCGGATCATCGCGGTTGCTTCAGGCAAGGGTGGTGTCGGCAAATCCACCATTGCTGCCAATCTCGCCGTCGCCCTGGCCCGTGAAGGCCTGAAGGTCGGCCTGCTGGACGCCGACATCTACGGACCGTCCGTTCCGCGCCTGTTCGGCCTGACCGACGTGCCCGGCCTGCGCAAGACCGATGCCGGCGTTCAGCCGGTCGAGGCGCATGGCGTGAAGCTGATTTCGATGGGCTTCGTCGTGAAGCCGGGCGCGGCTGTGGTCTGGCGCGGCCCGATGGTGCAGGGCGCGATCCGCCAGTTCATGCTGGAAACCGAGTGGGGCCAGCCGGACGTTCTTGTCATCGACATGCCGCCCGGCACTGGCGACGCGCAGCTGGCAATCGCCCAGGACCTGCCGGTAGACGGGGCCGTCATCGTCTCCACGCCGCAGGACCTGGCCCTCGATGATGCCCGCAAGGCCATGAGCCTGTTCGAACAAACCCATGTGCCGCTGCTGGGCATGATCGAGAACATGAGTGTTTTCCTGTGCCCGCATTGCGGCGAAAGCAGCCACATCTTTGGTGAAGGAGGCGTGCGCGCCGAGGCTGAAAGGGCCGGGCTCGCCTATCTCGGCGACATCCCGCTGCATCCGGAATTGCGGGCGCGGTCCGATGCCGGCCAGCCAGCCGCGCTGGACGATGGGCCGGTCGGCAAGGCTTTCCGCAAGGCGGCGCTGGCCGCGCTGGACGCCGCCGACATGGTCGGCAAGCCGGCCCCGACGATCACCGTCAGCTAGGCAATCGCAGTCCGCCGCTCGTCAACCCGTCCGGCGCCTCGACACCAAAGGTCTCCGCCAGCACGGGCGGCGCGAGCGCCAGCGCCGGCGCGCCATCGGTCACGATCTGGCCGGCATCGAGAACAATCACCCGGTCGGCGTGGCGCGCCGCCAGGTCAAGCGCGTGCAATGACACGACGACCAGCGTCCCGCGGCGGGCTTCGGCCTGCAATATCTCCATAACGGCCAGCTGGTGCCGTACGTCCAGCGCGGCCATGGGTTCATCCAGCAGGATGGTGCCGGCCTGCACCGACAGGGCGCGAGCCAGCAGGACCCGGGCTTTTTCGCCGGACGACAGGGTATCAAAACGCCGGTCGGCGAGGTGCCGGGTTGCGGTACGCTCGAGCGCGGCATCAATCGCCTCCTCATCGTCTGGCCCGACGCGTCGCAGGGGCTTGAGGTGCGGGATTCGGCCAAGGGCCACCAGGCGGCGCACGGACACCGGCCAGCTGGCCCGTCCGTCCGGCGGCAGATAAGCCAGCGTCCGGGCCCGTTCGGCGTCATCCAGGTTGACCAGCGAACGCCCGTCATGCCGGACATCGCCACCCTCCGGTACCGCCAGGCCGGCAAGCACTCTGAGAAGGCTGGACTTGCCCGCACCATTGGGTCCCACCAACGCCACCAGGCCGGCATCCTGCAGGGTCAGGGAAAGCTGCACGAACAGGTCGGTCGGCCCGGGCCGATAGGTGACGCGGTCAAGGGTCATGCCGGTCATGGCGCCATCCTTTGCGTCTGACGGACCAACCACAGGAAGAAGGGCGCACCGATCAAGGCCGTCAACACACCCAGATAGAGTGGTATTCCGGGGCCCGACAACAGGCGGGTTGCGAGGTCCGCCAGCACGATCAGCAATGCGCCGCCAAGCGCCGACGGCAGGATCAGCGCGCCGGGTTGATGTTGCACCAAGGGTCGCAACAGGTGCGGGACGACCAGCCCCACAAACCCGATCGCGCCGGCGACGGCAACGCCGCCACCAACCGCCAGCGCAGTGCCGCCGACGACCGCCAGCCGCACGCGACCCAGGGCGACCCCCAGCGACCGGGCGGTGTCCTCGCCCAAGCCCAGCGCATCCAGACTCCTGGCCAATGGTGCCAGCACAAGCAGGCCAGGAAGAATGACCGGCGCCGCGAAACCGACTTCTGTCCAGCTGGCATCATTGAGCGAACCCATGAGCCAGTAGGCGATCTCGGCCAGCGCCCAGGGGTTGGGCGCAAGGTTCATCAGCAAGGCGGTAAACGCTCCCGCTGTCGCATTGACGGCAATACCGGCGAGGATCAGCGTGGTGGCGCCGGCACCGCGTCCTGCGATCAGAAACAGCGCCGCCACACCCGTGGCCGCGCCCACAACACCCGCCAATGGCAGGGCCAGGGCGAACGCCGCCGACCATCCGAAATACAGCGAAATGACCGCGCCCAACCCGGCGCTGGCCGAAACACCGATCACGCCGGGGTCGGCCAGCGGATTGCGGAAAAAGCCCTGCAGGACAGCTCCGGATGCGCCCAGACCCGCCCCGACCAGGGCGCCCAGCACGACCCGCGGCAGGCGCAACTCCCACAGGACAAGCCCCGCCAGCCCGTCATCTCCGGCCAGAAGGTCCGCCAGACCGGCGGCGCCACTGCCCATGACCACGCTTGCCAGACCGCAGACAAGCAAAGCGGCCACGAGGACAAGGTTGAGTCTCACTGGGGTCATTGTCCGACCTCCCACGCGTCGATGGCGTCGGCGATCATTTCCGCCGCGTCGATGAGTCCAGGCCCGGCGCAGGGCCACAGTCCGGCCGGAATGTCGACCCGGTCGGGGTGGTCCAGCAAACGGCGGTAAACACGGTGCCGGCTGGCCCGGTTGTAGGTGCTCGCATACCCGTCGAGGAAAAAACTGGTCAGCAGGATGTCGACATCCAGCCGCAAGGCGAACTCCGGGTCGGACCGCGTCCATCCGACTGCGCCTTGCCCGGCGACCGCATTGATTCCACCCGCCGCGGAAATCGCGGCGTCGACATAGGTACCGACTCCGGCCGATCCGCCCGATACGCTAAGATAGGCGATTCGGGGTGTGTGCGCGCGCGCCGCTGCGCGTTCGGCAAGGGCCGCCAGGCGCTGATCAAGATCGTCGATCACGGCATCAGCCCGGCCCGCATCACCGGTCGCCTCGGCCAAGGACCGAAGGCTGTCGCGAACGCCGGCGAAGTCATCCGTCCAGGCCAGCTCAAACGCGCGATAATCGGCTCGCTCCAGCAAACGCGCCGTGCGCCCGCCCTCACCGGCCGCGAAAACCGTCAGCGCCGGCGACAGCGCGAGCAGCCTCGCTGCATCCGGCCAGGCCCTGGGAAGCGACCTGGACCAGGCCGGCGCCAAGGATACCGGCTGATCGACCTGCCAGGAGAGCGCCGTTATCCTGTCCGCGTCGACAAGCGCCAGCACATAGGCGTCGGCACACAACGAGGCCGAGGCGACACTGGTTGACGGCGCCGCCTCCTGTGCCTGCGCAAACCCCGCAAGGGCCAGGCTAGCCGTGATCGAAGCGCAGGCCGACATAAAGGCCGCGACCCGGTGTGTGATATCCGAAGACATCCTGATACTCCTCGTCGAGCAGGTTATCCCCACGCGCATAAATCTCGATCCCGGGACGGACATCCCAGCCAAGCTGGCCACCGACCAAGGTGTAGGCATCCAGCGTCACCGGCTGGAACGTGCCGAAATCGGTGTCGGTCTGGTCGCCTGTGTGATCGAGCGTCAACGCGGCGGAGAACGGCCCTTCGGCTGGCACCCAGGCCAGCGTGAGTGAAGCCAGTCGCTCCGGTCGCCGGATCTCGGCAACACCGTTCTCCTCACTTTCAAGGGCGGTCAGTGATCCGAACAGCGACCAGTCCTGATCGATATCCCAGCTGCCAAACACTTCCACACCCCGGCGAGTCGAGCGGGTCGGTGCATTCAGCGCTGTCGCCGGGAAAACCGAGAAGTCGGTGTAGATTTCATCTTCCAGCTCAGACCGGAAATAACTGACCGATACCAGCGCCGATCCGTCCAGCAAGGTCTGGTCCCAAGCCACCTCCCAGCCACGCGAGCGCTCCGGTGTCAGGGCCGGGTTGCCGACGAAGAAAGCGGGAAAGAAGCCGAACAATTCGAACACGCCGGGATTCTTGACTGCCGCGCCGAAATTGCCCCGCAGGCGACCATCAACCGGCTCGACATCCCAGCCGACGCCGGCGCGCCAGGTCGTGGAATCGTCGAACAGGCTGTGGACGTCCCGACGAGCCGACAGGGTCAGATCCCAACGCCCCCGGGAGAGCCCGTAGTCAAGCGCCAGCGCGTCGGTTGACAGCTGACGGGATTGATTGGAACCGGCGCCGGGACCGGCATGCGACTTCAGCCGGTCCTGGTCATGTTCCAACAGGCCGGTCAGTCGGTGTTGCACCGGCCCGGTCTCCCAGTGGCCCGTGATCTCATAGTGCGCCTGCAGCCTTTGCCCGAACGATCGGGCCGTACGGTTGCCGGCCGAAAATGTCTGTGATGTGTCATCCGTCAGTTGCAGTGCCGTCTCATGACTGAGACGAAGGCCGCGCCAGTCGTGCCGGGCGAGCAGCGCTGCCCGGGCAAGGACCGTGTCGCCTTCTGTGCCCAGATCGGCATTGTCCAGCCGTCCGTCAAAGTCGGTATCGCTGTCATGTTCGCTCCGGCTTTCAATCCGCCTCACCGAGGCTTCAAGCCTCAATTCTGGACTGATCGTCAGGCCGCCGGACACAGCCGTCGTGACGTTGTCATAGCCGTCCCGTTCTGCGTTCAGACCCGATACGTCGATGCCGTCACCCTGATAGTCGCTGATGCTGGCTGACAGCCAATGACCCTCGGCCGCAGTGCCGGCGCGCAGCGACATGCGCTGCGTTCCGAAACTGCCCGTCTCGATCCGCGCGCCGGCGCTGAAGCCACCGCCCGGTCTCGCCGAATTCAGACGGATCACGCCGCCGATCGCATCCGCACCCCACAAGGCAGACTGCTCTCCGCGCGCCACCTCGATCGATGCGAGATCGTCAAACACATAGTGCGAAAAATCCGCTTCGCCGGTGAACGGGTTGGAGGCCTCAACCCCGTCGATCAGGACCAGGACATGATTGGCCTCCGAGCCGCGGGCCCGGATCTGGGTCAGGGCACCGGGCGCTCCCGAGCGGGACATCGCCAGGCCGGGAACAGCCCGCAGCGCGTCGGCCGCAAAGCTCGCACCACGGGCTTCCAGCATGTCAGAATCCAGCAGGGTGATGCTCGATGTGGCCTGCTCGGCCGGCAGCGCGATCCGCGCGGCCGTCACGTAGACAACGTCTTCATCGCCTGCGGATTGCGCGATGAGCGGGGAGGTCAACGCCAGACAAGAGGTCGCCAGCCAGAGCTGGTGCCAGGTTTTGGTACGCATGTGCCACGTCTCCATAGCATTGTCGCCCGAGGCCAGGGCGGCCTCCGGCGGGTTGCAGAGGAGTCGTCAGAAACGGGTATCACCGCGCCGGTCTCGTGAGCTCCCGCACGAGCGGACAGACGACAGTGACGGCAGGTCTTCCGGCTTGCGGGTCAGTGCGAATGAAGCGCCTTCCCGGGGTCGCCCCCAGTGGCTTGAGTGCCTCACCGCTCACCGCCTACGGCTGCGGGAACAGCGCTGGACTTGGCCGCAAGGCCTGACCAGCTTCCCTATTATTCCCGTGAGGGAACCATCACGGCGCGGACGCTAGGTCGGGCCGGTTCAAAAGGCAATCTTGCAGGATCAGTCGCGGCCGGCGAGCTCGCGCTCGAGATTGCGGATGCGCAGATGAAGATTGCGCTCCTTGACCCGCTCCGGCGATCCCAGCGCCAGCTCCAGCTTTCGCATGGAGCGGCGGGTCTTGCGCCACCGGCGCCACAACAAAAGGACTTTCGGGCCCTCCACGAGATAACGACGCCACATCCGCGACGGTTCCTGGGCCAGACGGTGCAACCATTCCAACCGCAATCTCTGCATCCAGACCGGTGCCCGGCGGGCCGTCCCGGCCAGAAAGTCCAGCGAGGCGCCGACGCACAGCCCGACCCCCGTACAATCACCCCGGTCCAGGCAAGCCTCGGCGATCATCTCCTGTTGCGGAGAGCCGACGCAAAACAATGTGAAACGCGACGGATTTTCAGCGACAAAACGGGCACAGGCCTCAACGGCTTCCCGGTTGTCACGCAATCCCATGGGCGGCTCATGCCAACGGACATCGGTCAGTTTGTAGCGGGCCGTCACGGCTTCGATGACGGCCTTGGTTCCGCCAATGATGGTCAGCGGCTGATCCGGGTCGATGGCCTCGTCAAACAATCGCTCGGTCAGGTCGGAGCCCGGCGTCACATCGATCGTCTCCCCGGAGATCCGCCCGATCAGCTCCAGCACACGGCTGTCGCACACGGTCAGCCAGGCCTGGGCATACAGCGTTGCCAACACGGTATCGGTCTCGAGACGGACCAGGTGATCAACATTGGGTGTGACGACAAAGGCAAACGGACTGGTGGCGGGACGCTCTGTGATCCGGCGCATGGCAACATCCATGCCGATCTTGTCAAAGGCAGAGTTCAGGAACCACACGTGTCGCGAACCGGAACGCCGGTCGATACCGTCTTCTCCCACAGCCATCACCATTCAGTACCACCTTGTCTCGATACGCGTCAGTTCGCGCGCTTGCCCGCGTCCCGTGCAAATCCCGCGCCGCAAATTGCCGCCCCGGGCTGCATCCAAACGTGGGCATGGCGGCATCCAAGGAGGCGTACCCCTGCGCGGGACGTGTGGAACAGGAGACATGACATGGCGGCCAGACCGGTATTCATCGCGGCGATCCTGGCAATCGCAGTCGCCGTGCCGTTGACCCTGCCTTATGCGTCCGGCGCTGCCATTGCCGTGACAATCGGCCCGGTCGCCCTCGAGGCATCGCGAAGCGAGGGGCTGGCCATCACTATCGACCCGGCTTGCTTGGGGACTGACTGCCCGATCGCATCCCTGCGCATCGCGACGGTCAACCGGCCGACCTACCTGGCCGGGCTCTGACCGGCTCGCCGCAACCGGCGTTCCGCAAACCGTCCGGGCGCAAGAGCGTCGCGCGCCGTTGATGCCAATGCCGCCACACCACCCGTGAGTTCGCTGGCCAGATCTTCGGCCAGCAGCGGCGCATGCGCGAATCCGCGTGATCCAAGCCCGGCGAGGATCGAGGTTTGTCCTGCAAGGTCACCCACGACCGGTAGCCGGTCCGGCGTTGTGCCGCGCACACCCTGCCAACGTTCCCGGACTGCACCCAGAGCCAGACCCGGGAGATGGTCGGCGACCGATGCCCGGAAGCCGGCCTCGGCCTCGTCTTCCGGACCCACCTGGTCACCCCGCTCATGGGTCGCACCGACCAGCACACCGCCCGGCGCGGCGCACGCGTAATGCCCCCATGCTGCAGGTCGCTCCGGTGGCCTTCCGTCGAACACCGCCAATTGTCCGGCGCTGGCCTGAAGCTCGGGATAGAAGTCCTGCGCGCCGCAGCCGGCAGCGACCACAAGGTGGCCAACCTCGAAACGGCACCGACCGTCCGCGTCATACAGGCCGACACCGCCGTCCAGCGGTTCAGACCGGACAATCCGGACGGGATGACACTCGGTCGGTCCGATGAGGTCAGCGACCAGTTTTTGCGGTACGAAGCGACCGGCCGTCAGCATCATCAATGCCTCACCCGTCCAGTCGAGATGATCGGGCATCCAGTCGGCGAGGAGCGCGAAACGTTCGGCTTCCCGCTGGTCCTTGGGCAGCCGACAGACAGGTTCGGCATGAAAACCGGGCCGACCGTCATACAGGCGACGGGCATAGTCGAAGGCCGCCAGGGTTGCCCGGACATGCGGCCTGTCGGCCTTCTCGAGGCGCGGCGTCAGCAACCCGGCCGGCGCGCCGGAAGCCCCGGTGGCCACACCGACGCTGTCAATGAGAACCACCTCGACCCCGCGCCCGCGCAAGGCATGCAGGAGACTGGCTCCGGCGATCCCCGCGCCCAGCACAGCCACGGGCCCGTCCACCCTGCCGGCCGGGATGTCCCCCGCTTGACCCGGCCAGACCGCTTCAAGCCGCTCGCGCTTGCGGCCGAAGCCGGGGCGCTTGGCGACCTGGAAACCGGCCTCCGCCAGGCCGCGCCGGACAAAGCCGGCAACCGTGAATGTCCCGACCCGCGCGCCGGGAGCCGACAGTTCGCCCAACCGGTCGAAAACTACCTGCGACCACATTGCCGCGTTCCGGTCGGGCGCGAACCCGTCGAGGAACCAGGCGTCCACCGGTCGGGTCATTTGCGACAGCGCCGCCTCGACCTCATCCTGGAAGATGGTGATCGCGAACCCGTCCCCGGGAAAGACCAGCCGTTGCGGACCCCGCAAACGGCTCGGCCATTGCGCCAGCAGCCGCGCGGCGAGGTCTGACAGTTCGGGCCAGGCGGCAAAGGCCCGGGCCGCGGCGTCGCGATCAAGCGGGTGTTTTTCGACGGTGACAAAGTCCAGCCAGCCATCCACCGGGCGCGTCTGGCGCCAGAGCTCCCAAAGAGCGAGGGCATTCAGCCCGGTGCCAAACCCCAACTCGCCAACCACAAAGTGCCGGCGTCCAGCCCAGGCTTCTGGCAGACCGCAGCCGCGCAGGAAGACGGCGCGCGTCTCCTCCAGCCCGTCTTCGGCCGAGAAATAGACATCGCCATAGGCACTGGCACGCGGACCGCTGGGTTGCGACCAGTCGAGGTCGGCCGGGTCGCAATAGAGCCCGTCCGGGGTCATGCTGCGGGGGGGTGCAGGGACTGGGTGAATTTGGCGAAGGCCATCAGGCCTTCCGGCCACGGACCATGGCCGCTCTCGGCCTCGAAATGGCCCGCCTCGCCGGCATTGCCGAAGCGGACGTCCCAGTCGCGGGCCCAGCTTTCCGCCTTGTCGATGTCACAGGTCGGGTCATTGGAACTGGCCAGGACCAGCGCCGGGAAGCCCAATGGATCGCGGGGAACCGGGTCGAACCCGTGATCGCCGAACTTGTCCTTGAGTTCCGGTCGCTCCCAATCGGACGCACCGACCAGAAAGGCACCCGCCACCTTGCCGGCAAGTTTCGGCGCGGCATGGGCGACGGTGAGGACGCCGACCGAGTGCGCCACCAGAATGACCGGCTTTTCGGCGCGCTGGACCGCTTCGACCAGGCGCGCGGTCCAGGCGTCACGCTCGGGACGCTCCCAGTCATCCTGCTCGACCCGTCGGGCCGTGGACATCTTGTCCGCCCACCGGCTCTGCCAATGGAAGGGCGAGGCATTGCCCAGCCCCGGAACGATCAGAATTTCGCTGTCCTTGATTTTCATGCCGCTCTTCTAGACCCAAATTCCGGAACTGCCAGCCCCGAGATAATGAGCGATTGCACAAAAACAATGGCGCGAGGTCTTTCGACCCCGCGCCAGGAACCCGGTTGCTGCCTTTTTGGATCAGGCCGCTTCGGCGGGAATTGCGTCCAGTGCGGTCTCCAGCTCCGAGAAGCTGGGCTGCATCTTGGAAGGAACGCCACCGCGGCCGATCTCGACCGAGATCTGGGCGGCATTGCCGTGCAGGTGTGCGACCAGCACATCCTGGATGATCTTGTAGAAGGAATGCTCCTCGTCATAGACGGCCTGCATGTAGGCCGCGAACGGGCCGACAAAGCCGTAGGCGATGAACACGCCGAGGAACGTCCCGACCAGCGCGCCGCCGATATAACCGCCCAGCACGGCGGGCGGGCTTTCGATCGCGCCCATGGTCTTGATGACGCCCAGCACGGCGGCGACGATACCCAGGGCCGGCAGGCCATCTGCCATGGTCTGCATGGCGTGGGCCGGGTCGGCGGCTTCGTGATGGTGCTTTTCCAGCTGTTTTTCCATCGCGTCCTCGACCTGGTGCGGATCTTCCAGGTTCATCGTCATCATGCGCAGCGTGTCGCAGATGAAGTCGACCGCGAAATGGTCCTTCATGATGCGGGGGAAGCGGGTGAAGATGGAGCTCTCTGTGGGGTTTTCGATATGGCTTTCCAGCGCGATCACCCCTTTTGTCTTCATTGTTTTGGTTAGCAAGAACAACAATGACAACAGGTCGGTATAATCCTGCCCCTTCCATTTGGGGCCGGTAAAGACCTTGGAGATGTCCCCCAGCGTCTTGATCACTGTTTTCGGCTTGTTGCCGATCAGGAAAGCACCGACGGCGGCGCCGCCAATCATCATCATCTCGAAGGGCAGGGCCTTCAAAATCACGTCGAAATGACCGCCGGCGAGCGAGAACCCGCCAAACACCATCACGAAAACGACGACTATGCCGATAATCTGAAACATCTACCCGTCCACCACATCTGCCGGGCGGTTGTTCCACCCGATTTGATCGCACTATGGCGGGTTAAGCTTAATGTCCGGTTGAACGGGCGTTAGATGGCTGTTTACCCCGGTGCCACCGCAAATCCGGATGGCCGCCTTTCGGCTTTGGGATTGGACGCTGGGCAGGCACCCGGTCTACATCTGCGGTCATGACACCGTTTTATGATCCGGCCAATCCATCCAGCCAGGCCGAGCGCCGCGGCGCGTTCCGCCTGCTCTTCCTGTGCCTGATGGCGACCGGGATCGGCAACAACATGCTGTTCGCCATTCTGCCGCCCCTGGCGCGCGGGCTGGCGGTGCCGGAATACTGGGTCGGGGCGATCTATACGGTGTCGGCGGTCCTGTTCATGACCATGACCCCGATCTGGGGCGCCCTCTCGGACCGGCGCGGGCGCAAGCCCTTCATCGTGTTCGGCCTGTCGGCTTTCGCCTGCTCGACCCTGATTTTTGCCGGCGCCGCCTGGGCCGGTGAGAGCGGCTGGGTGCCACCGCTGGCGGCGATCTTTGCCATGGCACTGGCCCGCAGCCTGTTCGGCTCGCTTGGGTCGGCGACCAATCCCGCTGCCCAGGCCTATGTCGCCGACCGGACCTCGCCGGCGGAACGCACCGAAGCGCTGGCCGGCCTGACCGCCGCCTTTGGCATGGGGGCCGTCATCGGCCCGACCCTGGCGGCGACCCTGGTCGAGCTGGTCGGCGTACCGGTCTTCATGGTCATCATCTCGGCGACTGTCGCAGCGGGGGCCGTCGCGGTGTGGTTCAAACTGCCCGAACAATCCCCGCCGAAACAGCAAAACCGGCCGATCAACCCGTTCAAGCAATTCGCCTTTGCCGCCGACCCGCGCATCGCCCCCTTTGTCGGTTATGGCTGCGTGACCTGGATCGTCCAGTCGCTGAGCCTGTCGACCCTGGCCTTCTTCATCATGGATTCGCTGGGTCTGGACGAGGCCGAGGGCCTGCAGATGTCGGCCATTGCCCTCGCCGCCGGCGCCGGTGCCCTGATTGTCGCGCAATTGGTGGTGATCCCGGCCATGAAGGCCAGTGCCCGGGTGCTGATGTCGATGGGTGCGGTGATCACGATTGCCGGTTTCGGCCTGATGATCATCGCGCCGAATTATGCCGGCATTGTCACCGCCTACATCCTGATCAGCTTCGCCTTCGGCCTGTCACGCTCGGGCTTTGTCGGCGGCGCCTCAATTGCCGTGGAGCCGGAAGAACAGGGCCGCGTCGCCGGGCTGACGACCGCGACCGCCGGCCTCGGCTTCATCATCGGCCCGGTCGGCGGCCTGTTCATGTACAACCAGCTCGGTCATCTGGTGCCCTACTACGTGGCGGTGGTTCTGAGCATCCTCGCGGCAATCATCGCCTGGTATCATCCGGGCATCCGTCGCGCGGTCGAGGTGGTTGAGGTCGAACCCGAGGTCTGAGCGCTAGTCCGCAGCCGCAGCGAGCACGGCGTCATACATCGCTCGTCCCAGATAGCCATCCGCGATCAGGTCATTCGCCCGCTGGAAACCCCGCAAGGCTGCCCGCGTGTTCGGACCGGCCAACCCGTCCGGCGTTCCGCTGTCAAATCCAAGCCCGTTGAGCGCCGCCTGTACTTCGCGCGTCTGGCTGCGGGTCAGCGGCGGATTGTCCTCCGGCCATGGCCCGACCAGGGCCGGGTCACCCGCGATGCGGTCAGCCAGGTGGGCGACACCGATCGCGTAGGAGGTGGAGTTGTTATAGCGCTTGATGACCCGGAAATTGGGAAATGTCAGGAAACCCGGCGCCTGGCCACCGGCCGGGAGTTCCAGCCGCGCCGCGCGCATCAGATCATCGGCCTGCCACTCGCCACTCGCCGGCCTCAGGCCGCGCATGGCCCACTCGCTGACCAGGCGCGATTGGTCGGGATCCCAGGCGGCAAAATCGAAATCATCCGGCACGCGGACCTCACGGATCGCCGGCTCACCCTCACGCCATCCGGCGCGGGACAACAGATTGGCCGCCGAGGCGAGCGCGTCGGCGGGATTGGCCCAGATATCGCGACGTCCGTCGCCATCCCAGTCATGCGCCCGCTCCAGATAGGTGGTCGGGATGAATTGCATCTGACCCATCGCGCCAGCCCAGGAACCGGTGAGCTGTTCCCGCGTCGCGTAACCGGACTCCAGCATCTCGGCGACGGCGATCAGTTGCGCCTCGGCCCAGTCGCGGCGACGGCCTTCCCAGGCCAGGGTCGCCAGCGCCTGGACGATGTCATTATTGCCCGGGATCGCGCCGTAGGAGCTCTCGAGCCCCCAGATCGCGATCAGGATTTCCGCACGCACGCCGAAATGGGCTGCGACCGCGTCGACATCATCGCGGTTCTCCGAGAACGCGTCGCGGCCGTTGCGGATGCGCAGGTCGGAGGCGGCGATATCAAGATAGGACCAGAGCGGGCGCACGAATTCCGGCTGGCTGCGATCACGTTCGATGATGCGCATTTCCGGCTGCAGTCCGTCGAGCATCGCGGCGGCGGTTGTTTCTTCGGCGCCTGACGCGATCAACCGGTCGCGAAACCCGCTGCGCCAGTCGGCGAAAGTCTCGCCCTCGGGCTGGGCCGCGGCATCAGCCGCGATCAGGGAAAAACTGGCGGCCAGTACAAGCAGTCGACGGATCATCCATTCCTCACGAGCACAGCCGGCTCGAGGACACGGAGAGGGTCGAGCCCGGCAATTTCGATAATAAGCTTGCGCCGCAGCGCGTCCACGAAATCATCATGCTCATTGCTGGGCGAAATAAAGGCGCCCGGCCCGGCTATGACCTGATTTTCGAAATAAGCGCTGACATCGATCGAGACCGATGGCCGGAACGGGTGCTGACGGCCCCCGGCGATCGGCAGGCCATTGACCGTGACCTGGGCCGCCTCCGCCCGATCACGAGCCACGTTGAGGCTCGGCCCGGCGTTCTGGGGACCGTCTCCAGAGATATCGATCACCTGGCGCACGCCCTCGAAGGCATTCTCTTCCATCAGGGTCAGCGAGCTGTCGATGGCGGCGCCGATCGCGGTCCGGCGACCGGAGATGAACGGCGCGGTGGCGAGCGTCGCGGCAAAGATCTGGGCGTCTTCCTCGGTCTCGATCACCGTCCAGGGAGCGACGACCCGCTGGAAGTCGGCGTCCGCCCATTCCAGATAGACCACCGCGATGCGACCATAGCCGCCACTCTGGATGGCCGAGATGATATCCGGGTCCGCGAGCGCCGCCACATGTCCCTCGCGCTGACGGCGGGCCTCGGCCTCGTCGATGGAAGACGAGACATCGACCGCCAGGACCAGTTCAAGGTCGACACGTTCGCGCCCGTCTTCGGTGTATTCATGCGGCCGCGGCTCGGGTGCCCAAGCGCTCGGGTCAGCGCGACCCGGCACAGTCGCAGCGCCCAGAAGAAGCGCCAGAACGGCGACACCCACCCCTGTCCGAGCCGGATTCACGGTGCCCGTCCGGTCTGCAGGTCGTATGCCGGATCAATCTCGCCCGGCGACGGCAGGGCTCCGGCAATCTCGATGATCAGCTTGCGCAGGATGGCCTCCCGGAACTCCGCCTCGGTGCGGGCCGGCAGCACGAAGGCGCCGGGCCCGGTGATCACATTGTCCCGGAAATAGGCATCCAGATTCACCTCTACCGGCCTGACCCATCGGCCCTGACCGGCGGAAATCACAGGCAGTCCATTGACCACCACCTGGGCGGTGTCGGCCAGGACGCGCGCCTGCGCCAGCGGCAGACCCTGGTTTTGCGGGCCGTCTCCGGAGATATCGACGATCAGGCGCGGGGCCGTGTATTCATTGGTCTCGATGCGATTGACGGCGTCCGCCAGCGCGGCGCCGATCGCCGTATAATGTCCCCGCTCCAGTGGCGCGGCAGCGACCCGGGACGCGAAAGCCAGCGCGTCTTCTTCCGACGCGATCACGGTCCAGTCGGCCGCCGCGCGCTGGAAGCCGCTGTCAGCCCACTCGACATAGGTCACGGCGATACGGCCCAGCGGCCCGCCCTGGATCGACCGGATCACGTCTTCCGAGGCCAGGGCAGCAACATAGCCTTCGCGCTGTCGCTGTGCCTCTTCCTCGTCAACGGAATAGGAAATGTCGACCGCCAGCACCAACTCGACATCGACCTCGATCGAACCGGCCTGATACGCCATTGCGGCGGACGCCGTCACGAAAAAGGCCGCCAAAGTGGCGGCGCATGTCTTACCCAAGCCTGTCATGGCGCGCACACTATGGAGCGGGCCAGCCATGGGCAACTTTCGATGTTGTAACGCGTGAGGTTGCCTGTCGGGTGTTACCGCCAAACCTCATCATACAGGTCGATGATCTCGTCCACGGTCGGAATGCGGGGATTGTTGGCGGGCGAACCGGACGCCAGCGCCTGCTCGGCCATCAATGGTCGCAACTGCCGCCAGCGCGCCGGGTCGATGCCGAATCCGGAGGGTGTCGGCACGCCCAGCTCCGAGTTGAGCCGCCGCAACTCGTCCAGCAAGGCCTCATTGGCCGGATCATCACCGGCGCGATCGTCGACCAGCCCCATCGCCCGGGCGCAATCCGCATAACGCCGCGGCGCCGCCGGAATTGACCAGGCCGTCACCGCGGGCAGGAGCATGGCGTTCGACAGGCCGTGGGGCACATGGAAAAAGGCCCCGATCGGACGGCTCATCCCATGCACAAGCGCGACCGAGGCATTGGAAAAGGCAATGCCTCCAAAGCACGCGCCGACCAGCAAGGCCTCCCGGGCCGCCGCGTCCTGGCCATCGTGGAATGCCCGCCTCAGATTGGGCGCGATCAGGCGCATCGCGGCCAGCGCCTGCTGATCGGAGAAGGGCGAGGCCTTGCGGCTGACATAGGCCTCGATGGCATGGGTCAGCGCGTCAATGCCGGTATCGGCCGTCACGCGCGGCGGCAGCGACACCGTCAGATCCGGATCCAGGATCGCCGCGACCGGCATGAAGGCGAGACCCATGCACAGCATCTTTTCGTCATTGTCGGGATCGGTGATGACCGTGACCCGGGTGGCCTCGGAACCGGTGCCGGCAGTGGTCGGGATGGCGATGACCGGCAGGCCCGGCTCGTCGACAATCCGAGGCACCTTGTAGTCGCGCATGCGACCACCGTGCGGACCAAGGACGGCCAGCGCCTTGGCAGTATCGATCGCACTGCCACCGCCCAGGGCGACCAGCCCGTCAAAAGGCGCACCGTCGACGCCGGCGTTCAGGATGGCTTCGGCGGCGATGACGGATGTCTCTGTGGGTTCCGGTTCGGTGTCGGCAAACAGGCCAAAAGGGCTGTCCGCGGCGACCAATGCCGCTTCGAGGCGCGTCACATAGCCCAGCGAGACCATGGTCGGGTCGGTCACGATCAGCGGTCGCGTCACGCCGCAAAGGGCCAGCAACTGGCCAATCTCGCCCAACGCTCCGGAGCCGGTGCGGATCAGGCGGGGCAGGACGAGGGAATGCGGCATGACAGCTCCGGTGGATCGCTATCAGCCGATATGGCGGCTGAACCAGTCGAGGGTGCGCGACCACGCCAGGGTCGCCGCTGCGTCATCGTATCGGGGCGTGGTGTCGTTGTGAAAGCCGTGATTCACCGCCGGGTAGACATGCGCCTCGAACGTCTTGCCGGCCGCCTCGAGCGCCGCCTCGTAAGCCGGCCAGCCCGCATTGATACGGTCATCATTGCCGGCATAGTGGAGTTGCAAGGGCGCTTCGATGGCCGGGACATCCTCGACCGACGCCTGTCGACCGTAATAGGGGACCGAACAGGCCATTTCCGGATAGGCCACGGCCAGCGCGTTGCAGACGCTTCCGCCGTAGCAGAAACCGACGGCACCGACCCGGCCGGTCGAAAGCGGATGGGAGACTAGGTGCTCGTATCCGGCGAAGAAGTCGGCCAGCAGACGCTGTTGATCGAGTTGGCGCTGCAGCACGCGACCGTCATCATCATTGCCGGGATAGCCGCCCAGCGATGTCAGACCGTCCGGCCCCAGCGCCAGATAGCCGGCCTTGGCGCAGCGCCGGACGACATCCTCGATATACGGATTGAGACCGCGATTCTCATGCACAACGAGAACAGCGCCATAAGGGCCTGCGCCGCGCGGACTGGCCACAAGCCCCTCGACCTCGCCATGGCCGTCGGGGGAGGCATAGCGAATGCGGGCGGTGACGATCTCCGGATCGTCGGGCGCGACCTGTTGGGCGAGCGCATAGTCAGGTTGCAACGCTTCGAACGCGGCCGCGGCGCTGACGCCAACGATCGTGAAACGAGCGGCCCGGCTGAGGAATTCGCGCTTGCTCATCTGTCCATGTACATAGCCATCGAACAGGTCGAGAAGACGTGGATCGAAGTCGGCGGCGGTCTTGCGGGCCATATCGCGCCCTCCATTGTCTGGCCGATAAGACTAGGGCATCCCTGTTCAACGGCAATCGCGCGGCTGGCCGGGCTGTACGTGATGCGGAAATCGCGCACCCGCCACGTTGACAGGCCGCCCATGCTCCAGTATTTCCCGCGCTCCGTTGAATTACGCTTGTAACGCGAAGGCCATACGATGAAAGTCCGTAGCTCGATCAAATCGCTGAAAAACCGCCACCGCGATTGCCAGGTCGTGAAGCGCCGTGGCCGCGTTTACGTGATCAACAAGACTGACCCGCGCTTCAAAGCGCGCGCCGGCTAGTCGACGCGTCGGCAGCGCCTGCCAGCAGGCGCGCCCGCTTTTCAGCTTTTACGCCGCTTGCCCCGTGCATCGACCAGGTGCGCGGGTTTTGCGTTGGGGAGATGGCCATGACGACGAAAGCCGTTCTGTGGGATCTCGGCAATGTCCTGTTGGACTGGTCCCCCGCCTATCTCTACTCGAAGCTGTTCGCCACCGACGCCGAGTGCAGCCATTTCCTCGAAAATGTCTGCACCATGGACTGGCATGCCGCCCATGATCGCGGTGTGCCGATGGCAGAGAACCGGATCGCCCTGATCGAGGCCCACCCGCATCTGGAAGATGCGATTCGCGCCTGGGAGACCGGGTTCGAGCAAATGCTGCGCGGCGCTGTGGACGGCACGCCGCAGGTCATGGACGCGCTCGCCGCCCAGGGCGTTCCGCAGTACGCCCTGACCAACCTGCCGGCTGAATGGGTCGAACCGGTCAAACAGCTCTACCCGCAAATGGCCCACATGCGAGACGTCATCGTCTCGGCCCATGAAGGCGTGATCAAGCCCGATCCGGAAATCTTCCGGATCACCCAGGCGCGCCTGCCGTTTGCCCCGGCCGACATTCTGTTCTTCGACGACCGCCAGGCCAATGTGGACGCCGCCCGGGCGCACGGCTTCGACGCCGAGCTGTTCACCGGCAAGGCCGCCCTCCATTCGGCACTGGATCGCCGCGGCCTCCTCGTCTCTGCCTGACCCTGCCCGCTGGACGGACCCGGACGCCCGGCCTTCCCCATAGGTCAACCGATCCTGCGCCGCAGCGCCGCACCAAATGTTGCAGGTGCGCACTATTCATGTCGGCAGGTTTTGACTTACATACATACCCAGTCATCGAAAGCGGACAGCTCCGGCACAAGACCGGGCCCCGCCTTCGGCACGAAGACGGTTGATACAAGGGCGCGAGGAGAGACGAGATGGATCTGAATTTCACCCCCGAGGAAGAGGCCTTCCGGCAGGAAGTCCGGGCATTCCTCAAGGACAAGCTGTCCGAGGCGCTGGCCACCAAGGTGCGCAATGGTCGCGATCTGGACAAGGCTGACCTGGAGCACTGGCACGCCACGCTGAACAGCCAAGGCTGGCTGGCGCCGGGCTGGCCCGTCGAGCATGGCGGCACGACCTGGGATTCGGTGCACATGCATATCTTCGAAGAGGAATGCGCCCGCGCCAACGCACCGCGCACGGTGCCCTTCGGCCTGGGCATGCTGGGCCCGGTCCTGATCAAGTTCGGCACCGAGGAGCAAAAGGCGACGATCCTGCCGCGCATCCTGTCCGGCGAAGACTGGTGGTGCCAGGGCTATTCCGAGCCGGGCGCCGGCTCCGACCTCGCCAGCCTGAAGACCCGCGCCATCCGCGATGGCGACGACTACATCATCAATGGCCAGAAGACCTGGACCACGCTCGGCCAGTTCGCCAACAAGATCTTCTGCCTGGTGCGCACCTCGACCGAAGGCAAGCGCCAGGAGGGGATCTCCTTCATCCTCGTCGATCTCGACACGCCGGGCATCGAAATGCGCCCGATCAAGCTGATCGAGGGCGGTTTCGAGGTGAATGAGGTCTTCTTCACCGATGTCCGCGTCCCGGCCTCCAACCTGGTCGGTGAAGAGAATATGGGCTGGACCATCGCCAAGTATCTGCTCGGCCATGAGCGCACCAATATCGCTGGTGTCGGCGCGTCCAGCGAGGCGCTGAGCCAGCTCAAGGCGCTGGCCCGAAAGGTGAAGCGCAAGGGCAAGCCGCTCGCCCAGGATCCGATATTTGCGGCCAAGGTGGCCGAGGTCGAGATCGACCTGGAAGCCATGCGGATGACCAATCTGCGCATGCTGTCAGGCGTCGCTGATGCCCAGGGCTCTGTGTCCTCGATGCTGAAGATCAAGGGCACGGTGATCCGCCAGGCGATCAATGACCTGTCGCGCCGCGCGCTGGGCGCCCTGGCGGCCCCCTTCCCGTCTGAAGACGTGATCGGCAATTACGCCATCGCCCCGACGGAGGCGGCGTCCAACGCGGCCAATTATTTCAACAATCGCAAACTTTCGATCTTTGGCGGGTCGAACGAGATCCAGCGCAACATCATCGCCAAAGAAACCTTCGGAGCCTGATCATGGATTTCACGCCGACTGAAGATCGCCGCATGATCGGTGAGAGCCTGCGTCGCTATCTGGCCGAGCAGTATCCGATCGAGCATCGCAACAAGGTCGCCTATGACGGCGACTTCCACGATCCTGCCAAATGGTCCGAGCTGGCCGAGCTGGGCATTCTGGGCGCGCTTGTCACCGAAGCGGATGGCGGGTTTGGTGGTGCCGGTTTTGACATCACGACCGTGTTCGAGGAAATGGGGCGCGCCATCTGTCCGGAACCGATGCTGGGCAATCTCATGGCGCTGCGCCTCTATGCAGCCCATGGCGAAGCCGGGCGCATCGAAGCCATTGTCGCGGGCACGCAAAAAGCGGCCTTCGCCTTCGACGAGAGTGAGGCCTTTGGCGACCTGGACGAGATCGCTGTCACCGCTGACGGGGAGACGCTGACCGGCCGAAAGACGGTTGTTTATGGTGGCAACAGCGCTGACTTCATCCTCGTTGCCGCCAGGTCGGCCGGCGGATCGCTGGGCCTTTACGAGGTCGCGGCCGGTGACGCCGAAGTCCTGCCCTATGCGATGATTGACGGGGCCGGAGCCGCCGAGGTCATTCTCGACAAGACCAAGGCGCGCTGCCTCGCAGACGATGCCCGAGCGCCCATCGAAGCCGCGCTGGACGCCGGTCGTGTCGCCTTGTGCGCCGAAGCGGTCGGCGCCATGGACGTCCTCAAGGCGATGACCAAGGACTACCTCATGCAGCGCCAGCAATTCGGTCGCCCGATTGCCCTCTTCCAGGCCCTGCAGCACCGCCTGGTCGACTTTTCCATCGAGATCGAACAGGCCCGCTCGATCACCATCCATGCCGCCGCCAAGCTCGATTCCGACGATACGAGGGCCCGCGCCCTGGCCACGGCGCAGGCGAAGAACCTGATCGGCCGTGCCGGCAAGCTGGTCGCCGAGGAGGCCGTGCAGATGCATGGCGGCATCGGCATGACCTGGGAATATGCCGGCTCGCATTATGCCAAGCGCCTGATCATGATCGATCACCAGCTGGGCGATACGGAAGACCAGCTGCGGACGGCGATGAGCCTGTCCGATATTTCCGAGCCGGCCTGATCGGCAACCTGACGTCCAGCCTGACGGGTCGGTCCGCAGATCGACCCGTCGGCGACAGGCTCGTCCGGCGGGCTTAAATCTCGTCCATTTTGTGGGCGCGCCATCTGGACGCGGCCGGGTGGCCGTCTATGTTTCCCTGATGACCCTGCTTTTCCTCTCCGGCCTTCTCCTGCTGACGGGCGCGCAAGACGCACCGCCTGCCGATGTGCAACTGGCACCGCAGGTCGAATTCCAGACTCCTGAGGAACGCCTCGCCGAACGGCTGGACGCGCTCGCCAGCGCCGGGCCGCGCGAAGCGCCTCAATTGATTGATGAAATCCACGCATTGTGGGCCCACTCCGGCAGCGACACGGTCTCCTTGCTGATGGATCGTGGTCGCACGGCGGAACAAGCCGACAGCGCCGCGATCGCGGCCCGCATGTATGATCATGTCACCCAGCTCGCCCCGGACTTCGCGGAAGGTTGGCTGGCGGCCGGCCGCATGGCTGCCCAGGCGGAAGACTGGGCCTATGCACTGGAAACACTCAACACTGCGCTGACCCTGGAGCCGCGTCGCTACGACGCCTATCTGACCATCGCCCGTCTTCTCGAGCGCGCCAACGAGCTGGATGCCGCGCTGGAAGCCTACCAGGACGCGCTGGAGATCTTCCCGGCCCACCCCGGTGCCATCGAGGCGCGCGACCGTTTGCTCGCCCTGCAGGCAGGCCGGGCACTCTAGCCGGTGCCGCCATTTCTCCCGATCCTTGGTATCGCCGCCGTCATCTTGCTTGGGCTGGTCGGCCTGGCGGCGTGGCAGGCGCGGCGTGCCGTGACCCGGATCGAGACCCGTTTCCCGCCGAGGGCGGAATTCATCACGGTTGACGGCACCCGCCTTCATGTCCGCCAGACTGGGCCTGCCACCGGCCCCGCCATTCTGGTCCTGCACGGGGCGGCGTCAAACCTGGAAGAGCCCCATCTTGCCCTGTCCGGAGCCCTGGCCGACGAACGTGTCATCTGGCTGGACCGTCCGGGACTCGGGTGGAGCGACCGCCCGGCCGGTGACTGGAACCCGGAGCGCGAGGCGACATTGATCGCCAGGTTGCTCGACACGCTGGCAACCGGACCTGTCACGGTGATCGGGCACTCCTGGGGCGGCGCCATCACCTTGCGCCTGGCAATGGATCACCCCGGGCATGTCGCCGGGATCGTGCTGGTTGCCCCGGCGCTGTCTGCCTGGATCGGGGATGCGGCCTGGTTCAACGCCGCCAGCTTCTGGCCGGTGCTGGGGCCGCTCATCACCCGGCTGATTGTCCCCCTGACCGGCGAAGGACAGGCGGGCAGCGGCGCGGCAAGGGCCTTTCATCCCGAACCCATGCCCGACGGCTATGTCGATGCTTCGGCCCTCCCCCTGCTGCTGCGCCCCGGCAACTGGCAGGCCAATTCAATCGACATGAAACAGGTCAACCTCCACCTCGAAACGCAGGAAGACCGCTACGAAGACATATCCCAGCCAACCGTGATCCTGGCCGGCCGGGCCGACACGGTCCTGTGGTCTCACCGTCATGGTGGCATGGTGGCGCAACGCATGCCGCGTGCCACCATGCGCTGGATCCCGGGAGCCGGACACAATCTGCACCACCATCATCCCGCCACCGTGCTCGAGGCGGTGATCGATGTGCGGAGTCAGGTCGCACAAACCGCACCAAATGCGGCAATGACTGGCCCCGCCGCTTGAGGCTGACCGAGGCTGGAACTAGTCTCCCGCTCCGTCCACCTGAAAGGCTTCCCCCATGGCATTCATTGACCCCGCGAACGAGACCCACAGCGACCAGTCCGACGCCATCGGCGGCGCGGCGCGCGAGCAGCTGAAAGCCTTCGTGGCCCGGATCGAGCGGCTCGAGGAAGACAAGGCCAATGTCATGGCCGACATGAAGGAAGTCTACGCCGAGGCGAAATCCTCCGGCTATGACACCAAGATCCTCCGCAAGGTGATCGCACTGCGCAAGATCGACCGCCATGAGCGCCAGGAAGCCGAAGCGCTGCTGGAATTGTATCTCGGTGCCGTCGAAGGCTAGACTGACAGCCTCAACCGGAGGCTCGCTTGGTTCGCAAGATCGACGAGAAGAAGACACGACGCGCCCTGCGACGGCTCGAGCGGGCCCGCAAGGCCGCCGTGGATTCCGGTATAGAGACCCCCGAGCTGTCGGAATGGGAGGGCGAGTTTCTCGGTTCCCTGGAAGAACGCCTGGAGAAATTCGGCTCGGCCTTCAACGATCCCGACAAGGGCAATACGGACGACGCCCTGTCGGCCCGCCAAGCCCTCAAGCTGCGCGAGATCGAGAACAAGGCCAAGGGCAAGGCGCGCAAGCCGATGTCGCGCGGCAACGGGTTCAAGCGCAAGGCCGGCAGCCCGGCACCGCGCAGTCGCGACATCCATGACGACCTCGACATTCCACCGGAAGCGTCGACGGGTCCACGCCCGCCAGCCGGGAACCGCCGCCCGGCGCCGGAAACCTTGCGGGCCGGATTCCGCGTGATCCCCGGCGGCGGCGGCGCGTCCGACGATTAGCATTTCGTTCAGGGTTAACCCCGCTTCCGCGCGCGTGGCATCGCTGGCGCGGCTATCCTGAGTTTCTGATTAGAACAGGATGGACGCGATGTTTCAGGACGTAGAACTGTTTGACCATCACGAGCAGGCCCTCTTCGAGGCCCTTGCCACCGCTTCCCGCGACGGACTCGCCACCGCGTCGGGGCAGGCCGCCTTCGCGGACGGAATGGCCGCTCTGGACCGTCTGGTCGACGAGCGCGAAGCACGTCTCTACTCGCCGCTCGCAGCCGACCCGCTGACCCGTGACTTCGTCACCCGGCTGGACGGCCAGATCCACGGACTGGCCAGCCGGATCGACATCCTGCGCCTGCATATCGAGCTGGGGCTGATGGCCGAGAATGACTCGGACACAGATCTCGACGCATCCCTGAACCGGCTGGTGCGACAGTTGCGGGCCCGCTTCCGCCGCGAGGCGTCGCTGCTGCCGGTCTATACCGGCTGGCTTGACCGAACCGCCAACGCGCTCGCCGTGGCGGGGTGAAGCCCGGCGGGCAGGACCTGTCCGCCAACGCGGCTCCCCATCCATCTGACATGAAAACGGGCCGGCGCGCATGGCAGCGCCGGCCCGTTCCGTCCCCCGCCCCGCAGGGCAGGCCTCCTCCCGTGGCGGGGAGGCTTTTTGGTGTGATCAGCCGGCGGCGCGGACGCCGTCCACATCCAGCTCGTATTCACGAACCTTGCGGTAGAGCGTCGAACGGCCGACGCCGAGACGCCGTGCCACTTCACTCATCCGACCGGCATAGGTCTCGATCGCGAACTCGATCAGATCGCGCTCGATGTCCTCGAGCGAGCGCAGATGTCCGCCCTCGTCCATGATGTCGACCGGTCCCAGATCGTCGGCAGCCGTGCTGTCGCCAGCGGCGACTGCCTGAGCGACCCCGGCCAGAGCCCCGGTATCCGGCATTTCCCCGATTTGCGGCGTGAGGCCGGAAATCTGCGGGAAATCTTCCGGCTTCAGAAGGTCATCGTCGGACAGGACGACCGCGCGGAAGACCGCGTTTTCCAGCTGGCGGACATTGCCCGGCCAGTCATAGGTCGCAAGCAAGGCATGCGTTTCCGGAGCAGCGTCCTGGATCGACTTGTTTTCCTGGGCGTTGAAACGACCGATGAAATGGCGGACCAAAGCCGGAATGTCGTCCTTGCGGGAACGCAGCGACGGCACCTCGATCGGAAACACGTTGAGGCGATAGAACAGGTCTTCACGGAATGCTCCGGTCGCGACCTGCTCGGCGAGATCACGATTGGTTGCCGAGATGATGCGGACATTGACCTTCACCGGGCGCTTGCCGCCGACCGGGTCGACCTCGCCCTCCTGGAGGGCACGCAGCAGCTTGACCTGCATGTCGAGTGGCAGCTCGCCGATCTCGTCCAGGAACAGGGTACCGCCATCGGCCTCCTGGAACTTGCCCATATGCTTGCCGACAGCACCGGTGAAGGCACCCTTCTCGTGACCGAACAGGGTCGATTCAACGAGATTTTCCGGGATCGCACCACAGTTCACGGCAACGAAGGGACCACCGGCGCGCTTGGACGCGGCCATGATCGATCCGGCCACCAGCTCCTTGCCGACGCCACTTTCGCCCGTAATCAGGATCGGAATATCGGATTGTGCGGCGCGTTCACCCAGACGCACCACCTGACGCATGGTTGCCGCCCCGGCGATCATGTCGGCAAAGCCCAGCGTGCCTTCCGCCTTGCGGCTGAGACGCTTTACCTCACCCGACAGGTTTTGCACCTTGAGGGCGTTGCGGATCGACACCGTGATGCGTTCCGGACTGGCCGGCTTGACGAAGAAATCGACCGCCCCGGCGCGCATCGCGGCCACAACCGTCTCGATACCCCCGCTGGCCGTCAGGACAATGACGGGGAGGTCCGGCTGTTTGCGTTTGACCGCTTCCAGCGTTTCCATCCCGTCCATGCCCGGCATGATCAGGTCCAGCAACATGACATCCACCCCGGGTGATGCCACACGCTCGAGCGCTGCCTCGCCGCTCTCCGCGGTCTCGGCCCGATACCCCTGCTTCTCGATCACCGCCTGAAGGAGGCGGCGTTGCGTCGGATCGTCATCCACGATCAGAACTGATTTCACCATCACCCACGCCTTTTCGGTCGCCTTGTTATTTCGCCGGACCTTGTGGCCTCACCACCCTTTCGAGCGGGGCGTCTATGCGAACCGTTATGGGACACTTGTCTAAATTTGACGTTTAAGAGACGGCAACGAGCGGTTAAGCATAAGGTTCAAGACCTGCTTAACGTTCGGAACGGGAGTGGCATTCGCCAACGACATGGCTGTCTCGCAAGGATCACAAACCCGCTGGCCATTTGCGCGCCATGACGTCTTCGCCGGCCTGGCGGAGCCGCATCGCATGCGGGTCATCCGCTCGCTACCGGGCATGATTGTCTGGCCGGCCCTGATGTTTGTCCTGATCATCCTCGCGCAACTGGCGACGGTCATCGGCTGGGCCATGGCTGGCGGGCCGGCCACCGGGCTGAGCGAAGGCAGTGCGATTTTTCTTGGCAACATCATCGGGTATTCCGGACTGGCCCTGGTCATGTGGATGTGGATGAAGCGCTACGAGGCGCACCGGCCGGTATTCAGCCTGTTTCCGCTTCGCATCACCGATTTCGTCGCGGCCGCGCTGGTCATCGTCTTCATGGTGCTGATCGCCAGCCCGCTGACTCTCAGCTTCCACGAATTCGCCATGAGCAATCCCGACATGACCCTGTCCGGCGGCGCCTCACGTGATGACCTGTCCAATGTCGATGATTTCGCAGGTGCCGGAGCCAGTGTGTGGCTGGTCATCGGCCTGACCCTGATTGCCGCTCCGGTGGTCGAGGAAATCCTGTTCCGCGGCTGGATGCTGCCAATGATGATGGCGCGGGGTGTCCCGGCCATTTTCGCCATCATCATTTCGGCCCTGGCCTTCGGCCTGGTTCATATCACCCAGGGGCTGCTGGTCATGACATCGACCTTCTTCCTGGCGCTGGCACTGGGCGCGGCCCGGGTCTGGACCGGACGACTGGCGGCCCCCATCCTGGGACATGTCGCCAATAATGCATGGGCCGTATTCGCCGTTCCCTACCTGATCTCGCTCGCTCCGGCGACCGGCGGCAATTGACGGCGCCGCCCCCCGGGGCTAGCGCTAGTTGATGAGCCAAAAAGCCGCGTCCTCCCCCCGCCCGCCTGCCCCGCTTGTCCAGTTCAAGGGTGACCGTCCGCCGTCACCCGACTGGTTTGTCAAAGCCCTCGCCGTGCCCACCGACACCGGCACGGTGATCGTCGAGGACGCGACCATTTGCTGGAAGGCGTGGGGGACACGCGGCGCACCCGGACTGATCCTTGTTCATGGCGGCGTCGCCCACAAGGACTGGTGGGACAGTATCGCCCCCTTCCTCGCTGAAACCCGCCGGGTCATCGCGCTGGACCTTTCAGGCATGGGTGACAGCGACCATCGCGACCGCTACCGCATGGAAACCTACGCACTGGAAGTTCTCGCTGCAGGCGAGGACGGCGGTGCGTTCGAGGCGGGCAAGCCCTTCGTCGTCGGACATTCCTTCGGCGGCTTCGTGTCGCTGGCGACGGCCATGGAACATGGCGAACGCCTCGCGGGCATCGCGGTTCTCGACAGCCCGATCCGGCCCAGCGAGAAGCAGCGCCGCTCCTCGCCGCCATCACGCGGCGGCATGATCTACAATTCCTTCGACGCCGCGCTGGCGCGCTTCCGCCTGCTGCCGGAGCAGGGCTGTGACAATGCCTTCCTGCTTGACCACATTGCCCGCCAATCGCTGAAGCCCGTCACGCGTCCGGACGGCACACCGGGCTGGACCTGGAAATTCGATCCAAAGCTCTGGGACAAGCTGGACTATAACCGCCCGCCACCGGCCGATATCGTCGGCGCGCTTAAGACCCGCATCGCGTTGTTCCGCGGGGCCAATTCACGCCTGGTCACGGATGAGGTCTGGGCTTTCATGCGCGAGACGTTCGGACCGGACACAACAATGGTCTCCATCCCGCAGGCCGAACATCATCTCATCCTCGACCAGCCGATCGCTGTTGCGGCAGCGCTGGAAGTCCTGACCGGTCCGGGCTGGAACTGAGCGACGAGGGCGACCGTTCCTAACGGGCTTCAGTGCTCGGGGTGGCGACGGATTTCCCGCGCCACGTCATCGGGAAGCTCGTCCGGCGGCGGTGTGGTTGCCTTGCGGAAGCCGGAGACCACGGCCGCAATCACCACGAGGGCGATCCAGACGCCGGCGACCTTCAGTCCGGTCGGCCACAGATGGTCGAACTCGACCGCACCGAAATTGAGATATTCCCGCCCGGCCAGACCGACAAACACAAGCAGGGCAAGGGCGCCCGACCAAAGGGCAAAGGGTATGCGCATGCGACGCTCCGGACTGGTTGCAGCCAGACCACCCTAGGACAGCCGGTTGTCTACAACCACCCCTTTTGTCGGGCGATGCGGGCCGCCTCGATGCGATTCGTCGCGCCCAGCTTGCCGATCGCGCTGTGCAGATAATTGCGCACCGTACCGCGGGCCAGACCCGACGCCTCGGCAATGGCGCCGCTCTCCAGACCGGCTTCGGCCAGACGCAACAGGCGGCGCTCGGCATCGCTGAGCGGGTCCGCCTCGTCCCACGCACGCGCCGCCAGTTCCGGCGCGATCACCCGCTCGCCGGCCGCGATGCGACGGATTGCGCCCGCCAGGTCGGCAGACGGTCCGTCCTTGAGCACAAATCCGGCCACGCCTGCCTCCATCGCCCGGCGCAGATAGCCGGGCCGGTCGAAGGTGGTGACAATCAGCACCCGGGTCCCGGACTCCTCGCGACGCAACAGGGCCGCCAGCTCGAGACCTGTCATGTCCGGCATTTCGATGTCGGTGAGCAGGATGTCGGGCTGGTGCTGCCGGACCAGCGTGTGCGCCTCGCGGCCATTGCCGGCGAGCCCGACCACGGCGATGTCGGTTTCCAGACCCAGCAGGGTCGACAGCGCGTCACGCAACAGCGTCTGGTCCTCGGCGATCACGACTTCAATCATGGCGACCTCCCGGCCAGGGCAATGAGGCTGTGAGACAGGTCCCCGACCCGAACGGACCCGTCCCGACACGCAAGGTACCGTCCAGGGCTGCCAGACGCGCATCAAGACCGGACAGGCCGCCGCCGGCCGGGTCAGCGCCGCCCACGCCATCGTCGACAATATCGAGACAGGCCGACGCGCCGTCACGGCGGAATGCCAGCGACACCGAACGAGCTTCGGCGTGCCGCAATATGTTGGTGACAGCCTCGCGAACGGCCATCGCCAGAGCCGTCGAGGCGTCGGGCGACAGCGCGGCGGCTTCGTCCGCACCGGTCATCCGGGCTGTGACACCGGCATCACGCAATCGCTGGACGGCATCGGCGAGTGCGTCGGCCAGAGACCGGCCCCGCAGCCCGATCACCGCCTCGCGAACTTCCGCGAGGGCATCCCGGGAGATGACCTGGATCGCCTGCAACTCGGCGCGCGCCCGGTCGCGGTCCTGCTCGAGGAGTCTTTCGGCGATTTCGGCCTTCAGGGTCACCACCGACAGCGTGTGACCGAGCAGGTCGTGCAGGTCCCGGGCAATGCGCTGGCGCTCGGCTTCGGCCGCCGCATGAGCCGCGCGGGCCTGGGTCCGGTCGGCCTGTTCGGCCTGGCGCTCATTGCGGGCGGCGATGGCCGAGCCACCCGCCGCCATCGCCGTCAGCCCCGCAAATCCGAGCGCCATCAACGGGGTCGGGGCAAACATGACCATCGCGACGACACCGGACCCGGTAACAGCGGCGAGCGCGAGCCAGACCGGCAGGCTGAAAGGCAACCGGCCCAGCATGGCCGCGGCAAAGACCAGATAGACGCCGCCGCCCGGGGAGTGAGGCAGCAGCGCCAGGCCGAGACCCGCCGCAGCCAGCGCGGCGGGGTAGATCGTCCAGTCCAGCCGCCGCATGGCCAAGATATAGACCGCGATGAAGCCGGCCATCGCCACCAGGGAGACCGCAGCCTCGACCGGCCCGGGTGGTGCGTAAAACCACCCGAAAAAGAACATGCCCAGATAGAGGAGGTGGATCCAGGGCCGGTTCGGCGATGTCAGCTCGCGCAGGGAAATCACGGTCGTCACCTTCCTCAGGCCGGCATCGCCAGCATGCGGCGGAAGCGGTTCGACTCCCAAGAAAGCCCGGCTGCTGCCAGAAGGTAAAGCCCGCTGACCACCATCGGGATGGCGACCAGGCTGATCTCGGGCAGGCCGAAGAAGATCGCCGTAACCGCCGCGACCCTTACAATGGCGTGGATGAGGCAAACCCGGCTGGCATAACCCCAACCAATGATCGGCCAGTGCAGCGCCATGCCTATGGCAAGCGTCAGCGGTGCCGCCTGGGGGGCCGTCCAGATGACGATCATGTGGACAGGCCAGAGCAGATTGATGGCGACGATGGCGGCGGTCGTGACCCCCGACAAGGGAGATTTGGCCTTCATGAAGGGGGACTTGAACAGACCTTGCAGGAGAACGCCGAGCGGGAAAATGGCACCGGAGAACATGGCCGCCGTATAGGCCCATTGGGTCGGCTCCATGTAGAGGCCCGCAATGGCGAGGCCGGCCCAGTAGACAGCACCCGCGATGGGCAGCGACACGCCGCCGCCGGCGGCCGCGCTGTAGCGGCGGCGTTCGTTGAGAAACTCGGTGGAAAGATCGGTCATGCCGTGGCTCCTTGCCTGTCTTGTCTGCCAACACATTCGCTCGGGCCTGGCGGACGCGGCAGTAGCAGGCGTCACCGATCGGACATGACAGGTGTCACCTGCGGCATATGGCGCTGGCATCTTGGCGGAACATTCAACGCGTGCTATCCGCTCAAAATCCAAATTGACGGAGGCACGCAACCGATGGCGTCTGATTATGTTCGCGGCGAAATGGACATCGCCCACCAGAAATCCACGTTCGGCGGTTTCATCGCGGTCACCGTCTGGGGCAGCCTGCTGACCGTTGTCAGCGTGCTGTTCCTTACCCTGGCCTTTGCTGTCGGCATCGACTGGCTGGTTTCACTGATCGCCACCGCGATTGTCGGCGGCGTGCTTGGCTACGCGCTGGGCATGAAGACGTCCTGGTATGTCACCCTGGGCGGACTTTTTGTCTTCAGCCTTGTCTGCGGCGGCCTCGTACAACTGTTCGGTATGGCGTTCGGCGGCTGATTTCCACGCCGCGACTTCGCACTGCACAATTCTTGCCGACTTCGGTCTAGAAATTTCCTGCGGGGGCCTTCCCCTCACGGGAGAATTCGCGCATCCTCGCCGCATCGAGCCATGAGCGGCGGGACGAAATGCGAATTGCCATTCTGAAAGAACGACATGCGGGCGAAACCCGCGTGGCTGCCACCCCTGAAACCGTCAAGAAATTCGTGGCCGCCGGCCATGAAGTCGCCATCGAAAAGGGCGCGGGTCTGACCGCTGCCGTCACCGATGACGCCTTCACCGACGCAGGTGCGAAAATCGGCACTGCGGCGGCCACCCTCAAGGGCGCCGACGCGCTCTTCGCTGTGCGCAGCCCCGACGAGGCGACGCTGGCCAAGCTGAAGGGCGTGCTGCTGGTCTCCCATCTCAGCCCGCACGGCAATACCAAGATGGCGGAAGGCCTGGCCAAGGGCGGGATCGACGCGCTGGCCATGGAATTCGTGCCGCGCATCACCCGCGCGCAAGCCATGGACGCGCTATCCTCGCAGGCCAACCTCGCCGGTTATCGCGCCGTGATCGAAGGCGCCGAACTCTATGGCCGCGCCTTCCCGATGATGATGACCGCCGCCGGCACGGTCGCGCCGGCCAAGTCCTTCGTGATGGGCGTCGGGGTCGCCGGCCTGCAAGCGATCGCCACCGCGCGCCGCCTCGGTGCCATCGTCACCGCCACCGATGTCCGTCCGGCGGTGAAGGAACAGGTCGCGTCGCTGGGTGCGAAATTCATCGCCGTTGAGGATGACGAGTTCAAACAGGCTGAAACCGCTGGCGGCTATGCCAAACAGATGTCGCCGGAATACCAGGCCAAGCAGGCCGAGCTGGTGGCCAGCCATATCGCCAAGCAGGACATCGTCATCACCACGGCCCTGATCCCCGGCCGCCCGGCTCCGACCCTGGTCACCAAGGCCATGGTCGAGAGCATGAAGCCCGGCTCGGTGATCATCGATCTCGCCGCGCCCAATGGCGGCAATTGCGAACTGACCAAGGTGGATGAAGTCGTCGAGCACAAGGGCGTCAAGATCGCCGGCTATGGCAATCTTGCCGGCCGCCTCGCCGCCGACGCCTCGGCGCTCTACGCCAAGAATCTCGCCAACCTCCTGCCGCTCCTCGTCAATGAGGAAGGCGGCCTCGCCCCGCACTGGGATGATGAAGTCATCCAGGGCATGGCGCTGACCAAGGATGGCGAAGTCATCCATCCGAGCCTGGTGAAGGAAAGCGCGTGATACCCAAGGCCACCCCCCAAGCGACAGTTGCAATTATCAGCGCATTGCTCACGGTCTTTGCGCTGGGGTTTAGCTTGTTGGGGTTGATTGACGGCCTGACATCAAACCAGCGAAACATGGTGGATTCCGACCGCACCACAATTGAGGTGCTTGATCGGTTGATCGCTCTTCATGACGCGCAGCAACGCGACATAGAGCACCTTCGCGAAATCATACTTGCCGCGGAACCGGATGACTTAGCCTCTGCACGCTTTCTCGAAGCCGCACAATTAACCGAGTCCCTCGACGCTAGGCTCAACATCATCGAAAATACCTTGGGTAGCGACCTCGAGCGCGCGCTGTCCGTCCCCCTACTACGTAGCGACCTGCTCGCTCTCGAAGCGAGTTTAGCCGCCACGGCGAGCCACGCGAATGATCGTATCAATCAAAACTTTCAAGCAACGCTTCAAGCGTGGGGCTTTAATGCAATGCTGGCAGTCGCATTGATAGCTGCCATCGTCGCTCAATTTTTCCAACGCAGACAAAGCTCCAGGGAGTCCTGATCATGGAAGCCGTTGATCCCGTCATCTTCCGCCTGGCAATTTTCGTCCTGGCGGTCTTCGTGGGCTATTACGTCGTCTGGTCGGTGACCCCGGCCCTGCACACGCCGCTGATGGCCGTTACCAATGCCATTTCCTCGGTCATCATCGTGGGAGCGCTGCTGGCCGCCACGGCGACCGCGACCGGTGGCGGTGATGCTGCAGCGACGGCCGAGGCCGCCGGCGGTGCCGGCTTCTCGCGCGGGCTGGGCTTTGTCGCCATCATCCTCGCCAGCGTGAACATATTCGGCGGTTTCCTGGTCACCCAGCGCATGCTCGCCATGTACAAGAAGAAGGAGCGCTAGGCATGTCCGCGAATCTTGCAGCCCTTCTCTACCTGGTCTCGGGCATCCTCTTCATCTTCGCCCTGCGCGGACTGTCGAACCCGGAAACCGCGCGCCGCGGCAACCAGTTCGGCATGGCCGGCATGGCGATTGCCATTGTCACCACCCTTCTGGCCGTCAATCTGGACGGGGCCTCGATCGCCCTGATCATTGGCGGGGTCATGATCGGTGGCGGGATCGGGGCGATCATCGCCCGCCGCATACCGATGACCGCCATGCCGCAGCTGGTCGCCGCCTTCCACTCGCTGGTGGGTCTGGCCGCCGTGCTGGTCGCTGCCGCGGCGCTGTTTGCCCCGGAAGCCTTCCACATTGCCGACGCCATGGGCGGGCTGAAACCACTCTCCCTGTTCGAGCTGTCGGTCGGCTCGGCCATCGGTGCCATCACCTTCTCCGGCTCGGTGATCGCCTTTGCCAAGCTGAACGGCAACATGTCCGGCGCGCCGATCCTGCTGCCCGCCCGTCACCTGATCAATATCGCCATTGGTGCCTTCATCGTCATCATGGTGGCCTTCCTGATGGCTTCGGGCGGTGACGCCAAGACTGCCTTCTGGCTGATCACCCTGGCCGCCTTCGTGCTCGGCGTGACCCTGATCATCCCGATCGGCGGCGCCGACATGCCGGTCGTGGTGTCGATGCTGAACTCCTATTCCGGCTGGGCCGCGGCCGCGCTCGGCTTCACGCTGGAGAACACCGCCCTGCTGGTCACCGGTGCGCTGGTCGGCTCGTCCGGGGCGATCCTGTCCTACATCATGTGCAAGGGCATGAACCGCTCCTTCATCTCGGTCATCCTGGGCGGCTTCGGCGAGAGCGGCGACGCCGCGGCTGCCGCCGGTCCGCAAGGCAATGCCAAGCAAGGCTCGGCCGAGGATGCCGCCTTCGTGATGAAAAACGCCGGCAAGGTCATCATCGTGCCGGGCTACGGAATGGCCGTCGCCCAGGCCCAGCACGCGCTGCGCGAGATGGGCGATGCACTGAAAGCCGAAGGCGTCGACGTCGCCTATGCCATCCACCCGGTCGCCGGACGGATGCCCGGCCACATGAATGTCCTGCTGGCCGAAGCCAATGTCCCCTATGACGAGGTGTTCGAGCTGGAAGACATCAATTCCGACTTCTCGAACGCCGACGTGGCCTTCGTGATCGGTGCCAATGACGTCACCAATCCGGCGGCCGAGGACGATCCCGGCTCGCCGATCTACGGCATGCCCGTCCTGCAGGTGTGGAAGGCACGCACTGTCTTCTTCATCAAGCGGTCCCTGGGTTCCGGCTATGCCGGCGTCGAGAACCCGCTCTTCTTCCGCGACAACACGATGATGCTGCTGGGCGATGCAAAGAAGATGACGGAGAGCATTTTGAAGGCGCTGGACTAGGGTCGACTGCAGGTGCTGTCGATAGTGAGACCGTTTACCGTCGGTGCCGCCACCACCCTCGCCTTGGTCGCCCTTGCCTTGCTCCATGCCTACTGGGCGTTTGGCGGGCTATGGCCGGCGCAGTCCGAGCCCGCTCTCGTCAACACGGTGGTCGGTATAACGCATGCCCAGACCATGCCGCCACGCCTGATCACGCTCGCGGTCGCCGCTGCCCTGTTCACCGCCGGCGGCCTGGCGTTCGCGCGAGGCATCCTGGGGTGGCAGGCGGTCATACTGGTCCGCCTGCCTCTTGCCGGCCTCGCCATCCTCTTTGCGATACGGGGCGTGATGGCTTACCTGCCCGGTCCGCTCGCCAATGCGACCGAGCCCTTCGCCCAGCTGAACCTGTACGTCTACTCGCCCGGCATCCTGCTACTTGCCGTCGCCTTTGCCTATCTGGCGACAAGTCGGCGCTGATCATCCGGCGGTCAGCCAGGGTTCATCGCGGACAGGGCAGGCTGTGCCCATGCTCGCCGAACTCACCCTCTCGCTCGCAACCAGCCTGAGCGGCCCCGTCTCCGAAGACTGCACCTTCAACGGCATCCCGCTGCACGGACGTGTCGAGATCGTGGAGAGTTTTCCGGATATCCGCGTTCAGCTCGTCACCAGCTTCCCCGACCTCAAGGTCAAGCGCGTCACATCCTTCCCGGATGCCTGCGGGACATGGGAATTCGTCAACAGCTTCCCGGATTTCACCATTCAGTTCGTGACCAGCTTCCCGGACATCAAAATCGAATATGTGACGAGTTTTCCCGGGATGCCGTGAGGGGATAGGCCCACGACTACGGCGAGGTCCGACTGAATTCGAACACCTCGGTCGTCAGGCTTCCATCCCGCTGTCTCATGTCGAGCCGGGCCGTGAATGCATCCGGTCCGTCGAATTCGAGAACAAGACCGCGGAACTCGATGCGTGTTTCCGAGATCTGCTCGAAGTGGAAGGTGATCTGTTCAGTCTGGGTTTCCCAGCCGGTGAAGTCGCGGTTGAAATGCTTCACCTGATAGCCAAATTCGCCCTCGGCATTGGTGCCGATCATCAGCATTTCCGTGAATTGCAGCGCCCCTTCAGCGGAATACTGGAAGGCCCCCACCAGCTCGCCGCTTTGCGTGCGCATCCAGCACTCCGACATCTCACCGGCGAACCCGTCGGCCTGCCAGCACCCTTCCATCCAGGCCAGCTGCTCGAGCACGTCGGCATCGGCGGGTCGGGCCTCGGCCGGCTGAACCATCAACGCCAAAGCCAGTATCGCATAGGTCATAACGGCCATCCCATTTGCTGCCAGAAGGCCCATCCTAGCGGAATATCAATCGACTGGCGTGCCAGATCTGGCGGTTTTGTCCGGCCCTCGCCAGACAACGCCGCTCATCGCACCCCCGCCAGCCCCCGATAGACATAACCGGCAAATTTCGGCGTGCGTGGCTCATAATCGGCTTCCAGGCGGTCGATGCGGAAACCGCCGCCCTCGATCAACCGGTCCATGGGACGGGTCAGGTGGCAACCGCCTCCGGTGATCTTCCAGACCGGCTCCAGCCGACGCTGCCATTTCACCACGCCCTCATCCGGCGCCAGGCCATGCTCCATGAAGACAAGGCGGCCGTCCGGTTTGAGCACGCGCCGCATCTCGGCGAGGGCGGCTTCATAGTCGGGGATGGTACACAGGGTGAAGGCCAGCAGGACCGTGTCGATCGAGTTGTCCTCGACGGGCAGGGCCTCGCCGGGCGCGTCGACCAGCTCGACCGGGATGGACTGGGCATTGATCGCCCGCCGCGCCTTGACCCGCATGCCGCTGGACGGCTCGACCCCGATGATCCGGCTGACCCGGCCGGCGTCGTAATAGGGCAGGTTCGGCCCCGCTCCCATGCCAACCTCGAGGACGCTGCCAAAGGCTTCCGGCACCATGACTTCGCGGTGGTTGGCGACCGGTTTGCTGCCACAGGCACAGGCGATGATGTTGGGCAGGATGCGCTCGCTGTAAAACCCCATGCAATACCTCCCTCACTGGCCACCGGACACTCGCCCGACGGCCTGCGCCTGTCCATGCACGAAAATGTCAGGCCGCCGGGCCCGGATTGACAGCCGACCCGTCCTGCGCGAGATCGGCGGGCATGACCGAGACCGTCCTGCCCTGCTCGCACGCGCGCCAGATCATCTCCCGGCACGGGCTGCTACGGCGACTGGCGGCATTCACTCCGCGCTGGGTGGGATCCATCCCGCTCAATATCCACGGACCCGGCGCCGATATCGACATCGCATGCTGTGCGACCGCCGGACTGCCGGACTTCAAGGCCGCACTTTCGGACCTGACCGCCAACCGGCCGGATGCCACCGTCAGCGACAACCAGCATGCCGGCGAGGCCTCGGTCATCGCCAGGCTGGAGATCGAGGGTGTGCCGGTCGAAATCTTCGGGCGGGAGCGTCCCGTCGAGACTCATGAGAGCTATGTCCACTGGCTGGCCGAACACCGACTGCTCGGTCTCGCCGAGGACCGACTGCGGCTGGATGTGCGACAGGCCAAGGCCGACGGGTTGAAGACCGAGCCGGCCTTTGCCCGCTGCCTCGGCCTGGGTGGCGACCCGTTTGTCGAATTGCTCAAGCTTGCCTCGCCCGGCGACGACGCCTTGCGGACCCTGATCAGCCGAGCCGGTTACGCGCCGCGCTAGCTGGCCCGGCTGACCGGTCCCGGATCGTCACCGGTCCGTAACCAGCCTGTCACCGACACGCGGTGTGCCGGCACGCCCGCCGCTACCGGGGTCACCTGGTGCGGTTGGGGAACCTTGAACAGGGACAGAGTATTGCCGCGCGGCACGAAGCGCTCGGTGACCGCTCCCAGCGCCGTCTCGAATTGCAGCACACCGCCCCATCTCTCCTGCCAATCCTCGCTCAGCGTGAGAACAAAGGCCGCCACCCGGTTCTTGCCGGGATTGCCGTCATCATGCGTGGTCAGGAAATGCCCGGCGCGATAGCGCGTCAACTGGGCGTCGGCAAAGCTGATCTCCGGGGCGTCCAGGATCTGCCGCATCGGATCCAGGAAGTCGGCGCTGTTGAGGGCGGTATAGAGGTCGGCCAGTACCGGCGCCTCATCGGCCAGCACGCCGCCATGCCATTTGTCGTAAAGCGGATAGGTCTCGTAGAGATATTGAAAGCCCTCCGCCGCGCCCGCCTGGACGCGATGGTCAAACTCGGCTTTCTGGGCGGGCGGCATGGCATCCATGGCCGCCGCGTCAAGGTCGAGATGCCGGCCGCCCAAGCGGGTGACCAGAGTCCAGCGCGGCACGGCATTCACGGCCGACAGCAGGTCCGCGTGCGCGTCGGCGGCCAGCGCCTGTGGCAGCTGTGCCCGCGTGTGATGGTTCAGCCAGTCTTCCGCTTGCGCCAGCAATTGCGCGGTCAGGTCAAACATACACTGTCACTCCCTCTCAGGCAGTTTCCCAGAAGGACGCGCCGGATTGAAGTGACGTGTCAGCAATTTGTCCGGGTCAGGCGCAGCCGGCGCAACGCGGAACGGCGGGGTCCAGGGCCAGCCGGGCGGGTTCGATCGCCTCGCCGCACTCAACGCACCAGCCATAATCATCGTCGTCGACGCGAGCCAGGGCCGCGTCGATCCGACGGACCTCGACGGCGCGTCTCGCATTGGCGGCCTTGGCCATCTCCTGAACCTGCATCGAATCGAGCCGCGACAGACGGCCCACCGATTGCTGATCGAGCTCGACCGGCTTGCGGTCGTCGCGGGCGGCGTCGGACAGGTCCAGCAATTCCTGGCGCAGCGCCATCAGCTGGGTTCGGGCGGTTTCACTGCTCATGCGCGTTCACCCTTGTGTGCTTTTGCAACACGGGCAGTATCGGCCTGAACCGGACCGGCGACCAGCAGATTGAACACTGGTCCGGCCGACAGCGGAGCCCGAGCCATGCGCGACCATTTTCTTCAACTGGCCGACTACAACGCCTGGGCCAACCGGCGGATCTATGCGGCCGCCCGGGAGATCGGAGCCGAAGCCCGCGGCCGCGAGACCGGCGCCTATTTTGGTTCCCTGCAAGGCACGTTGACCCATATTCTGGTGGCTGATCATCTGTGGTTGGCCCGCCTTCAGGCCCGACCCGCCCCGCATGCGCGCCTCGACGAGACGCCGACGGCCGATTTCGAAGCGCTGTGGACCGCCCGGCAGCAGCAGGACGATGCGGTTCGCGCCCTCATCGCCGCCCTGGACGACGCCGCGATCGCCGACGCGTTCGCCTATACCGACATGTCCGGAACGTCGCGCACCCTGCCGCGCCGGATCATTCTCACCCACATGTTCAATCACGCCACTCATCATCGCGGCCAGGCGCACCACCAGCTCAGCCAGCTGGGTCTGGCCGAACCACCCCCGCTCGACCTGCCCTATTTCGTCCTGGACCTGGTCTGACCGGGTGTCTTGGGTGGGAAGGGGGGACGCTGAACTGCCCAATGCCGGTGGCCTCCCGCCACCGGGCTGACTAGGCTCCGCCGGATACAGGATAGGGGGCATCATGTCCGAGACCATTCTCGAACTTTCCAACGTATCGAAGACCTTCGCCGGCAAGCCCGCCGTACGCGATGTCAGCTTCGGCGTGCAACGCGGCCGGATCACCGGCTTTCTCGGTCCCAATGGCGCCGGCAAGACGACCAGCCTGCGCATGTCGCTGGGCATTCTCACCCCCGACAGCGGCTCGGTGAGCCTGTTCGGCGGCAAGCCGCGACCGGCGGCTCTGGACCGCGTCGGCTTCCTGCCGGAAGAACGCGGCATCTACCGCAAGATGAAAGTGATCGATGTCATTACCTTCTTTGCCCGCCTGAAGGGTGTCGGCGCGGCAGAGGCCCGCAAGCGCGGCCTCGCCATGCTGGAAGAGTTCGACCTGCCGGATGTGGCCGAGAGCAAGGTGAAAACCCTGTCCAAGGGCATGGCCCAGAAGGTCCAGATCATCTCGACCCTGGTCCACGAGCCGGAATTCATCATCCTCGACGAACCTTTCTCGGGCCTCGACCCGGTCAACCAGAATGCGCTGGAACAGATCGTTCGCCGCCAGGCCGAAGCCGGGCGCACGGTGCTGTTCTCGACCCATGTGATGGAACATGCCGAACGCCTGTGCGACCAGATCGTGCTGGTCGCCAAGGGCCGCAAAGTCTTTGACGGCAGCGTCAAACAGGCGCTGGGCGAGGTCCCGCGCCGTGTCACTGTGGAGGTCACCTCCGACCATGACCTGTCACAGTTGCTGGCCGGCAAGGGCGAGATTGCCCGCGGTGAGCCGGTCGACGGACATGCCGTGTGGACGATCGACCTTGCGTCCGGCGCCGACGCCCAGGACGTGCTCAAGGCTTGCGTCGATGGCGGCGTGAAACTGGCCCGCTTCGAGCCCGTGCGCGCACACCTCCACGACGCCTTTGTCCATCTTGTCGGCGCCAGCGCCGCCTCCAACACGACTGCCACCACTGAAACGGAGGCCGTGTGATGCGCGCCATCTATCTCATCGCCCGCCGCGAATTCCTCTCCTATGTCGCCACCTGGGGCTTCTGGTTGTCGCTGGCCTCGGTGCCCATGTTCATGGCGCTGGGCATCGGCATGCCGATCCTGATCGAGAACTCCCAGCCAACCCGCTATTACGTCCTCGTCGACGAGACCGGCGGTACGCTGGAAGCCGCTATCGAGGCCCAGGCCGAGGCCAGTCGGGCCGAAGCGCTGGAACGGACGCGGGAAATGGCGCGCGAGATGTTCGGCGACCTGCCGCAGATCGAGGCCGCGCTGGCCTCCCAGCCGCAGCTTTCAGATGAACGCTATATCCGCGTTGACGCCGGCACGACCGAACTGGACCAGTTGCGCCCCTATCTGACTGGCGATGCCAGCATCACGACCGCTGACGGCGAGAGCGGTCTGTTCGCGGCGATCTACTTGCGCCAGTCGGCGACCGGCGCAATCGAGATGGATTACTGGAGTGCCAATGTGTCCGACAGCGGCCTGCGCTCGCAGATCCGCAACTCCCTGCGCGACCACATGCAGACCCAGTATCTCATCGATAATGGCGTCAATCCGGACCTGATCGAAACAGCCGATGACCTGTCGCCGGATGTCCGCGAGCTCAACCCCGAGCGCACTGGCGACACGGCCGAGGTCACAGCTGCCGAGCGCATTCCGCTGATTGTCAGCGCCATGACCGCGTTCGGTCTCTGGGTGATCATCTTTTCGGTGGTCAACATGCTGCTCACGGCGATGATCGAGGAAAAGGGCAACAAGGTGCTGGAAATGATGCTGGCATCGACCCGGCATCATGAGATCCTGACCGGCAAGCTGGCCGGGGTCGCGGCTGTTTCTGCCACCCTGCTCCTGGTCTGGGGCGGAATGGCGATCATGGGCACGCTCGGCGTGCAGCAGATCGCCGCCGGCAGTGACATGCCGATTGCCGACATCCTGGCCGCGGTACTTGATCCGGGCCTGCTGCTGCCAGCGTTTGGCTACTTCATCATCGGATATCTGATGTATGGCGCGATCTTCCTGGCCATCGGTTCGCTGTGCGAGACCCTGCAGGACGCCCAGACCCTGATGAGTCCGATGATGCTGATCATGATGGTGCCGCTTTTCCTGGTCATGATGGCGATCGAATCCCCGGACAGCCCGGTCGTGGCAATTGCCAGCTGGGTGCCGCTTTGGACGCCCTTCATCATGCTCGCGCGCCTGCCGCACGATATCGGCATGGTCGACATTGCCGGCACGACGGCAGCAATGATCGGCACCGCGATTTTCGTGATCTGGGGCTCTGGCGTGCTGTTCCGAATGGGCGCGCTCAACCAGGCCAACCAGGATACTGTGAAGGGCTGGTTCAGCCTTGGCGGCAAGAAGACGCCCGCTGAGGGCTAGGCATGCGACCCGGCTGCCCTTCGGGGCGGCCGGGGCTGCCCTGGAAGACAGGTGCCCGCCGTCTTTGGGCCAGTTGCCCGCTCCTGGACCCGTTAAACCCGAACGTGTTTTGCATGAATTGCTCAGTCTCTCGAAATGAACGAGTAAGCCGAAGGGCTCAGGACAGCAGAAATTGTGTCTGTCCCAGTTATTTTCAGGACAGCAGAAATTGTGTCTGTCCCAGTTATTTGTCACATGATGCGGATAACCGGGCAGAACGATCCGGGCTTGGCGGGCTATCGGAGCATACTCGTGCACCAGAGAATTCATGCAATCCAAAATTGTAAATCGGGCCAGAAACGGGTACGTGTCCCCGGTTTTGCCGGTAGACTGGCAGCCCCCCGTGGCACGCCCTCGCTGAGCCTGCTCGAAATGATTCGGGGAGGGGCCGTACCCTAGCTTGTGCCAGTCTGCTCGCGACGTAAGCGCTCGATAGATCTCTTTGCGCGTGGGTCAACGTGCATCCGTTCGTGACCCGGTTCATCTGCATGGCACAACGCGCAGAGCGGTTCGAGGTTTGAGGGGCGATTGTCGCCCTTATGACCATTTTTGTGATGGACGTGTAGCCAACGGTGGTGCGCTAACGCATGGAGGGATACGTCGCATTTCGAACAGGTCCAACCAGCCTGATATCGGACCCGTTCCGAGATTTTTGACCAGTCATCAACGTAAATGCTGCGAGGAGCAGTCTTGTCAGTATAGCGCGGCGCGCCGCCGAAGAACGTGCTGTAGGACTCTAGGAACTCGGTTACATCGAACTCGGATTGGATCCTCCTCCGAGCAGAACGACGTCCCTCCGCGGCACCTTTGTAGTTCAGCTCCTTCAAGCAGTTCAGGCAAACGTGGATTGGTGCTTCTATTTCGGACAGCGTGACCTCGTCGTATTCGAAAACGTCGATCCGGTAGAGGTTGTCTCTCCGGCTGGTGGCGACATACCGGTCAAATCTCTTGCGGCGACGCATTTCCTCGATCGTCGAACAGGCCTTTAAATGCACCCGGTTACCCCTCGCAGGGTCTTCTCGAACTTCAATTCGTCGGGTGTGGTCTTTGATGTAGATGACGACTTGCTGGCCTTCGAGTTGAAATAGACCGCCTGGGCCGTCCGCGACATCCTCAAGGGCGACGCCGTCGACTTCCACGGCCTCGAACCGAACCGCCTCTCGCTCCGCGAGATCGTCCAGCTCGGGGCGCCAGCTGATATCGGGTGCTTTCAACCTCTCTTGGACCTTGAGCAGCCCTGGATAATTATTCAGGAGCTTGATCATTCCGCTTCGAACTGTTCCAGGATTTCATTGAGCCGGTTCTGCGTTGTGGTACGTACGCGAAATTCAACCCGTCGGGAGCGAACGGGATCTTCCATCGAGCTATCGCCATCGGTGATCGGGCGCGACGAAGCGAGGCCATTGGCCGTCAGCAGTGGTCGCGCCCAGCCAACGTGCGAGGACGAGCCATCGAGCTCAAGGGCGTATTGGAGCACTGAACGGGTACGGTCCTGCGACAGCTCCATATTCCGGAAATAGGCTTCGCCCTCAGAAACACCGACCCAGTCGCTCGACGTGTGCCCTTCGATACGGATTTCCTCGATGAGCGAGGCTTCATAAAACGGTTCTAAGGTTGCGAGATACCGCGGAAAAAAATCCGACAGGATCACTTCGAATTCCGGCCTTAAGGCAGCGTCTCCCGCTTCGAACAGGACGTCTGGAGAGTTGAAACGAAGGGTCAGTTCATTGCGGTCCAACTGGGCATTCCAGCGCGGTAGGTCATCTTCGAACTCGGCTTGAAGGGCGTTGTAGATCTCCAGTTCACCTTCCTGCCAGGCTTGGACGATTGCCTCGACGTTCAATTTTATCCGCTGGAGCGGCTGGATGTAGAGAATGGCAATGAACAGGAAGAAGACCATCAGCCCCGCCATCAGGTCTGAAACTGATAGCCATCCCTCCCCCTCGGAATGCTCTCCTCGGCGAGCGAACATCAGTCAGCCCCAACTACGCGCAACGAGCCGACGGCATCCGCGGTGCGCTCATAATCATCCGCGAGCTTGGCAGAGATGCTGGCCAAGTGGTTGCCCATAACCTCAAGCGAACGTTTCAGTTCTTCCTGCATTTGCTCGTCAAAGGTGGAGAATGCCTGTTCGAGCGATTTCTCCAATCGGTCCATACCTTCGGCCAAGTGGTCCGCGGCCTCGCTGTAGTGGGTCTTCGCTTCAGCGGCGGACTCGCGCAGTGCATCAGCGGATTCCTGAACCTTGGCGGCAAAACCTGTGGTGAGCAGGTCGATGTTTTCGTTGATCGCCGGCATCGCGCCGCTGACCTCCGTTCGGAGGGTCGCGACGGCGTTGGTCAATCCAGCTGTTGCTTCCAGCTGTTCGCCAAGATCAGCCATGATCCTGTCAATCGCGGCCGCGCGCTCGGGCATTGTCTCTACCGACTTGCTGACCTCGGTGAGCGTTTGAGCTGCCGTTTCCAATTGCACGCCGACAGACTTCAAGCATTCTTCGGATTCCTCGATGTGTTGCTTGTACCGTTCTTGCCATTCCAGAAGCTGGCCGACGGCTTCGTTCAGCTGTTTGAAGTTCTCCCCGAACTGCTCGGTGAGCTTCTCGTTGAAATCCCGAATGACTTCGTTGAGCGCCTCGATCAGTGCCTTCGAGTTGTTCTCGGCCATTTCCTTGGCAAATGCATTAAATGCCTCGATTTGGCGTTCAAATCCTTCTTGAACGGCCGCACGGTTGGCGTCGTTTCCATCCTGAATGCTGGTTCTGAGTTTCTGGATTTGCGTTAGCAGACTGGCGTCTTCGCCGCCGCTCAGCGCACGGGTCTGTTCGCCTATGCCCATTTCGATCGCCTGCAGGATTTCAATCGGGTCTGTGGAGGTGCCGCCAGAAGGCGGAGCAATCAGGGGTTGCAGTAAGCGGAAGGCGATTGCCGCTCCCATCCCTGCGACGCTGCTCCAGAATGCGGTCTTGAGCCCTTCCAAAAGCAGAGGGACGCTCTCATCCACCTGCGTAACGTCGAACCCCAACAGGCCAATCAGTATGCCAACGAAGGTGCCGAATACACCGAACGTCGTGAGGAGCCCCGGCATGGAGGCGGCGAACCCAGCGTGTTTGGATTGGTCCTTGTCAGCCTTGCGCGCATGGACCTGGGCGTACAGCCCGAGCATGAAAAGAAGGCCGATTAGACCCAAAAACAATGTGGTTAGTGTCATGAACGTCGCCCCCATCGATATGGCCCGGGCGAAACCTACTCCTGGCAAGGTCTATCTCGCAAGGGTTTCGCATTGAAAAGAAATAGCTAATAGTAGATTTGGCCCTCGCCGCAGCGGGGCAAAGCGCTTGCGTCCTATCGTGTGGGGGCATGTTAGGGTGCGCTGATTCAGCAGAGTTCAGGTGGGGCACTGACCCAGCACCTTAAATTCCGGCCATGGGATGGTAGAGTCCACCGGCGGAGGATGGACGATGCGCAAGAGCCGTTATTCGGAAGAACAGATTATCGGGATGATCCGCGAGCACGAGGCGGGTGTCACGACGAAGCAGCTATGCCGCAAGTACGGCATCTCGCTAATAACCGGGGACACGTACCGATTCAGTCTTCCGGCGGCTCCTGGATTCACAGGGACAAACGCAATTAAATTGCCAGAAATTGTGTCTGTCCCGGTTAATTCCGTGTCTGTCCCGGTTAATTCCCGTCTTCGAAGAAGGTCTGCTGGCGCCGATTGCCGCGTTGCGTGACATGATGCGGATAACCGGGCAGAACGATCCGGGCTTGGCGGGCCATCGGAGCACACTCGTGCACCAGAGTATTGATGCAATCTGGAATAAACGGGGGCTCGTTCCGTTTTTCAGAAGAGCCCCTTTTAATCCGGCGCCGTGGCGCAAACTCCACCCTAAAACGCTTGCCGGAAGACCGCCGTATCCGGTTCTTCAGGTCAAGGGCGGCGCAGCCGCCGCTACGCGGTTCCACCCTTGAGCTGAAGAACCGGATACGGCCTGCTGGCTGACAAGCGATCTATGGTTCGCCCTGCGCACGGCGCCCGGGTCATAAGCGATCAACAGGCGGCCAGGGCTCGACCGACCACAGCAACACATACGCCCATCCGTTTGGCGGCAGGGTCGCGCACTCCGAATGGGGTATCTCGACCCTTTTTCCGCAATCGGGAAGAAGGGCGCAAAGCCCGGAACTCCCCTGAATCCCGGGCAAAAGGAAACCGCCGTGCCCGAGCGGACACGACGGTTTCACTTTACTCGCAATGAGGCCTGGCGACCCTAGCGGCGGGTGGTACCACCACGCTTGGCGATAAGCCCTTCGCGCTGCGCCCGCTTGCGGGCCAGCTTGCGCGCCCGGCGAATGGCTTCAGCCTTCTGGCGAGCCTTTTTCTCCGAGGGCTTCTCGTAATGGTTACGACGCTTCATTTCGCGGAAAGTACCTTCCCGCTGCATCTTCTTTTTCAGCGCACGGAGCGCTTGCTCCACGTTATTGTCGCGCACAACGATCTGTACGATGGCTCTCTCTCCATTAGGTTGGACGCGAGGGCCATTCCTCACGCCACTAGTTCGCCAGAGGCGGGGCTACTAGCAGGCCTGCGACCACGTGTCCACACTGTCAGCACACACGGGCGAGGTGACGAAGTCACCGCACTGGTCTAGACAGATCGACATGATGGAAGCCGATACCCTGCCCCGCTCCGTGAAGGATAGCACACGCGACGCGCTTTTAGAGTCGATTCTACCGCTGGCGGCCTTTGATGGCTGGACCAATGACAGTTTCGACCAGGCCGTCACCGATGCCGGCATCGACAAGGGTCAGGCCCTGCTGGCCTGCCCGCGCGGTGCGCTCGACCTGATCGTGCGCTGGTCGCGCCAGTTGGACCTTGCTGTTGTCGCTGCCGTCCGGGAGGCCGACATCAAGGCGATGAAGATCCGCGAACGGGTCCGATTCGGGGTCATGGCCCGGCTGGAAGCCATCGGACCGCACGAAGAAGCCGCCCGTCGCGCCCGCTCCCGCCTGATGCTGCCCGATGCCGCCAGCGAGGCGCCGCAACTCCTGTGGGCCACCGCAGACACGATCTGGCGGGCCATTGGCGACACCTCCACCGACGTCAACTTCTACTCCAAGCGCACCATCCTGGCCGGCGTTTATGGCTCGACCCTGTCGACCTGGCTCAATGAGGCCGACCTGGACAAGACCGAGGCACAGGCCTTCCTCGACCGCCGCATCCAGAATGTGATGGATTTCGAGAAGACCAAGGCCAATATCGCCAAGCTCACCGCCGACCTGCCCGACCTCGCCGGCCTGCTGGGCAAGCTGAGGCACGGGCCGGGCCCGCGGGTCTGACCGCCACGACGGGTTCAATTCCGACCCGGCAATACCCATATCCCGATTGCGAGACGTATCGCCGCGCGGCGCCGTGACACCTTCCGCTGCCCGACCGACGGGCGCATCGTCACTGGCATGCACCGTCTTTTACGGGAGGCTGACATGCCGACGACGGACCACATCATCCTTGACCAGCACCGCAAGCCGGAGGGCCTTGGCGATCACATTGCCTTCGGCTTTGTGAAATTCCTGCGCTTCATCGCCGATACTTTCTTTGCCAAACGCTATGGCCACCGGGCGGTGGTGCTCGAGACCGTCGCGGCCGTTCCGGGCATGGTTGGCGGACTATTGCAGCACCTCAAGGCGATCCGCCGGATCCGCGACGATGAAGGCTGGATCCGCACCCTGCTGGACGAAGCAGAGAATGAGCGCATGCACCTGATGACCTTCATCGAAATCGCCAAGCCGAGCCTGTTCGAACGCCTGGTGATCATGACCGTCCAGGCGATCTTCTATAATTGCTATTTCTTTCTCTACCTCTTCGCCCCGCGCACGGCCCACCGCGTGGTCGGCTATTTCGAGGAGGAAGCGGTGATCAGCTATACCCAGTATCTGGAAGGCATTGACGCCGGCCGCCACGAGAATGTCGCCGCGCCGCAAATTGCCATCGATTACTGGAAGCTGCCCGCCAGTGCCCGCTTGCGCGATGTCGTCATCGCCGTCCGCGCCGACGAGGCCGGACACCGCGACGTCAATCACGACTTTGCTGACCAGCTCAGCCGCAAGCCGCGCGCCCAGACGGCCTAATCGTCAGCCACATCATCCGCCCAGCGGGGCGAATGATAATAGGTCTGCCGCGCCGGGACCTGCACGCGCTCGCGTTCAGGCCAGCGCAGGGCGGTCAGGTGGCCACCGAAGACACAGCCGGTATCCACACAGATGACATTGTTGCGCTCGCGCACCTCCGGTTCAGCGACATGACCATGCACCACCGTGGCATCGCCACCGTAATTGCGGGCCCAGTCGCGACGGATCGGCAGACCGTGCGCGTCACGCTCCCCGGTCACCTCGCCGAACATGGCAAAGGCCCGCACGCGTTTTGAGTCTTCACCATGCATGTCAGCCTGCACACCAGCATGGGCAACGATCAAGCGGCCCTGATCCAGGATGAGGTGGTGCGGCAGCGCGTCGATGAAAGCGAGCAGTTCGCGCCGGAACTCCGTCGGCTCGGCCTGCACCTGCTCGACAGTTTCCGGCAGGCCGTGCGTCAGCTTGACATCGCGCCCGGCCAGCCAGCGCCGGAACTTGTCATCGTGATTGCCGACCACGCAATGGCCGCGCCCGCCGCTCACGGTTGACATCACTGTGCGCAGAACACCCGGACTGTCGGGCCCTCGATCCACAAGGTCACCGAGAAAGACGAGACGCCGCCCTCGCGGGTGGTGCCAGTCATGCACATCGCGCCGGTCATAACCCAGGCGCTCGAGCAGGCTGACCAGCTCGTCGAAACAGCCATGAATGTCGCCGATCAAGTCGAACGGGCCGCAGTCATCCATGAAAGCACGCGGGTCGGGGGGCGTCCGGATCATGTGCCCAGCATAAGGTGCCCGGCGCGTTTTGGAAGCGGCGTCAGAGCGGAGACAACCGGTTCACATGCCCCATCTTGCGCCCTTCGCGGGTGGAGCGCTTGCCATAGAGATGGAGGCGGGCCTGCGGGTCGGCGGCCAGTTCCGCCCAGGCATCGGCGTCATGACCGATCAGATTGGTCATGAGGCAGGCCGAATGGGCCGACGGGTCGCCCAGCGGCCAACCGGCGACAGCGCGCATGTGCTGTTCGAACTGGCCGCAACCGCACCCGTCCATGGTCCAGTGACCGGTATTGTGAACCCGCGGCGCAATCTCGTTGACGATCAACTCGCCCTCGCCGAGGTCAAACAGCTCGACCGCAAATACGCCGACATGATCCAGCCCGTCCCCGAGGGCGCGGGCAATCTGCAGGGCCCGGTCCTGCGTGGCACTGTCGACGCCGGTGGCCGGAGCCTTTGTCGTCTTGAGGATACCGTCGCCATGGACATTCTCGGCCAGCGGATAGGCCAGCACTTCGCCGCTCACCGATCGCGCCGCCACGACAGACAGCTCGCGCCGGAATGCCGCCGCGCCCTCGAGGATGGCAGGCTGCTGGCCGATCGCCTCCCAGGCCGTGCGGGCGTCGCTCTCGGTGCGGATCCAGGCCTGTCCCTTGCCGTCATAGCCAAAGCGTCGGGTCTTCAGCAGCGCCGGAAGACCGATATCCTCGATCGCCGCTTCCAGCCCGTCGATGTCGTCGACCTGGGCGAAGGGGACCGTCTTCACGCCCTGCCGGTTGATGAAATGCTTCTCGATGAAACGGTCCTGGGTCAGTTCCAGCGATGTCGAACCCGGACGCAGGGGCGCGGCGGCGGCCGCAACAGCCACGGTTTCGACCGGGACGTTCTCGAACTCATAGGTGATGGCGTCACAGCGATCAGCAAAATTGGCAACGGCGCCGGCATCGTCCCAGGGCGCGCAATAGCTGCGCGCGGCGACCCGGCTGGCCGGACAATCGGGCTCGGGATCATAGATGTGGACGTCAAAGCCCAGCGCCGCACCGGCCGTAGCCAGCATGCGGCCAAGCTGACCGCCACCAAGGATTCCGATCACACTGCCCGGGGCCAGGGGCGCATCGCTCATGATGTCAGTCCTCGACCGTCACCGGGACACTGTCCGTTTGCGCCTGACGCCAGGCCGCAAGTCGATCCGCGACGCCCGCATCCATCAGCGACAGGATGGAGGCCGCCAGCAGGCCGGCATTGGTAGCACCGGCATCACCGATCGCCAGCGTGCCGACCGGAACACCGCCCGGCATCTGGACGATGGAGAGCAGGCTGTCCTGACCGTTCAGCGTCCTTGATTTCACAGGAACACCCAGCACCGGCAGGCTGGTCATCGAGGCAACCATGCCCGGCAGGTGCGCCGCACCACCGGCACCGGCGATCACCACCTTGATGCCACGTTCGCGTGCGGTCTTGGAGAACTCGACCAGCCGGTCCGGGGTTCGGTGAGCGGACACGACACGGGTCTCATGGCTGATGCCCAGCTCGTCCAGCACGTCGGCGGCCTTCTTCATGGTCGGCCAATCCGAGCGCGAGCCCATGATGATGGCGACGTCTACGGGACCTGTGGGAGAATTCGGGGACTGGGGCGAAACTTCGCTCATGACGCTTCCTGCGCGGGAAAAGGAAGCGCGCGACCATACCTCTGACCGCGTGAAGGTCAAGATGATCCCGCAAAACCGGGGCAATCGGGCCCAAATCGGGCCGCGTTTGACCGTTTCTTAACCACACTTGGCGAGCCTGAGCGTGAACAGAATCGAATTGGAACGTGCCATGCGCATCGGACCGACCACCCCGACCGGGAATATCTCCCGCGCCGCGAAGACCGACAAAGCCCGACCCGGCAGCGAGACACGCGCGAGTGCCGCGCCGTCTGACGCGGCCTCCATCATGGGCGTGCCGGAAGCCGAACTGACACCGAACGTCCAGCGCGCCCTGCTGTCGCTGATGGGCGAGGTCGACCAGCTCCGCAAGGAAACCGAACGCCTGCGCGGCCGCGTCCGCGAACTGGAATCCCTGGCCGACCACGACGTCATGCTGCCGGTCCTGAACCGCCGCGCCTTCCTGCGCGAAGTCAGCCGGGCGCTGGCCCTGGCCGAGCGCCACGATGCGCCGTCCGCCCTGGTCTATTTCGATCTCAACGGCTTCAAGACCCTCAATGACCAATTCGGTCATGCCGCCGGCGATGCCGCCCTGCATCATGTCTCAAACCTGCTCACCGCCCATATTCGTGAAACCGACGCGGTGGGCCGCTTGGGCGGCGACGAGTTTGCGGTGGTCCTGACCCTGACCGGCGCCGAGGGGGCGCAGGCCAAGGCCCGCGAACTGGCGGACCGCATCTCGACAACACCCTTTGACTATGCCGGTCGTCAGCTGACCGTGGACACGGCCTGGGGCTGTCAGCCGCTGCAAGCCGGCAGCAAGGCGGAAGACGTCATGGCCAGCGCCGATGCCGCGATGTATGCCTGCAAACAGGCACAGAAGTCCGACAGCGACCGCAAGCAGGCCTGATCGCCGGTCAGGCGATGATGTCTGGCGTCAGCTGGTCTTCAAGGTGCGAAATCGCATCCTTGATCCGCAGCTTTTCCTTTTTCAGACGCGCGTATTTGAGCTGGTCGATCACCCCGTTTTCGGTCAGCGCGTCGACTTCGTGATTGAGGGCGACATGCTGTTCGCGCAAACCCTCGATCCGCTCGGTCAGCGCTTGCTGGTCCAGGAATTCTCCGTCCATTCCTCAGCCGTCTCTTTCTGATCTGGTCCTGATCCGGTCACAGCCCGCGTCGGACTGTCCGCCCGCCCCGAAACCGGTTCGGCGGGACGTGCCAATTGCGCACACGAAACTGCGTGGCGCTGCCCATAGGGTAACGGCATTCGCCGGTCAAATAAATTGCCGATCACGCTGCAGATGCGAACACGACCTAGCGGCGGCCGCCTTCGAGGTCCTCGCCCCAGCGCCGGGTGCCGTCCCAGTCCAACCCGAACAGGTCGAGCGCCCGCCCGACAGACTGGTCGACCAGGTCATCAATACATGTCGGTTTGGCATAAAAGGCCGGCAGGGGCGGACAGATGACGGCACCCATCTCGGTCAGGGCCTCCATCGTCCGCAGATGGCCAAGGTGAAAGGGCGTCTCGCGGACCATCAGGACCAGCCGCCTGCGCTCCTTGAGCACCACATCCGCAGCACGGGTCAACAGACTGGAGGTCACGCCCGTGGCAATTTCCGACATGGTTTTCACTGAACACGGGGCGATCAACATGCCCCGCGTGGCAAACGATCCGGAGGCGATGGGTGCGCCGACATCGGGCATTTTGTAGACATGGTCCGCCCGGGCCCGGAAACCCTTGATCGAGACGTCGGTTTCATAACCCAGCGTCATTTCGGCGGCTTTGGAGGCGACCAGGTGGGTCTCGATGCCCAGCGCCTTGAGCGCCTCCATCGCCCGGATCCCGTAGATGATCCCGGAAGCGCCCGAGACGCCGACAATCATACGGTCCGGTTTCATCATATCTTATCCTCGAAACGTTTCGTGAGTAGACATAGTGCGGGAACCTGTTTCAATCGAGTGTTCCACTTCACAAGAGGGAGACGTCTACATGCCCATCGAAGCCCGCATCCGTGAGCTCGACGCCAAACATTCGCGTCTGGATACACAAATCGACGAGGTCAAAAAGCACCCGTCGGCGGATTCCCTGGAACTGGCGCGCCTCAAGAAGCAGAAGCTCCGAATCAAGGAACAGATAGAGGATCTTCGACTATCGGCGCACATCACACTCACGGGTTAGCTGGTTACAACAGCGCAATCATCATCGGGGCGGCTTTCGGGCCGCCCTTTTTGCGCGCTACACTCCGTCCCATACCGAAGTCGTGACCGTCTGGAGTCCCCGATGCGATTAACCGCCCTGCTTGCCGCCAGTGTTCTGCTTCTGCCCGCCGCCCCGGCCCTTGGCCAGGACATGGCTGATGGCGAACCGTCCGCATGCGCGGCCGGTCGTGCCGCGCTCGAGCTGGGCAATTCCGCGGACGCCATTGATTTTTTCCGGACCTGCCTCGACCGGGCCGAACTCGACATGAATGCCGAAATCGGCATCTACGCCGCCATGGGGGCGGCACATCTGTCGGAACAGGATTTCCAGGCGGCACTGGAAGCCTACAACTTCGCCTTCGCCATTGTCGAAACCAATGGCGGTCGGGTGGTCGAACCCAGCCTGTATCGCAATCGCGGGATTGCCCGCTCCGAGCTCGGACAGCTGGACGGCGCGCTTGACGATCTGCTGCGCGCCGCCGCGGCTGCCCCCGACGACACGCTGACCCAGATCAATCTGGGCGTGGTCTATCAGGGTCTGGGCCGCGATGCCGATGCCGTGGTCGCCTTTGATACCGTGGTTCGGCTCGAGCCGGACTGGATCGGCGCCTGGATCAACCGGGCTGGCGCCCTGCTGGATGTCGGCCTGACCGGCGCCGCTGTCGAGGATGCCCGCCGGGCTGTGGAACTGGCGCCGGAAGACGGTACCACGCTGAACATGCTGTGCTGGACCCTGATCCAGGACGGCCGCGCCGAAACGGCCCTGCCCTTGTGCGAAATGGCGGTTGCGGCCGAGCCGGATATCGGCGCCATCGTGCATTCCCATGCGACGGCACTGGAGGCCGTGGGGCGCGCCGACGAGGCCCGTCGCCTGTTCCGTCGGGCCTGGCGCCTGGCGCCGGATGATCCGGAAATCACACAGGATTACGAGCGCACACACAATCCCTGACCGATCCGCCATTCCAGGCGCAGGGGCCGATGGATTGCCAGCGCGCTCTGCCTGTGCGAGGTCAGCGGACTTGAAACGCGCCGTTTTGTCGGTGTCGACTATGGGGACTGAAGATGGGTGACCGCGTCGCAATCGTCACTGGCGGTGCCAATGGCATCGGCAAGGCCTGTGCCCGCCGCCTCGCCGAGGATGGCTGCCACGTCGTGATCGCCGATGTCGACGTGTCGGCCGGCCAGGCGCTGGCCGAGGAGCTGGGAGCCGACAAGGGCAAGGCCCTGTTCGTGTCCTGCAATGTCGCCGACCGCCTGGCGGTCAACAATCTCCTGTCCGAGACCCGGTCGACTTTCGAGCGCCTGGATGTGCTCGTCAACAATGCCGGGATCGTTGCGGGCGGTGACATCCTGACCCTGTCGGAATCGGATTTCGACAAGGTGATGGGCGTCAACCTGCGTGGCGCCTTCCTGGTTGCCCGGGAAGCGGCCCGGCAGATGGTCGACCAGATCGAGGAGGATGGCGAGCGCGCCGAGGATGTGCGCCGCCGCTACGCGATCATCAACATGTCCTCGGTCAATGGCGTCATGGCGATCCCGGACCAGCTGGCCTATTGCGCCACCAAGGGTGCGATCAACCAGATGACCAAGTCGATGGCCCTGTCGCTGGCGAAGTACGGCATCCGCGTCAATGCGATCGGGCCCGGCAGCATCAATACCGACGTGCTCAAGGCGGTGAATGACAACCCTGAAGCGATGGACAAGATCATGTCGCGCACCCCGCTGCAGCGGATCGGGGACCCTGACGAGGTCGCCTCGGTCGCCTCCTTCCTGGCCTCTCGCGACGCCAGCTACATCACCGGCACCACGATCTATGCCGACGGCGGCCGCCTGGCGATGAATTACACGGTGCCGAAAGGCGGGTAGTCAGGCAACGCCTGCCATCACGCGGACACGAAAAAGGCCTGGAACCCGCCGGTTCCAGGCCTTTTGTCTTGCAGCGGCTGGCTGCCTATTCGGACTTGGGACCGCCAAACAGGGTTTCCAGGTTGATTTCCGCTTCCTCGGCCGGCTTTTCCTCGGCCTGGTGCAGGTCTTCCTGGGCTTTCAGCGTATCGGTCAGCAGCTCGGGATTTTCCTCCTCGAGCTTGCGGCGACGGGCCGAGGCCTTCTTGACCTGCTCGTCGAGGTCGATCTGGGTGCACAGACCCAGCGACACCGGGTCGGTCGGCTTGATGTTGGACGAGTTCCAGTGGCTGCGCTCACGCACGGCCTGGATCGTCGTCTTGGTCGTGCCGATCAGCTTGGAGATCTGCGCATCGGCCAGTTCCGGGTGGTTGCGGACCAGCCAGGCGATGGCGTCAGGCCGGTTCTGGCGGCGCGACAGCGGCGTGTAACGCGGCCCACGGCGCTTGGCCGGCTGGTGCAGGCCGGAGTATTTCGGCTTCACCACGGTCATGCGGTACTTGTCGCTCTTCTCGGCTTTCTCGATCTCTTCACGCGTCAGCTGACCGTTAGAAATCGGGTCGGCGCCGCGGACACCGACGGCGACGTCGCCATCAGCAATGCCCTTCACTTCGAGCGGATGCAGGCCGCAGAAATCGGCGATCTGGTCGAAGGTCAGCGAGGTATTGTCGACGAGCCAGACGGCCGTCGCTTTCGGCATCAGGATCTCGGTCATGATCTCAGCTCCCAAGGGATGGATTTAAGGGCACAAAAACAAGAAAAGCCCGACGCGGCGGCCGGGCTTGGGCTTCCGACGCTGGTGGCAGGATCTGCACCATCCAGCGATTTGATGCATTTATAACGCAGACCGGGGCCGCTGCAAAGCCGGGCGGCCTGCACAATTCAGCAATCCAGGAGTATTTTACCAGCGTGCTCACCGGAATCGAGCCGTTCGTGCGCGGCGCGGACATTGTCGAGCGCATAGCGGCTGTCGATCAGCGGGCGTAACGCCCCCGCAGCGATCCACGGCCACACCGTCTGGCGGATGGCTGCCGCCAGGCGCGCCTTTTCCTCGACCGGGCGGGCGCGCAAAGTCGAACCGGTCAGGGTGATCCGTTTGAGCATGACCCGCATCAGATCCACCTCGACCCGGCTCCCGGCCAGAAAGGCTATCGATACGATGCGGGCACCGACCCGGGCGCAATTGATGTTCTTCTGCACATAGCCGCCGCCGACCATGTCGAGGATGACATCGGCCCCGCCCGCTTCGGTCACCACGGTCTCGAAATCCGTGTCGCGGTAATTGATCGCGATATCGGCGCCCAGTTCGCGGCATTGCGCGACCTTTGCGGCCGTGCCGGCCGTGGCGATCACCCGTGCACCGGCAGCCTTGGCCATCTGGATCGCAGTTGAACCGATGCCGCTTGTCCCGCCATGAACCAGAAATGTTTCGTCTTGCGACAAAGCGCCGGTCTCGAACACATTGGCCCAGACCGTGAAGACGGTTTCCGGCAGACCGGCCGCATCCGCGACCGGCACACCATCAGGTACCGGCAGGACCGACCCCGCCGGGGCGACGGACCAGTCCGCATATCCGCCGCCTGCGACCAGCGCGCAGACCGCATCGCCCGGGCTGAATCCGGTCACGCCCTCGCCGAGTGCCTCGACATGACCGGCGACTTCCAGACCCAGGCCCTCCGGTGCACCGGGCGGGGCCGGATAGAAACCCAGGCGCTCGATCTGGTCGGGCCGATTGACGCCGCAGGCCGTGTTGCGGATCAGGATGTCTCCGGCTGCCGGTGTCGGCACGGGTCGGCTGACGACGTCCAGAACGTCCGGCCCGCCGGGCTCGCGCGCGATCACGATGCGATTTTCAGACGTCTGTCGCCGGGTCTTGGTATCGGTCATGGGACTTTGCCCTCCATCGCGCTATTATCTGCCGACACAAAGCTGATGTGGAGGCCAGACCATGTTTCACGACGAGGAGAGCATCGCAAGCCAGCGTGCCAAGCAAGGCATCATCCCGGGTGAGGACCTCAGTGCCCTGTCGCTGGACGACCTGGCCGAGCGCCGCAGCCTGCTGGAAGCCGAGATCGGGCGCATCGACGAGATCACTGACAAAAAGAAAGCCGGTTTGAACGCGGCCGACGCGGTGTTTAAGTTTTGATCAAACTCTTTGGGCACTGTGTGGCCCAAGGCTTGCTACGATTCGCCCAATACCCGTGATCGACGCTCAAATGGACCCGCAATGACCGACAGTCAGACACCGACCCTTTTCCCCGCCGGCGGCGCGCCTGCCGCCCGGGCCCAGGACTTCGCCGCTTCGGAAATGTTCCAGAAGCTGTTCCGCGAAGGCATGGACATGGTGGAAGAGACGGCCAGCTATCTGGACGGGCCGGGTCGTGATGATTCCAAGGCGCTCGACAGGGCAGGTGCCCTCTCCTACGCGACAGAGAGCATGAAACTGACCACGCGCCTGATGCAGGCGGCCTCCTGGCTGCTGGCCCAGCGGGCCGTCGCCGAAGGCGAAATGTCGGCCGAGGCGGCAACGGACGGCAAATACCGGCTCACCGCCGATCGTCCGGCTGAAAACCTGTGGCCGGAAGGCGAAACCCCGCCGGCCGTGCTGGGCGACCTGGTACGCCGCTCACGCTCGCTCTACGCCCGTCTCAAGCGGATTGACGACAATCTCTATGCCGATGGCGTGATCGAGGCCGAGGCCAATCCCGTCGGCGACCAGATGGCCATGCTGCGCGGCGCCTTCGGCCAGCGCTAGCCGCCCCGCCGCACAGCGAACAGAAAAAAGGCCCGCTCCAATCGGAACGGGCCTTTTTCTTGTCGCGAAGGACGTCGAAAGCTTACGCGAAGCCCTTGAACTTGTCCTTGAAGCGCGAAACGCGGCCGCCACGGTCCAGCAGGTGCTGGTTGCCGCCGGTCCAGGCCGGGTGCGACGTCGGATCGATGTCGAGATTGATCGTATCGCCTTCCTTGCCCCAGGTGGATTTGGTCTGGAAGGTGGTCCCGTTGGTCATCACGACATTGATGACGTGATAATCGGGATGAAGGTCCTTTTTCATCGGTCCGGCTCTCTCTTGTCCGCCGCGCCACGGGATTACGTTGCCCCGCACGCAGCTCATATAAACTCAGGAGCGCGGCTAGTAGCTGAAGATGCCGGCCATGGCAAGCGGGCCATGGAGTCTGGCCGCCCGGTCATGGACCAGCGGCATCGCCGCGGGCAGCGGTTTGACGGAATCGGCTCCGGTCCTGCGCGGAGACTGCCTCACGGGCGACCGACCGACTGTGCAATCTCCTGACCCGCCCTTGCCGGGATGGATCAAATCACCCAGCCTGCCGCATCTTTTTTGGTCGCTCCGGAGTGCTGCACATGCTGCGCCTGCCCACCTTGCTTGCCTGTCTCGCCCTGGTCACCGCCGCCGGGAACCCGGTGCTTGCACAATCAAACACCACGAGCCAGCCCGCCGCCGACGGGGCCGTCATCCCGCTGGGCATCCGCCACGAAATCCGGTCCGAGACCCTGGGTCAGACGCGGACGATCAATATCTGGCTGCCACCGGGTCACGACACCGCCGAGACGCCCTACACGGTTCTCTATCTCATCGATGGCGGGGTTGATCAGGACTTCCCCCACATCGCCGGCCTCGCGCAGCTGGGCGTCATCAGCTGGCAGTTCCAGCCCCTGATCGTGGTAGGCATCGAGACCGAGGTCCGCCTCCATGAGCTGACACCGTCGCCTCAGGACCACCGCTATGTCGAGAGCTTCGACACGGCTGGCGGTGCCTCCGATTTCCGCCGCTATATTGCCGACGACATTATTCCCTTCATCGAAAGCCATTACCGGGTCGGCGACCGGCGCGCGATCATCGGCGAAAGCCTGGCCGGCCTTTTCGTGGTCGACACCCTGCTCGAGCAACCCGAGCTGTTTGACGACTACATCGCGGTGTCGCCCAGCCTGTGGTGGGACGATCAGGCTGCGGCGAAAGCCGCCGCCGAGCGCCTCGCGGCAGCAGATCGCGACGACTGGCGCCTGTATCTCACCATGGCCGATGAAGGCGGCACCATGCAGGCCGGGCTCGACCGGCTGCTGCTCGCCCTTGAGGGCACGCCCGGCGCGCCGGAATGGCGCCACGTCGACCGCAGCACCGATGAGACCCATTCCACCATTTACCATCCGGCCGCCCTGGATGCGCTCCGCTGGCTCTACAGTTACCCGCCCTATGACTACGGACCGGCGCCTTGGTACCTGCGCGACGGCGCCAGCCCGGAAGACGATGCCCCCTAGTCGGGCAGCCCACCCCGCCACGCGGACTGAATTGAGCTCGTCCGGCATGTGTGTATGATCATACACACATCGGAGTCCCGACATGTCCGAACCGCGATACCCCGTGACCCAGCGCCGCAAGCGCACCAACCTCACCGTCCGCGAGGACGTGATGGCCGAAGCCAAGGCCCTGGGTCTCAACACCTCCCGCGCCGCCGAAGCCGGTATCGAAGCTGCGATCCGCGAAGAGAAGGGCCGCCGCTGGCTGGAAGAGAACCGTGAGGGGATCAAGGCGCATAATGAGCGGATCGCGCGGGAGGGCATGCTGCTGCCGCCACAGTGGTGGGCCCAGCCGGAAGAGGACTGAGTGGCCCGCTTCGACCTCTACCGGATCAAGGCATGGCGCATTCCGCTGGTCGTCAGCGTTCAGGCCGAGATGCTGGATGACATCGGGAGCCGGGTGGTCATCCCGCTCAGGGCCGTCGGACCGAACGAAGCGCCGACCTTGCCGCGTCTCAATCCGGTTCTTGATATCGACGGCCACCGACATGTGCTGGAAACCACCGACCTCGGAGCGCAACCGCTATATTGGCTGGGCGCACCCATCGGCAATATCAAGGAACACCGCGACACGATCACGGCGGCGATGGACTTCCTGTTTCAGGGGTATTGAGGGAGGGGTGCTTCCTTCCCCGCCTCGCGGGGAGGCAGACTGCCCGCTGACAATCAGCCTTTCTGCTGGACCTCAAGTGAGCCGCTGATGTCGCTCTGCGGCGCGCTTGCGTCAGCTGCAACCGGGCCCTCGTCCACCATTTCCGCCATCTCGAGCATGACAAGCATCGCCGAGGCGTCTGGCCGCACAGCGAGCGCTGAAAAATAGCTCATGAGCAAGACGCAAAACGCGCCTCCAATCACTCGGTAACGGGAGCGTACGAACGCCGCGACGTCCCCGGCAGGCGCAAGCCAGTGTGAGAGGGCCTGCCGCTCACGCTCGATTCGATCGGTGATCGCGGCGCGAACGAAAGCGCTACGGCTGACGCCTGTCGTCCGGCAATGCTCTGAAAGCGCCTCCTTGAGCGGCAAGGAAAGGCGGATTTCGAGCATCTCGCTCTTTTTGGAGGCGGTCCCGGGCCGACCGCCAAGGCCGGTCCGTCTCGCAAACTTGAGCCAGTCAAATCCCATCACGGATCAACCTATCGCGGTTCAGACAGGGTCAAACTACACGACCTCAGGCATACTGGAAACAGCACTCGGGCCCTGGAGGGCGCGCTCGCCCGTGCCAGGGGCGCTGTCTCCATGGCTTATCGCAGGTTGTAGTGGTCCAGGATCTGCTGTGGCCAGCTTTCCGGGTCGCCCTGAAGCGGCACGTCCACTGGCACGCCATTCTGATTAAACCCGCCAACGGGCAGGTGCGGATTGTCCGCTATCAACGGGTAGCCCAGGGAAAAGCGCAAATCCCCAGCCCCGACGGGCGTCATCAGCACATTCTGATAATCGATGGAGCCGCGCGTCGGTGCGCCGAAACTGGTCACCCGCGTGGATCGCCCGGCCCGCAGCAGCACGGCCTCCCCGGCGCTCATCACGTCAGCGTCCACCAGGATGGCAACACGGGTCGGCTGATCGAACAGATCGTCAGGCACGCGCGCATCATTGTAGAAAGCGATATGGGCAGGTTCGGTGAGCATCGGCACCAGCGAGCCCGGGTTAGACTCCAAGCGCTGCACCAGATCAGCGAAGACGCTCTGCTCCAGGCCTGGCTGCATCCGGTCAACGATCCCGGCGTAGTACCTGATCGTATCGGGTGATGAGAGCAGAACCGGTGAATACGGATCGGGCTGGTAATCCTCGCGGGCGTCATGGGTCATGATAAAGGGGTCGAGCGGTGCGATCGCCGACGCACTGCCCCCGTGATTGCCTCTAAGATCCACAACCAGCAACTCAGCACCCAGGATATCGTCGCGATGATTGTCGGCGATCATTTGCAGGCTATCGCCGACAAGGGCGGGCGAAAAACTGGGAATGGACAGCCAGGCGACGTCAGCGTTGAGCATTTCGAACCGGGGGCGACGTGGATTGCGCGGGTCCCACTCACCGATCACCTCACCCGGCGCCGGCGCGATGCGTCCCCAGTCGACCGGTGCCATGGACAGGATCGCGTTCGATGCGATGCTGTACCCGGTCCGGATCGGCGCGCGGTCCTCGGCGCGATAGCGGATAGCTTCGGCAACGCCGTTGCGGTTTTCAAACCGCGCAGCAATGTCGCCGACCGTCCAGTCATCGGAGTCCGTGTCCACCACCACAGCGACGAACCCGCCATCCGCCTCGGGGATGATCGCAGCCTCGAAATCATCCGCTGCCCAGACGCCAACGAGGGGCCCGCGTCCCGTCGCGGATCGCGCTTGCTGACGCAATAATTGCGGGGGCAGAGCGATGCGGGCCGCGCCGGCGCGACGTCGAGCGATGTCGGCCTCGGTCAGCGCCGGGGTCGCGTTCAGAAACAGGTGTGGATCCTCGTGGGAGCGCACATAGCCCTGCAACACGCGTGTGCACTCTAGAACATCGTCTGACGCAATCCCGGATGCCTGCGCGCGGTACACGGAGCGGTTTGCCTCAGCCGCCGCGGCGAGCGCCGGCGCGTTCTCAGCGTAGAGTGCACGCGCGACATAATTGCTTTCAATCTTGGCGTCGACTTCGTCGAAAACCGTCACGCACGCCGGCGACGCCGACAGGGCCGTACTGGCCAGAAAAACAGCGAACACAATAACACCTCTCTACAGTCTGCATGAACACGGACGGTGTGCGGGACGTACCCGATCTGGAAACCCATCCGTCACGCCCGTCGCTCATCCGTCCAACGCATGTGCAGGCGCAGACCGACGCTGCGACGCCAGGCGCTCCGGTCACAAGAAAATTGCTGTTGGGACAGCCCGTCTGAGCGGATATTTCGTGTGGGGACAGCCGTCAGGCACGATCCAAGCCGAGCGGCTTCCTCACCATCCGCGCCCCATCGACCCGACGCTGTGTACCGCCAATGTGAAAGTCCGGAATCGGGACGACATCGTCAGTACGCTGGGTTTTCTGCTTCACGGGTATTGAGGAAAGGAGTAGCTCGAAGAGGGCCGCGCCCAGGCGCACTCGCAGCCATACATCCCTTGCCGAGAGAAAGCCGTATCCGGTTCTTGAGCTCAAGGGTGAAACCGCGACGCGGCGCTTCGCGCCCTTGACCTCAAGAACCGGATACGGCCCGCTGGCTGGCATAGGTTTGATGGGAAGGTCTGGGCGGGACCCAATCACCGGGGCCGAATATGGCTTTGGGCCTCGTTGACCACCTCCATGGTTCCGCCACCAATCTTGATATCCATCATAAGCAACAAAGATGTCAGGTCCGCATATTCGATGCGCTGCGCGTCCTGCCGAAGCATCGCGTCGCGCGATCCACGCGCCTGAACATCAATGCCCCAGTTTTCACTCATCGCGCTGCTGGAATTGCTCGCTCGGGATGCCGGCGTAATCCGGACGAACTCAAAGCCACGCATGATGGCAAGGCGTCGGTTCATCGCATGGCTCAGCACCAGACCGTCGATCTGGTCTCCAGGGAATGCGCGTTTGTAAGCAGCGCGGTAAGCCGAGTATCTGACATGTACCCAGACCTGATGCGGCTGGTGCAGTATCGCCGACGCTGGGTTGTCCCAGATGGGTAAATCCCTGTCCGGCCGGACCTCAACTTCTCGAGCAACAAGAAATGCCTTGAACGGTGTTCTGCCGCTCAATCGCGTTACGATCCGTCCGACATGTGTTGAAATCGTGGTCTCGTCCCGCGCCGCTATGGGCACATGCAAACACTCAGGTATCACATACTTTTTGAGGGCCTTTTCACGCGCGACACGGTCGATCTCAAACACGAGCCCCTACCGAGCCGTCAGCTTCAGCTCGATGCGCCTGTTCCGCGCATTCGCTTCGGCGCTGCGGCCTTCCACCATCGGATAGTGCTCGCCGAAGCCGGCGGCCACCAGGCGGTTGGACGGGACGCCGAGGTCTTCCATCCAGTTGACGACGGAGATCGCGCGGGCCGCCGAGAGGTGCCAGTTGGAGGGGTAGGTCGTGCGGATCGGGACCGGGTCGGTGTGGCCGTCAATGCGGATCACCCATTCCAGGTCGGAGGGGATTTCGTCGGTCAGCTGGATGATCGCATCGGCAATCGGACGCAGGCTTTCGCGGCCCTCGTTTGACAGGGCAGCCGATCCGGACGGGAAGAGCACATCCGTTTCGAACACGAAACGATCGCCGACAATGCGCACGCCGGTGCGATTGCCGAGGATGGCGCGCAGACGGCCGAAGAAGTCGGAGCGGTAGACGGCGAGCTCGGCCGCCCGTTCGGCGAGGGCAGCATTGAGCCGTTCGCCAAGATTGATGACCTGGGCCTCGGCCTCCTGGGCGCGCACCTCCGCGGCGTCGAGGGCGGCGTTGAGGGTGGCGATCTGGTTGCGCAGGGCCTGGATCTGCTGGTTGAGCAGCATCAGGGCGCGCTGGCTTTCCTCGGACAGCTCACGCTCGGCGGCGAGTTCGTCCTGCAGGGACTCGGTCTGGGCGGCGGCCAAGGCCAGCGTGCCGGTCAGGGCATCGCGCTCGGCCTCCAGCCCGCTGATCTCGCTTTCGAGGCCGGACACCCGGATTTCCAGCTCGGTATTCTCTTCCTGGGTCAGGGCCAGCTCGTCGGCCAGCTGGGCGAGCTGGGCGTTGAGAGCGGCGAGTTGCTCGTCGCGCCCCGTCAGGGCCCGCGACAGGGCGAACTGGCCGGCCACGAAGATCGACAGCAAGAAGACAATGACCAGCAACAACGTGGCCAGGGCATCGACAAAGCCCGGCCAGTGATCGCCATTATCGGCTTCCTGGAAACGCGCGAACCGCGGCGAGGCCATGGCCTATTCCCCTCCCCGCTCCCGCGATTGCAGGGCCCGGATCAGCACCCGGATCTCGTCACGCAGCGCGCGCATGGCTTCTTCCTGGGTCGCCCGGCTGTCCTCGGCGAAGCGCTGCAGCGTGGTGTCCATCTGCCGCGAGTTGCGTTCCAGCGTGTGCGAGAGCCGGTCCAGCGTCTCCGCGGTCTGCTGCAGCAGGGCACCGACATAGGCGGTCGAGACCTCGCCATCATCACCGCTCGCGGGGCCGGCGGCGGCCAGGCGCGAGATCGAGGACAGCCATTCCTCGATCTCGTTGTAGAAGCGATTCTGCGCCCGGCTGGCGTGCAGGTCGAGGAAACCGATGACCAGCGAGCCGGCGAGACCGAAGAGCGAAGAGGCAAAGGCCGTGCCCATGCCCTGGATCGGCTCCTCAATGGCGCTCATCAGCCGCATCACATCGGCTTCACCACCGGTCGAGCTTTCGGTGACGGCACTGACAGCCGCACCCACGGCACCGACCACATCGAGCAGGCCCCAGAACGTGCCCAACAGGCCGAGGAAAATCAGCAAGCGTCCGAAATAGCGGGTAAAGGCGCCGGCTTCCGACATCCGCGCACCGACCGAGTCGAGCACGGTGCGCACCGAGCCGGCCGACAGCGAAACGCGGCCATCGGCGGACGAGATCATCGAGGCCATCGGGGCGATCAGGGCTGGCGGCTTGGGCAGGGAGGCGCGTTCCTCGGCCGAGCGGAAGCGGACCAGCCAGCGCGCGGCCGGGCCGATCCCCAGCGCCTGGGCATAGGTGTAGAGAACCCCGATCACCAGTACACCCAGAATAAGACCATTGATCGCCGGATTGGCCCGGAAGGCGGCCTCCAGCGGTTCGATCAGGAATATCCCCAGGGCCGCGACCACAGCCGTGAACAGCGCCATCCAGATGATGTAGCGCCACGGCCCGGTGAAGCTCACGCCGGGTGCCTGGGTCATGTCCTGACCGGAGTTGAGAACGGGCATGCTGACCCCTCGTTAAAGCCGCCGTCTTTCCTACCCTCCCGATTGGGACAATTTGGAGGCGAGGTCAAAGGGTGGCTGCGAACTTATCGCGACCGTGAGCCGGAAATCCGGACCTCACAGCCGGTATTTATATCCAATGCGGAAACAATGAGCCGCCAGATTGCTGGTTTTTCCCGCAGTCCGCCATAGCCATTTTGCCCTCATCGCTTTTCGGGCCCCGCGCCCCACAGCCCGATGATGGAGACTGTCATGACCCAATCCGCTGCCCGCCACATCCTGCGGATCGACGCCAGCATGCGTCGCGATGGTTCGGTGACCCGCCAACTCGCCGACGCCCTGACCGGGCGCCTGGTCGCCAACCAGCCGGCCACCACGCTCACCCGCCGCGACCTGGCCGACAACCCGCCCACATTCATCGACGAAAGCTGGATCGGCGCCAACTTCACCCCGGTCGACGCGCGCAGCGACGCGCAGCGCGCCGCTCTGGCCCGCTCCGACGCACTGATCGCCGAGATCCAGTCCGCCGATACGCTGGTGATCGCCACACCGATCTACAATTTCGGGGTTCCGGCCGCGCTCAAAGCCTGGGTCGATCTGATCGCCCGCGCCGGCGTCACCTTCAGATACACCGAGAACGGTCCGGTCGGCCTGCTGGAGAACAAGCGCGCCATCATCGTGATGGCCTCGGGCGGCACCCAGTCCGGCAGCGGTATCGATTTTGCCACGCCCTATCTCAGGCACGTGCTCGGCTTCATCGGCATCACCGATGTTGAAATCATCGCCGCCGACCAGCTCGGCAAGGGTGCAGACGAGAAACTGGCCGCCGCCAGCGCAGCGATCGAGCGACTGGCAGCGTAGCTGCAAAGAGGGGACAGGTGTCATTAACGCGCGGCTCGCAGACCGTCTTGGACCCTGGGTCGACGCGTAAATTATACCTGTCCCCCGCCGGCGTGCCGTTGGCCGGCGCCTATTCCCCGGGCTGAATGGCCGGTTCCCTCCGACGCAGCTTGGGGAGAAAGGCGCCCGCCTCCTTGCGGTATTCAAGATACTCATCGCCGATCTCGTCGATCAGGTCCTTCTCCTCGAAACGATAGACAGCAATGATCATGTAGGCCGTGGTCACAACCGCAAACAGGAGATGGCCCAGCGTCATCACCGGCGCCGCCCAGAAGGCGATCATGAAGCCGGTCATCATCGGGTGCCGCACCAGACGGTAGAACAGGTGTTTGCGGAACGGGGCCCCGTTGAACGGCCGGCGCCGCAGATTGGCGAAGATCTGGCTCAGGCCGAACAGGTCGAAATGGCTGATCAGGAAGGTCGAGACCAGCACGATCAGCCAACCGGCCCAGAACAGGCCCAGCACCCCATAGGTCGCCAGCCCGTCCGGCACCGACCAGACCACGCCCGGGATCGGCTGCCAGAAGGCATAGATCACGGCCAGCACGACGGACGACAGCAAGACGTAGATCGTGCGCTCGAGATAGTCCGGAATGAGTCGGGTCCAGGCCTGCTTGAACGCCGGGCGCGCCATCACACTGTGCTGGACGGCGAACAGGCTCAACAGCGCCAGATTGACGAGGACCGCGATAACGGGCGGCCCGGCCGTGCCGGAATCAATGGTTTTCGGCACAAGCAGATTGCCGACAAACCCGATCGAATAAAGAAACACGGCGAAAAAGAATGCGTATACGGCCATGCCGAACGCGAACCCGAAATAACGGCCCATGATGAGGTGCCCCCTGCCCTTTTGGCGCCCGAACCGGCACGCCCTGATTGCAGGTTAGGGGGTTCTCCCCAAATAGACAGACCGGCCGCCCAACCAAATTATGACCAAGCCGAAGTCCGGCCCGCGGAACGCAGCCGCCTCAGGACGGCGCGCGGGACAGGAATTCAACTTCCAGGACGCGACCATCGCCGAGTGTCGTCTCAAAGCGTGCTTCACCGCTCGGAGGCACGACAATGCCGCGATCGGTAACCGTCTCGACATCGGCCGACGGCGTTTCCCAGATGCGCAGGACGGCATGGGACCCACCGTCCGGACAGGACGTGCCATCATCCGCATCACAAGCCACCGCAGACAGCGCGTAACGCAGACCTTCGCCCAACGTATCGCTGACGGCGGCATTGTCGTCAAAGTCGGTCTCGCCGTGGGAGACGATACGGCCCACGCCGTCATCAACGGCGATCTGGTAGGCCAGCCGGACTTCGGCGGCGGCGACAGGCGCCAGCAGCAGGCTGCCCGACAGAGCCGCCACCAGGGCGACGGACGAGACAGCCGCACTCACGGGGCGGAAGAGAAGGTTTTTCAACATTGCAGGGATCCATTGGCTGAGGGTGTGAAACGCCACGAACAACCCCATCAGGCTGCGCAATACCGAACTGGCCGGCCGGTTGACGGCACGACAGGCGTTCAGGAAGGCGGACTTGTCCTCCTCGCTGACACGCACCTCGACCGACACGGTCTTTTTCGGTTCACGCTGTTTCGAGTTGTTGTTTCGCATGGCCCAGACCAAGTGGTTCTTCTGCCCGAAGAATGTAACTTGTTTCGCGTCCGGAGGAAAAACTATCGTGTCCGGACACGCGCAGGGATGCAGAATCCAAAGGGGACAGGTGTCATTAACGCGTGGCTCGTTGGTCGTCCTGGACCCTTAGTCGACGCGTTAATGACACCTGTCCCCTTTGGATCAGGCCGCCGCCTTCTTCAGACGCTCGACCACTTCGGCCAGCATCGGTTCGTTGCCAGCGGCGATATTGCCGGTTTCCAGCAAATTGTCCGCCCCGTCAGCTTCGGCAACGAAACCGCCCGCCTCTTTGACCAGGACGATGCCGGCGGCGATGTCCCAGGATTTCAGATTGCGTTCCCAGAAGCCGTCATAGCGACCCGCTGCGACCCAGGCGAGGTCGAGCGCGGCAGAGCCCATGCGGCGAATGCCGGCGCAATGCGGCATGATCTGGTGCAATTCCTTGAGGAAGCGCGCCTGGCCCGGCTTGCCGATATAGGGCGTACCGGTGGCGATCACCGCCTCGTCGAAATGCTTGCGCTCAGCAACCCGCAGACGGCGGTCGGCCAGCCAGGCGCCGCGACCTTTTTCGGCGTGAAACATCTCGTCCGTAGCGGGATTGTAGACGACACCGGCAACCAGTTCGCCCTCACGCTCGAGCGCGATCGAAACAGAGAAGTGCGGCATGCCGTGCAGGAAATTCAGCGTGCCGTCGAGCGGGTCGACGATCCAGCGGTGCGAGCGGTCACTGCCTTCGACGATGCCGCGCTCCTCCATCAGGAAGCCATAACCCGGACGGGCCTGGCTCAAACGGTCGTAGATGATGTCCTCGGCCTTGTGGTCGGCCACCGACACAAAGTCGGCGGGACCCTTGCGCGAGACCTGCAGGTGCTCGATGTCGCGAAAGTCGCGATTGAGTGAGCGGCCGGCGCGGGCGGCGACATCGGTCATGACAGTGAGGAGCGGAGACAGCGTACCCATGGTGTCAGTCCGCCCGCTTCACGTAGGAGCCGTCTTCGGTGGCGACGATGACCTTTTCGCCAACGCCGACGAAGGGCGGCACCGAGGAACGCACGCCATTGGACAGGATGGCGGGCTTGTAGGAATTGGCAGCGGTCTGCCCCTTCACCACCGGCTCGGTATCGGCAACTTCCAGGGTCACGTGCTGCGGCAGGGATATGCCGATCGGACGTTCCTCGTGGAACTCGACAACGACATTCATGCCATCGGTCAGGTAGGAAGCGCGTTCCTCACCAACGAAATCCAGTTGCAGCTCGATCTGTTCGTAGCTTTCGGCATCCATGAAGGTGAGCATGTCGTCGGCGGCGAACAGGAAGGTGTGGTCCTTCTGCTCGAGGCGCACTTTCTCGACCTTGTCGGCAGCCCGGAAACGTTCGTTCAGCTTGCGACCGTCGAGCAGGTTTTTCAGCTCGACCTGGGCGAAGGCGCCGCCCTTGCCCGGCTTGACGTGGTCCGTCTTGACCGCAACCCACAGCGTGTCCTGGTGCATCAGCACGTTGCCGGGGCGGATTTCGTTACCGTTGATTTTCATGCTTCACCTGTTGCCGCCGTCAAGCGGATGACCTGTCGCGCCGCCGCGCGCGCGCGGCAAAGTGGCGCTCTCCTATCAGCGGGCATGGCGAACGGCAAGCGGCGCGGCCTTTACGGCTCAGCGCAGTGCCTCGAACTCGGCCCGGATCCGCTGCCGGACATCGGGCGCCAGAGCGCCTTCCAGACCCGCTTCCAGACGCTCCCGGTCACGATCATGGACCGGCGCACCGAGATGGTCGATCGAGGCCAGAAGCGTCCAGCGATAGGCCATTTCCAGATCCTGGGGGACACCTTCGCCGCGCGCCAGCATGAAGGCGTAGAGGAACTGGCTCTCGGCGTCACCGCCACGGGCACCGCGCGAAAACCAGTAGGCCGCCATTTCGACATCGGTGCCGCCGCCGCGGCCCTGATACATCATCAACCCGTACTGACCCTGGGCCGGCGCATAGCCACTCTCGGCGGCGATCCGCAGCCATTCGCGCGCGGTTTCATCGTCCTGCTCGCCGCCCTCTCCGTCTGCCCACATCATGCCGGCCTGGAAGGCGGCCTCGGCGAGACGGTCATTGGCGGCGCGCTCATACCAGACCCTTGCCCCGGCCGCATCGCGGGGGCCGCCCTGTCCGGCATCCAGCAACTGGGCGAGCTGGTACATGCCCTCGGCGGAGCCCTGCTGCGCCGCCCGACCGGCCCATTCCCGTGCCGTGATGGCATCCTGGGGCACCGGCGAGGCCCGCAACGCGATCGCGTGCTCGACCATGGCCGGGATATGGCCGGCCCGTGCGGCCCGCTCAAACCACGGCTCGGCCTGTCCGAGGCCCAGCGAGGCATCGCCCAGACGGGCCAGCTGACCCAGATTGTAAAGCGCGACCGGGTCATTGCGGTCCGCCGCCCGGTTGAACCAGCGAGCCGCGGCCGACAGGTCGACCGGGCCACCGGCCCCATTGCGCGCCATGATGCCCGACAACAGCGCCGCATCGACGATGCCGCCGACAGCCGCCGTCTCGGCATAGTTGCGGGCTGACGCCCAGTCCTCGCCGACATAGGCGACCTGGGCGCGATACCAGGCCTCATCGGCACCACTGACGCCCGCCGGCAGGTCAGCCGTATCGGCGGCAAGCCCTTCGGCCGCGGCACTCTGGACCTCTTCCGGCAACAGGATCAGCTCCTGCGGGAAGACCGGGGCCAAGGTGCCGCTGGTCACATCGTCGGAGGTCTGGTCTTCAAGGTCGGACATCAGCTGTGCCGACGCGGTCGGGATCGCCGCAAGGCAAAGCGCGGCACCGGCCAGGGCGGCAAGGAGGGGAGCATTCAGTCGCGTGATCATGCCTATCCTAGAGCGCGTCGAATGCGGCACCGTCAAGGCCGGGCTGCGCAAGCTGGGTGAATTGTAATCCGCTCAGGCTTCGCCGGTCAGTGCCGCAAACGCCCGCACAGCCGCTGCCGGACCGTCGGCATGTTGCCAGACGCCGCCACAAACCGCCAGAAAATCGGCGCCCGCTGCGACCAGCGGTGCGGCATTGTCCGGCGTGATGCCGCCAATGGCGACGCAGGGCAGCTCGAACAATTCCACCCACCAGGTCAGCAGGTCGGTCGTGGCGACATGTTCGGTCGGCTTGGTCTGGGTCGGATGGAAGGCCCCGAAGGCGACATAATCCGCCCCGGCCTCACCGGCGACCATGGCGAGGTGACGGCTGGCATGGCAGGTCACACCAATGGTGCGGTCCTTGCCCATGATCGCGCGGGCCTCCTTCACGCGACCGTCGGACTGGCCGATATGGACGCCGTCACAGCCCAGCCGGTCGGCCAGCTGGGGACTGTCATTGAGGATGGCCGCCACACCGCGCGACTGGGCCGCCTTGATCAGGGTCGGCGCCAGCTCCATCAGCTCGGCCTCGGAATGATCCTTCAGGCGGATCTGCAGGGCCGAGACCGGGCCGGCATCGAGTGCGCTTTCCAGCGTCGCCAGGAAGTCGACATCAATGCGGGGCGGAGTGATCAGGTAAAGCTGGCTCATGCGCCGTCTTTTGGCAGGACTGGCCATTTCACACAATGCCACTCACACAATGCCGCGGCGTCGCTGGAAGATGAACATCACCCATTCGGGTCATTCATCTTCCTTTCATCCAGTTTATACAAATGTGTCGCGCAACACGGGACGGCCTGCTGCCTTCGCGTTTCAAACAGGGGAATTTTACATGTCTTTCAAAACCATTCTTGCCGCCGGCATTGCTGCCGCTTCCTTCGCCGGCCTGGCCGCTGCCCAGGACTGGTCGCTTCAGCCGACCTTCGGCACCGTCAACCTGAACTCGGGCTTCACGCCGGATCCGTACACCGTCGCCATCACCGCCGGCGGCACCATCGAAGCGTCCAACCTGTCCTCGTCCTGCCGCGGCATGATTGCCAACGCACCGGACTTCCGCCTGAATTTCGCAGCCGGTTCGCTGCCGCTTTACATCAGCGCCTATTCCGACGCCGACACGACCCTCGTGGTCAACGGCCCGGACGGGTCCTGGTACTGCAATGACGACACCAATGGTCTCGACCCGGCCCTGGCCTGGGGAAGCCCGGATTCCGGCCAGTACGACATCTGGATCGGCACCTACGGCACCAACAGCGACCTGGCCTCCTCGACGCTGCACATCTCCGAGCTGCACGACTAAGCTCCGGCGATAGCACCAAACGACGAACCCCCGGCCAGATGGCCGGGGGTTTTTTTGTTCAGGACCTCGGCGGATGACAATGCTAGCCTGCCCGGGGAACGGCCTGCGTTCGCACCGATCAATCCTGATTGTGCGAGCAGCGGCCAGCCAGGGGGATACTCATGCACAGACAGACAATCATGGCAGCCTCACTGAGCGTGATGGCGCTGGTTGCGCTCGCCGGTAACGCAAGTGCTCAAACGGCCAATGACGATCCGACCTCGGGAGTACTCAGCCTGGATCCGGCTCAGGGATCACAACGTTTCGACATGTCGATCACGGCCGGCGGGGACATTGAAGCCGATGATCTGGGGCGGGACTGTGCCGGGGATATCTCCGATGCTCCCAGCTTGCGACTACGCTATGGATCGGGCGGCGATACGCTGCGGATCATCGCCACTTCCAATACCGACACATCACTGGTCATCCAGACGCCTGCAGGCGATTGGCTGTGCAATGACGACGCCATGGGCGGGCTGGACCCGATCATCAGCCTGAGCTCACCGGCTGCGGGCGACTACGCCATCTGGGTGGGACGCGTGTCGTCTTTCTGGGGGAGCGGCGACGCGGAGCCGGTTGAATTGACCCTTCTGGACATCGACGGCGACGCGGCCACACCCAGATATCTGCCAACGCCTGGCACACTCGAACTCTCGCCGGGCTTCCAGCCCTCCGAAATCGGGGTTCACGTGCATGCCAATGGTGCCGTTCGCCCACGCGCCTGGGACAATCGCTGCGGAGCCGCCGCAAGTGAAACATCCGCGCTAAACCTGAGCTATGACGGGACCGGTGCCGGCCTGGATATCCGGGCAGAGGCGCAGGAGGATGTCACCCTCCTCGTTCGATCGCCGGATGGCAGTTTCGCGTGCAATGACGAGCTGGAATCCGTCGACTTTGTCAGCATCCCAAACGCTGGGGCCGGCCAGTATGTCATCTGGGTAGGCCCCCAGACCGATGAGGCCCGCCGGTCACTGGTCCCCGTCCGACTGATCCTGTCTGAATTCTAGCCGGCGACGACCGCCGCGCTGCCGGTCGCGCCATGTGCCAGGCGCGAAGGTGTGAAGAAAAAGCCCCGGATCGCGCACCGCCATCCGGGGCTTTCCTTCGAATAGGAGGGGGCCGGCTTAAGCCGTCTCTTTTTCCATCGCCGGCGTGTACTCACCCAGCGAGGCCAGGCCGTTCATGCGGGCGCGGTGGTTGAAGGCGGCTTGGGCGGCGTCATAGTTCGATGCCTTGCCGGCCCAGGCTTTCAGCGGGGCGGCCTGCAGGGCGCGACCATAGGAGAAGGTCATCGGCCAAGGCAGGTCATAGGCCTCATTCATGATCGACAGGTGCTCGGTGGCTTCCTCGTCGGACTGGCCGCCGGACAGGAAGGCAATGCCGGGCACAGCTGCCGGCACGCAATTGGCCAGGCACTGGACGGTCATGTCGGCGACTTCCTCGCGGGTCGCGCGATCGTCGTTCTTGGTGCCGGAGATGACCATGTTCGGCTTCAGGATCGTGCCTTCCAGCACGACGCCCTGGTCGAACAGCTCGCGATAGAGGGTCTTCAGGGCGAACTCGGTGACTTCATAGCAGCGCTCGATCGAGTGATCGCCGTCCATGATGACTTCCGGCTCGACGATCGGAACGATATTGGCTTCCTGGCACAGCGCCGCATAGCGGGCCAGGGCATGCATGTTGGTGTTGATGCAATACTGGCTCGGCACGCTTTCATCGCTGCCACCACCGATATTGACCACGGCGCGCCATTTGGCGAAGCGGGCACCCAGCTCGTAATAGTCGGCGAGGCGGTCGCGCAGGCCGTCGAGACCTTCGGTGATCATTTCGCCTTCGGCACCGGCCAGCGGCTTGGCGCCCATGTCGACCTTGATGCCCGGGATCGAGCCGGCATCGGTGATCAGCTTGGTCAGCGCGGTACCGTCCTTGGCGCTCTGGCGGATGGTCTCGTCATAGAGGATGACGCCGGAGACGTGCTCTTTCATCGCGGTTTCGGTGCGGAACAGCATCTCGCGCCAGTCGCGGCGATTGTCCGGCGTGTTGTCCAGGCCGATCGAGGCAAAGCGCTTGCCGATCGTTCCGGTCGACTCGTCTGCCGCCAGAATACCCTTGCCCGGGGCCACCATGGCGCAGGCGATTTCGTTGAGTTGATCGAGATCCATCAGGATACCCCCAGCTGTTCAAGCATGTTGAGACAGGCGCCCGCCTGCCCGTTCCGACTGTCGCCCTTTTAACGCGGGGCGACGCAAATTCCCACCGCTTCCGCGCAATTCCTGCGCGGTTTTCCGGGACTTATGTTACCGATACCAGCCAGCCCGTGGCGAGTCATCCCGCCGGGTCAAGCGACCAGTTCCGGAGTGCCCATGACCGCCGCCACGCCGGGCAGGGTCTTGCCCTCCATCCATTCCAGGAAAGCGCCGCCGGCCGTCGAGATGAAGGTGAAATCGTCTGCCACGCCGGCCTGGTTGAGCGCCGCGACCGTGTCGCCGCCGCCAGCGACCGCGATCAGCTTGCCCCCAACCGCCGCGCGGGCGGCGTGGCGGGCCGCTTCGACCGTCGCCGTGTCAAACGGCGGCGTCTCGAAGGCGCCCAGCGGACCATTCCAGATCAGCGTCGCCGACGTGTCGATCGCCTGGCCGAGCGCGACCACCGTCGCCGGACCACAATCGAGGATCATTTCATTGTCCTGGACGTCGGTCACCGCGGCGAGGCGGGTTTCCGGATTGGGCTTGAACTCTTTGGCCAGCACCACATCGCTCGGCAGCATCAGCTTGCAGCCGCTTTCTTCCGCCGCCGCGAGTATGGCCCGCGCCGTATCGACCAGATCCCTTTCGCACAAGCTCGCCCCGACATTGACGCCCCGGGCGTGCAGCAGGGTGTTGGCCATGCCACCACCGACGAAGAGCGTGTCGACCTTGGTCACCAGGTTCTGCAGGAGGTCGATCTTGGTCGAGACCTTGGCCCCGCCCACCAGGGCGATGAGCGGACGCTTGGGGCTTTCCAGCGCCGCGACCAGATGGTCGATCTCGCGCTGCAGGGCCAGACCGGCATAGGCGGGCAGATGGTGCGTCACGCCTTCCGTCGAGGCATGAGCCCGGTGCGCGGCGGAGAAGGCATCGTTGACGTAGAGATCGCCGAGCGCGGCCAGCGCCTTGGCAAAGCCGGCCTCATTCTTCTCTTCGCCAGCCTCGAAACGCGTGTTCTGCAACAGCAGCACGTCGCCATCGGCCATCCCGGCCACGGCAGCGGCGGCATCGTCACCCGCGACATCATCCACGAAGCTGAGCTCGACACCCATCAGATCGGCCAGGGGCTGGCAGACCGGCTCCAGCGACATCGTATCGACGCGCTGCCCCTTGGGACGGCCGAAATGGGCCATCAGGATCACCTTCGCGCCGCGCTCGACGAGATGGTCGATGGTCGGCAGGGCCGATTCCAGACGCGTCGCATCGCTGACCTGCCCGTCTTTCATCGGCACATTGAAATCAACGCGGACAAGCACGCGCTTGCCGGCGACATCGGCATCCTGGATGCGGCGGATCGTGGTCATGACGAAGCTCTTTCGCGGCGAGACTTAAAGGAATTTGCCCATGGCGACGGTGGTGTCGATCATCCGGCAGGCAAAGCCCCACTCATTGTCATACCAGGTCATGACGCGGGCCAGCCGCTTGTCGATGACGTTGATCTTGTCGATGGCGACGATCGAAGACCGGCTGTCGTGATTATAGTCGATCGACACCAGCGGGATGCTGTCATAACCGAGCACACCCTTCATCGGACCGTCGGCGGCCGCCTTGACGGCAGCGGCGAGTTCCTCGGCGGAGGTGTCACGGCCCGGTGTGAAGACCAGATCGATCAGCGAGACATTCGGCGTCGGAACGCGCACGGCAGCACCGTCGAGCTTGCCGACCAGTTCGGGCAGGACCAGGCCGACGGCCTTGGCGGCACCGGTCGAGGTCGGAACCATCGACATGCCGGCAGCACGGGCGCGGTGCAGGTCCTTGTGATTGCGGTCCAGCGTCGGTTGGTCGCCGGTATAGGCATGGATGGTGGTCATGTGACCGCGCTCGATGCCGACCGCGTCATTGAGCACCTTGGCGACGGGCGCCAGGCCATTGGTCGTGCACGAGGCATTGGAGACAATGATGTCTTCGGCGGTCAGCTGGTCGTGATTGACGCCATAGACGATGGTCTTGTCGGCATTCTTGGCCGGAGCCGAGCAGAGGACGCGTTTGGCACCGGACTCGATATGGGCCATCGAACCCTCTTTCGAGTTGAACTTGCCGGTGCACTCGAGGACGATATCGATGCCCATCTCTTTCCAGGGCAGCTTGCTCGGGTCGCGGTTGGAAACCTTCTGTATCTTGCCAAAGCCGGCATCGATCCAGTCATCACCGACCTTGATCTCGCCGGGATAACGACCGTGCACACTGTCATAGGTCAGGAGGTGGGCGTTGGTTTCGGGCGTGGAACTGTCGTTGATCGCCACGATCTCGACCTCGTCCCAGCGCTTGTTCTCGAGAACCGCGCGCAACGCCAGACGGCCGATACGACCAAAACCGGTAATCGCAACCCGAAGGGCCATACTCATCTCTCCTGATCAGCTCGACCGGACCCTGTGCGTCCGGCAGAAGTTGGCGCGGATTTAGCGACCTTTGACGCCCTAGTCCACCAATGCTGTGCGGGAATCCGCCGGAGACGGAATTTTTCCCATTTCAGGGCGCGCCAGTCGTTTTACCCGGAACCGCGCGCATTCCCGCAATTTTGGTGCCGGTGACGGGAATTTCCTGCATCAATCTCCAATGATACCGCTATCGGCTGCACCAACGCCTTCCCGCAGCACGGCGCGCCGGTCGGGGCCCGTCGCCCTTCGCGGCAGCAGCGTCCGCAGCAGGCCACCCCTTGCCATGCCCGCGCGCCACTGCGAGAACAAAATGTCTAGGGATTTAACGTCAAGGGCAGACGTCGCATGAAAGTAATCGTTCTGGGCGGAGACGGCTTCTGTGGATGGCCGACCGCACTTCACCTCTCCAATCTCGGCCACGACGTCGTCATCGTCGACAACCTGTCGCGCCGCAAGATCGATATCGAGCTCGAGGTCGAGAGCCTGACCCCGATCCGGCCGATGTCGGAGCGCCTGGCCGCGTGGAAAGAGGTGTCGGGCCGCGACATCGCCTTCGTCAACATGAATATCGGCAAGGACTATCAGGAACTGGTCGACCTGATCGAAGCCGAGCAGCCTGACACGATCGTCCATTTCGCCGAACAGCGCGCCGCGCCCTATTCGATGAAATCAGCCCGCCACAAGCGCTACACGGTCGACAATAATCTCAACGCCACCAATGACGTGCTCGCCGCCATCGTCGACAGCGGTCGCGACATCCACCTCGTTCATCTCGGGACGATGGGCGTCTATGGCTATGGCACCGCCGGGATGAAGATCCCCGAGGGCTATCTGAAGGTGAAGATCGAAACCGATGAGGGCCTGAAAGACCAGGAAATCCTCTACCCGGCCAATCCGGGCTCGATCTATCACATGACCAAGACCCAGGATCAGCTCTTCTTCCATTTCTACAACAAGAACGACAAGGTGAAGATCACCGATCTCCACCAGGGCATTGTCTGGGGCACCCAGACCGAAGAGACCAGACGCGATGAGCGCCTGATCAACCGCTTCGATTATGACGGCGATTACGGCACGGTGCTGAACCGCTTCCTGATGCAGGCCGCCGTCAACTATCCGATGACCGTGCACGGGACGGGCGGCCAGACACGGGCCTTCATCCATATCCAGGACACGGTGCGCTGCATCCAGCTGGCGGTCGAAAATCCGCCCAAGCCGGGCGACAAGGTCCACATCCTCAACCAGATGACCGAGACCCACCGGGTCCGCGATCTGGCCCGGATGATCTGCGACCTGGCCGGCGCCGAGATGCAGCTGGTCCCTAATCCGCGCAATGAGGCCGACGAGAACGACCTGCATGTCGAGAACAACACATTCCTCCAGCTCGGCCTCCAGCCGACCACCCTGGCCGACGGCCTGATGGAAGAAGTCACCGACATTGCCCGCAAATATGCGGACCGCTGCGACAACTCGAAAATCCCGTGCATCTCCTACTGGGGCAAGGGCCGGGAAGATGCGGCGGCAGCACCGGCGGAGACCACAGCGGCTGAGTAGTTTCCACTCGCCATTCGCACACAAAGGGCGCCCGCTGAGGCGCCCTTTTTTGTGCTTCTTGCCGGAAGCGCGACGGAAATGCCGGCGCCGCCCGTATAATAACGGGAATGGCAGGGGAGTTTCGCGATGAGTCGACTGGATACCGCCATAGCCCTCACCCGCTTCGGCGTGGGCGCCAGACCCGGCGAGATGGACCGGATCGGATCCGCCGGCCGGGACTGGTTGCGTGAGCAGATTGGTCAGGTGGAAACGCCGCAAGGGCGCGACTTGCGGACGTCCCGCGAAGCGATCCTTTACTTCCGCGAAGAATACCAGCCACGCCTTGCCGCGCTGCAGGATGGCACAACCGAGGACCCGGAACGGGCCCGCACCGAGCTCGGTCGCCTGCTCCGCTCAGGTTCGGCCGCCGCCATTCTGGCCCGCACCCAGCTGGCCCTGACGACCGAGGCCGGATTCGTCGAGCGGTGGGTCCGTTTCTGGTCCAATCATTTCAGCGTCTCGATGACCTCGCCGCCGATGGCCCTGCTCGCACCGACGCTGGAGATGGAGGCCATCCGGCCGCACGCCTTCGGCCGCTTCGAGGACCTCCTGCTCGCGGCCGAACTGCACCCGGCCATGCTCTTCTATCTCGACAATGCCAGCTCGGTGGGTCCAACCTCGCGTGCCGGCCGACGACGGGGTCGCGGCCTCAATGAAAACCTCGCGCGTGAGACCCTGGAGCTGCACACGCTCGGCGTCGATGGCGGCTACAGCCAGGACGACATTGTCGCGTTGGCACGTCTTCTGACTGGCTGGACCATCGGCAATGAGCGCCTGCGCCATCGCAGCAACCAGATCGGCCGGACCGTATTTGACGAACGCATCCATGAGCCCGGTGCGCAGACATTGCTCGGCGAGCGCATTTCAGGCGCGGCCGAAGACAAGGCCCCGACGGCCCTGCGGCAACTGGCCCGACACCCCAGCACTGCACAGTTTGTGGCCACCAAGCTCGCCCGGCACTTCATTGCCGATCATCCGGACGCCGCTGACATCGCCCATATCGCCCAGGCATTTATCGACAGCGACGGTGACCTGGCTCAGGTCGCCAACGCCGTGATCACAGCGCCCGGCGCCTTCCAGCCGGACCCGCAAAAGTTCAAGACGCCGGAGGAATACCTGGTCTCGACGGTGCGCGCGCTCAATCTGCCCCGACTCCAGATGCGGGCCCTCCGGGCATCACTTGCCGCCCTCGGCCAGGTGCCGTTCCGGGCCCCTTCACCGGCCGGTTGGCCGGATACCGAGGCGGAATGGGGCGGGCCGGACGCCCTCATGAAACGTCTCGACTTTGCCAATGAGCTGGCCCGGCGGGTCGGCGCCAGTGCGCGGCCGCGCGAACGCGCCCCGGAAATCCTCGGCCCGCGGCTCGAGGGTGCCACCGCCCTCGCCATCGCCCGGTCGGAGTCGGCCGAACAGGGTCTGACCCTGTTGCTCATGTCGCCCGAATTCCTGCGCCGCTAGGAGATCACCATGACCCGTTTCCCGCTTCACCGACGCGCCCTGATGACCGGTGCCCTCGCCACCGGCGCCCTGGCACTGGGTGGCCCCGGCATCGCCCATGCCCGTACCGCAAGCGACCGCAAACTCGTCGTTGTCATCCTGCGCGGTGCCATGGATGGCCTCGCGGCGCTGATCCCTGCTGGAGAAGCCCGGTATCGCGAGCTCCGGCGCGATCTCGCCATTTCCGGCGGATTCGATGTCGGTCAGGGCTTTCGGCTCCATCCGCGCCTCACCAATCTGTACCGGGCCTGGGGTGACAATGAGCTGGTCTTGCTGCCGGCAACCGCGACCGGATATCGCGAACGGTCGCATTTTGACGGCCAGGATTATCTGGAAGCGGGCACCGCGGTAATCCGCGATGGTTGGCTCAACCGCGCCCTGCAGCTGACCCGGCCGAACCCCTCCGCGGTCGGAATCGGCCAGACCGTTCCGCTCATCCTGAGGGGTAATGCCGCTGCGACATCGTGGTCACCGGGCGTCCTGCCAGACCCCAGCGACGACACGATCAGCCGGCTCATCGACCTTTATGCCGGCGACCCGAGGCTCGCCGAGACCCTCGCCATGGCCGTCGAGACGGATGCCATCGCTGGCGGCATGTCGATGGCCGGCATGGGCGGTGGGAGCGGGCCGGGCCAGGCCTATGTGCAAACCGCCCGCGCCGCCGCCAACCTGCTCGCCGCGCCGGACGGGCCCGGGCTGGCCGTTATGAGTCTGGATGGCTGGGACACCCATGTCCGCCAGGGCAGCGATGAGGGTCAGCTCGCCAACCGGCTGGGCGCGCTTGACGAGGCCCTGGGCATCCTGCGCGACGGGCTCGCGGCGCACTGGCCGCGGACCGCGGTACTCATGGTCACAGAATTTGGCCGCACGGTCCGCGCCAATGGGTCCGGCGGAACCGATCACGGCACCGCAGGTACTGCCTTCCTGCTGGGAGGGGCCGTCCGGGGCGGCCGCCTCATCGGCGACTGGCCCGGCCTCGGGACGCTCCATGAGGACCGCGACCTGATCCCGGCCAACCGAACCGAGGACCTGTTCCGAACCGTCCTCGCAGAGCATTGGGGTCTGGCCCGCAGCGATCTGGACAGGCACGTGTTTCCGGACCAGCCAGGCGCCGGGTTTGAGGGCCTGATCGGATAGACCTGCATACTCGGCGCAAACCGGGCTGGGCCATTCTGGAAACGTCGCGCTTTCAGCCCGGTTCCAGGCCGCTAGCCCTCCAGGGCCCGCACCATTTTTTCCAGAAACACGCAACACTGATCGAGTTGGTCGATCGCCACGAACTCGTCGGGCTGGTGTGCCTGGCTGATCGAGCCGGGGCCGCAGACGACGACGCTGAGACCCGCTGCCTGGAACTGCCCGGCCTCGGTACCGTAGGACACGACGCGGGTGGAATTGTCGCCGGTCAGCTGACGGGCGAGGCGTTCCGCGGCGCCGTCCTGTTCCGGCGCAAAGGCGGGGACGTCAGAGCGGACCTTGATCTCGATCGAGGCATCCGGCGCACTCTTTTTCATCTCCGCCTCGATGATGGCGGCGCGCTCGCGCAGGCCGGCGGCTATCGCGTGCGGATCGTCCCACGGGCAGGGCCGCATCAACGTGCCGAATTCGCAGTCCAGCGCCAGAATGTTGAGCGCGGTGCCGCCCTTGATCTCGCCGATGGTCAGCGTGCCATGTGGAGGATTGAAAGGACTGTCGGCGGGCGCGGCGGCCACCATGGCTTGCGCCTGATCGACCAGGTACTGCATCAGCGGCACCGCATGGGTGATGGCGCAGGCGCCATCCCTCACCAGCGAGGAGTGCGCTTCACGGCCCCGCACTGTCACAATCACCGAAAACAGGCCCTTGTGGGCCGTGACGACTTGCATGTCGGTCGGCTCACCCACCACCACCATGGCCGGCTTCACCGGTCTCTCCATGATGCGGTCGATCAGTGCCGGGGCGCCCAGACAGCCGACTTCCTCGTCAAAAGACAGGGCGATATGGACCGGCTTTTTCAGGTCCGCCGCGGCAATTTTCGGCGCCAGGGCCAGAATGCAGGCGGAAAACCCCTTCATGTCGCAAGTACCGCGGCCATAGAGCCGGCCATCGCCCTTGTCGGTCAGCAGCCAGGGATCAGAGGTCCAGGGTTGGCCATCGACCGGTACGACATCGGTATGGCCGGACAGGACCACACCACCATCGATCGCCGGACCGAAACGGGCATGCAGGTTGGCCTTGCTGCCGTCCTCATTGGGGATGCGTTCGCACACCGCTCCCAGCGCCAGCAGCCTGGCTTCGACATGGTCGATCAAAGGCAGGTTGGAGTTGCGCGAAGTGGTGTCGAAAGCGACCAGATCGCGCAGTTCGGCAATGGCGGTGTCGAGATGGGTTGAGGCGGGCATGGCGACAATCTGATCCGTATTTGATTGCGGCTGTTATGGAGTTTTTCACGGCGATATCAAACAACGCTGCACCGGGCAGGCCAAAGCAGGCATCCTGTCGGCTTCAGCACGGGACCCGACGACAAAATACGGCCCACGCGTCCCGATCCGGATGCAGGCCGAATTAACGTCCCGATAACCGTGACTTATAACACCGCCTTAATCCCCCATCGCTAGGATTGAGCGCATTGTGTACGGGATAAATGCCATGCCGCTCAAAGGCCTGATCAAACTTGGCGCCCGCTTCTGCCGCGAGACCCGTGGCAATGTGGCGACGATTTTCGCCCTCACACTGGTCCCGGTTGCCCTGCTGTCGGGCGGCGCGGTTGATCTGAGCCAGTCGATGAACGCCCGCTCGCGTTTGGCCCAGGCCCTGGATGCGGCCGCCCTCGCGGTCGGCGTCAATACCAGCCTGTCGAGCGCGGAAGCGACCAGCATCGCCAATGATTTCATCGACGCCAACTATCCCGGCCGGGAGCTCGGCGTCGTCCAGAACGTCAATGTCCGCATCGATGACGTCACCGACACGGTGACCGTGTCCGGCGAGGCGCGGGTCCGCACCACCATGCTCGGCATGATCGGACTCGACTACATCACGGTCCACTGGGAGAGCGAGGTCCAGCGGGCCCGCCAACGGTTGGAACTGGTCATGGTGCTCGACAATACCGGTTCGATGGGCGGCTCGAAGATCCGCAATCTGCGCGACAGTGCCGAGCTGCTTACCGAAATCCTGTTCGACGCCGCCGATGATCCGGAGGACGTCAAGATCGGCCTGGTGCCCTTCGCGGCGACGGTCAATCTGGGCACCAATTACCAGCGCGCCTGGTGGCTCGACCCCGATGCCCTGTCTCCCCTGCACGCCGAATGGGCCGGCGGCAGCACGGTCGAGGTCGAGACCTGCACCGGGCGGCGCCGGCGCCGTCGCTGCACGACCGAGGAAATCACCATCAATCACTGGGACCTGTTCGACGATTTGCGCAACACGTCCTGGGGCGGCTGTGTGGAGGCCCGCGCCATCCCGCACGACATCGAGGACACCCCGCCGTCTCGCGGCAATCCGCAAACCCTGTTCGTGCCCTATTTCGCGCCGGACGAGCCGGACAATGACAGCGATTATTCCAACGACTATCTCAGCGACGGCCTGACCGGCGGCCTGCTGGGACGCCTGCTCAACCTCGCCAAGTATGACCGGGGCCGGCCCAGCGGTGGCAGCCCGAACATGGCCTGCACAACGGAACCGGTCACGCCGCTGACCACCGATCGCTCGCGTCTGCTCAACGCCATCCGGGACATGGATGCCAGCGGGACCACGAATATCCCGCAGGGTGTCGGCTGGGGCATCCGCCTCCTGTCCCCGCAGGAGCCCTTCACCGAAGGCGCGGCCTATGACGACCGCGAGATCATCAAGGCGATGGTCATCCTGACCGATGGCGAGAACGTTCTGAGGGGGCGCTCCACGGATCTGCGGTCCGATTATTCTGCCTATGGCTTTTCGGCTCACGGACGGTTGGGCACGACTTCATCGAGCAGCAGTACCTTGTCGAACCGCCTGGACAACCGGCTGGAAGACGCCTGCATCTATGCCAAGGCCCAGGGCATCCGCGTCTACACCATCACCTTCCAGGTCAACTCCAGCTCGACCCGCAGCCTGATGGAGGATTGCGCCAGCCATCCGAGCCTGTACTTCGACTCGCCGTCATCGGAAGCGCTGGAAGACGCTTTCGAGATGATTGCCGGCGACCTGACAAACCTGCGCCTGTCGCGTTAAACGACAGGCGTCAGGTCGTTTCATTCAATTTCCGGACGTCGGCTCAGCCCGGCAGGTCGAGCAATTCCAGCTCGAACACCAGTGCCATGTTCGGACCGATCGGTCCGCCCGACGTGCCGCGCATGCCGTAGGCCAGGTCCGGATGGATGAAGAGTTCCCAGCGCTCACCAACCTGCATCAGCGGCAGGGCCTCGACCCAGCCGGCGATCAGGCGATCGGACGGGAAGGTCGCCGGCTCGCCGCGCGCCCATGAGCTGTCGAACTCCTCGCCATTGAGCAACTGGCCGCGATAATTGACCGTTACCATATCGCCACGCATCGGGCTCGCGCCCTCTTCCACGGCGGTCCGGATCCGGAACATCAGGCCCGACGGCAGGGCGAACACGCACGGCTCGTCTCGCATGGCGGCCAGATAGGAATCCGCCTGGGCGCCATTGGCCGCCGGGTCGGTGGCATCCTCCGGCAGGTCGACCAGCGGAATGGTCACGCTCTCATCGACGGAGCAGGTGCGCGCCTCATCAACAATCAGCTGGCGCGCGATCAGTTGATCGAGATTGGGAACGACGCGCTGTGCCAGTTCGAGGCGGGCGCGCAGGGCGGCCTCATCACCGGTGGCGACGGGTTCGGTTTGCGTGGTGTTTGAGGTCATGGTCTCGGTTTCAGTCTCGGTTTCCGGTGTGGCCGTGTCGACGGGTTGCGAACAAGCCGACAGCGCCAGGGCGCAGCAGGTCGCGGCGAGGGCAAAACGGGTCATGGTATCAGTCCTGTAGGCTGGAAGTTATTCGGCATCGCGCGGCACGATGGTGACGCGCCAGCTGCGCTCGGGAGCGATGTAGGTTTCGGCCAGGGCGACGAGATCCTCGCGGGTCACGTTTTCATAGTCCGACTGCAGGGACCGGATCCGGTCGAGCCGGTCCGGATGGGCCCAGGACTGTGACAGCCAGGCCATCCAGGCGCCATTGCTCTCGCGTGCATTCTCGATCTGTTCAAGCAGGGGCGTGCGCGCTCGCAGCACCTCATCATCGCTGATCGACCCGGCTGCCAGGTCGGCGGCCAGCTCATTGATCGCAGTGTAGGTCTGGTCAAGCGTCTCGAGGCGGACATCGGCGCCGACATAGAGATATCCATACCCGGGATAGACATCGGACTCGCTCGCCGCGTTCGAGGCCGAATAGGTCAGCCCTTCCCGTTCGCGCAGGCGCTCGGTCAGCTTGAGATCGAACACCGCATTGAGCAGCGACATCGCCCGCGTACGGGCCGGGTCACTGTCGTCGAAGGTCGGCCAGTAGACATTGGCGCGGGCCTGGTCGGCCGGTCCATTGTGCTCGAGCACCACCGGCTCATCGACCGGTTCCGGGAAGACCAGCGTGCGGGCCTCGTCATAGTCGGGCCAGCTGTCGGCCCGGTCCGGCAGGGCGCCCAGGGTCGCGGCCAAGGCATCGACCAGGGCGCTCTCGCTGACATCACCGACAATCGTTACCTCGATCGGCGCGCGTTCCAGCGCCGGCGTGAGAAACTCGCGTACCGCCGCCATGTCGACACCGGCAACCTGTTCCGGGTCGGGCAGGCCATAGCGCTCATCCCCGGACCGGATCAGCCGTGCAACCTCGGCCGACATGACACCGCCCGGCGTGGCATAGGCGTTGCGGCGGATTTCCGGGATCACGGCGCGGAACTGGTCCATGCCTTCCTGGCGCCAGCCCGGATCGGTGAGGAAAGCGGTCAGAAGGTCCATCTGGATGCGCAGGTCGCCCGGCGTGGTCGCCGTGTTGAAGCTGAAACTGTCATCCCCGACACTGAAGCTGTAGCCGATATTGCGGCCCGCCAGGACACGGCCGAGTTCATCGGCAGAATGCGCCCCCAGGCCGGACGCCGTGAACACGGACCCGGCGATGATGTCGACCGCCGGCATCGCCCGCGGTTCCAGCTCGCCGCGGCCGAAGTCGAGGCGGACACGGACTGTTCCGTCCTCGAAGTCAGTCGGTTTGAACGTTACCGCCACGCCGTTTTCAAAGCGCAGGCGGACCAGGCCCAGATCGGCAATTTCCTCCCGCGAGGCGATCGCGCCGGCCGGGCCGAAATCAGTGTAGGCGAAGTTCAGCTCGCCCTGGTCTTCCGGCGCTTCGACGGGTTGGGTCGCGCTGGACTGCCAGGCGTCGATCAGGCGCGATTGCGGATCTTCCAGCTCGACCGAGGTGGCAAGGAAGAGCAGCGGTTCAACCCCGTCCCAGCGGGCCCGGAAGGCTGCCGAAACAGCCTCCGGGGTCACGTCCGGCAAGGTTGCCTCGAAGCGCTCCAGCATAGATTGCGGCGTGGTCAGGACCTGGTCCGAGCGCCAGTTCGACCAGATCTGGTCGGCAAGGCCGGAGGTCGGCCGCGTGCCCGCCTGCTCGGCACCATCGCGCAAGGCCGTGTGCAGATTGGCGATCTGTTCGGTCAGCTCGGCGCGGGTGAAGCCATGCTCGAGCGCCCGGCGCAATTCCTGCTCAACCGCAGCGACGCCCTCTTCCCAGCGCTCCGGGCGGGCTATCGCCAGCACCGACGCCCGGTCGGCAACGCCGAAATCCGAGCCGTGATTGGCCGCTGCCTGAATCAGCGGCGAGGTGCCCGAACTGGTCAGGGTGGCGAAACGGCGACTGAGAATCGCGTCACCGATATTGGCCAGGTTATTGTCAAAACGGGCCGCTGCACTGTCGAGGACCGGCGTGAAGGGGCGCACCGCATCGACCGTGAAGATGGTGTAGATTTCCGGGTCATGGAAATAGCCCGCCGAGATCGGGCGGTCTGCCGACACGGTGCCAAGGTCGGGATCTTCCCGCGGGGTCTCGAGACCGTCCCAATCCGCGAAACTGGCCTCGATCCGGGCAATCACGGATTGCGGATCAACATCGCCAACCACGACGACCATGCCGCGCTCGGGCGTGTAGAAATTCTCGTAGTAGTCGATAAAACGGTCGCGTTGGGCGTTTTCCAGCACTTCGGTCGTACCGATGGCATCGCGATCCGGGATCAGCGTGTCGGGCAGGCGAAAGCGCCACAAGGCATTGTTCCAGCGACGGATCGGGGTGTTGCGGACGCGTTCCTCCGACAGCACCACGCCGCGCTCTCGGTCGATCGCCTCGGGGTCGAACAGGATTTCGCTGGCAGTCTGGCGCATCAGGAACAGCGCGGTCTCGACCGCATCATCGCCGGCATCGGGCAGATCGAGCTGGTAGCCGACGGTCTCATAGCCGGTGAAAGCATTGGTATCGGGCCCGAATTGCAGGCCATAACGCTCCAGCAGGGGCACCATCTCGCCCTCGGGCACGTCGGTGGTGCCGTTGAAGGCCATGTGCTCGATGAAATGGGCCAGGCCGCGCTGGTCGTCGGCTTCGCCGAGCGAGCCCATGTTGAAGACCATCCGCACCGAGGCGACATTGGGCGGCGTCTCATTGGTCCGCACCGCATAGCGCAACCCGTTCTCGAGCTGGCCATAGATGATGTCCGGATCGGCGGGAAGGTCCGTCACCTCGTGGACAAAGGCATAGTCGGTCGGGATAGCGGCGGCCGGTTCAGCGGCTTCCTGAGCCGGTTGGCAAGCGGCGAGCGCCACAGCCAGCACGACAGTCGCTGTCAGGCCGGTGACGCCCGTTCCCGTTCCGAATTTCAATGCCATCTATGCGCTCCAGGTCATGGTTTCAGGACCGGAACCTAGTGGTGTCCGGTCCAAAGTCGAGTGAATTAGCCGCAAACCACGTATCAGTCGGCAGGGCGCTCGAACGGGTCGTGTTCGGCGACCCAGTGCCCCTCGGCCACTTCCATCAGCTGCGGTCGGTACTGGTCGGCATCAGGATCGTCGACCAGCTTGGACTTCATGAAGCGGAGCTGGGCCCGGCTGTCCATGGGCGAGGGAAGCTCGCCGTCCAGCTTGACGCGGACACGCGCCTTCTCGACCACGGGATCCGGCACCGGCACGGCAGAGATCAGTGCCTGGGTGTAGGGGTGACGGGCATCTTCATAGATGGCGGTCCGGTCCGCCAGCTCCACGATCCGGCCGAGATAGAGGACCATGACCCGGTGCGAGACCTCTCGCACGACGGACAGGTCGTGCGAGATGAAGATCATCGACAGGTCCATTTCCTGCTGCAGCTTGATCAGGAGCTCGACGATCTGGGCCTGGATCGACACGTCGAGCGCCGACACTGCCTCATCACAGATGACGAGTTTGGGCCGCAGGATCATCGCCCGGGCGATGCCGACGCGCTGGTTCTGGCCGCCCGACAATTCATGCGGGTAGCGATTGATCATGTTCGGGTCGAGGCCGACCTTTTCCATCATCTCCTTGACCACGACTTCCCGTTCCGCCCGCTTCATCGACTTGCGGAAAGTCAGAAGCGGTTCCTCGATCGAGGCACCGATGGTCATGCGCGGGTCGAGCGAGGCAAGCGGGTCCTGGAAGACGATCTGGAATTCCTCGCGGGTCTTGCGCAACGCGTCGCGCTTGAGACCGAGCAGGTCGCGACCGATCCACGACACGGCGCCTTCCTGGGCCGGAACCAGACGCAGGACGGCGCGGGCCAGGGTCGACTTGCCACAGCCGGACTCGCCAACCACGCCGAGGGTTTCGCCGGGCCTGAGGTCGAAGCTGATGCCGTCGACGGCGCGCAGCATCTTGAAGGTCGGACGCAGGCCTCCGCCGACCTGGATCGGGAACTGGACCTTGACGTTGTCGACCGCGAGCAGCGGCTCGGCGTCGGCCGCGGCGGCAACCGGTTTGAGCGTCGTATGGCCGGGCCGGTCCGGCCGATCAAGGCGCGGCATGGCTTCCAGCAGCATGCGCGTATAATCATGTTGCGGATTGGCGAAGATGTCCTCGATGGTGCCACCCTCGACATAGACGCCGTGCTTCATCACCTGGGCCCGGTCGGCCATGCGGGCGACGACGCCCATGTCATGGGTGATCAGGGCCAGCGCCGCGCCGGTCTCGTGCTTCAACTCGTCCATGATATCGAGCACTTCAGCCTGGACCGTCACATCAAGCGCGGTGGTCGGCTCGTCACAGATCAGCAGGTCGGGCTCGCACAACATCGACATGGCGATCATCACACGCTGGCGCATGCCACCGGACAATTCATGCGGATACTGCGCCAGTCGGCGCTTGGCCTCGGGAATGCGGACCCGGTTGAGCCAGTCCAGGGCGCGGGCATCCGCCGCCTTGCCGCGCATCTTCATGTGAATGCCCAGCACTTCGCGCATCTGGTCGCCAACCGTCATGTGCGGCGTCAGCGAGGTCAGCGGGTCCTGGAAAATCATCGTCATCGAGCGACCGCGGACCCGGTTCAGCTTGCTCGCGGACAGGCCGAGGATCTCCATGTCGCGGTACTTGATGGAGCCGGTCGCCTTGCCGTTCGAGGCCAGCAAGCCCATCGCTGCAAGGAAGGTCTGGCTCTTGCCGGACCCGGACTCGCCGACAATCGCCAGGCATTCCCCGGCATTGATCTCCAGCGACACACCCTTGACCGCCTCGACCTCGCCGTCGGGGGTCTGGAAGTTCACATTGAGGTCGGAGACCTGCAGGATCGGTGCTGTCGCGGACAGGCTGGCATGGGCCTTGGGCACAATTATACTCCCCAAATACTCGGTAGCGGGGGAGCATATCGACACAATGGCTCATGACCAGCCTCGTTCTCAGGCCCAGCTGCCCGAGGGGCGGGATGTCTTTGCGTGACGGCACCACCGCGACGGTGCTAAGTTTCCGGGGCATCAATCCTTTTCCTTCCGGGCGGGACTCAGTCACACTGTCACAGACGCAAATGCCAAGAGGTTGTGGATGACACACGCTGCGGGAGCCTGGACGCGATGACCTCACGGTCCGCCGATATGCAACGCGCGTTGTTCGCCAGCTCGCCGCTGGCCATTCTCTCCCTCGACGCCAACGGCACCATCACGGCCGTCAACGCCGCTGCGGCCGAGCTGTTGGGCTATGACCGGGCCGACCTGGCCGGCAAGCGGGCCCAGATCGTGTTCGCCGACCCGCGCGCCTATGACGGGCTCGAGGCGAACCGGTTCAACATTCCAGACGACTTGGCAGAGGGTCGTTTCACGGCCCGCTACCGCACCCGCGCCAGCCGCGTTTTCGACGGCGAGACCGTTGCCGCCCGGGCGGCCGGCGGGGAAGACGGACCGGAAGACGGGAGGGAAGACGGGAGGGAAGACGGGAGGGAAGACGGGGGGCCAGCAACCCTGCTGTTCATCCGTGATGTGTCCGCCGAGCTGAGCCTGAAGGCCAAGCTGGAAGCCAGCGACATCCAGTTGCGGGCAGCGCTGTCCTCGGCCAATGAAGGCGCGTTCTCGCTCAACCTGGTCACGCGTCTGGGCTCCACGCGCGGCTTCATCAACGAGTTCCTCGGCATTTCCAGTGCCGACGCCACGATCTCGCTGGAACGCTGGCTGGAAACCACCGCCGAGGACGATCGCGAAGCGCTCGCCGGCGCGTTCGAAACCCTGCGCACACAGCCCACGCGGCCGCTCGACATCGTGTTCCAGGCCACCCGGGCCGACGGCGAAGCGCGCTGGCTCCACATGCGGGGAAAAGTCACGGAATTCACCCGCGAGGGCGAGCCATTGCGCGTCTCGGGCGTGGTCGCCGATGCCACCGAACGCCACCGGCTGGAAGCCCGGCTCGCCGCGCGCGAGCGACAGCTCGCCGAAGCGATCGAATTCGGGTCCAGCGGAGTCTGGGAAGTCGATCCGTCCACCTTGAAGGTGACCCCGATCGGACCGATCCGCGCCATGCTGGGCCTTGGGGAGCACGACGAGGAGGAGATGGATGGCGGGCTGTGGCTCGAACGCATCCATGTCGATGACCGTGACGAAGTCGCGCGTCAATTGCGGGCGCTGGCGGATGGCACGGCCAACGTTCTGGACGTGGAGTATCGCCTGCTCGACGCCCGCACCGGGTCATGGGTCTGGCTGCGTTCGCGCGGCGAGGTCAAACCCGACACCCGGCCTCCGGTCGCCATCGGCATGCTGGTCGACATTACCGAGCGCAAGGTGTTGGAACTGAAACTGGCCGAGACCGAACAGTTGATGCGCGAAGGCCTGGAAGGCGCCAATGACGGCGCCTGGAGCTTGGATATCGCGGCCGGTCGCCTGCGGATTTCCGGCCTGTTGTCGCGGCTGTTGCAGGTTGAGGACGGGGCCACCATCACGCTGGAAGACTGGTTCGGCCTGATGCCAACCGACGCCGAACAGCTCGCCCGTGACCGGTTTCAAGGCTTCACCGATCAGGTCCGGGGCAAGGATGATGCCGGCACCAGCCAGGATCTCGGACGGTTCCGCGTCATCGGACCCGACAGCTCGGAAATCTGGTTGCGCTCGCGCGGCCGGGTCGTGGAATGGACACCGGAGGGGCGCGCCGCCCGCGCCGCCGGGATTGTCAGCAACATCACCGAGGAGCGACGCCTTGAGCGGGCCCTGGCAGAAAGCGACCGGCGACTGCGCGAAGCCCTGCTGGCGGCCGGAGAAGGGGCCTGGCGGATCAATCTGAAAACCCGCATCGCCGAAATCAGCGCCGTCATCGCCGAGATGATGGGCCTGCCACCCGCCGATGCCCGCGTCACCTACGACGACTGGGAAACCCGCGTTCACCCGGATGATCTGGAAACCACCCGCGAGGCCATTCGGGGGCTGCAAACGGGGGACAGGGACGCAGTCGATTTTGTGGTTCGTTACCAATCCGACCGGGATGGCTGGATCCGGATCCACAATCGCGGCCAGATTTCCAAGCGTGATGCTGCCGGCAATCCGGTCAGTGCCACGGGATTCATCGCCGACATCACCGAACGCCTCACCACGCAGGAGGCCCTGGCCGATCGTGAACAGCAGTTGTTGCAGGCGGTGACCGCGGCTGCGCTCGGCACCTGGCGCATCGACCTGGTCGGCCAGACCATCAATTTGCGCGGCACGATTGTCCCCGAATTGTTCGGGGATGACGAAGCGCACACCGTGCCGCTGGACGAATGGCGCAAGCGCATCCACCCGGACGATCTGGTCGCGGTCGATGCCGCGGTCGCGCACATCCTGACGTCGCCCGATGTCCAGGCCGACGACCAGTACCGGTTGCGCGACTGGCATGGCGACTATGTCTGGCACCGGGCAACCGGGCGCATTGTCGAACGTGACGAGACCGGTCGGGCAACCGCCGCGTCCGGCGTGTTGTGGAATATCGACGCGACCCGGCGGCTGGAAAACCTGATGGCGGACGAACGGGCCCGTTTCGAACGCATCTATCGTGCGACACCGGCGATGATGCACACGATCGATGCCGATGGTTTTATCGTCGAGGTCAGCGATTTCTGGCTGTCCCATCTGGGCTATACCCGATCGGAGGTCATCGGTCGGCGCTCAACCGATTTCCTCGCCCCGGAATCGCGTGATCGCGCCATTCAGGTCGAACTGCCCAAACTGTTCCAAGCTGGCCAGAACACCCATACGGAGTACCGCTTTTTGCGAAAGTCCGGAGAGCCGGTCGATGTTATCCTGTCGTCCTTCCTGGAGCGCGACCCGGAGGGCAAGCCCCAGCGCAGCTACGCCACCCTCACCGACATCACCGAGCTCAAGACCATCAATGAACAGCTCGAGCGGACAAATCTAGAGCTGGACCGGTTCGCCACGGTTGCCTCGCACGACCTGCAGGAACCCCTGCGCAAGGTGGCGGCGTTCTCGTCGCTGGTGCGGCGCCGCTATTCTGACAAGCTGGATGAGGACGGGGCCCGCAGCCTCGACTTCCTCGCCGACGCCGCCGAACGCATGCAGCGGCTCATCAACGACCTCCTGTCCTATTCCAAACTCGCCAGCCAGCCGCTCAACCTCCAGAAAGTCGACATGACCGCGCTGGTCGCCGACATCATCGACCAACTGGAAACCCCGATCAGCGAGAGCAGGGCCCGCATTACCGCGGCCGAGCTCCCGGTAATCCAGTCCGACCGCGTCCTGCTCACCCAGATCATGCAAAACCTGATCTCAAATGCCGTGAAGTATCGCGGCGAGCCCGATCCGCTCATCCTGATCGAGGCCGAGGCTGATGAGACGGACTGGACTTTTTCCGTCACCGATAACGGGATCGGACTGGAGACGCGGTTTGCCGAAAAGATCTTTGCGCCATTCCAGCGCCTGCACACGCGCGACCAATATTCAGGCACGGGGATCGGGCTGGCCGTGGTCCGTCAGGCCGTCGAGCGACTGGGTGGGCAGATCCGGGTCGAGTCGACACCGGGTCAGGGCTCAACATTCATTTTCAATCTGCCCCGCACCCCGCCCGCCCCGATCCGGGACGCCGGCTGACAGGGCCCGAACGGCCAACCTGTTCAACCTGTCAGCCTATTCAAAACGCAGCGCATCAATCGGATTGAGACGCGAGGCGCGGTGCGCCGGATAGAGCCCGAAGAACACACCGACAAAGGCCGAGGCACCGATGGCGATGGCCACGATGACCGGGTCGATCACGATCTCCAGCTGGCCGACCTCGGCATAGATGAGCGTGCCGCTGACGCCAACCACAAGCCCGGCCAGCCCGCCAATCACGCACAGCACGATACTTTCGATCAGGAACTGGTTGCGCACATCCGCCCGGCGCGCGCCAACGGCGAGGCGCAGGCCGATTTCACGCGTTCGCTCGGTGACCGAGACCAGCATGATGTTCATGATCCCGATTCCGCCGACCAGCAACACGATGCCCGCACCAACGGCAAGCAGCAGGCCGAGCTGGCTCTCGGTCTCATTGCGGGCGCGAATGAATTCGGCCAGCGACCCGACCGCGAAGTCATCCTCGGCACCGGGCTGGATCTCGCGCCGGATGCGCAGCAGGTCCTCGATGTCGGCGATGACCCGCGACGTCGACTCGCCCGGCGCGATATCGGCGTAGATCGTCGACACGCCGTCGCGGACTGTCACCCGCATCCCGGCGCCGAAGCGCTGCCGCACGGTCGAGAGCGGGGCGAAAACGACATCGTCCTGGTCCTGCCCCCACGAGCTCTCGCCCTTGGGCTCCAGCGTCCCGATAACCTCGAAGGGCTGGCCGCCGATACGGATCGACTGACCGAGCGGGCTGGCGCCATCAAACAGCTCGCGAATGATCGTCTGACCCACAACAACAAAGCGTCGGCCGCCTGTATCCTCGGCTCCCGAGAAGGCCCGGCCTTCGTCGATCACCCAGCCGCGGGCCGAGAAATAGTCCGGGTTCACACCCTGGATGCGAGAACTCCAGTTAATGCCGCCGAACACCAGGGTCGTTGACGCGGAAACCTCGCCCGAGACGCCCGCAAGGCCGGCCACTTCATTGCGGATCGCCTCGACATCACCGTCCGTCATCGGATCGGCCGAACCGGCCCCGCCGCGGCGGCCGCCAAACATCGACGAGCCCGGCCGTATGATCAGGAGATTGGCGCCAAAGCTGGCGATTTGCGCCTCGACCGCCTGCTTGGTGCCCTCACTGATGGAGACCAGAACGATCACCGAGGCAACGCCGATGATGACACCGAGCATGGCGAGAGCGCTGCGCAGCGCATTGATGCGCAGCGCCGTCAGCGCCACGCGGAGCGAAGCAAAGGCATTCATGAGCGGTCCTCCACGACAACGCCATCCCGGAACACGATCTGGCGCCGGGCATGATCGGCGACTTCCTGCTCGTGCGTCACCAGAATGACCGTGATGCCCTCGCGATTGAGCTGGTCGAAGATCGCCATGATGTCGTCCGATGTCTTGGAATCCAGGGCGCCGGTTGGCTCGTCGGCGAGCAGGATCTTGGGGTCGTTGACCAGGGAGCGGGCAATGGCGACGCGCTGTTGCTGGCCCCCGGAGAGTTGCGAGGGATGGTGATCGGTGCGGTCGCCCAGACCAACCTGGGTCAGGCGCTTCATGGCCCGGTCGACGCGGTCGCGATGCGGCATGCCGGAATAGACCAGCGGCAGGGCCGCATTCTCGACCGCGCTGGTGCGCGGCAGGAGATTGAATTGCTGGAAGACGAAACCGATGGTCCGGTTGCGAAAGCGCGACACCGCGTCCGGCCCCAGCGCCCGCACATTCTCGCCGGCAATCCGCAGCTCTCCCGAAGTCGGCTGGTCGAGTGCGCCGAGCAGGTTCATCAGGGTCGACTTGCCCGAGCCCGACGTGCCCATGATGGCAACATATTCGCCCGCCTCGATATCCAGCGAGACGCCGTTGAGGGCGTGCACGGTCTGGTCGCCCATCGTGTAGGTCTTGACCAGATCACGGCACTCGATCAGCGCCGGCATTATTCGCGCACCTCGCGGGCCCGGGTGATGACGGCCTCGCCAGCGGCCAGCTGGCCGCCGACCACCTCGGTCTGCTGGGTATCATTGATGCCCACGCGAACCCGGCGCTCGGCCAGCGTTCCATCGTCTTCCAGCACCCAGAGCGTGACGCTGCGAGTTTCGCGCATTTCGCGCTGGATCTCGCGATAGCGGGTCATCTGTTCCGGCGTGAACACGGCCTGCAACTCGCGGGTGATTTCGGCCTGGGCCGCCGCGCGGTCCGGCGTTTCGCCCGACTGGGCGGCTGCGGCCATGCGGCCGAAGACCTGCCGGAAGATCGCGCCGGCGCGTTCCTGCTGATCCTGGGTAAGCTCCAGCTGCTCGGCCATCTGCGCCATCGGATTGCGTCCGCCGCCCGGACCACCCCGGCCGCCGCCAGGGCGACCACCGCGCTGTCCGCCCGCCTCAACCGGCTGTGACCGGCTTTCCAGCGCTGGCGACGGACGAAAGCGCAGCGCCGAATTCGGCACGGTCAGCACATCGGTCCGCTCGCCGGTGATGATGTCCATATTGGCCGTCATTCCGGGCAGGAGGCGCTGACCGGGATTGGTCGCCGAGATCACGACGGTATAGGTGACGACATTGTTCAGGGTCTGCGGTGCCAGACGGATCTGCTCGACCACGCCCTCCAGCTCCAGCCCCTGATAGGCGTCGACGGTGAAGGAGACCGGCTGGCCTTCCGAAATCTGGCCGATATCGGCCTCGTCGACCTGGGCATCAATCTGCACCTGGCCAAGATCCTGGGCGATGGTGAACAGGGTCGGCGCCGACAGGCTGGCGGCGACGGTCTGGCCCTCATCGACAGCCCGGTCGACAACGATGCCATTGATCGGCGCGCGGATGGTGGTCCGTTCCAGATCGATCTGAACGCCTTCAAGCGTTGCGTCACGCTGGGCGAGCACGGCTTGGGCGTTGCGGATCTGGGCGTCGGAAACGGCAAGATTGGCCTGCGCCGCTTCCTGCGCAGTCAGGGCATTGTCGAGCGCCGCCTGGGCCGAGATACCCCGGTCGAACAGGGCCCGGATACGGTCATACTCCTGTTGTGCGGATCGGGCATTGGCCTCGGCCGTCAGGCGGTTGGCCCGCTGCAGGGCGAGCGTGGCGGCCGCGGTGGCGCGATTGGCCTCGGCCTCGCGGATCCGGGTCTCATAAGTCTCAGGATTGAGCTGGGCAATGACCTGGCCCGCCTCGACCGTGTCATTGAAATCGGCATAGAGGCTCTCGATCTGCCCGGACAATTGCGAGCCGACCTCGACCGTCACCAGCGCCCGAACGGCGCCCGATGCCGCAACAATCCGGCGCACTTCGCCCTGGGTGACCTCGTGGGTCTCGATCACGATCTCTCCGGCACTGTCCGCGCCGCGTGACATCCACCACCAGCCGGCCGCAGCCAGCACCACAAGACCGATCACTCCGATCCAGATCCGCTTCATCGACATCATTCCTGTAAACCTGTCCCCGAGCCTGTTGTCGCCAGTGAAACGCGCGCGGGCCTGTTGATCCGTCGCCGCCGTCACCGGCAATTGCACACGACACCGCCTGCGGCGCCGTCCCTGTGCGGATGTAGCGCGCGGGTACCGGAAAGGCTAATGAGAAGGTGCCCGCCGCCTTTGCCGGGACGTTTGAGTTCTTGTGATGTTTGATGAATTGAAAATCCTGTTTGACCTGCCCGGTATGGACCTGGCCCTGAAATTCGCCCCGCTCGTATGGGCCGCCATCTGGATATTCATCACGGTGTCGCTGTGGCGAGGCGGCTTTGTCGACCTGGTAGAGAAACTGACCCGGCCCCGATGGGCCGGCCCGGAGCGGGTCCGTGCCGTGATGATGTTCCCCGTACGGGCGGTCATGCTGGCGCTGGTGGCAGCGCTGGCCGCGACCATCACGACACTCGGCATCGCCTTCAATGCGGCTGTCATTGCCGGCGTGGTCCAGGCGATCGGCGCCGGAGGCTGACCTTGACCCTGATCGACGCGGTGCAATTGCTGGCGGCCTATCATGCCGGCGGTCTGGCCGGCTACCTGCTGGTCCGGCGCATCTCGCCCAGCCTCGCCATCCTGTGCCTGGTGTTCGCGGCGCACATGCTGGCCAATCTGGTGACCACGCTCGCCCCGCTACCGCCGCAGGCTGATATCACCAGCGCGTTCGGCCTGCTGTACGGGCCGGGACTGTGGTTGTTCGTGCGCGGGCTTTGCTACCGCGAGGCCCGGCCGGGGTGGCGGGATCTCATTCATCTTGTCCCCGCCCTGCTGGTGGTCCTCGTCCGCCCCGCGGATCCCTGGCCACAACTGGGCGGCCTGCCCCTGTTGTTGGGCTATGTGGCCGCAACCTTCCTGGCGCTGCGCGACCATGGGCGGCTGGCCGGCCAGGTCCGCGCCGATGACGACCGGGTCAGCCTGCGCTGGGTCCGGCAGGCCTTCTTTGCGTTCGTGGTGATCGCCGCCTTCGACATTGGTCGCTCGACCTTCGCCGCGCGCCTTCCCGAGCTGGACGATGCCGGACTGGCCCTGGTCCTGGTTGCCGTGACGGCGCTGCTGAGCGCGCTGACCTGGCGCAGCCGCATCCATGTTCGCGACCGTGGAGCCCTGTCGCCACGCGGACTTGAAGCCGGGCGGGCCGGGGCCGCGTCCGGGCCGGACGATGCCGACGCGCTGGCCGATTTCGCCCGCATCGACCGGATCGTCCGCTCGCAGGAGCTGTGGCGCGAGCCGCGCCTGTCACTGGCCGACGTCGCTCGCGCAGCAGGAGGCAGTACGCGGGACGTGTCGCGTGCCGTGAATACCGGTAGCGGGCAAAGCTTCTCGGCCTATGTGAACGGGCTGCGGATCAATGCCGTTGATGCCCTGATGTCCGACCCCAAGCGCGCCGACGCGACCCTGCTCACCCTCGCCTTCGAGGCCGGGTTCAATTCCAAATCCGCCTTCAACCGGCTGTACCGGACCGTTCGGGGTGAGACACCGAGCCGGGCCTTTGCGCGGGCGGCGGCGGCACGCCCGTCGCAGGACTGACGTCCCGCATCGCGACCCGGCACGTCCCGTATCCTGATCCGGGACGACCGGACGGGGCCGGTCGGACAAAGCTTGGCCATTGTCAAAATGGTTGAAGGACCTCCCCCATGAAAAATCCCGCTCCCCTCTTTTCGGCGCTGACCCTGCTGGCTGTCGCCACCGCCACACTGACCGCCTGTGCCAGCGCACAGCCCGCCGCCTCCGCCGGCCCGGACAGCGCGCCGGATGCGGCCCGATTCGGGGCCAGCCTCGCCACCATCCGCCCGCTGCTCGAAACCGCCTGCACCACGCTGACCATCCGCGAACTGCCGTTAGAGGAATTGCCGATAGCGCAGACCCGTCACATCCAGGCCGAGTGCGGCGGCCTCGCCCATGCCGGCGCCCCGCGCGACGCCGAGTTTGTCTTTGCCGATGACGCTCTCGCCTTCGTCTGGGTGCTGACCGATGCCGGGGAAGCCGACACCCTGCGCGCGGCGCTGGAAGCCGCCCACGGCGCGCCCAGCCACGACCTGCCGCCGGCGACCGCCTTCACCCAGGCCCGCCTCGCCCTGCGCCACGACACGCCCGAGCTGCTCTATTACGGCGCCCATGTCGCGCCGATGTATGAGGGCTGGTTCGACCAGATGGCGACGCAACTCGCTCAATAGACCTGCAGCTCACGGCTGGACGAATACCGGGCGGGCGCGTTTATGGGCGGGCCTGCCCCGACCGGCCCCGCAAAGGACCTGAGCCATGAGCGACCTGCCCGCCTGCCCGCAATGCGATTGCCAGTGGACCTATGAGGACGGCGCCCTGCTGGTCTGTCCGGAATGCGCACATGAATGGTCAGCCGAGGCCTCAGCCGCTGCCGGCGAGAGCGAGGCGGGCCGGGTCTGGCGTGATGCCAATGGGGCCGAACTGGCCGACGGTGACACGGTGACGGTGATCAAGGACCTCAAGATCAAGGGGACCAGCCAGGTCGTGAAAGTGGGCACCAAGGTCAAGAATATCCGCCTGGTTGACGGCGATCACGACATTGACTGCCGGATCGAGGGCGTCGGCCAGATGGGTCTGAAAACCGGGTTCGTCAAAAAGGCCTGATCCGGCCGGGCCCCGCCTGCCACAGACCGAAGATTACCGGAAATTTACTTCACCTGTGGCGGCAACAATCTATGTCTGTCGCATCTATCAACGCTGAGGTGGGAGAGACTCATGCACCGCTTACTCGCGGCGACCTTCGCGGCGGCCCTGTCCTTGACAGGTCTGGCCAGCGCCCAGGTCCCGGATGTCGACATTCCGTTTGAACAATTCGAGCTCGATAACGGCCTGACCGTCGTGGTCCATGAGGACCGCAAGGCGCCGATCGTCGCCGTCTCGATCTGGTATGGTGTCGGATCCGGCGCCGAACCGGAAGGCCGCACCGGCTTCGCCCACCTGTTCGAACACCTGATGTTCAACGGGTCGGAAAACTATAATGACGAGTATTTCGGGCCCTTCGAGCAGGTCGGTGCGACCGGCATGAACGGCACCACCTGGTTTGACCGCACCAATTATTTCCAGACCGTGCCGACACCGGCCCTGGAAATGGCGCTGTGGATGGAATCCGACCGGATGACCCACATGCTCGGCGCCATTGACCAGGACCGTCTCGATGAACAACGCGGCGTGGTCCAGAACGAAAAGCGCCAGGGCGACAACCAGCCCTATGGCATGGTCGAGTACTCGCAGCTGCGCGCCCTGTTCCCGGAAGGCCATCCCTACGCCCACTCGACCATCGGTTCGATGGACGATCTGGACGCCGCCTCGCTGGACGATGTGCGTGAGTGGTTCCTGCAGTATTACGGCGCCACCAATGCCGTGCTGGTTCTGGCTGGCGACATCAATGCCGAGGAAGCCCGTCCGCTGGTCGAGCGCTATTTCGGTGACGCCCCGGTCGGCCCGCCGCTGAACCGTATCAATGAGTGGATCCCGGAGCGCCGCTACGACACCACCGAAGTGCTCTATGATGACGTGCCGCAATCGCGCATCTACCGCACCTGGGTCGTGCCGGGCCGGATCACCTCCGAGCGCAATGACCTGCAACTCTTCGCCACCGTGCTGGGCGGCGGTCGCACTTCGCGCCTGTACCAGGACTTCGTGTTCGGCCGCCAGGTGGCCACCAGTGCCTTCGCCTATGTCGAAGCCCATCAGCTGGCCAGCCAGTTCCATATCCAGGTCACGCTCAATCCGGGCGAGGACGTGGACGCGGCCTCGGCCCGGATCGACGAGATCGTCGCCGAACTGCTCGCCGAAGGCCCGACGACAGACGAACTGGCCGCCGCCCGCACCCGCATCAATGCCGGTGTCGTACGTGGCCTGGAACAGATCGGCGGATTTGGCGGCAAGGCCGTCACCCTCGCCGAGGGCGCGCTGTATGCCGGTGATCCCGGCTTCTGGCGGACCCAGCTGGAGCGTCTCAACAATGCCGACGCCGACCAGGTCACGGCAACGGCCAATGAATGGCTGACCACCGGTTCGCACGAGATTACCGTGCTGCCGTTTGGCCAGTATGCCAGCGTTGAAACCGACGCCGACCGCTCGGCCCTGCCAGTCGTGGATTCGACGCCGGAACTGGTCTGGCCGTCGGTTGAAACCGCACAGCTCTCCAACGGTGTCGACATCGTCTTCGTGCGCCGCGACGCGGTGCCGGTTGTCGAGATGCAGATGGTCTTCGATGCCGGCTATGCGGCTGACAGTGTCGAGGGCGGCCAGCTGGGTCTCGCCAGCTTCACCATGAACCTGCTGGACGAAGGCGCCGGCCGGATGGATGCCACCGACATTGCCGCACGGGCCGAAAGCCTGGGCGCCAATCTCAATACGGGTGCCGGTCTGGACACCTCGTCGGTGACCCTGTCGGCCCTGACCGCGAACCTGCGTCCGTCGGTCGAGCTGATGGCCACGGTCATCACCGATCCCAGCTTCCGGGACGAGGACATCGACCGTGTCCGCGCCCAGACGCTGAACGGCATCCAGCAGGAAATGGCCAATCCGATTGCCATCGCCCTGCGCATGCTGCCGCCGGAAATGTTCGGCGAGGGCCACGCCTATTCGGTGCCCTTCACCGGATCGGGCACGCCGGAAGCGGTGACCGGCTTCAGCCGTGCCGATCTTCTGGCCCACCAGCAAGCCTGGTTGCGTCCGGACAATGCCACGCTGTTCATCGTCGGTGACACGACGCTGGACGAGGTGACGCCGATCCTCGAGCGGGCCTTCCGGGGCTGGCGCGCACCCGACGCGCCGCTGCCGCAGAAAAACCTGACCGAGGCCAGCAATGCCGACGAGGCCCGGGTGATCATCATCGATCGTCCGAACTCGCCGCAATCGCTGATCCTGGCCGGACTGATCGGCCCGTCCGGTTCGGTCGACAATCCGGAAGTCTACTCGGCCATGAACGACGCCATCGGCGGCTCCTTCACGGCCCGGGTCAACATGAACCTGCGTGAGGACAAGGGTTGGTCCTATGGTGCCCAGACCCTGCTCTGGGGTGCCCGTGGCCAGCGGCCCTGGCTGGTCTATGCACCGGTCCAGACTGACCGCACCTCGGACTCGCTCGCCGAACTCCTGCGCGAGTTTGACGAGTTCACCTCGACCAACCCGGCCACGGCCGAGGAGCTGCAGCGCTCCGTCAACAACTCGACCCGCTCCCTGCCGGGTCAGTTCGAGACCTCGGCTGCGGTCCGCAACTCACTGGCCAACAGCGCCAATCTGGGCCGCGACTGGAATTATCCGGCCACGATCACCGAGCGCTACCACGCGCTCGATCTGGAAACGGTCCGCGCCGCGGCGCAGGAAGTCGTGCACCCGGAACAGCTGGTCTGGCTGATCATCGGCGACGCCGCCGAGATCGAAGCCGGCATCCGCGAGCTCGACATGGGCGACGTGGAAGTGCGTCGCCTGGAGCAATAAGCTCCGACAGGCAGCGACACAGCGCTGAAACAAAGACGGGCACCGGAGGACACTCCGGCGCCCGTTCTTGTTCCGGTCATGCGAACGGCCCGCCCCCTAGTGCAGAAAGCGACGCTGACGCAGCAGGATGACAAGGCTGAGGATCACGAAATACTGGACGAAGGCCGACCATCCCAGCAACACGGCCAGGGGTTCCGGACTGGGCGACAGCAGGGCCCAGTCGATTTTCGCAATGCCCGCAGCAATACCATACATCCACAACACCGCCTTGCGTCGCGACACCAGAAGGATCAGGGCTGCGATCACGCCCAAATAGCCAGCCAAATAGATCACGTCCTGCCAGAGCGGGATTCCGGGTAGCCAGTGCTGCATCTCTGTCGGAAGGCTCTGAAGCGGCAGCAATCCGGTTCGGTATCCCAGCGTGATCAGAACACCATTGGTGTAGCGATACACCGAGATCGCCATCACCAGGACAGCGATGATCCATACCAGACGATTGATGCTCACTCGTGGCCTGAACATTGCGAATATCCTCTCGCTCCCTCGATAACCAGGAGAGGACAACTCAAGCCATCAATGCCGCAGTACGGCAATGCTATTTAATATGACCATTCAGGGCGTTGAAACTGATACCCGAAAAGCGGTGACCCTACCCGCTGCATCCGAATAAATCTCTCGCGGGCATCGAAAAGGGGCGGGCCCGCATACCCGCGCCGGCACGAATGTGGCCGCTGGCGGAAACTTTGGCGCCTGCTTCCCATGTCGGCCCGGGCGCGACCCTACCAGCTAAACCCACCGCCGAGTCGGGCAGCCGCGTTGTCGTCGCTGACGGCGAAAGACGCAGACATGTCCATTTGGTCCCGGCGGGCCGCAAAATTGACAGCAAGGGCATGCTGGTCACCCGCCGCACCAACTTCAAATCCCAGCCGGTAATTGCGTCCGGGTGCGGGGCTGACCGCCATCAATGCCGCAGACAGGGCCGTTCCAGATTCCACACGCTGCCGGGTGCGCTCATTCAATGTCGCCAACTGAGCCGGAAAACCCGCCACGGCCCCGGAAAAACCGGCCATCTGGCTCTCTAGAGCCTCAATCCGGGCCTGGTTGACCCCGACGGCGCCGTGGAGCGTCTCGGCCAGTGCCAACAGTTCGGACCGTTGCGCCAGAGCACACAGCGGAATCTCCATATTCTGGTCGGCCCGAACACTCCCGGACACGGCGTTGCGATTGTTGGGCTCGACGTTGAAGGCGGAAATCCGCAGACCAACCCGGACATTGACTTGTGGGCTGGAGAACAGGTCGGGGCGTCCGGTTTCGCTCGACGGGGTAAAGTCCTCACGCCGGTACTCGGAACCGACACCGGAGGAGGCAACGAAGACCGGCCAGCTTCGGCTGTCCTCGGCGATACACGGGTCCAACGCGGCGGTTTGCAGGGTAAGGGTGGCGATCAGGGCGGATAACGACATGGCGACCTCGCTGTCTGGGTTCACAGAGCGATACGGTATCGGATATCGTGTGGGGTGAGCCGGGCCTCGCATGGCCGGTCGTTGTAAACGCGCCCAGATCCGCCGCACCGGGACGAATTCCACACGCACTAACCAACACCGGCAACGATGATTTGGCTCGCCGCCACGAGGTGGCCCGCGGCGGCCCGACCGCTATCGTACGACCGTCAGACATGGCACAACCGCGCGACCAGCCACGAGAAAGGGCAGGCCCTCACCGAGCCCGCCCTCATTCAATCCAGCATGGCCTGGCGCCCTAGAATGCCCCGCGTGCCTGGGCCACGCCGCCATCGACCACCACGGTCGAGCCGACCACATAGTCCCCGGCCCGCGAGGCCAGGAAGATTGCCGCGCCGGCCATGTCCGACGGTTCGCCGACCCGGCCCGACGGTACGCCCTGTGACACCATGTCCGCATGATCGCGGGCGACCTTGTTCATGCTCGAGGCGAAAGCCCCCGGCGCGATCGCCGTGACATTGATGTTTTCCTTCGCCATCTCCAGACCCAGGCGCTTGGTCAGGTGGATGATGCCGGACTTGGACGCGGCATAGGAATAGGTCTCCATCATGTTGACCGACAGCCCGTCGATCGAGGCGATATTGATCACCTTGGCCGGCTGTTGCGGCGAGGCGGCCGCCTTGAGGGCGCCGTGCAGGGCCTGAATCAGGAAGAAGGGCGTCTTGACATTGAGGTCCATGACCTTGTCCCAGCCGCTCTCGGGAAACTCGTCCAGCGGCGCGCCCCAGGCGGCGCCGGCATTGTTGACCAGAATGTCCAGCTTGGTCTCGTGCTCGAGGAATTTCGCCGCCAGGGCCCTGGCCCCGTCAGCACCGGACGCGTCGCCCGGCAGGGCAATACACGTTCCGAACTCCGACAGGCGCTCGGCCGTGGCGAGGCATTCCGGCGCCTTGCGCGCGGTGATGTAAACCTTCGCCCCGGCCCGCACATACCCCTCGGCAATCATCTCGCCAATCCCGCGAGACCCCCCGGTGATGAGCGCCACACGGCCTTCAAGGGAAAACAAATTATCAAACATGGTACGGACCTCCCGTCGGGGTTTGCGTTTTGTTACGGGATGCGTAGCGGGTGGAAGCGAAACTGTCGAGGGTCGGGTATGGAGAAACCTTTCCGTCTCACAGCGTGGGAAGCCACGCCCCCATCACGGGGAAGAAACGTGCCGCAGGTCCTCATCCCCATTCCCGCTCATTTTTCCCGGAGGCGCGCAGCGCCATCCGGGACCGACGGGAGACTCATCGCTTGCCGGAGGGTCTCGTGGGTCCCGGCTCTTCGCCCCGCTTTTGCGGGGCTGCGGCCGGGAAAAATGCGCTTTGGGTTGGCGGGCTATTGATGAAACGGCGCCGCCTTTATCCCCGCCCACGCACCCCTTTCCTTCTCCCTTGGGAGAAGGTGGCCGAAGGCCGGATGAGGGGGATTCCTGCTGCACTCACCGGGATTTACCCCTCACCCTGACCCTCTCCCGGGGGAGAGGGAAAGTGCGCTCTGGCAAATAAAATCAGCAAACTTATCCTCCCCCCTCCCCACCAGGCGATAATGGCCTCGGTTTTCGGGATGGGAGGCACGGGCCCTGTCACTTGTGCCCGGAAACTTGCGGAGCCTGTCCGCGTGTCGGGGATGACGTCCCGATGCTCCGGCAGGGCGTGCGATCAGGTCCAGGGGCACTACACGACCGACCCTCAGTACCTGGCGCATTGGAATCGGTCGCGAGAGCGTCCGGGAAATCTCCGCGAACGGGATGTCGGCGATGTCACGTTATAAAATCAACCGGTTATCGGCATTGGCCGACATCCCGTTCTCCTCCCGCCTCTCGCCCGGCCAACGCCGCGCGAAACACTTTTCCCTGTCTGAAACCTGCCAGAAATTGGAGATCACCATGCCTCGCTCACCCCGTTCGATCGACCCGCAAACGCCGATCACCCCGAAAAACCCCGACCTCACCACCACGCAAGGCGCGTTGATCGGCGATTGCGTGCATTATGAATGCCTGGCCCTGAAGGCCATCCACGACGCGATGCATCAGCAACTCGACAAGGGCGACAGCAAGGCCGCCATCGCGACAGCCGAAATCCTGCTGGACCGTCTCAAAGCGAGCTGGCTGGCCAATGCGCTGGATGAGCTGACGGAGTACTTCCGTGCCGATGATGACAGTATCCGCCTCGACATGGTGCAGACCCTGCGCGACATCGCCCGCATGCTCGACGGCGAGTTCGGCGAAGGCATGGAGCCCAACGCCTGGGCCCGCGATCCCGACGAGTATCACAAGCTGCTCAAGCAGGCGAAGAAACAGGCCGAGTCCGGCAAGCGCAAGCTTTATGTGGGGACGTGAAAATGCATAAAGGGGACAGGTGTAATTAACGCGGCCGCGTTAATTACACCTGTCCCCTTTATGGCGCCGGGCTCCGCCGGACATCCGACGGGGATGACAAGGGTTTGATGCCTATTCTTTCCCGCGTGACGCTTTCTTGCGCTCGTGTTCCTTCAGGAAGGTCTTGCGGATGCGGATGGTTTGGGGGGTCACTTCGACGAGTTCGTCGTCATTGATGAATTCCAGCGCGTATTCCAGGGTCAGCTTGATCGGGGTGGTCAGGACGATGTTCTCGTCGGTGCCCGAGGCCCGCATATTGGTCAGCTTCTTGCCCTTGGTCGGATTGACGATCATGTCGTCATCGCGGGAATTGACGCCGATGATCATGCCTTCATAGACCTCGACCGCGTGGCCGACGAAGAGCTTGCCGCGTTCCTGCAGGTTGAACAGCGCAAAGCCCAGCACCTTGCCGTCGATCATCGACACCATGGCGCCGTGGTGACGCTGGCCGATTTCGCCGCCGGTCTTCGGGGCGTAGTGATCAAAGGTGTGGAACATCAGGCCGGTGCCCGAGGTCAGGGTCAGGAATTCGGAACGGAAGCCAATCAGGCCGCGGGTCGGGATGACATAGTCGATGCGGACCCGGCCATGCCCGTCCGGCACCATGTTCTTCATCTCAGCCTTGCGCTGGCCGAGCTTTTCCATGACGCCGCCCTGATGGTCTTCCTCGAGGTCGACGGTGAGGCTCTCATAGGGCTCGCACTGGACGCCATCGATCTCCTTGATGACAACCCGCGGACGGCCGACCGCCAGCTCGAAGCCTTCGCGGCGCATGGTCTCGATGAGGATGGACAGGTGCAGTTCGCCGCGTCCGGAGACGGTGAACTTGTCCGGATTGTCCTGCTGCTCGACCTTCAGTGCCACATTGTGGATCAGCTCGCGCTCGAGGCGTTCTTTCAGATTGCGCGAGGTGACGAACTTGCCTTCGCGGCCGGCAAACGGGCTGTCATTGACCTGGAAGGTCATCGACAGGGTCGGCTCGTCAACGGACAGCAGCGGCAGCGCCTCGACAGTGTCGGGGTCGCACAGCGTGTCGGAGATTTTCAGATTGTCGATGCCGGTGAAGGTGATGATGTCACCCGCCTGGGCGCTTTCCAGCTCGATCCGCTCGAGGCCGTGGAAGCCGAAGATCTGCTGCACCTTGCCGCGGACCTGGCGGCCATCGGCCTTGGCCACGATGACCGGCTGGTTGCGGGCCACCCGGCCACGGGCGACACGGCCAATGCCGATCACGCCGGTGAAGGAGGAATAGTCCAGCGCCGAGACCTGCAGCTGCAACGGGCCGTCCAGGTCGACGTCGGGGCGCGGCGTGTGGGCGGTGATCATCTCGAACAGCGGCGTCATGTCGGTGCCGATCACGCCGGCCTCGTTGGCGGCCCAGCCCTGAAGGGCAGAGGCGTAGACAACCGGGAAATCGAGCTGTTCCTCATTGGCGCCGAGACGGTCAAACAGGTCGAAAGTCTGGTCGACGACCCAGTCGGGGCGGGCCGAGGGACGGTCGGCCTTGTTGATCACGACGATCGGCTTGAGACCGCGGGCCAGCGCCTTCTTGGTCACGAACGAGGTCTGCGGCATCGGGCCGTCGACGGCGTCGACCAGCAACAGGACACCATCGACCATCGACAGGACGCGCTCGACCTCACCGCCGAAATCGGCGTGGCCGGGGGTGTCGACGATGTTGATGTTCCAGTCATTCCAGGTGACGGCGGTGTTCTTCGCCAGGATGGTGATCCCGCGCTCTTTTTCCAGATCGTTGGAATCCATCATCCGCTCGGACACATTGGCCCGCTCGCCCAGCGTTCCGGACTGTTGCAGCAGCTGGTCGACCAGCGTGGTCTTGCCGTGGTCAACGTGCGCCACGATGGCGATATTGCGCAGCTTGTCGAGGGACGCGCTCATGATGTCATTCCTGTCGTGAAAAGGCGCGCCCTCTTACGCTGTGAGGGCGTGGCTGGCCAGTGCTTATTCCGTGCAGTGGCCGTGAAGGGCGGGGTTGGCCGCGCGAGGCGGTCAGGTCGCTGTCGGCGGTTGCGGCTCCGGCCCGGGCGGCTGTCGGGCCGGCTCGGCCCCACCATCGGGGTCCGGCGTCGTGACCGGGACATAGCGACGTGCCGGCGGCTTCGGGGTCTGCGGCTCGAGGAAGGCCCGCACCAGATGGGAGCGCCGCAGCAGACCGCGAATGCTGGTGATCACCACCGAAATCACAAAAATGAAGTAGCCCAGACGCCAGCCCCAGCGGGTGGCGGTTTCCTTGATCCCGGCCAGGTGACTGACCGAGACGAAATACCATTCAGGGCCGGCAATGCGGCTGAAAGCCACCAAAAACTCGCTGCCGGACGATCCGACCACGCCACGCGGTCGTGGATCATCGCGCAGCAGGGACATGATCTCGACCGGGTTGATGCCGATGGCCCGGGCCTGCTGCAGGGTCTGGCCGCGGGCAATCACATTGCCGTCGCGATCGAACACCAGATTGACGCCGCCGGCCGGTGGCGCCTCGAGCGAGGAGGCCAGATGCTCGGTCATGTCGATCGAGGTCCCGAAGGCCCCCATCAGCTCGCCATTGACCCGGATCGGTTTGCGACAGGCCGTGGCCGAACGCTCGCCGCCATCGGAATAGACGAAGCGGGACAGCTGGGTGCACTGCATCGCGTTGTCGGGATTGGTGTCTTCACTGAAGAGACGCGGGTCCTCATCCGCCTGGAGATTGAAATCGGCCGGTGCTTCGTAGCGGTAGAAGGCGAGGCGGTCCTGCCGGTCGGGGGCGAAAATGACGACGCGTCGGTCGGGCGTGAAATAGTAAAGGCTGGAGAACTCGCCCAGATGGGCCTCGCCGAACGCCCGCACCACGTGGAAACCGGCCATGTAGCGCCGCTGTTCCTCGGGCGTCATGGCAACCCCGTCGCCAAGGAAGGCGCCGATGCCGTACACATGGTCGGCACCGGGCATGACACGACCATCAAACAAGTCGGGGTGGGACCGGCGGGTGCCGTCGCCAAAATCCGGGAACAGGGCGTCGAACTCGTCGAGGATCTCATCGGCGACCAACAGCTCGTGGCGACGCAAGAATGCGGCTTCGGCGGCCTCGGTCAGGACGCGGGCCTCGTCGAACAGGGTCTGTTCGCGGTCCGCCCGGACGCGGATATAGGTCTGCAACATCTCGGCGCGGGCCGTCGACAGGGACGACATCAGTATGTTGTGCGCAGCCAGTCCCGATATCGCGGCAAAGGCCGCCGACAGAAGGACGTGAACACAAATGATGACAGCCTGACGCACGGCGGGACCCTTTTTCCAACGATCCCTATACACCGTCAAAACCTAATATCCGGTGATATTTGATGAATGAAATTCAGCCCGACCGGTCAGCTTCGGGAAGCGAATTGGCCAGTCGCTTCACCAGTGCACAGAAGGCCGCCTGCTCGGCTCGATCCATCATCCGGTTGCCGGAAAGCGGCACGGCTTCCACCGACTGACGCAGCTGCGCATACACGCCCCGGCCCTTGCCGGTCAGATAGAGGTGGCTGACCCGACCATCCGCCTGCGATGCCCGTCGCACGACCAGGCCGGCTTCCAGCAGTGCCTTGGTTGCGCGGGAGACAATGCCCTTGTCCATCGGCGTCACCGTCACGACCTCGACCGCTGTCCGTCCGGGCGCCTCGGCGATGGCCGCCAGTACGCGCCATTGCGACAGGTTCAACCCTGCCTCGCGCTTGACGATGGCCGAAGTCTGGCGGGCAATCCGGTCGGCCAGTACGGTAACCTGATAGGGCCAGTATTCGTTCAGCCGGATGACATCCTCGGCCCCGTCCGGCGCCGGTGCGGCAACGGCCTCGGAGACTGACACAAGGTCAGCGGCCGGACGATTGTCCGTCAATTGTCCGTCGCCCGCAGGCTGACGTCGGGACTGCGTATCAAACGAGTTCATGGCGCCATGATAGTTGCAATCACAACTTGACGCAATAGCAACAAACGCGGTAATCAACGCCCCAATCGACAATGGCACGCCGCCGCATCGACGCCCGACGCGTCACGCCGGCGTCCCCTCACCTTCGCTGGAGACAAGACATGGCTGACCTGTTTGAAAACCCGATGGGACTTTGCGGTTTCGAGTTTGTTGAATTCACCGCGCCGGAACGCGGTGTGATCGAGCCGGTATTCCAGGCCATGGGTTTCACCCATATCGCCAATCACCGCTCCAAGGACGTGGAATTGTGGCGCCAGGGCGGGATCAATTTCCTGATCAATTATGAGCCCGACAGCCAGGCGTCCTTCTTTGCCAAAGAGCATGGACCCTCGGCCTGCGGCATGGGGTTCCGCGTCAAGGACGCCGCCCAGGCCTATGACGAATGCCTCGAGCGCGGCGCCGAGCCCGTGATGACCGAACCGGGCATTTCCGAACTTGTCATCCCGGCCGTCAAGGGCATCGGCGGCGCCACGGTCTATCTCATCGACCGCTTCGAGGACGGCAAGTCGATCTACGACATCGACTTCAACTATCTCGAAGGCGTCGACATCCATCCCGAGGGTTGTGGCTTCAACGTGATCGATCACCTGACCCACAATGTCTACAAGGGCCGGATGGATTATTGGGCCAAGTATTACGAGGACCTCTTCAACTTCCGCGAAATCCGCTATTTCGACATCAAGGGCGAATATACCGGCCTGGTATCGCGCGCCATGACGGCCCCGGATGGCCTGATCCGCATCCCGCTGAACGAAGAAAAGTCGGACGCAGTCGGCCAGATCGAGGAATATCTGCGCGAGTACAAGGGCGAAGGCATCCAGCACATCGCCTTTTCCTGCGACAACCTGATTGAATGCTGGGACCGCCTCAAGAAGGCCGGCACCGTCTTCATGACGGCTCCGCCGGAAACCTATTATGCGATGCTGGAAGACCGTCTTCCCGGGCATGGCGAACCGACCGAAGAGTTCAAGAAGCGCGGCATCCTGCTCGACGGCACCACCGAAGGCGGCCAGCCGCGCCTGCTGCTGCAGATCTTCTCGGGCAAGGCCATCGGGCCGATCTTCTTCGAGTTCATCCAGCGCAAGGAAGACGAGGGCTTCGGCGAGGGCAATTTCAAGGCCCTGTTCGAAAGCATCGAGCGCGACCAGATCGAGCGCGGCGTCATCGAAGCGGCCGAGTAGGAGGACGACATGTCCGTCAACATCAAGCGCATCCACCACGTCGCCTATCGCTGCAAGGACGCGAAAGAGACGGTCGAGTTCTACCAGCGGGTCATGGGCATGGATTTCAAACTCGCCATTGCCGAGAATGAAGTCCCCTCGACCAAGGCACCGGACCCCTACATGCACGTCTTCCTGGACGCCGGCATGGGCAATGTCCTGGCCTTTTTCGAGCTGCCCAACTCGCCGGAAATGGGTCGCGACGGCAACACGCCGGAATGGGTCCAGCACATCGCCTTTGAAGTCGAGGACATGGACGCCCTGAACGCCGCCAAGGCCCATATCGAGGCCGAAGGCCTGGACGTGCTCGGCCCGGTCAATCACGGCATCTTCAAGTCGATCTACTTCTTCGACCCGAACGGTCACCGTCTCGAACTGGCGGCCAATACCGGCACCGACGAACAGATGGCCGAACTCAAGCGCGTCGCCCGGCCGATGATCGAGGAATGGAGCCAGACCAAGCGCGCACCCAAGCACGCCGCCTGGCTGCACGAGCAGGACTAGACCGTCACCGGTCTCGAACACGAAGAAGCCCCGGCAATCCTGCCGGGGCATTTTTGTCATTCGCCTCAATCGGCGCCATGATGAAGCGTGCCGCGGCTCTCGTCGGAGGCAATCAGGGGGATACCATGTTCGAAACATGCCGCTGGCTCGCCGCGATCACCCATATGCGCTGTCTGGCTTTGCAACTGGCCGCAATCTCGGCATCGGCGGCGGCCGTGTCGAGCTGCGCGCCGGCACCCGATGCAACCCCGGACGGCATCACCCGCGAGGGCCTGCCGCGCTTTGAGACCATCGACGCGAACGCCGATTTCCCGGTCTCCGTGCCGAGCAGCTGGGACAGCCTGCGCGGCTATCTCGTGGTTGCGGAAGACCGTGCGTCCGCGGAACCACGCGAACTTCGTTTGCCGGTCGCTATGGTCCGGGCGCGAACTCCGGAACCGGGGCGTGCACCGGTGCTTTTCCTGCCCGGCGGCCCCGGCCTGGGCTCGCTTTCGGCAGCGGCCTATCCTGGCGCCTATCCCTGGACATCAGATCGCGATTTCATCGTCTTCGGGCGGCGCGGCAGTGTCCATGCCGAGCCCAGCCTGATGTGCGAGCAAATCGGCGACGCACTGGTCCGGGCCGACAGGCCCAATGCGCCTGCGCTGATCGACGCTGTCACCACCTGCCGCGAAACGCTGGAAGCGGGCGGTATTGATCCCGATCAATACAATTCCGCCGCTCATGCCGCCGATATCGAAGACCTGCGGCAGGTCCTCGATATCGAGCAATGGGGCCTGTTCGGGCTTTCTTACGGCACCCGCGTCGCGCTGACCCTGGTCCGCGACTACCCGGACACCGTTGAGTCGATGGTGCTCGACTCACCCCTGCCGCATACCGCCCGTTATGATGATGAAAGCGTGTCCAATTACGAGGCGGCGCTGCGCAGCGTCGCCGACGCCTGCGAGGCCGACGAATCCTGTGCGGCGGCGCACCCCAATTTGGCCGAACGCTATTTCGCTCAAGTCGAGCGCGCCAAGAATGAGCCGCTTACGCTGTTGGGCGAAGGCGACACGGAACGGTCCGTCAGTGCGGCCGAGCTGGCCGGCGTAACCACCCTTGGCTCGCGCGCCGCACTGGCACGCGCGCCGCTGATCATGGATGCGGCAGCGCGGCTTGATGGCAACATCCTGGCGCCTTTGCTCGACGCGCGTGGATCGCCTAGCAATTACGCTTGGGGCCTGCGCCTGTCGGTCTGGTGCAGTGAAGCCCACCCCTTCAGCGAACGCGCGAGCGCGCCTGTCCCGGAAGACCGGTTTGGCGGGCTGGACGGGGCCGTCTTCCACCCCGATGTCTGCGAGGCTTGGGACGTTTCCCAACGTCCGGAAGCCGAGATCGAACCGACGCGGTCCGCCGTGCCGACCCTGATCATCGCCGGCGAGTATGACGTCCTGACGCCCCCGCGCTGGGCCGATGACGCCGCGCGGTTTCTCGACCGCGCGCGGGTCGTGGTCATCCCGGACGGTTTTCATGGCGAGACAACAAATTGGGGCGGTGACGGCTGTGCCATGTCGCTGGCGGCGGCGTTCTTCGATGATCCGGCGACCATTGTCGACGCGCCCAGCGCTGAATGCCTCACCGGCGGTCAGCCCCCGGAGTTTGTTGTTCGCGAATGATGTCCGCCGTTCGCGCGTCGACTGAGCACGTTGCCTGGTTGCACCAGCAAAACCAGCAGCCCACAAAGCCAAGGGACCCGGCAACGACCTGTCGCCCCGCGAGAGCTGGAGGTGCTGTAGTGGCTGGTCCCGGGCGACAGCTACAAGGCCCTCGCTCGCTGGGCATTTCGTCCAATACCGTGAAAGCCCACCTCGTCCGCCCGTTCGACAAGCGGGATGTCAGCAGCCCGGTCCGGGCGATCACGGCGCGCGAGATAGTCACCATGCATGACAAGTGGTGGCTCCGCCTGCGAATGAGATTCGCCGAGACTTTCCCGGTCGGCGACCTGCTCAGCCTCGTGTTGGTGCCCTGATGCGCTACCGCAACCTCCCGCACCGGCGGGCCTGTATGAAAACCGGACGAGCACCGGACAACACTTGAAATCGGCGGGGATGGTAGACTGTCCCGGCGCCGCTTTTGGAATCACGGGTTCTGGTGCAGGATAGCCCACACCAAGGGGGATTGCTCCATCATGATCAACAACTTGCCCGTCGCCGCCCAAAGCCCGTCAGGAGCCACCCGCCTATGACCGACAGCCAGACCGCCGACGACGCTGAGCCCTTTCGCGCCTCGCTGGACCTGTCCAACGCGTTCGCCGGGCAGATCCGGACCGGTGGCGCCGATGTCCTCAGCCGGCTCGTGCCTGAGATGGCGCCCTATCATGCAACGCTGCGCCTGACCGGCAACCGTCTGGATGTGACCGGCGATGAGGCGGCCGTCATGATGCTTCAGGAAGTCGTCCAGACTGCGGCAGAAGCCAGCCAGGACGGTGCCTCGCCGGAACAGGTCTGGGCTGCTGACGCCATTGCCGCCAGCCTGCGGCAGGCCCTGGAACGCGGCCTGGCTTTCCGCGTTCCCGGTCTGCGCAATGCGGTTCGACCCAAGACCGTCATGCAGCATGCCTTCATGAGTGCATTGCTGGCCAAGTCGCCGCCGGTCATCATCGGCGCCGGGCCGACCGGGACCGGCAAGACCCATCTGGCGCTTGCGGCCGGTCTGAACCTGCTGGAAGACGGCAAGTACCGCCATCTCGTCATCGCTCGCCCGCATGTCTTCGAGCCGGGTGACGTGGTCACGGCGCAGACGCGGGCCGATACCGCCTATGACGGCCAGTTCGCCGCCATCGAGGACGAGCTGATAGACCTCGTCGGACCGGAAGAACTGACCCGGCTCCGGGAAGCCCGTCGGCTCGAGATCATGCCGGTCGGCCGGATGCGCGGCCGGACTTTCCAGAACGCCTATGTCATCGTTGACGAGGCGCAGAACATGAATGTCCAGAAGACAAGGATGGCGGTCACCCGCCTCGGCCAGAACTCCCGTATTGTGCTGACCGGCGACCCGAGCCATGTCGAACTCAAGGATGAGGGCCCGTCCGGCCTCGCTCACCTGATGGGCCTCGTTGAAGGCCAGGCCATCGCGCGGGTTTTCCGCTTTGCTGCAAGCCAGATCGTTCGCGACCCGGCGGTGGCAACGCTTGAAGCCCTCTACGCTCAAGACAATCCGTCGGCGCCGGCCTGACCGGGACGCGGCCGGTCCGGTTTCCCCTTTAGCCGATCCGGAAATCAGGCTTGGATACCGCTCAACCGGCTGGGGAGGCGGTAATGGATGTCTGATTTCGAACTGGCGCTGCTGTTCTCGGAATATCTCAACACGGCCAACTTCATCTTCTCCAACTTCATGGCGCTCGTCTTCGCCATGCTGACGGCCTCTTTCTTTCTGGCGCACCGCATGGAGCGCTGGGTCGCGGCCCTGTTTCTCGCCCTCTACACGATCGGAGCCGTGATGACCGGATCCGGCGTGCTCTTCGCCTTTTCCGACTTTGCCGCGCTGGGCGTGCATATCCACCAAACCGCCAGCCAGTCCGCCGACCTCGCCTGGCTCGGGCCGGCTGGGCCGGGCGGCGCCGGCATGGAGGTCATGCCGGTGATGATTTCGGTCCTGCTGGCCGTCACCTATATCGGCTCGCTCGGCTTTTTCTTCGTGGTCCGCGCCAAGCGTATCGTCCGGCCGGAGCCGGACGCTGAGGCCGCGCCATGATCCTCGCCCGCCTCACCGCCGCCATCCGCGAACAGAGCTGGTTCGCCGTCGTCCTGGAATTCGTCATCGTCGTCGCCGGTGTGCTGCTGGCCTTCCAGATTTCGGCCTGGAGCGGTGAGCGCGCTGATCGCGCCTATGCCCGCGACATACTGGATCGGCTGCACGCCGAACTGATCGTGATCGGCACTGTCAGGAACAGGGTCCGGCCCCAGTTGGAAGAGCGCGTCGAGCAACTCAACTCCGCCCGCCCGGTGATCATGGGCGTTTCCGATCGCGAGGTCCTGACAACAGAGGAATGCTATCACATCGGCCGTTCTCACCTGACACCGGCGCCGCCCGACCAGCTGCCCACCCTGGATGAATTACTCGCCTCCGGGTCTTTGCGCGTCATCGATAATTCCGCGCTTCGCCGCAACGCCTCGGCGCTCGAAGCCATGAGCGGGGCGGGTCGAGGCAGTTGGACCAATCTATCAGCCCTGTTCGACAACCTGGCCGAACACTATCCGGGTGCCATTCAACCGGTTCTGGTCGCGGCGGTGGCGGAGTCTGGAGACCAAGCCTGGTCGCGCGCCTATCACTGCGATCTCGAAAACATGCGGGCGCAGCCGGATTTTCAGGCGGCTCTGCTGGAGAATATCAGCGTCCTCGACAGTATAGCAGCCTACAATTACCGCACCATCGACGCCATGATCGAGACCGTGCACGCGGCGATCGATGACGAACTCGGCATCGATCACACAGCCGATCGCGGCGCGGAGGAAGACACACCATGATCCTCTCCCGCCTCTCCCGCGCCATCCGGCAGCAGAACTGGTTCGCCGTCGTCCTGGAATTCGTCATCGTCGTCGCCGGCGTCCTGCTGGCCTTCCAGATCAGCCAGTTCGCCTCCGCCCGGTCGGAACGCGCCTATGCGCTGGATGCGATGGCCCGGGTCGAAACCGATGTGCGTGAAATCATGGCGTTCCGGAACAGGACCCGGGCGGCGCTCGAGCTACAGCTCGAACAACTGGCCGCGGCACTATCCCTCCTCGACGGCGACGACGCGGCAGATTCCCTGACGCCGGAGCAGTGTCAGTCCATGGCCACGTCCAGCTACATCAGTATGGCCGTCGACGCGGTGCCGACGCTTGATGAAGTGAGGCGGTCAGGGGCGCTCGCAGCGATCGATAACGAGCCCCTGCGTCTCGCCATCCTGCGCTTCAGTTCCAGGCAGGACACCACGCGCGAATATGCCCGCCGGCATGACGACGATGTCATCGACCTGACGACCGCATTTCCCGAGGTGATCCGGCTCGAGCGCGTGCCGGCCCCGGAGGTCGAGGGCGGCTGGACCTACCGAGCCTCCTGCGACCTTGCCGCCATGCGCGCCTCCCCCGCCCTGCAGGCCAGTGTGACCCGCAACCACCTCACGGCCCACGCCTTCGGGGTCTTCGTCTTCGGGCATCTCGACGAGGCCTTCGAGACCCTTCATGCCGCTCTGGATGCCGAGCTCGGCCTTATCCATGCCGACACGGAGCCAGCGCCATGATCCTCTCCCGCCTCACCGCCGCCATCCGGCAGCAGAACTGGTTCGCCGTTGCCCTGGAATTCATCATCGTCATTGCCGGTGTGGTGATCGGTTTCCAGATCACCGCGTGGAATGCGGCGCGCGCAGAAACGGCCCGCGAGGCGGCCTATCTGCAGCAACTGGACGTCGAGCTGACGACCATCGTGTCCACACTCGAACGCCGCGGGGAAGAAGCGGACGCCTATTTCAATTGGGTCACGCTCTTCCTTGAAGGCGCCGAGACCGGCGATCCGGAGCTGGCGCAGGAAGGGTCGTGGGGTTTGAACGCGATCACTGAAGTCGTGCGAGCAAACATTGTGCCGGCTGTGCTGACAGAGCTTATCAGTACCGGTGAGCTGCGTCTGGTCCGCGACACCGAGCTTCGCAACGCCCTGGCCTCCATCCCGCAGATGCACAACGACTCCCAGTCCCGGATGGAGCAAATGGCCATGCGGCTCTCGCCTGTTGCTTTCGAAATTTCGCAGCGCTTCGAAGCCCGGCTGGAGGGCGTCGCCGACATAGAGAATGCCAACTACACCACAGAGACCCTGCAGTTCGATTTCGACGCGGTCGCTCAGGACGAGACCTTCTTGCGTCGACTGAATTACGCGGCACTGCAGAACCGGTTTCAGGCCAGCCATCTCTTGAGCCGCCGAAAAGAGTTGGAGATCATCCGCGACCAGGTGCGCGCCGAAATCACGGAACGAGGCTTCGAATGATCCTCTCCCGCCTCACGGCCGCCATCCGCGAACAGAACTGGTTCGCCGTCGTCCTGGAATTCGTCATTGTCATTGCCGGCGTGGTGATCGGTTTTCAGGTCAGCGAATGGGCGGCCAACGCCCGGGAGCGCGTCGACGATGAACGTGCGCTCGCAAGGCTTCGCTTGGAGTCCGAAGCCGTGGTCGAATTTTGGGCGGGCAGTGTGGGCGGCATGACCGAATGGGACCGGCAACGCCTTGCCTTGTTGCGCGCACTGGAAAGCGGGACCATTGCGCCGGGAGAGGACATGGACGTCTATCTGGGCCTCGAGCGCCTGTATTTTTACCCTGCCATAACGCCGCCACGCACCGTGTTCGACGAATTGCTGGCCTCGGGTGGACTGGCCCGCATCTCTGATCCCGACGCTCAGAACGCCGTTTCAGAGTACGCCGACTCGCTGACCTTCATTATCGGCCAGCTCGACCAGTTCCGGACCTCAACCGAGCCCGGGCTGACCAATCTGGAAAGCCGCGTATTCAGCCAATACGACCCGACCTCGCCGAGCCTTCGCCGGTTTCAATATGACATCGCCGCACTGGCAGCCGATCCGGCATTCGTCAGCTCGGTCGTCAACGCGGCCCGAAACCAGCGCGTCTTCCTGTTCTTCCGGATCGGCGCCCTGCAAGATGCCTACGAGATGTGCGAGGCCCTGTCCCGCGCGCAAGGCGATGTCTGCGAGACGGCGCAAGCCGGCCGGGACGAATACCAAGCGGCGCGGGCTTATATCGACGACATGCAGGAGCCGGCACCATGATCCTCTCCCGACTCACGGCCGCCATCCGGCAGCAGAACTGGTTCGCGGTGGCGCTGGAATTCGTCATTGTCATTGCCGGCGTTGTAATCGGTTTCCAGGTTTCGCAATGGGCCAATGAACGCACCGCCGAGGAACGGCGGGACGCAGCGCTGGAGCGTTTGCATGATGAAGCAGAACAGATCATTGCCTATCATCAGGAACACATCGAACTCCACGAACGGATGAATGTCCTGCGCACCGAGGCCATCGAGCGGTTGATCGCCAATGACTGGGCGGAGGCCGACCGCCACGACATGGCGCAGGGCCTCAACTCGGTCGGCGTCTTGCCCGGAGCCTTTCCGCCACGCTCGGTCTATGACGAGTTGATCAATAATGGCGCGTTTGCCGAGATCGGCTCGCCGGAACTGCGCGCCGCGATCGGACGCTATCATGCCCAGCTGACTTTCCTGCAGGCACAGATCGACTATGTCCGGCTGCGTATCGAGGACCCGCTTTTCGTGGGCCAGCCCGGAGCCCGGGTGGTTTATGTTCCGGATACGGTCCGCGAGCGACGTTGGGAATTCGACTTCGACGTCCTGAGCCAGGACGATGCGTTTCTTCAGCGTCTTCTTCTCGGCAATAACAGTCAGCGAGCGGTCACGGATTGGACTCGCCATACACTGGAGCTGGCACAGGAGATGTGCACAGCCATAGCGGAATCGACGGCACGCCCCTGTGAGCCGCCGGAGGAACCATCCGAATGATCCTCTCCTCCATCACCCAGGCCCTGCGCACCCAGAACTGGTTCGCCGTCATCGTCGAATTCATCATCGTACTGGCCGGCGTGGTCATCGGCTTCCAGATCTCCGCCTGGAACGAGACCCGGATCGAGCACCAGCGCGAAGCGCTGATCCTGGAGCGCTTGCACGCCGATTTCACCGAGATCGAGCAACGAACCGAAAGCGTCGTCGACCAGTTCGAGACGCGGATCGAGGCGGGCCGTGCCCTGGTGGCTGTTTTGCGGCGCAATCCGGACGAGGTCAGCAACCGGGACGTCCTGCGGGCCCTGGAAAGCGCCATCGGCACGCCGGTGCCCAACGGCCGCTCGGCCACCTATGCCGAACTGGTTGCATCCGGCGAAATGCAGCTGATCCGGTCCGAACACTTGCGGACCGCGCTGGTCGAGTTCGACGAGCAGGTTCGACGCCAGGAACTGGCCTACGCCTCGCTGGCGCGGATGATCACCGACAATGCCGGCAGCCTGCTCGAGGCCAGCACATTCGCGTCCAGCGACATGGATGCCCTGCCCCTGCATTTGCAATCGGCCTTCTACGATTTGCGTGCCTCACCGGAGCTGTATGCCGCCGCGGGGCTGGCCCTGCGCACAAACCTGACCAACCGCGTCTGGCATGAAGGCACGCTGGAACGGGCGCGCGACGTGCTCGCGGCGATGCCCGAAGACACCCGACAAGGGGACGCGCCATGATCCTTGTCCGCCTCACCCGTGCCGTCCGGGACCAGAACGGATTTGCTTTCGGACGTTCGGATGACGCCACCCCCTAGATCAGCCCGACCCGCTGCGGGCCATCGCCGGGCTCGATCAGCCAGTCCTCGTCGATGCGGACATTGCCGACCGCCTTGTTGGCCTCTTTGATCACCATGGCGTCCGACGGCAGTCCTTTGAGCAGGCTGTCGACCTCCATGTTTTCGGTATCGGTCCAGGCCTCGAAATCCTCGGGGCCCAGAATGACCGGCATGCGGGTGTGGATGGCGGCCATCGCCGCGTTCGGCTGGGTGGTCAGGATGGTGAAGCTCTCGATTGTTTCGCCCTCGATTTCGACCCGGTCCCACAGGCCGGCAAAACCGAACCAGTCCTGGTCCTTCACGGTAATGAAATGCGGCTGTTTGGCACCCTTCGGGCCAGTCCATTCATAGAAGCCGACGGCTGGAATGATGCAGCGACGCTTCTGGAAGGGGACCCGGAAGCTGGGCGCGGTGGCGGCCGTCTCCGACTTGGCGTTGAAGGTTGAGTATTTCATCGCTTTCAGCGGCTTCTGCCAGAAATAGGGAACCAGCCCCCAGCGCGCCATGACCGCTTCGGTGCGTCCGTCCTCACGCCGGATGATCGGCGCCCGCTGCGTCGGCGCGATATTCCAGCGCGGTTCCATGTTGAGCGCGCCCTGCTGGAGCTTGAACGTCTCCTGCAGGATCCACCACTCAAGCTTTCCAAGGGCATAGCGTCCACACATGGCGGGGAGTCTAGCGCGTTTGGTCGGCCATGCGAAAGCACTCGGATTCGACGCTTGACTCTTCCTCCTCAAATGAGAACATAAGAAGAACATCAAGCGAGAGCCAAACCTGATGACTGTGCCGTCACACCCTGACCGGCGGCAGCAGCTAGCCGAGTTGCGCCGTCAGATACGGGCCCTGGATATGGGCGAGACCGCACCGGCCTCCCTGGCGGCAGGAAGCGGGCAGATTGTGTCTCGTGATGCGGCCCGCTGTCGCGATGCGGCCCGCTGCGGTGATCATCCGCTCGAGCTGGCGCCCGGCCTGCACGAGATTTGTCCGGCCGGCTATCTCGACACGCCCGCCGCCCTGGCCGTCCAGGCGGGTCTGATGGCGACGCACCTGCGCCGCCGCGAGCAGGAACAACCGGTGCTGTGGGTCCGGCGGACGATGGGGACGGGCCAGGATTTCGGTGGCCCCTACCCGCCGGCGCTGGCGCAATGGGGGCTTGATCCGGCCCGCCTCATCCTGGTCGAAACAGCCAGCGAAACCGACACGCTGTGGACGCTGGAAGAAGGCTTGAAAGCCGGTGCCGTGGTGATCGGCGAGACCGGTCCCTCGGCCCGCTATGACCTTGTCGCCACCCGCCGGCTCGACCAGGCGGCCCGGCGGGCCGGGGCGCTGGCCCTGGTGCTACGACCGCATGAGGGCCTTGCGCCCAGCGCCGCGCTCAGTCGCTGGCGCATCGCCGCCCGCCCGTCCCCGGCACGGGCGTGGATCGGCGCACGAGGGCTGCCGGGATTGGGAGAACCGCGGTTTCATGCCGCCCTGGAACGGGTCAGGGGCGGCCCGCCACAGGAATACGAAATCGAGTGGAAACATGCGTCGTTTCATGTCCTTGAGCCTGCCCCGCTGGCCGACCGACCGGCATCGCCAAAGCGCGACACCGAGCGCGATATCCAGCCTGACACCCGGCCCGGCGTCCAACCCGGTATCGCCGCCAATTCCGGCGTCGGCCAGGCGCTGGCCGGACAGGTCATCCGCCTCACCGGATAGCGCGCCCGCCGCGCCGGGTCATGACCGGGCCGCGCCCTTTGCCCTGGTCCACAGCACGAACGGCGGCGAGCGCCTGTATGCGCTCGATGCCGAAGCCACCCGGCGCGGGCTGCAGGTCGGCCAGGCCGTCTCCGACGCCAAGGCGCTGGAACCGACCCTGCGACTGCGTCCGGCCGACCCCGCCGGCGATATCCGCCGCCTCGCGGCACTGGCCCGCGGCTGTGGTCGCTGGTCGCCCTGGACGGCCCCCGACCCGGGCCAGCCGGGCGAGGACGGCGTATTGCTGGAGATGACCGGCTGCGCCCATCTGTTCGGCGGCGAAAAGGCGCTCCTCAGCGAGGCCCTGCAAGCGCTCGCCCGTCAGGGTCATGTCGCCCATGGGGCCATCGCGCCAACCCTCGGTCTTGCCTGGGGCCTGGCCCGTCATGCCGCGCCGGGCCGGGCCGACGGCATGATCATCGCCGACGACATCCCGTCCGCCCTCAACCCGCTGCCGGTCGCCGCCCTGCGCATCGGCGACACGGCTGCAACGCTGCGCCGCTTCGGGCTCAAGCGGATCGGCGATATCATCGACATGCCAAGGGCCAGCCTGTCACGCCGCTTCGGACGCACACTCGTCGACCGGCTCGACCAGGCAACAGGGCGGGTCCGCGAAGTCCTCAATCCGCTGCAAGCGGTCACACCGTTTCGCGCCCGCACCCGCTATGTCGACGCCCTGCTGCTGCTCGACGGGCTGAAACAGGGAGTGAAGGATACAGCCGAAGGTCTGTGCGAGGCCCTGGAACAGGCCGGTCGCGGCGTTACCCGGCTCGATCTCCACCTGTTCCGCGTCGACGGCAAGACCCACCTCCTCACCCTGGGCACCGCCGCTCCGGCCCGCGAGGCCGGCCATCTCGCCCGCCTGTTCAATGAAAAGCTCGACCGGGCCGAGATCGACATCGGTTTCGGCATCGAGATGATCGAGCTGACCGCCCGCGCCACCCAGCGCCTCGGCGAGCGCCAGGACGGGCTGATTGATGATGGCCGCATCGATGAAACCGATCTCGCCCGCCTGACCGACCGGCTGGTCGTCCGCCTGGGCGAGGACAAGGTCCAGCGCGCCGCCCGCCGGGCCACCTACCAGCCCGACCGCGCCGCTCTGTGGCGCCCGGCCATTAATGTCACCCCCCTCCCTGCCCGCCCGTCGGCATCCCGCACATCCATGCTGGCTGTCGCCGAACCGCCGCCGCAGGACGCCCTCCTGCCGCCGCCCGGCCGCCCCCTGTTGATCCTCGCCCGACCGGAACCGGCCGAAGCCGTCGCCGAGATCCCCGACGGTCCGCCGCGCAGCTTTGTCTGGCGCCGAATCCGCCACCAGGTCGACCGCGCCGAGGGCCCCGAACGCCTGGCCCCGGACTGGTGGCGCGACGGTCCCTGGCAGAGCGATCGCCCGGCCCGCACCCGCGATTACTTCCGCGTCGAAACCCGCGAGGGCCGCCGCTTCTGGCTTTACCGCGACGGCCTCTACGGCCTCGAAACCACCCGCCCCCAATGGTTCGTCCATGGCGCGTCGTGACCCTCCCCTGCAAAGCGGGGGAGGTGTCGAGCGAAGCGAGACGGAGGGGGAGGTCAGAAAGGAACCGCTTATGAGAGAGAACCGCGAACGCGCCACCCAACAGGCCCGACACCTGCGCCGGAACATGACGATGAGCGAAGTCCGCCTCTGGCAGGGCCTGCGCGGACGCCGCCTCGACGGGTTCCGCTTTCGGCGCCAGCACCCGCTGGGACGCTATATCGTCGACTTTGCCTGCCTGGCGGGCCGGCTTGTCGTGGAGGTTGATGGTCCGTCACACCAAAGCCCCGGGCAGGCTCTTTATGATGCGCAGCGGACGGACTGGCTGGTCGCGCAAGGCTGGACAGTGCTGCGTGTCGACAATAACGCCGTGTTTCAGGATTTTGATCGGGTGCTGGCTGATATTCGCGGCGCGCTGCCGGACTTTCCCCCATCGACCCGTCGCTGCGCTCCGGGCCACTTCCCCCGCTCTGCAGGGGAAGATCGATGACGCCGGGCTTTGCCGAGCTTCTCACCGCCAGCAATTTCACCTTCCTGACCGGGGCCTCGCATCCCGACGAGATGGCGGCGCAGGCGGCGGCGTTGGGTCTGACCGCCATCGGGCTGGCCGACCGCAACTCCTTTGCCGGCATGGTCCGCGCCCATCTGGCCGCGAAGGATGCCGGGATCACGCTGGTCCCGGGCACCCGACTGGTCACCCGTTGCGGCCTGGAAATTGCCGCCTACCCGACCGATCTGGACGCCTGGGCCCGCCTGACCCGCCTGCTCACCGACGCCAATTTCGCGGCCACCAAGGGCGATTGCGATCTGCACGCCGGGGATGTCGCCGCTGCGTCAAAGGGTCAGGTCCTGCTGGTCATCCCGCCGCGCGAACCCGACCGCGCCTGGCAGGACAAGGTCACCGCCCTTTTGCCGACGCTGAATGGCGAGACCCATCTGGTGCTGACGCGCTGGTTTGACGGCCGCGATGGCGAACGCCTGCACCGGCTCAGCGCACTGGCGCGGGGCTGGGGCCTGACCACGGTCGCCAGCACCGATGCCCGCTATCACGCCCCCGGTCGCAAGCCGCTGGCCGACGTCGTCACCTGCATTCGCGAGCATGTCCGCATTGACGAGGCCGGCTTCCATCTCGCCGCCAACGCCGAACGCCATCTCAAGCCCGCCGCCGAGATCCATCGCCTGTTCGACGGCTATGAAGACGCGGTGGCCCGCTCGGTCGAGATTGCCCGGCGGCTGACCTTCTCGCTCGACGAGCTGGTCTATAATTATCCCGACGAGGTGATCGGCGAGAACGAGACCCCGAACGAGACGCTGCGCCGCCTCGCCGCCGAAGGCCTGAAGACGCGCTATCCCGGTGGCGCCCCGGACAAGATCAGGACCGCCGTCGCCACCGAGCTCGACCTGATCGAACAGCTCGACTACCCGTCCTACTTCCTCACCGTGCAGGACGTGATCCGCTTTGCCCGTTCACGCGGCATATTGTGCCAGGGGCGCGGCTCGGCAGCCAATTCGGCGGTCTGCTTCGCCATCGGCATCACCGAGGTCGACCCGGACCGGATCGACCTCCTGTTCGAGCGCTTCATCTCGGCCGAGCGCGGCGAGCCACCCGATATCGATGTCGACTTCGAACACAATCGCCGCGAAGAGGTGATCCAGTATGTCTATGAGAAATACGGACGCCGCCGCGCCGCCATGACCGCGACGGTCAATTGCTATCGCCCGCGCGGCGCCGTGCGCGAGGTCGGCAAGGTGTTCGGCCTGTCCGGCGATGTGATCTCGGCGGTCTCGAAAAGCCTGTGGGGCTGGTCCTCCGGCGAAATCCAGGAAGAGCGCATCCGCGACGAGCTGGGCCTCGATCCGGACAGCCCGGCCCTGGCCATGACGCTGCGCTATGCCCGCGAACTGATGGGTTTTCCGCGCCATCTCGCCCAGCACCCCGGCGGTTTCGTGATGACCCGCGCCCGGCTTGACGAAATCGTGCCGCTGCACAATGCCGCCATGCCCGAACGCACCATGCTGGAATGGGACAAGGAGGATATCGACGCGCTCGGCCTGATGAAGGTCGATGTGCTGGGCCTGGGCATGCTGACCTGTGTTGCCCGCGCCTTCGAACTGCTGGCCACCCATCATGGTCGCCATCTGACCATGGCCACCGTCCCGGCCGAAGACCCGTCCGTCTATGACATGATCTGCCGGGCCGACACGGTCGGCGTGTTCCAGATCGAGAGCCGGGCCCAAATGACGATGTTGCCGCGACTCAAGCCGCGCAATTTCTATGATCTGGTGATCGAGGTCGCCATCGTCCGGCCCGGCCCGATCCAGGGTGACATGGTGCATCCCTATCTGCGCCGCCGACGCGGCGAGGAAGTGGTGGAGTATCCGTCCCAGGCGCTGGAGGACGTGCTCGGCAAGACACTCGGCGTGCCGCTCTTCCAGGAACAGGCGATGCGGATCGCCATCGTCGCCGCCGGCTTCACCCCGTCCGAAGCCGACCGGTTGCGGCGCTCCATGGCGGCTTTCCGGCGCTCCGGCTCGATCCATGAAATGGGCCAGAAGCTGATGAATGGCATGATCGCCAATGGCTATGAGCCCGCTTTCGCCGAGCGCTGCTTCAAGCAACTGGAGGGCTTCGGCGAATACGGCTTCCCCGAGAGTCACGCCGCCAGCTTCGCGCTGATTGTCTGGGTCTCGTGCTGGCTCAAGCATTATTATCCCGACGTCTTCCTCGCCGCGATGCTGAACAGCCAGCCGATGGGGTTTTATGCCCCGGCCCAGCTGGTTCGCGATGCCCGCGAGCATGATGTCGAGGTGCGCCCGCCGGACATCAATCACTCCGACTGGGATGCCACGCTGGAAGAGACCGCGATGCCGCGCCGCGACGGCACCGGCATGCGCTTCGCCGTGCGCCTCGGCCTGCGCCAGATCAAGGGCATGAAGGAGCCCGCCGCCGCCCGTCTCGTTGCCGCCCGCCAGGCTGCGGGCCCGTTCGACAGCATTGCCGACCTGGCCCGGCGGGCCCGGCTCGACAAGGGTTCGCTCGACCGGCTGACCAATGCCGACGCGGTCGGCTCGCTGGACCTGGACCGGCGCAAGGCCAGCTGGACCGCTCTCGCCGAGGCCGGCAAACCACTCCCCCTCTTCCAGCATGCCGACAGCTGGGGCACCGAGCATCCCGTTGCCCTGCCGGAACTGACCGGCGGCGAGCAGGTCGCCCAGGATTACGCCACGCTGCGCCTGTCCCTGAAAGCTCACCCGTTGAGCTTTTTCCGCGGCGAGTTGGCCGAGACCGGGCATGTGCCCTGCGCGGCCCTGGGTGAGATGCGCGACGGGCGCTGGGTCACCCTGGCCGGGCTGGTGCTGGTCCGGCAGAGACCCGGCTCGGCCTCGGGCGTCATCTTCGCCACGCTGGAGGACGAGACCGGCATCGCCAATGTCATCGTCTGGCCCAGCTGCTTCGAACGCCACCGCCGCCTGGTGATGTCCTCCAAGCTGATGGGCGTGACCGGGCGGGTGCAAAAGGAGGGCCGCGTCATCCATGTCGTCGCCAACCGACTGGTCGACCATTCCTGGCGCCTCGCCGCACTTGCTGACGGCGCTGATTTCGCGGAAACCGTCGCCCGCGCCGATGAAATCGCCCGCCCCAATGCCGACCCCCGAACCGTCGCCCTCTATCGCCGCGTCATGCAGGGCGAACGGTTGGAGGACATATTGCCCAAGAGCCGGGATTTTCATTGAGGGGGCGGAAAAGGTCCTGTCCGCCGCGCGGGCCTTGGGGATACGGACGTCGGATCGGACCAGGCCGGTCCATTGAATGTCGACCTGATCAACCTAGTCTCTTTCGCATAAGGCGAGCTGCCTCGGAGAGATCATGCGCATCAATCGAGTCCTGTTCGCCCTCGCACTCATCTTGTTCGCAATCACGCTGTACCGTTACTCATCCGGGGCCTGGTACACGGTCGGATACCGGACCGGACTGTTGTCCCTGGACCGCCTGCCCGAGCACATGCAGGACTGGTTACCAGCCACGCCCCTGTGGCAGGACGCGATTTACCTGGGCGGCTATTTCGGCACCCTGGCATCCATCGTCCTGCTGGTCATGCGTCGCTCGATTGTGGTCTGGGTCTATCTGATCGCCGGAGGCTTGGGCCGTCTGGACTGGGCCCTCCTGCCGTTCAGCCCGGCCCCGATGGCCCTGTTCCTCGGCTGGACCGCCTTCCTGCAATACGCCGTGCTGGTCGGCCTGATGGTCGCCCTCAACCGGCGCGGCTTCTTTCGCTGACACCGGCAAAGACCGTTGCGACCGCACCCCGGCCCCCGCGCGGTCGGTTCCGGGAGCAACCGCGCGCCATCATGCCCGTCATCTCACCCGGCCTTCGGCCACCACGGCACAAAGCCCGGCGTCCGGGCGACGTAGTCCGCATAGCCGGGGCGGCTTTCGTGCAGGCCGTCCTCCAGCATTTTGGCGCCGGTCCAGCGGGTCAGGGTAAAGGTGAGGAAGAGGGGACCGATGACGGTCCACCAGCCATCACCGTCGGCGACAGAGATCAGCCACAGGCCCCAGAACAGGACGGCATTGCCGAAATAATTGGGATGGCGGGTATAGCGCCACAGACCGGTATCCATGACCTGACCCTTGTTGGCCGGGTCGGCCTTGAAGGCGACCAGCTGACGGTCGCCGACCACCTCGAAGGCGAGACCGATGGCGAACAGGACGATCCCCGCGATTGCAGCGGGCGCGGCGTAGCTGGCACCCTCCATCACCGCATGCTGAACCGGCAAGGCCGTCACCCACAAGAGGACACCCTGCAGCCCGAAGACCGCGACCAGCATGAAGACCGCCTCCTTGCCCGGCGGCGAGCGCTCCAGGAGCTTTTGATAGCGCTTGTCCGGCCCCTCATGCTGCCAGCGTGTAAACAGGTGATGGCCCAGTCGTAGCGCCCAGATCGCCACAAGTGCGACATACCAGGTCGCGCCATCGGCCCCGGCAAAGAGCAGTGAAGACAGCGACAGCACGAGAAATCCGAGCGGCCAGATGGCGTCGATATAGGACGGATCCTTGCGCGCAACGCTGAAGGGCCAGGTCAGGACCATGACGCCGAGGATGACAGCGAGATTGAGGAGGTAAGGGGTCATGGCCACGATCTAGGGCGCCCGTATCCGTTCGACCAGCTCGCGCACTTCGGCCGGCGGCGCCGGCGTCAGCAGCGAGACCGTCACCGAGACGACAAAGCTGATCATCATGCCGATCGTGCCGAAGCCTTCCGGCGAGACACCGAGGAACCAGTGCTCGGCATCATTGGGGATCCAGCCGAAGATCTTGTAGGTGAGGATATAGGCACCGGTGACTCCAAGCCCCGTGACCATGCCGGCAATCGCGCCTTCCTTGCTCATCCGCTGCCAGAAAATGCCCAGCAGGATGGCCGGGAAGAAGCTGGCGGCTGCGAGCCCGAAGGCCAGCGCCACGACCGAGGCGACAAAGCCCGGTGGATAGATGCCGGCAAGGATGGCGATCAGCACCGCCCCGGTCGCCGACAGGCGGGCGATCAGGAGTTCCTGCCGGTCAGTCATCGATTTGAACAACACCTTGCGGCACAGGTCATGCGAGATCGAGGACGAGATGACCAGCAACAGGCCCGCTGCCGTCGACAGGGCAGCGGCGATGCCGCCGGCGACGACCAGGCCGATCACCCAGCCGGGCAGGTTGGCGATCTCCGGATTGGCCAGCACGAAGATGTCGCGATTGAGCGTGGTGACCTCGTTGACCTCAGGGTCGGCGCGATACTGGATCCGGCCATCGCCATTGCGGTCCTCGAAGGCCAGAAGGCCGGTATTTTCCCAACGATGGAACCAGTCCGGCGTCGCGCTTTCGCCGTTGGCCAGGACCGTGGTTTCGGCGTCATAGACGCTCTCATTCACCGTCTCGATGAAATTGGTTCGGGCAAAGACCGCCACGGCTGGCGCGGTCAGATAGAGAATACCGATGAAGAGCAGTGCCCAGCCGGCCGATTTGCGGGCATCGGCGGCCTTGGGAACGGTGAAGAAGCGCACAATGACATGCGGCAGGCCGGCGGTTCCCGCCATCAGCGCCAGGGTGATCGCGAACACGTCGAACGTGGACTTCGAGCCATCTGTATAGGGCGCGAAGCCGAGCTCGGTCAGCATGCCGTCGAGCTTCATCAGGAGCGGCGTGCCATCGGCGACATTGCCGACAAAACCCAGCTGGGGCACGGGCGATCCGGTCAACTGCAACGAAATGAAGATCGCCGGCGTCATGAAGGCAAAGATCATCACGCAATACTGGGCGACCTGGGTGTAGGTGATGCCCTTCATGCCGCCGAGGGTGGCGTACATCAGCACCACCAGTCCGCCGATCACCACACCGGCCTCGATGGGGATTTCAAGGAAGCGCGAGAAGGCGATGCCAACGCCCTGCATCTGTCCGGCGATATAGGTGAAGGAGACGAAGATCGCGCAGATCACAGCGACCACGCGAGCGGTGCCGGAGTAATAGCGGTCGCCGATGAAGTCCGGCACGGTGAACTTGCCGAAGCGTCTGAGATAGGGGGCCAGGAGCAGGGCCAGAAGCACATAGCCCCCGGTCCAGCCCATCAGGAAGACCGAGCCGTCATAGCCGGAAAAGGCGATCAGCCCGGCCATCGACAGGAAGGATGCCGCGCTCATCCAGTCGGCGGCCGTGGCCATGCCGTTGAAGACCGGCGGAACATGGTGTCCGGCGACGTAGAACTCGTCGGTCGAGCCCACACGGGACGCGATGGCGATGCCGATATAGAGCGCGAAGGATGTGATGACGAAGAAGCCGGTCCAGAACAGGGTCGCGGTCATCGGGCATCCTCCGGTGAGATCGCGTCCGCCGCAATCACATCCGGGCCCGGCCTGTCATCGCTGCCGAGCCGGTCGGCGAAGCGGGCCTCGAGCCGGTTCATGGCCCAGGCATAGTAGAAGATCAGTACGATGAAGGTGAGGATCGACCCCTGCTGGGCGAACCAGAAACCGAGCGGCGCCCCGCCCAGCGACACGAGATCCAGCCACGGTCGCAGCAGGATGCCGAATCCGAACGACACCGCAAACCAGATCGCCAGCAAGACCCCCATCAGGCCGAGATTGGCCCGCCAATACGCCTTGCGCGCCTCAGACTTGTCTTGCGCCATGTGCTCCCCCAGATTGGTCGCATGTCTACTTTTGCAACCTTCGGCGTGAGCTTTGCAAACAAATCCTTAACACACCAGACCTGTTGCAATTCAGGTCAGACCGAATTTGTGGGAGGATGACGACCATGAGCCAGAATGACCGCCTCACCGACGACGAGAACGCCACCATGCGCATCCTGTGGGACCGCGGCGGCGCGTCTGTCAGCGAGCTTGCCGTGGCCACGCGTCAGCCGGCTGACACCACCCTCGACGTGCTGCATGGCCTGCGCCGAAAGGGCGCGGTCGAGCGCCAGCAGGACGGTCGAACCATCGTCTACCGTCCGCGCCTGAATCGCGAAACCGCCCGCACCCATGCGCTGGGTCGGCTATTGTGCGGCGACGCCCCGGCCCAGGACCATGGACTGGGCGTGGTGGTTCTGCGCGAGAGCGATGTCGACCCGCAGGACTGGGCCGACCTGCAAGCAGAGATCGCCCAGCGCCGCAAGGCCTGAGTCCTAGTCTTCGTTGAGAAAATCGCGCAGGTCAGCCAGCGTTAGCTCCGGCGCCTCCTCGTGTACGACATGGCCCAGACCGGGATAGGTGATCAGCCGGGCATCCGGCATGGCCTCGACAAATTGCGCACCGTGCGCCGCCGGGATGATGACATCCGCAGCGCCCCAAAGGATCAGGGTTGGCGCTTCGACCTGCCCGAGTTCGGCGGTCGGCTCCGGCAGGGTGAACACCCGCAAGCGCTCGATCATGGCCTGGCCAACACCGTCCCCGCGCATCAACTGAAGCACCCGTTCGGGCGTTTCCGGCGCCATGGCGGCCGGGTCACCGTAAAGCGCGCCGGTCGCCGCCGTGATGATCGGTTGGGGCGCCTGCGTCAGGTAGAATTGCACGCCCATTGGCACAGGGACCGGGTTTTCGGTCACACCATTGATCGAGAAACCACCCGGGGAAAGCAGAACAAGCCGATCCACCTTGGTCGGATGCGTCGCGGCCTGACGCCAGGCGACCAGCCCGCCCAGTGAGTTGCCGATCAGGGTCGCGCGTTCGATCTGCAACGCGTCCATCAGCCCGTCCAGGAAATCGACCGTTTGCGGCACCGAGTAGCGGGCCTGCGGGTCGGGTCCGGTCAGGCCATGGCCTGGCAGGTCCATGCGGACGACGCGGTAGTCGGCGGAGAGCGCCTCCGCCCAAGCGTCCCAGCTTTCCAGCGAATGGGAAAACCCATGCACCATGATCAGGGCCGGGGCGTCCACTGGGCCCTCGATTCGGACACGGGTGCGGACACCGGCCACATCGACAAGACGGTCAGCATCGGTCCACCAGGGCGAGTCCACCGAGTCCGCCATCGCACCCTCCGAGGGCGTCTCGGAGCCGGTCGATGGCCGGTTGAGGAGATAGACCACAATCCCGGCCAGAAGCGCGAGACCGAGGAGGACAACAATCAGAAAGCGCATGACAAACCCCTGAGCATGAAAATGAGCGCGGCGACACCCGTCAGGGCGCCGCCGCAAGCATAGTCCGGATACGACGGGCGGGGGAGGTTCCCGCCCGTCGCAATCGGCAGCCTAGTAGCGCCAGGCGATAGTCGCCGTGACGGTGCGCGGTGGACCGTAGTAACCGATCAACGTACCTTCCAGGCCCAGCTCCGGAGCCAGGGTGGTGTTATTGACGAAGTCATAGCCGGAGACCCGGTATTCCTCATCGGTCAGGTTCCGACCGTGCAGGCCGAACTGCCAGTGGCCGTCCTCACCTTCCCAGACCATCGATGCGTTCCACAGGGTGTAGGCACCCTGGTCAAGCAGCGGGAAGGGGAATTCGAACTGGCTGGAGTCACCCCGGTGACTGATCGTATTGATCACCGACAGGTCACCGCCGTGCAGGGGCGTGATGTAGGTCAGCGTCGCGGAGGCCGTGGTGTCCGGCGTGTTCTGGATAACAACCTGGTCCGAGACATCGACGCCGAAAGCATTGACGAACTGGTCGTACTCGCCGTCCAGCAGGCCGATGGCCCAGCCGAGGGTCATGAAGTCGCCCTGGGCAAACACGTCCTGACCGAGATCCAGCGAGCCTTCATATTCGATACCGCGGATGGTGGCTGCGCCGGCATTGGTGGTCACGCCGGTGAAGGTGTCGTTGACGCCGTCATTGTCGGTGTCGATGCCGACCGACCCGGGAACCTGGATGTCGGTATAGTCCATGTTGAAGACGGCCAGGCTGTGGCGATACCCATTGCCCTGGTATTTCCAGCCGATTTCGATGCTGTCGACCGTCTCCGGATCGAAGCTCATGAACCGGAAGACTTCATCGGCCTCGATCGTGCCGCTCTGGTCAAAGTCGGGCGTGCCCGTCGTCTGGGCGCGCGGATCGAAACCACCGCCTTTGAAGCCCTGCGAGTAGGTCAGGTAGAAATTATTGGCGGCGTTCGGCTGCCAGGCAAGCGAAGCCGTCGGCGAGAAGTCATCCCAGGAGTTGGTGCCCGTAAAGTCCGAGGTCGTGGCGATCGGGAAGCCCGAGCCGCCAAAGAACTCGGAGAAACCGCCCAGATAGGTCCGGCGCAGGACCGTCGAGGTCCGCTCGTCTTCGGTATAGCGGCCGCCCAAGGTCAGCGAGAACTCGTCGGTCAGATCATAGGTGAAGTTGGCAAAGACCGACCAGGTCTTGGTGTCGACTTCGCCGAAGGTCTGGGCGTTGAGACCCGCCAGGAGATTGTCCAGCAGAACGTCAAACACGGTCATCGCACTGGCGTCGAGATAGTAGTAGCCGACCAGACCGTTCAGGCGCTCACCGGAATAGAGCAGCTGGAACTCTTCGGAGAACTGCTCGTTCTCGTAGATCGCCGGCACGTCGAGGTCGCCCGAAGGCAGGTTGTCAAAGTCGATCGGCGTGATCGAGGTATCATTGCGATCGGCAAGGATGTTGCGAACCGTCCAGTTATCGTTGATCTGCCATTCGGCTGTCAGGGCAAGGCCGTCACCCTCGACGTCCTGGTCGACCACATTGAGGCCGGCGCGGGTGTCGTGGACATTGTCCAGGACAGGAGCGCCGGACAGAGCGCCTGGAATCAGGCGGTGGCCGCCACGGGCGTTCGATGTGTCAGAGACGCTGTCATAAGCCAGACGGACGAAGAAAGTGTCAGTCGGCTCCCATTCGGCTGAGACACGATAGCCGAACACGTTCTTGTCGTAGTTGTCTTCGCCGGTGTTCAGGTTTTCACCGTAGCCGTCACGGGTAAAGCGACCCATTGTACCACCGACGCGGAACGTGTCGGACAGCGGCGCTGTGCCGGACAACACGGTGTCGAGCTGGCCGTAGCTGCCGACACCGAGGCGGGCTGACAGGGTCGGCTCGTCGGCATCGATGCGACGGGTGACGTATTTGACTGCGCCGCCAATGGTGTTGCGGCCGTAGAGCGTGCCTTGCGGGCCGCGCAGGACTTCGATCCGGTCGACATCATAGATATCGAGCACGGCGCCTTGCGGACGGTTCAGGTAGACGTCATCGACATAGATGCCGACACCGGCCTCAAAGCCGGCAACCGGGTCCTGCTGACCGACGCCGCGAATGAAGGCGGAGAGCGTCGAGTTGGTGCCGCGAGACACTTCCAGCGTGATGTTCGGCGTCGTGTCGGCGATGGCGACAATGTCCAGTGCGCCCATGCGCTCGAGATCTTCACCGCTCATGGCCGTAACCGACAGCGGCACGTCCTGCAGCGTCTCTTCGCGGCGGCGGGCGGTGACGGTGATGACATCACGGCCTTCCGACGCGCCATTGTCCTGGGCCACGGCGGGTGCCGCGACCAGGGCTGAAGCGGCCACCGTGCTCAACAGAAGCGCGGTGCCCGTAAGGGTCTTGAATTTTTTCATGAGATACTCCCCTCAGAGGTTACATGGGTTGTCGCCGTCGCCAGGGCCTGGCGGGCGAAGTTTCGGACCACATCAACAAACTCTTCCGGCTGTTCGAGATGTGGTGCATGCCCGGAGTGGGCGAACCCGTGCGCCGTTGCAGCGGGCAGGGTTTCGACGAGATAGCGGCTCGTCTCCGGGCCGTAGGCATCGCTGCGTTCGCCAAAGGCGATCAGCGCCGGGATGGCCATTCCCGGAAGTTCGGGGCGCAGGTCCTGCTGCGCCATCGAAGACCAGAGGTCAGCCATGGCATCAGCATCGCGAGCGCGAAGCAGGGAAAGAGCGTCAGCCACCATTTGTGGCTCGCGTGCGGCCCGGTCCCGGGCAAACATGCGTGGCGCGAATGTGGCGGCATAGGCAGGCCAGTCGGCCCGCATCGCCTCGGTCGCTCGACTGGACGCATTGGAGTCCATGCCGCTCGACATGCCCAGCGACCAGGTTTCGTCGTTGAGAATGCGCGGGCTCATGTCTTCGATCACCATGCCGGCAAGCCGGTCATGGCCATGACGCTGGATCATCGACCACAGCACGGTTGCGCCCATCGACCAGCCCAACGCCACAATCCGGCTCAATCCCTTTCGGGTCAGCAGTTCATCGAGATCGTCGGCCAGGTCACCAATCGTGGTCGGAGGCGTGCCGGCCGGCGTGTCGCCATGGCCACGCAGGTCAGGTACCAGGACCCGGAACTCATCCGAGAGCGCTCGCGCGATGGTGTCGAAGAACGCGCTCGAAGCCGCCCAGCCATGCACCAGAAGCAGGACCGGCCCCTGTCCGAGTTCCCGATAGGACATCACCGTGCCATCGCGCAGCGTCAGGTGTTGCAGCGCGTGCTCACCTTCGTCCGGACTGTGCGGCTGTGCATCGGCCACGGTCTGATCTCCCCCTGGCCGTCCAATTTTCGCTGGATCGTGCCATATTGATTTAGGATCCATTTTGTGAAAACTGAATCATATGTCAACTTCAGAATCCAATACCGTCGATAAACGCCCCAAAACCGCACGCGGTCTGAGGACCCGGAACAAGCTTCTGGAAGCGGCGGAAGGCGCCTTCGGGGAGAATGGTTTTCATGCCACCTCGATCGGCGACATCACACGCCGGGCCTCGGTGGCACTGGGTACTTTCTACGTCTACTTCGACTCAAAGGACGAAATTTTCCGGGCCCTGGTCGCCCATATGGGAGACATGACGCGCGGCTGGATTGCCGAACGGGTCAAAGACGCGTCGGACCGGCTGGAAACCGAGCATCGCGGCCTCGTTGCCTATATCGAGTTCGCCCGGGCCCACCCGAATCTCTACCGGATCATCGAGGAATCCCAATTCGTCGCTCCGGACGCCTACAAGGCGCACTACGACGTTTTCATGGAACGCTATCAGAGAAACCTGGAAGACGCCGCCAGCCGGGGCGAGGTCAGTGCCGGCGACCAGGGCACCCGCGCCTGGGCACTGATCGGCATGAGCGTGTTCATGGGACTTCGCTTCGGAATATGGGAGCGTGACCGTGACCCGGAAGACGTTGCCCGCGTGGTCTCGGACCTGATCGCAAACGGCCTGAAGTCATGAATTCGGACGCGACCCCTTCGCCGGTTCTGGTCCGCCGTGACGACGAGGTCGTCCGGATCACGCTGAACCGGCCGGGCCATGGCAATGCGCTGGAACCGGTGTTGCTGAACGCGCTTTGTGACGCCCTTGGTGACAGCCGGAACGCCCGAACTGTGATCCTGACAGGTGCGGGGCGTGCCTTCTCCTCCGGTGGAGACATCCGCGAATTTCAGGCCCGGGCCGATGATCCTGCATCTCTCGAGGCATTCGGCGACACTGTGGTGTCGGCGCTGAACCGTGCCATCCTTGCCCTGCGTGCGCTGCCCTGCCCCACCATCGCTGCGGTCAACGGCCCCCTGACCGGTGGAGCGATCGGCCTGATGCTCGCCTGCGACATCACCCTGATGAGCCGCGACGCCTTCATCCAGCCATACTACGCCCGGATGGGATTTGCGCCCGATGGCGGCTGGACCGCGCTCCTGCCCGCCAGGATCGGTGCCGGTCGTGCCGGCAGCTGGCTGGCGCAGGACAGTCGTCTCGATGCCGACGCCGCTTTGGCCATGGGTGTCGTCGACCGGGTCTGTGACGCTCGCAATTTCGCCGGGCAGCTCGCGGAGCTGACCCAGCTTCAGGCCGCCCATGACCCACAGACCGCGCTGGCCAGTCGCCAGCTGCTGGATGCCGGTCTTGGGTCACCGACCCTGGCCGAACGGCTGGAGCTGGAACTGGCCAGTTTCAAGCAATTGCTGATCCGGCCGGAAGCCCGTCAAAGGATGGAAGCATTTCTGGCCCCGCGAGAGGCCGCCGGATGATGGATATTATCACCGACATCACCGCGCGCCGCGCCGCCCTGACGCCCGACAGGCCGGCCTTCCACATCGTCGAAACCGGCGAGGTCATCAGTTTTGCCGGGCTGGACGAGCGCAGTGCCCGCGCCGCCACCGTCCTGGCGGACCGGGGCGTGGGTGAAGGCGACCGGGTCGCCATTCTTTGCCGCAACCGGATCGAGTTCTTCGAGGCCCTGTTCGCCTGCGCGAAGCTGGGCGCCATTCTCACGCCATTGAATTGGCGCATGCCGGCGCGCGAACTGGCCGACCTGCTCGTCGATTGCGCGCCGACCTGCCTGCTCGTCGGCCATGACGACAGGCAGAAGGCCGAAACGGCAACGCAAACGGCTCCACTGGCCTTGATTGACCTGGAAAGCGAGTGGCCGACGGCCCGCAAAGTCGCATCGCGCCATCCCGGCCGGACAGCTTGGCCAGGCGATCAGCCCTGGTATCTGATCTACACATCGGGCACGACCGGCCGCCCCAAGGGCGTGATCCAGACCTACCGCATGGCACTGGTGAATTATGTCAATATTTCCCAAGCGATAGGCCTGCGGGACGGGGACGCGACGGTCAATTTCCTGCCCCTGTTCCACACCGCCGGGATCAACCTGCACACCCTGCCGGTCCTGATGGCTGGCGGACTCAACCATCTCTTGCCCGGCTTTGACGCCGGCACGGTGCTGAGCCTGATCAATGACGGCCAGCTGGACGTCATGCTGTGCGTCCCGGCCGTCTACCGCGAATTGTCGCTGCATCCCGAGTTTGGGGCGACCGATCTGACGCGCCTGCGGCACTGGGCCTGCGGCGGCGCACCCATGCCGGACGTCCTGATCGAGACATTTGCGGCCCGGGGCGCAATCGTTTGCAACGGCTTCGGGATGACCGAGACAGGACCGACAGCCTTTCTCATGGATCGCGACCATGCGCTCGAGAAAATCGGGTCGGTGGGTAAACCACAATTGCTGATCGAAGCCCGGGTGGCGACACCCGAGGGCGAGGCGCTGGCGACCGGCAAGACCGGCGAAATCCAGTTCTTCGGGCCAGGCCTGACGCCTGGCTACTGGCAGCGCGACGGGGAGACCGCGAAACTCTTTACCGCGGACGGCTGGCTCAAGAGCGGTGATCTGGGCCGCTTCGACGCGGATGGCTATTGCTATGTCGCCGGCCGGATCAAGGAGATGTACATTTCAGGTGGCGAGAACGTTTACCCGGCCGAGGTCGAGAACGTGCTCGACGAACACCCGGCCGTGCTGGAATCCGCCGTCACCGGCATCGCCGATGAAAAATGGGGCGAGGTCGGCTGCGCGCACCTGATCCTGCGCGACGGCCAGGACGTCACCGACAACGCCTTGGCGGACTGGTGCCGCGAACGGCTGGCCGGGTACAAGATTCCCCGCCATTTCCGTCGGGCAACAGACTTTCCGCGCACCGCAGCCGGCAAGGTCCAGAAACACCTTTTGCCGCTCCCGGAAGCCACAACGTGATGACGACGCCCCCGCAGCCGGCCTTGCCATGCGCGCACCTGGAAAAGACCTTCAGCCAGGCCGATTTCGACGCCTTTGCCCGGTTGTCCGGTGACAACAATCCGATCCATTGCGACCCCGGGTTCGCGGCGGGCACGCGCTTCGGACGAACCGTTGCCCACGGCGCGCTTTTGTGTGCTGTGCTGCGGCGGTTGGTGGAGGACCTCTATCCCGGAGCCCGACAACTGGGCCAGAACACGCAATACCCGGCGCCAAGCCCTGTCGGCGAAGCGCTTCGTTTTGACGTCGAAACAACCGGCCGGCCGGAAGCGGCAAACCGTCGGCGGATCGCGCTGTCGCTGACCGTGACCCGGCTTCTCGACGGGGTGACCACCTGTACCGGAACAACGGAAATCGAGGTATGAGCGAGGCGCTCCTTATCGGCCAGACCGCGTCAATAGAGCGTCGCTTCTCGTCTGCCGATGCCCGCGACCTGCAGCGCCTGACCGGCGGCACGCTGACCGTCGAGCATGTTCCCGAGGCGCTGATAAACAGCATGTTCTCCCACCTGCTCGGTGTCCACCTGCCGGGGCGGGGCACCAACTACCTCAAACAGGAAACCCGTTTCCTGTCACCGGCACCGCTGGGCCAGACGCTGATCGCCAGCGTCGAAATCACGCGTCTTCGTCCCGACAAACAGCTGGTCGACCTCGCCACGCGATGCGTGACAGCGGATGGCGCTGAGATTGCCTCCGGCCGCGCCCTGGTATTGGCGAAGGATGTCGCCGGCGCCTTCGATTGATCGGGCCAGCCTGGCGTCGATCGGCACAACCTCTGCGAAGCATTGCTCTTTTCCGACTTCGCGGCAAAACTCGACAGCCATGACAGCCCTCACCGCACCGATCCGTCACCGCGCCCGCAGAACCAGACCCGACCGCGATATCCTGATCATAGGAGGCGGTCATAACGGCCTTGTTTGCGCTGCTTATCTCGCCAAGGCAGGCTTGAAGGTCACCGTACTGGAGCGACGCGACGTGGTGGGTGGCGCTGCTGTCACCGAGGAGTTCCATCCCGGCTTTCGCAATTCGGTCGCCAGCTACACCGTCTCCCTGCTCAATCCCAAAGTGATTGCCGATCTCGACCTGCACGCCCACGGCCTGAAGATTGTTGAACGCCGGATCGGCAATTTCCTGCCGCTGGAGCACGGCTATCTTCTCGCCGGCGACGGCCTGACCGCCGACCAGGTCGGCAAGTTCTCCGCCAAGGATGCCGCGCGACTGCAGGAATACAGCGACCGGCTGGAAGTCGTTGCCGACACCTTGCGCGAGCTGGTTCTGGAGACGCCGCCCAACCTGTCCGAAAGCGGTTGGCTCGGCGCGCTGCCCGAGCTTCTCAAGGCCGCCAATCTGGGCGGTCGGCTGGGCGGCATGTCGCTCACAGCGAGACGCGACCTGCTCGACCTGTTCTCCAAATCCGCCGGAGACTGGCTCGATGGCTGGTTCGAGAGTGACGCCATCAAGGCGCTGTTCGGTTTCGACAGCATAGTCGGCAATTTCGCCAGCCCCTACACGCCCGGCAGTGCCTATGTCCTGTTGCATCACCTGTTTGGCGAAGTGAATGGGAAGAAAGGAGCCTGGGGTCATGCCATCGGCGGAATGGGAGCCATCACTCAAGCGATGGCGCGTTGTTGCGAGGAACGCGGTGTCGAGATCAGGACCGGCTGTGCCGTCGAGCAGGTGCTGGTCGACGACGCTGGCGCCGGTACGGTCGTACTGGCAGGCGGAGAAACCCTGTCGGCCCGGGCCGTGGTGTCGAACCTGAACCCGAAACTCCTGTTCGGCTCCCTGATCGACCCGGCCGCCCTGCCGGACGATTTCAGCGAGCGCATCCGGCACTATAAATGCGGGTCCGGCACGTTCCGGATGAACCTCGCCCTCGACCGCCTGCCCGATTTCACGGCCCTGCCCGGACCGGGCGACCATCTGACCGCCGGAATCATCATGGCACCGACATTGGCCTATATGGAGCAGGCCTATGCCGACGCCCGCCGCCAGGGGTGGTCGAACGAGCCGATCATCGAAATGCTGATACCGTCCACCCTGGACCCGACCCTCGCGCCGGATGGCCAGCACGTCGCCAGCCTGTTCTGCCAGCATGTCGCGCCGGAGCTGTCGGGAGGCCGGGACTGGGACGATTATCGCGATGAGGTGGCGCAGGTGATGATCAAGACTGTCGATAAATGGGCCCCCGGCTTTGCCGACAGCGTGCTGGGGTATCAGGCGCTGACCCCAAAGGACCTCGAGCGCACGTTCGGCCTGATCGGTGGCGACATCTTCCACGGCGCCCTCAGCCTCGACCAATTATTCGCGGCCCGGCCTGTCCTTGGCCATGCCGATCACAGGAGCCCGGTGAAAAATCTCTACCAGTGCGGTTCCGGCACCCATCCCGGCGGCGGTGTCACCGGCGCCCCCGGCCACAATGCCGCGCGCGAGATCCTGAAGGATTTCGGCAAGCGGATGAGCTAGCTGCCCGTCCCGGGCCCGGGACGTCCGAACCAACCTTTGGAAGCCGTATCAGGCCGCGCGGGCATGGCTTGCCCGCCGGACCGCAAATCCGGGAAAGCGTTGCGCCAGATCGGCTTGCAGGTCGGCATCCTGGAACACCGCGCCCCCCATCGCCTCACCGGTCACCGGGTCCCGACATTCCTGGAGCGCGAAATCCTTGCACCCCAGCCGATGCGCCTCGGTGGCGATCTGCCGGACAGCGTCGCCATCGAGCAGGCTCGGCCAGATGGTTACCCTCACCTCGTAGGGAATGCCCCACCCGGCGAGCATGGAGAAACTGGCCTGGGCTTGGCGTCCGGCCTGACTGACACCCGTGACACCGCCATAACCTGAGAACGGCGCCTTGATGTCAAATCCGACCCAGTCGACCCGATCGCGCAGGCGCTGAAACCGTTCCGGCGAAATCCCGGAGGTATGCAGACCGACCTTGAAACCAAGTGACCGGACATGATCCATCGCCGTCGCCAACCCGGACTGGACAAGCGGCTCTCCGCCGGAGAACACCACGGCTTGCAACAAGCCGCGGCGCTCTTTCAGGCGGGTTTCGATCTCTCGACCGTCAATTTCCGTGTCCGCGTGCACCGGGAGCAGGTCCGGGTTGTGGCAATAGACACAGCGCAATGGACAGCCCTGCAGAAAAACGACTGCCGCCATCTGCCCGGGAAAGTCCAGGGTGGTGAACGGCTGGAAGCCGCCCACCCGAATGGCGGACAACCCGTCAGGCGGCACGGCGAGACGCCCGGCGTTCCGTGAAGTGCTGGCGCTCTTCATGCTCGGACTTCTTGCCAGGATTGAACGCTTCGACAGGCCGGTGATAGCCCATCACCCGCGTCCAGACTTCGCAGGCCTGCCGATTGTCCGGATCGTAGCGACCGGCCAGTTTGGCCTCCTCATCACAGGTCGGACAGAAATGTTCCTCGCCGGCGAGATAGCCGTGATGGGGACATATCGAGAAGGTCGGCGTCACGGTGATGTAAGGCAGGTGGAAGGTTTCCAGCGACCGTCGGACCAGCGCCGCACAGGCATCGGGACTCGACAGCCTTTCGCTCATGTAAAGGTGCAGGACCGTTCCGCCTGTATATCGGGTCTGCAAGGCGTCCTGACGGGTCAGGGCCTCGAACGGGTCATCGGTAAACCCGACCGGCAACTGACTAGAATTGGTGTAGTAGGGCGACGTCTCCGTGCCGGCTTGCAGGATGTCCGGGAAGCGTTTGGCGTCTTCCTTGGCGAAGCGGTAGGTCGTGCCTTCTGCCGGCGTGGCTTCCAGATTGTACATATGGCCGGTCTGGTCCTGGAATTCGAGCATGCGGGCCCGGACATGATCGAGCAGGCGCAAGGCAAACGCTTCGCCAAAGGGTGTGGTGATGTCCGCCTCGTCATGGGTGAAATTCCGGATCATTTCATTGACGCCATTGACGCCGAGCGTTGAAAAATGGTTCCGCAAACTGCCCAGATACCGCTTGGAATACGGGAACAGCCCGTCATCCATCAATGACTGGATCAGGGCCCGCTTGATCTCCAGGCTGTCCCGTCCAAGCTCGAGGAGCCGGTCGACTTCAGCCATCAATCCGGCCTCATCGCCGGCGAAGCGGTAGCCAAGCCGGGCGCAATTGATCGTCACCACACCAATCGAACCGGTCTGCTCAGCCGAGCCGAACAAGCCGTTTCCCCGCTTCAGCAACTCACGAAGATCCAGCTGCAAGCGGCAGCACATCGAGCGGATCTGGTTGGGCTTGAGTTCCGAGTTGATGAAATTCTGGAAGTACGGAAGGCCATATTTGGCGGTCATGTCGAACAGGAGTCGGGCATTCTCCGACTCCCAGGGGAAGTCGTCAGTGATGTTGTAGGTCGGAATCGGGAAAGTGAACACGCGGCCCCGCGCATCGCCGCGGGTCATGACCTCGATGAAGGCGCGATTGATGATGTCCATCTCCGCCTGGAGCTCACCATAGGTGAAATCGACCGGCTCACCTCCAATGATGGCAACATCTTCGCGCAGGTCTTCCGGGCACACCCAGTCAAAGGTCAGGTTGGTGAACGGGGTCTGCGTGCCCCATCGCGACGGAACATTCAGGTTGAACACGAATTCCTGCATCGCCTGCACCACGGCATCATAGCTCAGACCGTCAAGGCGCAGGAAAGGAGCAAGATAGGTATCGAACGAGGAAAGCGCCTGGGCGCCGGCCCATTCATTCTGCAATGCCCCCAGAAAATTGACGATCTGGCCGAGCGCACTGGTAAAGTGCCGCGGCGGTGCGGCCTCGATCTTGCCGGGAACTCCGTTGAAGCCCTCCACCAGAAGGTTACGCAACGACCATCCGGCGCAATAGCCCGCCAGCATGTCCAGATCATGTACGTGCAGGTCGGCATTCCTGTGCGCGATCCCGACGGCGGGCGGGTACACGTGATCGAGCCAATAGTTGGCCGTGACCTTCCCGGATGTATTCAGGATCAGTCCGCCCAGGGAGTATCCCTGATTGGCATTGGCCTTGATGCGCCAGTCCTCACGGTGGACATATTCCTCAATGGTCGACTTCACATTGATCTGCGCCGCGACCGCGTGTTCGATCCGGCTATCCTGACGCCAAGCCAATTGCTCCGACTGCATGCTACCCTCCAATAATACGATATGTTGTCTCTTTTTAGAGAATGACCACAACATATTGTGTCATTTGGTCGAGAGCGTCATCGCGACGCCTTGACGCGCGGCCCTGAGCCGCACCGAACAGGACTTGACATTTATCAATTCATGTGAGTTTCAAGGCGCTCGAGGAAGCGCGGCATCAAGGCCGCCCGAACCTCCGGATCCCGCCAGAACGGGTTCATGAACACGCAGCGGATCAGGACCAGGGAGCCGCAGTCTGCCTGCCCCCCGTACTGGTCAAGATGGCTGTCAATCAAACGGCGATAGTTCGCGACCGCGAGTTTGGTCTTGGAGACGGCGAATTCAGGATCCGCGGCAAACGCCTCGTAGACGCGGCTGGTTCGGGCGTTGGACGCGTGGAGGCCTTCGCCCTTTTCGGCCAGAGAGAAGCAGAGAATATTGGAGTCGATCGGCTTGAGGATACGGACCCGCTCTGATCCGGACACGAGGGCCTGTTCGAAATAGGCGCGACTTTCAAGCGTACCCGCCATGACTTCGCCGAACCGGTCTGCGCTGAAGGTCAGCGTTTTTCCGGTCAGCCAGACTGCGGCCGCGCCGGACCCGCTGCGAGATCCTTCCAACGTCATCATCCATCTGTCATTGGGCGCTGCCCGGTCGATATAGGGCGCGGCAAATGTGGAGTTGGCGTAGTTGGCCAGGTCACGGACCAGAAACGCACCGCAGGCGTAGGGCACATAGCCCAGTTTGTGCGGGTCAAGCGTCACGGAGTTGGCGCGCCGGATAGCGGTCAGTGCCCGGCCGGCATGCTCGCTCAGTGCCCGGCTCGCGTCGCCTCCCAGCATCGAGCACAGAAACCCGCCCCAGGCGGCATCGACATGATGCCAGATATCCCGCCCCTTAGTGCGCAGTGTATCGAGCAGATCACATACACCATCGACCGGATCGATCTCACCCGCTTCTGTTGTGCCGGCGACGCTGACCACAGCCAGCACGGGTCGCCCGGCATCAAAGGCACGGTCAATCACCTCTGCCAGGGCGGCAAGGCTAAGCCGCCCATGCCGGTCCAGCTCGACCGGCCAGAATGCCTCTTCGCCCAGACCGAACACATTGGCCGCCTTGAGCCAGGAAAAATGCTTGTTGCCGGGTACCAGCAGAACCGGCCCTTCCCACGCGCGGCCGGACGCGCTGGATATCCGGGCGGCAACCCGGAACGGATTGCCCAATACCGCGCTGGCGTTTCGCAACTCGGCGTCGGTGATGTGGTGAGCTGCGACCAACGCGTGATAGTCATCCCACCCCAGATGAGCAAACTCGACCGGATCAAACCGCTCGCCCGTTGTCTCCGCGATGCACAGACCCAGGGCCAGAAAATGGTCCATCCGGTATCGGGCGCGCCAGACACTTTCAAAATTGGCGATGGTGCCACCACTGGTGAAATGACCCTGCGCACGGGCCGGGTCGAAACCGATCATCGAAGCCAGCATCGAGATCGCCTCATCCTCGACCCGGCCGCTCACACGGGCCACATCGCGGGACGTATTGTTCGGATTGTGCAACAGCGTGACAAAATGTCCGAGCAGGGCCGGCACCGACAGTTCCGACACCATGTGTCCAATATAGCGCGGGGTGTATTTGGGGACCTCACCGGTCATCATTTCGCTGAGCTCGCGGACTTTTTGCGTGAGTTTGTCCTGCTCGGCGCGAAACTCCGGCGACGCTCGCATCGCCATGGGAACCGGCGAGGGGTCCGAGCTGAACAGCGCACGACGCCAGTCAAACCACTGATCCAGCACACCCTCGAATTCAGAGCGAAGCCAGCTGGCATTCTCCGATTTCGGCCCGAGGAAGCTGACCCCTTCCAGACATCCGGATATTTTGCTCATTTTCCACTCCAACACGGTACGGACGCCCGTCAACGCAGCGTCAGCCTAGCTCTCCCATCATTGATAATTGATAAAAGTCAAGATGCGTTTCCACACATCTCCAATACCTGTGAGCCACTGAATGACCGGTTTTGGCGGCGCCGGCACGATGAAGCGCTGCGCCGCAGGTCATCGGCACAAAAAAGCCCCGGACCAGCCGGTCCGGGGCGTGTGGCATTGCCGTGCTGTGCCGTCGCTCAGCTTTTCACGCGCTCAAGCGAATCCAGGATCAGTTCGCGGGCCTTGGCGGCGTCGCCCCAGCCAATCACCTTGACCCATTTGTTGGGTTCGAGATCCTTGTAGTGCTCGAAGAAGTGCTTGATCCGCATCAGTTGGGGTTCCGGGATGTCGTCCGGCTCGTTGACCTTGCCGTAGAGCGGCGACAGCTTGGGGTGCGGAACGGCTAGAATTTTCTCGTCCATACCGCTCTCGTCTTCCATCAGCAGGACACCGATCGGACGGGCCCGGACGACACAGCCCGGCACCAGCGTGGTGTGGCCGACGATCATCACGTCGATCGGGTCGCCATCTTCCGACAGGGTATGCGGCATGAAGCCGTAATTGCACGGATAGCTCATCGGGGTGTGCAGGTAGCGGTCGACGAACAGCGTGCCCGCATCCTTGTCCATCTCGTACTTGACCGGCTGGCCACCGACCGGGACCTCGATGATCACATTGATGTCTTCAGGCGGATTTTCGCCCGCGGAGATTTTGTCGATCCGCATCGTGTGCTCCTTGCGGCTGGTCCGGGCGATGTCTTACGCCCAAATTCTGGCGCGACCAATGCCCGTGTTGCGCCGCAATATCAATTCTCAAGGTCAGACATTCGCTGGATTCAGGCGGTCTGACTGTCATTGGCCGCCGCGATGGCTGCCCGCTCGCGTTTCACCACTTCCTCACCGCGCAGGTGAACAAAGTGCTCCCGCTCGGCAGGCCAGGCGGCCAGCAGGCGAGCCGCGATCCTCGAGCCGGTCTCGCCGGCATGGGCTTCGATCATCGCCAGACAGCGGCGCTCGGCCTCGCCGTCCAGATCGAAAGCCAGCACGGTCTCACGGTTGAGACGGGCGTCGAGACGGCGCTCCGGATCATAGACGAACACATCACCGCCCGTCATTCCGGCCGCGAAATTATCCCCCACCGGTCCGAGGATCACCGCATTGCCACCGGTCATGTATTCACAGCCATTGGTGCCACAGCCCTCGATCACCGCGTCGGCGCCAGAATTGCGCACACCGAAGCGCTGACCCGCCCGCCCGGCGGCGAAAAGACGCCCGGAGGTGGCGCCATAGAGGCAGGTATTGCCGATAATGGCGTGCTCCTCATTGGCTTCGGTTGCGCCGCCATAGGGTCGCACGATGATGCTGGCGCCGGACAGGCCCTTGCCGACATAGTCGTTAGCGTCGCCGTCGAGCTCGATCCGCAAGCCCTTGGCCGAAAACGCTCCCAGCGACTGACCGGCCGAACCCCGCAGGCGCAGGGTCAGGTGATCAATACCCAGACCGTCCGGACCGAACCGCGCGACGATTTGCGACGAGGTGCGTGTACCGACCGCGCGATCGGTGTTCTTGACGCCATAGTCCAGTTGCATCTTCTCGCCGCGGTCGAAGGCAGGCGCGGCGTCCTGTATAATCTGTTCGTCCAGCGCCGGGGCGACATCATTGCGCAGGCGGCGGGTCGAACGGGCCGGGCGTTCGACCGCATCGGCCCGCGACATGATCGCCGACAGGTCGAGATCGTCGAGCGCCTGGGAGCCACGCGAGACCTGGTCGAGCAGGTCGGCCCGGCCGATGATGTCTTCCAGCGAGGTGGCGCCAAGATCGGCCAGGATTTCGCGGACATCCTGGGCCAGGAAGGTCATCAGGTTGACGACATGGTCCGGAATTCCGCCAAACCGCGCCCGTAGGTCATCGTCCTGGGTGCAGACCCCGACCGGGCAGGTGTTGGAGTGGCACTGGCGCACCATCAGACAACCCAGGGCGATCAACGAAGCCGTCCCGACACCGAATTCCTCCGCCCCCAACATGGCGGCAATGACGATGTCGCGACCAGTCCGGATCCCGCCATCAGCGCGCAGGGTGACGCGTTCGCGCAATCCGTTGAGGGACAGCATCTGGTGCGCTTCGGCTAGGCCGAGTTCCAGCGGTCCGCCGGCAAACTTGATCGAGGACAGCGCCGCCGCGCCGGTTCCGCCGACCGATCCGGAAATATTGATGATGTCGGCATTCGCCTTGGCCACGCCGGCGGCAACCGCCCCAACACCAGCCGCAGCGACCAATTTCACCCCGACGCGAGCGGTCGGATTGATCTGCTTGAGATCATAGATGAGCTGGGCGAGGTCCTCGATCGAATAAATGTCGTGATGCGGTGGCGGCGAGATCAGGCTGACGCCCGGTGTCGCCAGTCGCATGCGGGCGATGAATTCGGTGACCTTGAAGCCGGGCAGCTGGCCGCCTTCACCGGGCTTGGCGCCCTGGGCGACCTTGATTTCCATCTCGCGGCACTGGCCCAGATACTGGGCGGTGACCCCGAAACGACCCGACGCGATCTGCTTGACCGCGGAATTCATGTTGTCGCCATTGGGCAGCGGCGTGTAGCGGGCCGGGTCCTCACCGCCCTCACCGGAGACCGACTTGGCACCGATCCGGTTCATGGCGACATTCAGCGCCCCGTGCGCCTCGGGTGACAACGCCCCCAACGACATTCCCGGCGTGACAAAACGGCGGCGGATACCATTGATCGACTCGACCCGGTCCAGACCAACCGACGGACCGATGGGTCGCATGTCCATCAGATCGCGCAAATGGATCGGACCTTGGTCCTTGATCGCCGCGCCGTACTGCTTCCAGGCCGCTGGATCATTGTCACGGACCGCCGTCTGCAGGGCACTGATCACGGGTGCATTGAGCGCGTGGCGATCGCCACTGGACCGCTGGCGATAGAAACCGCCGATCGGCAGCCGCGCATCGCCATCCCAGGACTTGCGATGCAGATCGAGGGTACGGACTTCCAGTCCGGGCAGGCCGATCCCGGAAATCCGGCTGACCACGCCCGGCAGATAGGCCTCGACCAGAGCGCGCGACAAGCCGAGCACTTCGAAATTGCAGCCGCCGCGATAGGAGGAAATGATCGAGATCCCCATCTTGGAGAGGATTTTCAGCAGCCCGCCGTCCAGCGCTGTCTTGAGGCGACCGGCCCGCTCGCGGGCCCAACTCTCGCCGCCCACGGCCTCACGACCGGCGGTGACCGTGTCGAAGGCCAGGTAGGGGTTGACCGTCGTCGCCCCGAGACCGATCAGGACCGCTGCATAGTGGGCATCGAAACACTCACCCGCCCGCACATTGAGCGAGCAGAAATTGCGCAGACCCTCGCGGGTCAATGTGGAATGCACGGCGCCCGCGACCAGGACCATCGGCAGGGCGGCACACTCGCTGTCCTGGCGGTGATCGGTGAGAACCAGATGGGCGGCACCATCTCGGACGGCAGCAACACATTCATGGATCACGGCATCGATGGCCGACCGCAGGGCCTGACCGTCACCACTGGCGCTCGCAACCGGCAGAAGACAATCAATCTCCTTGATGGCGCCACCCATATGGTCCCGCCAGCGTTCGTAACTGCCATTGGACAGGATCGGACTTTCCAGCACCAGCACACTGGCCCGCGCCTCGCCCTGGCCCAGGATATTGCCCAGATTGCGGAAGCGGGTCTTCAGCCCCATCACCCGACCTTCACGCAGCGGGTCGATCGGCGGATTGGTCACTTGCGAGAAATTCTGGCGGAAGAAGTGTGATAACGGGCGGTAGCTTTCGGAAAGCACGGCGAGCGGTGCGTCATCCCCCATCGAGCCAACGGCCTCCTTGCCGTCTTCGGCCATCGCCTTGATCACCAGCTCGATGTTTTCGAAAGTGAAACCGGCGGCAGCCTGGCGGCGCGTGCGCTCGGCGTCGTCAAACAACTGGTCCTCGGCGCCCGGACCCACGACCGGCTCGATATCCTGCATTTCACCCAGCCAGCGGGTGTAAGGATGCTGTTCGGACAGTTCGTTCAGGATGTCCTGCTCTCGATAAAATTTGCCCTCGACGATGTCGAGCGCGATCAGGCGACCCGGCGTGATCGAGCCGCGCTCGGTCACCGTCGCCGGGTCTACCGGGGCCATCCCGGTTTCCGATCCGGCAACGAAAACATCATCGCGTGTCAGCGCATAGCGCATCGGCCGCAAACCGTTGCGGTCCAGCCCGGCTATTGCCCAGCGGCCATCAAAGGCGGCGATCGCCGCCGGACCGTCCCACGGCTCCATCACCGCATTGCAGTACTCATACATCCGGCTCCAGGCTTCCTGCATGACGTCGGCCCGCTTCGACCAGGCTTCCGGAATCAGAAGAGTCTTGGTCATCGGCGCAGACCGGCCGGCCCGGACCAGGATTTCGAAAGTCTGGTCGAGGGCCGCACTGTCCGAGGCGCCCGGCTGGATGACCGGTTTCACATCGCGCTCGACATCGGCAAAAGCGGTCTCGGCGATGTGGACCTCATGGCTCTTCATCCAGTTGATGTTGCCGCGGATCGTGTTGATTTCGCCATTGTGGGCGAGCATCCGGAAAGGCTGGGCCAAACGCCATTCCGGGAAGGTGTTGGTCGAATAGCGCTGATGGAATATCGCGAACGGCGAAATGAAGTCCGGCGATTGCAGATCCGTGTAGAAGGCGTCGATATCCTCGGCACGGAACAAGCCCTTGTAGATGATGTCCCGCGACGACAGTGAGCAGACATAGAGGTCACGCAAATTCTCTTCGCGAGCCCGCCGCTCGATCCGGCGGCGGACGATATACAGGACGCGTTCAACCGCTTCGCTGTCGCGACACCGCGGGTCACGAAACAGGACCTGCTCGATTTCCGGCAGGGTCGCCCGCGCCTTGTCTCCGAGCACAGACGTGTCGATTGGCGGCTGGCGCCATCCATAGAAGGCAAATCCCTCGCGCAGGATTTCCGCTTCGATGATCGCGCGGGCCCGCTCGCGGGCGGCGAAATCGGTGCGTGGCAGAAAGACCATGCCGACAATGACATCGCCGCGCTCGGGCTCGTGACCGGTTCGGGCAACGGCCGCCTTGAAGAACTCCTGCGGGACGCCCACTCGCAGACCGGCACCGTCGCCGGTCAGCCCGTCAGCATCGACAGCGCCGCGGTGCCAGACCGCCTTCAAGGCATCAATGGCGAGCTCGACAATGTCGCGACGAGCCCGGCCCTTCATGTCGGCGATGAGGCCGACGCCGCAGGCATCACGCTCATCGCGGGGATCTATGAGACCTGCATCGGAGAGTGTTTCGAGGCCTCGGCGATGCGCGGTTTCGGACCAGGTCTTGTTCGTCATTCGGCTGCTCCCAGTACCCGCATGCGATTGTCGAGATAGGAGATGATCGAGCGTGCAGCATCGAGCCCGTCCTTGATCGCCCAGACCACCAGCGAGGCGCCGCGGTGCAGGTCGCCGGCGACAAACACGCCATCAAGGCTGGTCATTCGCGTATCCGGATCTGCCTCGACACGGCCATCGTGATGGACCGACAGATAGGGCGCATCGAAATGGTCTGGCAGATCCTCGGGCGTGAAACCAAGTGCCGAGATCACCATGTCAGCCTCGATATCCCAGGTCCTGCCCGGATCTGCTTCGGGCGCCCGTCGACCGGAAACATCCGGAGCACCCAGCCTCATGCCCTGAACCCGCACGGCGGAAATGGCGTCCCCCTTGGTCAACACGGCAAGCGGTGCGGAAAGCCATTCAAAGTCCACACCTTCTTCCTCGGCGTGTCTCACTTCACGGGCCGAGCCCGGCATGTTGGCGCGATCCCGGCGATAGAGACAGGTGACCGATCTGGCCCCCTGTCGAATGGCGGTTCGGACACAGTCCATCGCCGTGTCGCCGCCACCGACAACGACCACGCGCTTTCCCTTGGCGTCGAGCGTGGGAATATTTGCGACAGGGTCGCCGAGGTCATCGCGGTTGGATCGGGTCAGATAGTCGAGCGCGGCCAGAACACCATCGCCTGAACCCGGACAGGTCAGGGCCCGCGCCTTGTAGACCCCGGTCGCCAGCAGCACCGCATGATGCTCCGCGCGGATGTCTGCCAGCGACGCGTCCCGGCCGACCTCGAAATTCAGCTTGAAAACAACGCCGCCCTGTTCGAGACGGTCGAGACGACGCTGGACCACGTGCTTTTCCAGCTTGAAGCCGGGGATGCCGTACATCAGCAGGCCACCAGCCCGGTCTGCGCGCTCGTAAACCGTGACCGCAAATCCGCTTTCGCGCAGGCGTTCAGCAGCAGCAAGGCCGGCGGGTCCGGACCCGATCACCGCGACGCTCTGGCCGCGCTCGATCCCGACCTTGAGCGGCTCGACCCAGCCTTCTTTCCACGCTGTGTCGGTGATGTATTGCTCTACGGCACCGATGGTGACGGCACCATGCTTGGACTTCTCGACGACACAGGACCCTTCGCACAGGCGGTCCTGCGGACAGATGCGACCGCAGATCTCGGGCATGGTCGAGGTTGCGGCCGAGGCGGCATAAGCCTCCTTGAGACGGTCCTCGCCCGCCAGCATCAGCCAGTCGGGGATATTGTTCTGCAAGGGACAACCGGACTGGCAGAACGGAACGCCGCATTGTGAACAGCGAGAGGCCTGGCCGGCGGCGGCTTCGGTCGCGAACCCGCGATAGATTTCATTGAAATCCTTACGTCGTTCCGTTTCCGCGCGCTTTTCCGGATAGGTCTGGTCTATGTCCACAAATCTGAGCAATCCGGCCCCCTTGGAAATGACGGAAGTTCGCCACTGCAGCACAGTCTTCGCAACCGCACAAGTCCGGGGCGATCCGGGATATTAGCATTTTTTGCCGCGAACTAGAGCTTGAGGGAATGATGTTGCCGGTGGCGCCAGCCAGCGCTCGATACTGCGCAACATTATGGGCGCACGCATCCGGCGCCAGATGATCAGATTGCGCAAGAATGATGCGACGCTGCCCGGCCTTGCAGCACGTTTTGCACCGCAACACAGATTCCACGGTCAACCCTTCCCGGTCGGGAGCGGAGTTCGGTGCCGCGTCGAATAATGGTTGGCAAGGGTCAATCCGCCGATGGCGTAGTGGGTCACCCGACCGTGAACCCGCCGGCATAAGGGTCGTTGTCGTCGACCCAGATTGCATTGACACCGGTCTGCACCGCCCAACCCCTGATGCTGGGACGGATCGCCGGGAAGCCTCCGACCCGGGTCGCGCCTTCCACCCGCCCCTCGAACAGGCTGCCGATAATGCTTTCATGGACAAAGGCATCACCAATCTGCAGATCACCCCGCGCGACCAGCTGGGCCATCCGGGCACTGGTTCCAGTTCCGCACGGAGACCGGTCTATGGCGCGACTGCCATAGAAAACAGCGTTGCGGGCATGGGCGCTGGGGTCTTGGGGGCGCCCGGCCCAGAGGGCATGGCTGACACCGCCAACCCGCGGATCCTCCGGATGGGCCAGGGTGACCGCGTCATTGGCGGCTGCGCGGACAAGCGGGCTAAGTCGCAAAATGTCCGCGACCGTCAACGCCGCCAGGTCTGCATACCCGGGCTGTGGCTCGATGATCACGTAGAAATTGCCCCCATAGGCGATATCGACGGTGAGGGATTGCCAACCGGGAATTTCGAGCACCAGACCGGAGACCGCCAGGTAGGACGCGACATTGCGGATCCGAACTCCGGCGACCCGGTCGCCTTGCCAGTCGATCTCCGCCACGATCCGCCCCGCTGGTGCATCCAGGTGCACGCACCGCCTGTCTGCCGGCGTGATGACCCCGTTTTCCAAAGCCATGGTCAGGGCTCCGATCGAGCCATGCCCGCACATCGGCAAGCAACCGGATGTTTCGATGAACAGGATCGAGGCGTCAGCATCCGGCGAACACGGCGGGTAGAACATCGCGCCGGACATCATGTCGTGCCCGCGGGGCTCGAACATCAGCGCGCGTCGGATCCAGTCGAAGCGGGCCATGAAGTCGGCCCGCTTTTCGCCCATGGTCGTGCCTTGGAGAAACGGCAGCGGTCCTGTGACCAGGCGCACCGGATTGCCGCAGGCGTGTCCGTCCAGGCACTGAAAGATATGGCGCATGACGCGCTACCGGCCGGGCTCAGTGTGCAAGCACTGACGGCAGCTTGACGGGCCGCGTGTCGCGCGCCGTCTCGACCATCGCAATCACTTCGGCCCGCCGCGCACCGGTCAGCACCATGCGCGGCATGCGGACCCGTTCAGATCCTCGCCCCATGACGGCCTCGGCGAGCTTGATCGACTGGACCAGATCGTGTTCAGCGTCGAGATGCAGCAACGGCATGAACCAGCGGTAGATGGAGCGTGCAGCTTCCAGGTCACCGCGCTCCACCGCATCCCACAAGGCTATCGACTCGGCGGGGAAAGCGTTGGTGAGGCCGGAAACCCAGCCAACCGCGCCCAACAAAATCTCTTCCAGGGCCACGTCATCGAGGCCCGCGAAAACCAGGTATCGGTCACCGCAACGATTGATGATGTCAGTGATGCGGCGCGGATCCGGAGCGCTTTCCTTGATGGCGACCAGCGTCGGCACGTCAGACAGTCGATCCAGCGTATCGAGCGAGATCGAGACCCGATAGGCGGGCGGATTGTTGTAGAGCATGACCGGCAGCGGGCTGGCGGCCGCGACTGTGCGGATATGGGCCTCCAGTTCGGCTTCACTGGGTACATAGACCATGGCCGGCAGCAGCATCAGCCCGTCGGCGCCGATCCGCGCCGCGTCAGCGGCATAGGTTTCCGCCAGCGTGGTGGTGAGTTCGGAGACGCCGGTCAGAACGGGCACACGGCCATCGACGACGTCGACGATCGCAGCCAGCACGGCACGCTTCTCGGTGGCCGTCAGCGAGTTGTTCTCGCCGACAGTGCCCATGGCGATCAAGCCATGCACACCGTCATCTACGAGCGCCCGGACCACGGCAGTGGTCGCATCGAGATCAACCGAGTGATCCTCGGCGAATTGCGTTGTCGCCGCGGGAAACACGCCGCGCCAGCCTGTTGTTGTCATGTCATGCCCTCACCCGGGACCGGTGTGACCGGTCACTGCCCTCGCCGCGTCCCCGTTCGCCAACGCGATCCCGATCAATCTGTCACTCTCCGGGAGAAAGATCGACCGCGCAGCAAATTGTATACGATATCCGAAACTGTCAAGACCACCGGGTGACACTATCGGGTGCTTCGTCTAGCGTCCGGGCAAAGAACGGGGACAGAACCACATGAAGACCACCACGATGATGCTGATGATGATCGCGCTCGGCGCGACGGCGACCACCTTGCCGCCGGCTGCCACGGCCCAGGAGCCGGAGAGCTTTGGTGAAGTTGTTGAAAATCTTGAACATCGTGAGGGCTTCATCCCGCTCTGGGTCGACCCGACGGACGGTCGCATCCTGGCCGAACTGAGCACCGGTGAGGAGGATGGTCTGGGCCGCATGATCTATACGGCCAGCCTGACTTCCGGGCTCGGATCCAACCCGGTCGGGCTCGATCGCGGCCTGGGATCAAGCTCGGAAATCCTTCGCTTCTTCCGCGTCAACGATCAGGTTTTTGCGGAGTTCGAGAATCTTCGCTACCGCGCCGACGGGGCCGGTGCGGACGAAGCGGCGGCGACCCGAAACTCCTTCGCCCGCTCGATCATCTGGTCCACCGCCATCGTCGCGGAAGACCAGGGACGTGTCCTGATCGACCTGTCCGATTTCCTGATACGGGATCCGGTCGGTACGGCCGATCAGCTCTCCGACAGTGGTCAGGGCAGCTTTTCCGTCGCCAGTGACCGCTCGGCCGCGATCACCGAAAGCGCACTGGCCTTTCCGTCGAATGTCGAGATCGACGCGCTGCTGACCCTCACCGGCACGAGTCCGGGTTCCGAGGTCAGAGCCGTCACCCCGGCACCGGATTCGGTGACCCTGACCGTTCACCATTCCTTCGCCGCCCTGCCAGCAGCTGGCTATGAGCCCCGGGAAGCCGATGACCGCTCCGGCGCCATCACCCGCGATTACTACGACATGGCGAGCCCGCTTGCCGAACCGGTTCGGCGCTCGCTGGCACTTCGTCATCGCCTTGAACGCGTTGACCCATCCGCCCAATCCGGTCCCGTCGTCGAGCCGATCATCTACTACCTGGACCGCGGAACCCCGCCGCTCATCCGTGATGCGCTGATCGAAGGTGGCAATTGGTGGGCCGACGCCTTCACCGCCGCCGGATATGAAAACGCGTTTCGCGTCGAGCTCCTGCCGGAAGACGCCCACCCGCTCGACATCCGTTACAATGTCATCCAGTGGGTGCACCGGCAGACGCGGGGCTGGTCCTATGGCGGATCAGTCATCGATCCCCGCACCGGTGAGATCATCAAAGGCCGGGTCATCCTCGGTTCGCAGCGCGTGCGTCAGGACAGGATGATCTTCGAAGGTCTCGTCGGGACAGCCAATACCGGCACCGGATCGGCGGATGATCCGCTCGAGCTTGCCCTCGCCCGCATCCGCCAGCTATCAGCCCACGAGATCGGCCATACGATCGGTCTGGCTCACAATTTTGCGGCCAGCATTTCGGACCGGGCCTCGGTGATGGACTACCCCGCCCCGCTCGTCACGCTCGACGACGCAGGCGGGATCGATACCAGCCAAGCCTATGATGTCGGCATCGGTGCTTGGGACAGGGTCGCGATATCCTGGCTCTACGGCGAGTTTGGTGACGGCGCGAGCGAGGCGGCCACACTCAGCCGTATTCTCGACGACGCGGCGTCCCGCGGTCTGCTCTACATCACCGACCGCCATGCCCGTGGCAATTCCAGCGCCCATCCGCTTGCCAATCTGTGGGACAATGGTGCCGATCCAACCGCGATGCTGACCGAAACCATGGCCGTGCGGGCACGCGCCCTGGACGGATTCGGATCACACGTGCTTGCTGCTGGCCAGCCCGCGAGTGCGTTGCGTCAGGTATTGCCGCCCATTTACCTTTATCATCGCTACCAGGTGGAGGCCGCAGCGAAAGCGATCGGCGGCGCGGTGTTCAATTACGGCCCCAACCGATCCGGCCTGATCGGCCTGACACCGGTTGATGCGGCCGATCAGGCGCGCGCCATTGATGCCCTGCTGGCAACGCTGGAGCCCCGGACGCTTGACCTCCCGGACTCCATCCTGGCCCTGATGATGCCGGCACCGTTCGCGGACTATGACGCTGCCGCAACCCGTGAGCTGTTCCGCTCCGACGATTATCCGGCGTTCAGCCGCGCCGACGCGGCGGCCGCGGCCGGGCGCATCACCCTGCAGGCAATGCTCAATCCGTCACGCCTGTCGCGACTGGCTGACCAGGCCGCGCGAGACGCGTCGCACATGCCCCTGCCCGCCGTGTTCGACCGCGTGGAGGCGACCCTCTTTGACGCGCCACGCGACGAGGCCATGCGGCTACAGCCCGTCCGCCAGGCCTTGCAAGCCGAGTATGTTGCGCAATTGCTGCAGATTGTGGCTGACGGCCCGGCGACACCGGCGGCGATGGCGAGGCAACGCCTGGAAACAATCGCCCGCAACGAACCGGGCCGGCGGCGGACAGATGCCGCCAGCTCCCACCAATTGTGGCTGGCCCGGGCTGCCGCGGCCGGACTGGAGCGTTTCGATGCGGGCGAAACACCTGAGTTCGTCGACACGCCGATTCCCCCGGGCAGCCCGATCGGTGCCGACACATGCTGGCATTGCGACAGCGCCACACTGCTCGGCCTCGGACAGGATCAATGAGCCCGGCCGGGCACGCCGGCCTTGGCCTGGTTGCCAGCATCCTGGCAGGCTGCGCGGGCGAAACCTGGACCGTCACGGAACAGGCCAGCGGTGTGACGTCGTCCCTGCGCGGGCTGAGCGTGGTTGATGATGACACGGTCTGGATCGGCGCGCCTGACGGTCAGGTCCTGCTCACCCTCGATGGCGGGGCGACTTGGCAGGTCTCCACAGCGCCTGAGGCGGAAGGAGCGGACTTGCGCTCGGCTCAGGGATTCGACGGCCGGACGGCACTCTTTGCCACCGCCGGACAGCCCGCCCGAATACTTGTGACCCGCGATGGCGGCGAGACCTTTGCCACGGTCTGGGATGATGCCAGTGGCGGAGCCTTCATAGACAGCATCGCCTTCTGGGATCGCGAGCGTGGACTGGCCTTTTCCGACCCGGTGGGCGGAGCCTTCCTGATCCTGCGGACCCTTGACGGCGGCAATAGCTGGCACCGCCTGGATGACCTGCCCCAACCGTTGGAGGGCGAAGCAGGGTTTGCAGCATCGAACAGCTCGATCGCCCTGACTGGCGATGGTTGCGCCTTCATCGGCACGGGTGGCGCGGCCATTGCCCGGATCCTGCGCAGTTGTGACTATGGCGAGCACTGGGATGCCATGGAAACGCCACTCGCCGCCGGTTCGGGTGGCGCCGGTATTTTTTCCGTTGCGACTGGTCAGTCCGGCCTCCTGGTAGCGAGTGGCGGCGACTATCTGGCCCCGACAGGCCAGGCTGGAAATTTCGCTACCTCAACCGATCGCGGCGAGACCTGGCAGGTTTCGCCAAGCCCCCCGCTCGGCTACCGATCCGGGATCACCGAATTCGGCAGTCAATGGATCACCGTCGGCACCAATGGCGTCGATATCGGCGCCGACACGGACGGCGCATTCGTCTGGCGGGATAGCGGTTGGGGCATGGTCGCGCCCAACGCCGTCGCTGTCTCGCCGAGCGGAAATGCCGGCTGGATCATTGGCGCGAACGGCAGCGTCTGGAAGCTGACCCCACGATAGGATCAGGCCCGGCGTTTGGCCGGGCCTGATGGCGTCTCCAATCCCTGCGGGCCAGGAACCCGAACTAGCCGCCGAAGCTCTGCGAGAATGACAATACGATGCTGTCATCACCGCCGTCGGACAGGTCGTGATAGCGCAGATCCCACCCGACATTTCCAAACACGGTGCCGGAAACGCCAATCTGATAGTCTTCGTAGTCCGCGACGGGGAGATCATCGAACCGGCTGGCACCGATACGGCCGTCGAGACTGATCCCCTCAGCCACTTCTACACCAACGCCGGTTTCCAGATACCAGGCCTGACCGATTTCGCCGTAGAATTCGGGTGAGTAGGACAATTTCGCATCCCAGGCGACCGGCCCGAATTCGCGGCCGAGACCACCGTAGAATTCGACGAAATTCTGATCACCGCCCGCGCTGGGACTGTCAGGGTAGGCGTAGTAGATCACGCCGATATCCCAATCGAACCCCGCTCCCGAAAAGGCGTATCCACCATACAGGTCGAGCTCCATTGTGGTGTCATCGGAAAAGTCGACGCTCGACCCCCAGACACCGACATAGAAGCCATCTGCCTCGACATCGAATCCGCCGGAGATCGCAGGGCCGCCATCGGTCTGGGTGACGCCGCGGAAAATATAGTCAGTGGTGAGCGCGACATTGCCGGTGATCTCCTGGGCAGCGACCGGAGCGGTGAAACAGCAGGCCGCAAGGCCAAGGGCGAGAATATTGGTTTTCATGATTTACTCCTGGGTGAAACATTGGGTGGTCGGGAATGCGAAAGTCTGGTGGTCCGGTGTCGGGGACGGGAGCGCAGCTCTCCCGTTTGCCGCGTGATCACCGGCGCTGTGTTCAAGGGTTTCGGGTGAGCCGGCCTGGACCGGCGCCCTGCGTGTGCTGGAGCGGATAAAGCCGGCTCCTGGTCAGCCCCGTCCGGCGGCGGAACCGGCACCGGGGAGACAGGCTCACCAGTGCCGGACACCTTTGCCGTTACTGCGCCGGGGCCGGGACCTTTCCCACGTCGGAGGCGAAAATCGAGCCCGCGTCATGTCCGAGTTCGGACAGGTCGCCGCCGACGTTCTCCGCATCTGGCGAGAGACGGATTCCGACGGTCATCTTCAGCGCGAGCCAGACAATGAAGCTGGTCGCAAACACGAAGGCACCGATTGCCCCGACACCCACCGCCTGACCGAAAAAGGTCGCGTCGGCATTGGTGAGGGGGACAGCCATCGTGCCCCAGATGCCGGCGAACAGGTGAACCGGGATCGCGCCAACGACGTCATCGATGCGGATAGTTTCAAGCAGTTTGGCGCCAAATGTGGCGATGACCGCACCGACTGCGCCAATGGCGATGGCCTGCAGGATCGTCGGGGTCAGCGGCTCGGCCGTGATGGCAACCAGGCCCGCCAGTGCGCCATTGAGGCAGTAAGCCAGATTGGCCTTGCCGCCTCCCAACAACATGGACAGCAGATAGGCGGTCACGACGCCACCGGCCGCAGCCATGTTCGTGTTGGCAAAGATTTGCGAGATGGCGACCGCGTCACCGGCAGAGCCCAGCGCCAGCTGGGAGGCGCCGTTGAAGCCGAACCAACCGAACCACAGGATGAAGGTACCTAGCGTGGCCAGAGGCAGTGAACCGGGCATCATCGGCTTGGCATCCGGCCCGAACCGCCCGGACCGGGCGCCCAGAAGGATCGCGCCGGCCAAGGCGGCCCAACCACCGGTCGAGTGAACCAGCGTCGATCCGGCGAAGTCCGAGAAACCGAAGTCGGCATCCAGCCAGCCACCGCCCCATTCCCAGGACCCCTGAACCGGGTAGATGATCGCGGTCAGGACAACCACGAAGATGAAGAAGGGCCCGAGCTTGACCCGTTCGGCGATGGTGCCGGACACGATCGAGGCGGCGGTCGCGACGAACACCATCTGGAAAAACCAGTCCGAGGCCGCGGCATAACCCGTTCCCAGGTCAATGGACGCGTCGGAAGACACTTCAGACGGCACCCACATTTCCGGGATCCCGAAATAGGGCGTCTGGCCGCCATACATGACCTGATAGCCGACCAGGTAGAACATGATGCCGGCAATCGAGTAGAGCGCGATATTCTTCAGGCAGATCGCCGCTGTGTGCTTGGTCCGCACAAAACCGGCTTCAAGCATGGCGAAACCCGCAGCCATCAGCATCACGAGGAATCCGCCAATAAGGAATAACAGCGTATTGAAAACGAACGCTGTTTCTTCCGACACCTCGGCATGCGCGGCGCCGGTCAGACCGATACCGGCAACCACGGCACATAAAGCGCCCCTTGCCAGTGTCTTGCCCATTTGTGTGCTGCCAATCATTGGGATCCCCCGTTTCTGGCAATTGCCCCTCACCATCCGGCCTGTCATCAGGTCGCGAACAGGGCTGCGGACTGCCCGCAGCACTTCCAAAACTTGTGTTGGATCGATGAGGCGACGGTCGCCGGAAGGGCCCGTCCCGAGGCGGACCGGGGACGGTCCGCTATCACTCACGATCCGCACCGCTTCACAGCGGTGGCGGATCCAATCAGTGCGCTCTGTGTCTGGTCACCTTGAGGCGACTCTTGATCTGGCAAGCCTAGGCATCGTGATATTGCAATGCAACATATTTCTCATATCGGCATATTTCTGGCTGTCTGTATCGTGAAAACTCCATTTTTGCTTTCTGTCTGCAATTTTATGCCCTCCGGAAAGAGGCTGGCGTCGGCCGCCGCCAGCAGTTCAATCCACAGAGTCACGACATGATCGGATGTCGCCCGCAAATTTGCTGCGTGTGCACAATCGTCCGTCAACCGGATAATCCTGATTCCCATGCTGAAGATTGGCGCTGCTCCGAAATGGGCGCGGCTGCACAGGTTTGAAGCAAGTTGATGCCAGGCTCAAACGGAGTTCAGGAGTCGCCTTCTGACCCGTCCGGACGGGACAGAATGAACACCGCAACGACCGAAAGAACGAGCAGTTGGACCAGGATCAGCTCAACGCGAACCTGCAACCAGAGACTCAAGGCCACCGCAACCAACATTGCGAAAACAGCCAGCAATTTCGATCTTCTGTCGATCCGCCCATGTTCGCGCCAGTTCCGGATCAAGGGTCCGAATTGCCGATGCGACATCAGCCAGGCATGCAGGCGCGGCGAAGACCGCGCGAATGCAAACGCTGCCAGCAGGAGAAACGGCGTGGTCGGAACCAATGGCAGCGCAACGCCGACAATCGCCAGCACCACACACAACAGGCCAAAGCCTCGCCACATCTGCCGTTTCAGCCACATCAAGAAATCCTAGCCCGTTTCGCGCGCGCGAGCGCGTAAATTTCTTGTGCACACATCCAACCAAAAAGCGGTCGCAATGCCAGTTTGTGCCAATTTATCTGTTTTGATGATGTTTTTTTTCAAAACGGGGTTGCCTTAACCAAAATCACCGGTCACGTTGCGCTGCAATAGAGTTCTGGAAAGCCGATCCGATGATCAATGCGTTTGCCCTGCCGGTTACCCCGGCCGCTGCCCTGACGGGCGAGCGGGCAAACACGCTCGGCCTCCTTCTCCTCGTACTCGTACTTATTATCGCCACCATAACGGGAGCGGTTGACGCGCCTGCCTGACGAGAGACCTCGGACACGCAGACACAAAAAACCCCGCTCCCGGAAACGGAGCGGGGTTTTTTGTGTTTCGACCACGGAACATGATGATGACCCATACCAATCGCAAATCCTCAGACGCCATCACGGCAGGCCCGGCCCGCGCGCCGGCCCGCGCCATGCTGCGCGCGACCGGCATGGAGGATGGCGATTTCGACAAGCCGATGATCGGGGTGATCAACACCTGGACCACGGTCACGCCCTGCAACATGCATCTGGCAGACCTGGCTGAGCCGGTCCGCGAAGCCGTGCGCGACGCGGGTGGACATCCGGTCGACTTCAACACCATCGTCGTCTCCGACGGCATCTCCATGGGCACGGATGGCATGCGCGCCTCGCTCATCTCGCGCGAGGTGATCACCGACTCGATCGAACTGGCCACGCGCGGCCACAGCCTGGATGGTGTCGTCATCCTGGTTGGATGCGACAAGACCATTCCTGCCGCGGCCATGGCCTTGGCCCGCATGGATGTGCCGGGCTGCATCCTCTATGGCGGCACGATCATGCCAGGCCGGATGGGCGGTCAGGACCTGTCGATCCAGGACGTGTTCGAGGCTGTTGGCGCCCACGCCGCCGGCGCGCTGGACGACGACGGTCTGGCGCAGGTCGAGAAGAAAGCCTGCCCTGGTGCCGGAGCCTGTGGCGGCCAGTTCACCGCCAACACCATGGCGATGATCCTGACCATGCTGGGCCTGTCGCCAATGGGCGTGAACGACATCCCCGCTCCGCATCCCGACAAGCCAGCCGCCGCCGCCCGCTGTGGTCGCCTCGTGGTCGAACTGGCCAAGGACGGCACCACGCCGCGGCGCTTCATCACCGAAGCTTCGTTGCGCAACGCCGCTGTCGCCGCTTCAGCGTCGGGCGGGTCTACCAATGCTGTCCTGCACGTCGCCGCAATCGCCGCCGAAGCCGGCATCGCGTTCGACATTGCAGAGTTCGACCGCATTTCAAGTCAGGCTCCGGTCATTACAGACCTCAAGCCGGGCGGGCGCTTCCTGGCTCACCACATGTTCCTGGCGGGCGGCTCGCGTCTGTTTGGCCAGCGCCTGATCGAGGGCGGCCTGCTGGCCGACACCCCGACCGTGACCGGCCTCAGCCTGCACGCGGAGTGCGCCAGCGCCAGCGAAGCCAAAAACCAGCGCGTCATCCACAGCATCGCCAATCCGGTCAAACCCGATGGCGGCTTCCGCATCCTGGCGGGCGATCTGGCACCCGAAGGCGCAGTCCTGAAACTGTCAGGCCATGACCGCTCGGAATTTTCCGGTCCGGCCCGCGTGTTTGAATGCGAGGAAGACGCCTTCGCCGCCGTCAGTGCCAACTCGGTGAACGCCGGCGACATCATCATCATCCGCAATGAGGGGCCCAAAGGCGGCCCTGGCATGCGTGAAATGCTGGGCGTGACCGCCGCTCTGGTCGGACAAGGCCTGGCCGGCGATGTCGCCCTGATCACGGATGGTCGCTTTTCCGGTGCGTCCAAGGGCTTCGTGATCGGCCATGTCAGCCCGGAGGCCGCTGATGGCGGTCCGATCGGCCGCGTCCGCAATGGCGACAAAGTCCGCATCGACGTTACCGCTCGCCGGATCGATGTCGATGCCGATCTGTCCAGCCGTCCGCAATCCGCTTCCGGTCGGCCCGCGCCGACCGGTGTCTTCGCCAAGTATGCCGCCCTGGTCTCTTCAGCCTCGCGCGGTGCCACCACGATCATCGCGCCGACGCCCGTTGCGACGCCGCCGCAAACAACCGCCATGCAATCCAAGCAGGAGATGCCCGCATGACCGCGTCCACCCCGTCCCGCCGTTCCGACTTCGAAGTCGACACGACAGCTTTCAAATCCCAGCCGATCGCCGTGATCGGCTATGGCAGCCAGGGCCGTGCCCACGCCATGAACCTCAAGGAAAGCGGATGTGACGTGACGGTCGGCGTCCGACCCGGTGGACCGGGTGAGAAGAAAGCCAAGGCTGACGGCCTGAAAACCGCAACGCCCGAGGAAGCCACCAAGGGCGCCAAGCTGATCGCCATCCTGACCCCGGACATGAGCCATGAGGCCCTGTTCCGCGAGTCGATCGCCCCCAACCTGTCACCCGGTGATGCGGTCCTGTTCGCACACGGTTTCTCGGTCCATTTCGGCCGCGTCACAGCGCCTGAAGGCGTTGATGTCATCCTCGTTGCCCCGAAAGGGCCCGGCGATCTGGTCCGCCGTGAGTATGAAATCGGCCGCGGCGTGCCCTGCCTTTTTGCCGTCCACCAGGACGCGACCGGTCAGGCCCGCAATCGGGCGCTTGGCTATACCGCCGGTATCGGTGGCGCCAATTCCGGCATCATTGAAACCACCTTCGCGGAAGAGACCGAGACCGACCTGTTCGGCGAACAGGCTGTTCTGTGTGGCGGCGCGACCGAGCTGGTGATGGCCGGCTACGAGACCCTGGTCGATGCCGGCTACCAGCCGGAAGTCGCCTATTTCGAATGCCTGCACGAACTCAAGCTGATCGTCGACCTGCTCTATGAGGGCGGCATGGCCAAGATGCATGAATTCATCTCGGAGACCGCCATCTACGGTGATCTGCGCTCCGGCCCGCGCGTCATCAATGACGAGACCCGCGCCCGCATGCGTGAAGTCCTCAAGGACATCCAGGACGGCACATTTGCCCGCGACTGGATCACCGAGAACCAGGCCGGCAAGCCGCAATACCAGGCGCTTTTGCGCAAGGACCTGGAACACCCGATCGAAAAGACCGGCGCCGCGCTGCGGGCCGACATGCCGTGGTTGCAACCGGGTGCGAACGCCTGAGCGGCCCGACCTGACCTGATCTGAAAAAGGACCAAGAGAGATGACGGCCCTGCCCGCCTCCGAAATCGACGACACGACCTCCAGCGTTGCCGCCGTGCGCCCTGCCCCCCGACAGACCGGGGCGCATGCGGTGGTCCGCACGCTGGAAGCGTTGGGCGTCACCCGCGTTTTCGGATATCCGGGCGGGGCCATCATGCCGGTCTATGACGCGCTGACCGGCTCGTCCTTGCAGCACATCCTGGTCCGCCACGAACAGGCCGCCGCCTTTGCCGCCGATGCCCAGGCGCGGCTGACCGGCAAGGCTGGTGTCTGCCTGGCGACCTCCGGGCCGGGGGCCACCAACCTCCTGACAGGCATCGCCAATGCTTATCTGGACAGCGTCCCGATGATCATCCTGACCGGCCAGGTGCCGTCCGGGCTGATGGGGACGGACGCGTTTCAGGAAGTCGACGTGTTCGGCATGTCGATGCCCGTCGTCAAACACTCGATCATCATCCGCGATCCGATGCGAATTCCGGAGATGATCGCCGAAGCCTTCCAGATTGCCGAAAGCGGACGCCCCGGTCCGGTTCTCATAGATCTGCCGAAGGATGTCTTACAGGCCGAGGCGTACCCCCAAATCCCCCCCCAGCCTCGGCCTGAGGCCGGGTCGTCGCATCCGTCAGAATCAGACCTGGCGGCCGCGACGACCCTGCTGGCCCAATCAAAGCGCCCCGTCTTCTATATCGGCGGCGGCGTTGCCTTGGGCGGCGCGGTTGAGGCCGTGCGTGACTTCATGGAGCGAACCGGAATCCCGACGGTCGCGACCCTGAAAGGTCTGGGCTGCCCGAATCCGGACAGCGAGACGTTTCTGGGCATGTTGGGCATGCATGGCGGCCGCGCCGCCAATGTCGCCGTCGATGAAAGCGACCTCCTGATCTGTTGCGGCGCCCGTTTCGACGACCGTGCCACCGGCCGCCTGGACACATTCGCACCCGGCGCCCGGATCATCCACATCGATGGCGACGCTGCCGAGATTGACAAGCTGCGCCGCGCCGAGATCGGATTGGCCGGCGACATCTCCGCCATTCTGGCGGGCATCACCAATGACTGGCTCGACATTGCCGAGTGGCGCGATGAGTGCGTCGGGCGCAGACACCGTCACGCCTTTCGTTATGACGCGCCGGGCTCGGGCGTTTTCGCTCCGGCCATGCTGAAGCAATTGTCGGAAGCCGCCGGCGACGACTTCATCGCCGCCTGCGATGTCGGCCAGCACCAGATGTGGGTGGCCCAGCATTGCCGTTTCTCGCGGCCGGAACACCATCTGACATCCGCCGGTCTGGGTGCGATGGGATATGGCCTGCCGGCCGGAATTGGCGCCGCCATGACCCGTCCGGACGCCAAGGTCGTCACCATTACCGGCGACGGCTCGATCATGATGAACATCCAGGAGCTGGCGACCGCGCGCCGCTATGGCGTGCCGATCCGCATCCTGCTGCTGGACAATGCCTCCCTGGGCCTGGTCCGGCAGTGGCAGGAGTATTTCTTCGAGGAGAATTTCTCGGAGATCGATCTCTATGACAATCCCGATTTCGCGGAAGTGGCCCATGCCTTCGGCATCGAGGCTTTCACCGTTCACAGCCGCGAGGAAGTTCCCGCGGCCATCGACCGCCTGCTGAACGCCCGCGGCCCGATCCTCGCGCATGTCCTGATCGACCCGCGTGAGAATGTCTGGCCGCTGGTGCCGCCGGGCGCGTCCAATGCCGACATGATGGAGGACTGATCATGCGCACCTCGCTTCGTATTGAACTCGCCGATTCAGAAGGCGCCCTGATGCGACTCATCGGCCTTGTGGAACGCCGCGGCTTCACGATCGCCGCGATGGACAAATCGGAAACCTCCGGCAGCCAGTCGACTGTGACCCTGTCGCTCGATGCCCGCGATGAGGCCCGAAACATGGACGTGCTGGCCCGCCAGGTCGCGCGTCTGCTCGACGTTCGCAGTGTCTTCACGCGTGACCCCGGCGACCGGATCGCACCCGAGATTGCTGCCCGCGCGGCGCCGTCCACGGACCGATGGAGGCAGGCATGCCCACCCCGACATTGAGACCCATCCCGACACAACAACCTGATCGGCTGCAGATATTCGACACCACCCTGCGCGACGGCGAGCAGGCGCCCGGCTTCTCGATGAATCCGGCGGAGAAACTGGAGATCGCCCGCCTGCTCGAAGCGATGCGGGTCGACACGATAGAAGCCGGCTTCGCAGCCGCCTCACCGGGCGACAGCGAGGCCATCCGGTTGATCGCATCGGAAATCCGCAGTTCGACCCTTTGCTCGCTGGCACGCGCCACGGAACAGGATATCGACGCGGCCGCCTTCGCGCTCCAACCTGCCCGTCGAAAACGGCTGCACATCTTCATCGCCACCAGCCCGATCCATCGCGAAGCCAAACTGCGCATGTCGCGCCGGGAGGTGCTGCAAACCATCGAGCGCTGCCTGAAACATGCCGCCGGAACATTCGACGAGATCGAGTTCTCCGCCGAGGACGCATTGCGCACCGAGCCGGACTTTCTGATCGAGGCCATGAGTTGCGCCGCAGCCAATGGCGCCGACGTCCTCAACGTCCCCGACACCGTCGGCTATTCCGAGCCGGACGAAATCCGTGCGGTGTTCGAGCGCCTGGCGACCCATGTCGAGCGGCCCGGACACGTGATTTTCTCCGCCCATTGTCACAATGATCTGGGTCTCGCCGTCTCCAACTCTCTGGCCGCCGTCAAAGGCGGCGCACGGCAGGTCGAGTGCGCCATCAACGGTATCGGCGAGCGGGCCGGCAATTGTTCACTGGAGGAAATCGTCATGGCCCTGCAGGTGCGGGCGGACGTCTTCCCGGCCATCAGCCATGTCGATGCAACCAAGATCTGGACCGCAAGCCAGCGCCTGTCCCGTGTGACCGGCGCGGCCATCGCCCCGAACAAGGCCATCGTTGGCAGGAACGCCTTCGCGCACGAGGCCGGCATTCATCAACACGGCATGATTTCCGATCGGCGCACCTACGAGATCATGACTCCGGAAAGCGTCGGCGCGCCGGGCTCCGAACTCGTTTTGGGCAAGCATTCGGGCAAGCATGCGCTGGTGCAGCGCCTGGCCAAGCTTGGCTACCAGCCGGATCCGGAACCGCTGAACCAGGTCTTCACGGACTTCAAACACCTGGCTGACGAGCTGGGCGAAGTGAATGATGCCGACCTGGTCGCCATGATGGAGGGTTTCTCCCCCAGCGGATCGCGTTGGACCGTGCTGCGCACCGAGTTGCGCACCACCGCGGGACGCCAGCCCAAGCAATTTGCCCGGGTCGAACTGGAGCATCCCGACCGGGGCCGCGTATCAGACATTGCCTCAGGCGACGGCCCGATGGCCGCTGCGTTCGCGGCCGTGCAACGCATCACCGGTACCGATGCCACAGTAACGGCGCTGGAAACGAGAATGCGGTCAACGACGACTGGTCGCGAATTCGTGGCTGACATAAGCGTCGATATCGACGGCGCAATCTTCTCCGGGCGCGCACGCGGTCCCGATGTCGTCACAGCAGCCATAGACTCGCTGCTTTTCACACTCGATCGCGGCGAGGCCTATGGCCGGGCCGACATGACCCCGCAACAACCGGCCGCGGCCGTCTGACAGGAATTGAAACAATGGCTATCCAGGAAACCGACTTCATCTGGCGCAATGGCGAACTGATCGACTGGCACGAAGCCCAGACCCATGTGCTCTCACACGCCCTGCATTACGGCTCCTCGGTCTTCGAGGGGATCCGCTGTTACAACACGCCCACCGGACCGGTGATCTTCCGCCTCACCGACCACGTCAAGCGCCTGTTCAACAGCGCCAAGGTCTATCACATGCCGATCAACCACACCGTCGAGGAGGTCGAGGCCGCCTGCCGGATGGTGATCCGCGCCAATCACCTCAAGGACGCCTATATCCGGCCCGTCGCCTTCTTCGGCTATGGCGGGATCGGTGTCCTGCCTGGCGCCGATACAAAACCGGAGATTTGCATAGCCGCCTTCCCATGGGGTGCTTATCTGGGCGAGGAAGCCCTGACCAAGGGCGTGGATTGCTGCATCTCGTCCTGGAGCCGCCCGGCCCCGAACACGATCCCGACCGGCGCCAAGGCTGGCGGCAATTACCTGTCCTCCATGCTGATCAGCCACGAAGCCCATTCGCGCGGTTTCGACGAAGGCATCGGCCTCGACGTCAATGGCCTCGTCTCGGAAGGCGCCGGCGAGAACATCTTTGTCGTCTCCGATGGCATCATCCGCACCCCGCCCAGCTCGGCGTCGATCCTGTCCGGCCTGACTCGCGATGCGGTGATGAAGCTGGCCGAAGCGGAAGGGTTCGACGTCCGCGAACAGACCCTGTCACGCGAAAGTCTCTATTTCGCCGACGAGATCTTCTTCACCGGCACCGCCGCCGAGATCACCCCGGTGCGCTCGGTTGACGGTCATGTTGTCAGCGCCGGTGGGCGCGGACCGATCGCCGAGTTGATGCAAAAGCGCTTCTTCGGCCTGTTCTCCGGCGAGACCCCGGACCGCCATGGCTGGCTGCAGCCGGTCCAGGACAATGCGATGGAGATCCAGCATGTCGCCTGAGACGAAGGTCACGGGCAAAGCTCCGCGTTCGCTGTTCGACAAGGTGTGGGACGCCCACCAGGTACGCGCCGAAACGGCGGAGACGCCGGGCCTGCTGTATATCGACCTGCACCTGGTACATGAGGTGACCTCGCCGCAGGCCTTCTCTGTCCTCGCCGAACGGGGTCTGAGGGTGCGTCGGCCGGACCGGACCCTGGCCACCATCGACCACGCCACCCCGACCCTCGACTTCGCAGCCGGGGATGCGCCGCCCTACGCAACGGCGGCCGCGCGCAATCAGGTCGAGACCCTGCAGTCAAATACCGCCAAGCACGGCATCACCCTGCATGGCTGGGGCAGCGGGCACCGCGGCGTCGTGCATGTGATCGGTCCGGAACTGGGCGCCACCCAGCCGGGCATGACGATCGTCTGCGGCGACAGCCATACCGCGACCCATGGCGCATTCGGAGCGCTCGCTTTTGGCATTGGCACCACCGAGGTCGGTCACGTCCTGGCCTCGCAATGCCTGCTGCAACGAAAACCGAAATCAATGCGCATCACGGTGGATGGCGAGACCGCACCAGGTATCTCCGCCAAGGACATTATTCTCACCATTATCGCCGAAATTGGTGTCGATGGCGGAACGGGCTGTGTGATCGAATATGCCGGCAGCGCCATTGAGGCGCTCGACATGGAGGGCCGGATGACGGTCTGCAACATGTCGATCGAAGCCGGCGCCCGCGCCGGCATGATCGCACCGGATGAAACCACTGTCGCCTGGCTTGAAGGGCGCGAGCAGGTGCCTGCCGGGCCCGATTGGGACGCAGCGATCAAGCGATGGACCGCACTGCGCAGTGATGACGGGGCCCCTTTCGACCATGATGTCATGATCGACGCGGCTACAATCCGGCCGATGGTGACCTGGGGCACTGCGCCGGATACCGGGATCGCCGTCAACGCGCCTATTCCCCAACCGCGCAGCCCGTCGCACCGGAAGGCCCTTGCCTATATGGGACTGGAAGCGGGCATGCCGGTTGCCGGCACACCGGTTGACCAGGTTTTCATCGGCTCATGCACCAATTCCCGCATTACCGATCTGCGCGAAGCCGCCGCCATCATGAGCGGACGTCGCGTCGCAAACGGTATCCGGGCGCTGGTGGTGCCCGGTTCCGTGGCAGTCCGCGCCCAGGCCGAAGCCGAAGGGCTCGACCGCATCTTCACTGACGCCGGCGCCGAGTGGCGCCAGCCGGGCTGTTCGATGTGCATCGCCATGAACGGCGACCGCGGCGAGCCGGGCCAGCTGGTCGTTTCGACGTCCAACCGCAATTTCGAGGGCCGCCAGGGCCCCGGCGTGCGCACCGTCCTCGCCAGTCCGGCCACCGCCGCCGCGGCCGCCATCGCCGGTCATGTCATCGATCCGGCCGAACTGATGGAGCCTGCCCATGCCTGATCAAACGGACAATATCCGCCAGATCGACAGCCGGACCTTCGTGATCGATCAGGAAGACATCGATACCGACCAGATCATCCCGGCCCGTTTCCTGACCACGACCAGCCGCGACGGGCTGGGCAAGCTGGCCTTCCATGACTGGCGCTATGATGGCGACGGCAACCCCCTCGAAGCGGTATCGCTGAACAGTCTCGACACGGCTGAATGCCGGGTTCTGGTCGCGGGCCGCAATTTCGGCTGTGGCTCATCGCGCGAGCATGCGCCCTGGGCTCTGCATGATTTCGGCTTTCGCGCCGTCATTTCGAGCGAGTTTGCCGACATATTCCGCTCCAATTCGGCCCGCAACGGCCTGCTGCCGATCATGGCGCCGGAAGCGGCTCACAACTGGCTGCTGGCCAATCCCGGCGTGGCGATCAAAATCGACCTTGCCAGCCAACATGTCGATCTGGGCAATGGCCCCGGTTTCGACTTCGCCATCGAACCCTTCGCCAAACATTGCCTGATGGAAGGCACCGACCCGCTCGGCTTCCTGTTGGGACATGCCGACGATATCGACGCATACGAGGCCGCAAACGCATGACCTACCGGATCATCCTTTTGCCCGGCGACGGAATCGGACCGGAAATCACCGCCGTGGCCCGCGCCGTGCTGGAACAGGTGGCCGCGCTGGAAGGCTTCCGGATCGAGTTCACCACCTGCGCCTTCGGCGGCGCCTCGATCGATGAATTCGGCGAGCCGCTGACCGCGGCGACCCTGAAGACTTGCCAGACAGCCGATGCCATCTTTCTGGGAGCCGTTGGCGGTCCCAAATGGGACCGGGCCGATACCCGCCCCGAGGCCGGCCTTCTGGCGATCCGCAAAGCGCTCGGAGTCTACGCCAATCTGCGCCCGGCAGCTGTCCACCCGGCGCTCGCGGGCAAGTCACCCTTGCGCCCGGACCTGGTCGCCGGAACCGATGTGCTGATCGTGCGCGAACTGACCGGTGGCATCTATTTCGGACAGCGCGAACGCAGCGCCGACAGCGCCAGCGACAAATGCACCTATTCGCGCTTCGAGATTGAGCGTGTCGCCCGCATCGCCTTTGAGCAGGCGCGCCTGCGTCGCGGCAAGCTGACCTCGGTCGACAAGGCCAATGTGCTGGAAACCAGCCGCCTGTGGCGGGACGTGGTCAGCGAGATGGGCGCCCGCGACTTTCCCGATATCGAACTCGACCACATGTATGTCGATGCCGCCGCCATGCACATGCTGCGCGCCCCGGCGAGCTTCGACGTCATCGTCACCGAGAACATGTTCGGCGACATCCTTTCCGACGAAGCCTCCATGCTGCCCGGCTCGATCGGCCTGTTGGGATCAGCCTCGCTAGGTGACCAGAAACCCGGCCTCTTCGAACCCATCCACGGTTCGGCGCCCGACATTGCCGGTCAGGACAAGGCCAACCCCATTGGCGCCATCGAGGCGGTGGCGCAATTGCTGGAGAGCCTGGACGAGACCCGCGCGGCGGGCCGCATTCGGGCCGCCATAAACGCGATGCACGAGGCGGGCGAGTGGACCGGAGATCTGGGCGGATCACTGTCCTGCTCGCAGGCGGGTATGAAGCTGGTCGAACGGCTGGAAGCGGAGGCCGTGGCGGCGGAGTAACTGCCGCCTGCCGGGTTACTGCGGCAGGTTTTCGAGAAGAAACCGGATCGTGTTGCCGCCCATCACCTGGCCCACTTCATCGGCGCTGAGGCCGGCGGCGAGCAGGCGGTCGGTCAGGACGACATATTCCGAGGCATCGAATGTCGTGGTGACCGTGCCGTCATAGTCCGAGCCCAGCGCGACATGGTCGATGCCGACCAGCTCGACCGCCGCCACAATGGCCGCTGCGACGCCAGCCGGGCTGTCGTCGCAGGTGACATCAGCCCAGAAGCCGATCCCGATCAGCCCGCCGCCGGCGGCGATGCGCTGCATCAGGGCGTCGGGGATGTTGCGCTTGACCTCGCAATGACCGTGCACGCCGGTATGGGAGACCACCAGCGGGCTGCTCGTCATAGCCAGCACATCCTCGACCACTTGCGGCGAGGAGTGGGCGACATCGATGATGAGGCCGCGCTCGTCCATGCGGCGGATCACATCGCGGCCGAAATCCGTCAGCCCGGCATTCGAGACACCGTGGAGCGAGCCGCCGAGCTCATTGTCGAAGAAATGCTGCAGGCCAAGCATGCGGTAGCCGGCCTCCCAGAGCACATCGACATTGGCGATGTCGCCTTCCAGCGGATGAGCCCCCTCGGTTTCCAGCAAACCGGCCAGCGCTGTCGGATCGGTCTCCCGAGCGGCCAGCACCGCTTCCAGGTCGGCGCGATTCCGGACAACCGTGAAACTGTCATCCCGCTCAGCCAGACGGTTCAACCGGTCAGCATGGTAGACCGCGCGTTCCAGGATCGAACTCCAGGTCCGGATCGGCCAGCGCTGGACAATGGCGAGGGCGGTAATGTCGTCACTGTCAGCGGTATTGCTGTCATAGTTCTGGCCCGAGGGCGTCTTGGTGACGCTGGAGAAAACCTGAAGCACCACGCCGCCGGCACGCAGGCGAGGCAGGTCGGTATGACCGCGATCATTCCAGCGCGTCGGATCACGCATCCACAACAGCATGTCGGAATGAAGGTCGGCGACCGGCAGGGTTGCGTGCAGGGTCTCGGCCTCGGCGCTCGGCGTATAGGGCGCGTGAGGCCTGACGACATTCATGTCAGCATCAATGCGAGCCGGGAGGATGAAGAAGACAAAACCGCCCGCAACGAGGACAGCCGCCAACAAGATGCCGATGAAGATACGCATGAAGAACCCGCCCGAATGACCCATCAAAGCCATAAACCGGAAAGCCGGACAGCAAAAGGGCGGCCGCTTGGCAGCGACCGCCCATCCGCGTGACCCGCGATCGATTACTCGCTGTAAAGCTCGGAAATCGACAGCGTCGCTTCAGTGCCGCCACCCTGGCTGTAGGAGCCGATCCAGATGTCGTAGGTCCCGGAGGCCGCATTGTTGAAGGTCAGGGCCGGGTTCAAGCCGACATTGCCACCATCATCATTGCAGTGCCAATTGCCGTTCGGATCATTGACCAGGATGGTCGTGTCCGAACTGGACGCAGCCGACAGGATCAGCGGCAGCGACCCGGCCGTGAAATTGAGTTCGAAATCCGGAGCTGCAGATACCCAGCCGGCACAACCGGACCGAACCGAGTCAGCCCGGTAACCACCACCGGAGATGATGTTCACCCGATAAGGGTCAGGCGTGAATCCGCCGCGCAGGTTGGCCGAGCCGAAATTGGCGGACAACGACCAGTCAATGCCCCGGGAGGACGGCTGCGGGGCAGGATCGCCAGCCAGACCGAGTTCGGAAATCGACAGGGTGGCCTGGGCATAATCGCCTTCCGAATAGGAGCCGACCCAGATGTCATACCGACCGGACGCCGGATTGGAGAAGGTCATGCTCGGATTGAGGCCTTCACCGCTGTCATCATCGCAATACCAGCTGGTATCCGGGCCGTTGACGACGAGGGTGGTGTCGGTGTCCGAGACCGCGCCGATGGTCAGGTCGAACATGTTCCCGGCTTCGTAATAGACCGAGTAATCGGGCGCGTTGGCGATCCAGCCGCGACAGCTGCTCGACAGGTTGCTGGCCCGCAACTGCCCGCCTGACGTCAGGGTGACATTGTGCGGGTCTGGCGTGAATCCGGAGCTCAGATTGACGGATCCGAACGTCGCCGGCGCCGAGAAATCCTGGGCGATCGCAGGGCTGGCGAGAAGCGCTACTGTGACCACACTTGCGAAAATTTGGGTTTTCATCAATTTCCCCCTCCAGACCGTGTGGAACGCCCCTGCGATCCGGCAATCACGTCTGGTCCGGGACAGAATAAGGGATGTTGCGGCTGAACCCTAGCTGAATGCCGGAATATTCGTATCTTTCTGAAACGACCCCACCGCGATGTTTGACCGGGCTGGCCGTCAGGAATGCGGCTCCAGCAGGATCGTTGCTTCCACAACATTGCCGACGCCATGATAGGTCAGCGATGAAAATGACAGGTCGCGCGCCATGGCGATCCCGCGTCCACGATAGCCGGACTTTTCACCGTCCGCAGACCTGTACCGCTCATGATCAAATCCGGCGCCCTCATCCTGGACTGTCATCGATATGAGCCGCGTACTGCGCTGAAAAGACAGAGTGACCATACGGTCCGAATACTGCGGGTCCTGCAGACGAGCCTCGACCTCCTCCCGCCACGTGCCGGCCATCAGAAGTTCCTGTTTCATGTCGGCATCAATCTCGAGATTTCCATGCTCGACGGCATTGATCAGCAATTCCTGCAATCCGATCGCGACCAGATCCGAATTGGGGCAGGCATGAGCGATCATGGTCGCGAGATTCCGGGCCTCGTCCAAGGTTCGCAAGGCAAACTCGCCGCGCAAGATCGTTCCAACCGCGGATCGACGGCGGGCGACCTCCGACTTGAGGCTCATAACCTGATCATGGAAGTCCTTGGCCGCTGTGACCACTGACGTCACAGACCCGACGTCGACATCCGCAGACAGCACGAAATCAGCGTGCACATCAGACGCCTTGCCTTTTGTGATCAGGATAGATTGCTGCGCGCCGGCATTGCGATCCGCAGCCTGCCCGATCGCATCACGATGCGCATCGTCAACGATGACGAGACTGACACATGCACCGGCCGGCAGGCTTGCTGTCGTGACGACGGCCTCCCGAAAACGGGTCGCCAGGTCCTTGTGAACAGCGTCCGCGACCGGACTGGCTGCAAGCCGGACCCAGATCACATCGGTCGGCACGGGTGGTGATATCCGCTCACCCATCGCCAGCGACCTCCAACAGCAAAAGCGTCAGATCATCCCGGCGGGTGGCGGCTTCACTGTCAAAAACACGCTGGACCAGGGCTTCATGGAAACCGGGGCCGGCCTCCGTTTCCAGGACTGCCCGCACATGTGCGACCAGGTCGGCCGGTTCCAGCGACTTCTCCGGCTCGTCGAAATTTTCGTACAAGGCGTCGCTGTAGAAGAATACCCGGTCGCCCGGGGCGATTGGCACGCTGTGTGTTTCATAGCATGCCGCCTCGGAGCACCCGAGAATAACGCCACAATGGTCAAGTGCCTGCCAGCCGCCCGTCTTCTCAAGCACGAGGGGTGGCGGCGCACCGGCAGCGGCGTATTGAATGCAACCGCCAGCGATATCCACAACGCCGTAGAAGGCCGTGGCGAAATGTTCGACCGGAAGTATCTGGCACAGGCCCACATTGAGGGATGTCAGCCACGCTCCGGGCGTCGATCGGTAATCGACCTGGTCTTCCGCCAGCATGTGTACGCGAAACGCGTTGATGGCGGCAGCCACTCCATGACCGGACAGGTCGACCATGAAGATGCCGAAGCGCGTCGCGTCGATTTCGAATACCTGCCAGAGATCACCGCCGAGCTGGTTTGACGCCTTGTAGAACGTGGTCAGCCTGGCCTTCCGTGGCCCGACGATCGCGGCGACCTCGCGCTCGGACTTGAGCAGGGAGACCTGCATGGCCTCCGCGGCTTTCAACTCATCCTGCATGCGACGACGGTAGCCCTGCAAGCTGTCGATCATTCGCCGGCGCTCGAGATGGAGCCGCGTGCGGGACACCAGTTCATGGGCATGGATGGGTTTGGACACGATATCCGATGCGCCGGCGTCAAACGCCGTTGCCCGATGATCGGCGTCCTGCAGTCCCGTCTGGATCAGGATCGGCATGGCGAGTGCCAACCGTTCCCGCGCTTCCCGGCACACCTGTATTCCGTCTTTTCTCGGCATGACGATATCCAGAATGACCATATCGACAACGCGTCGCTCGAGTATCTCGAGTGCTTCAACGCCGTCTGCGGCAAAGGTCAGATTGTTGAAGCCGGCGGCCTGCAGGATCGACCCGATCAGGAGCCGGGACGATTGGAGATCATCAACGACAAGGATGGCGGCAGTATCTTCGGTGCCGGCTTCGGCGATCGGATCTGCCATGCCGCCCACCTGCCCCTATTCGACCGGAATAAGCTGGTCGATCTTGGACAACTCGACCACCTTGGCGACGTGTCCCTTAACTCCCGAAAGACACAGGAACTTGCCGGACTTGGCAGCCTTGTCCTTGGCCAGCAAAAGCATGCCGATGCCAGCCGAGTCGATCATCTTGGTGGTCGCGAGCGAAAGCTCGACAGCCGCTTCCTGGCAATCAGCGATCTCACTGACAACACGCCGGAAAGCCTCGTGATCGTCAAAGGTGAGCATGCCTGAAATCGACACGACCAACCGGCCATCACGGACGTCACTTCGGTAGTCCATCTTCATCTCCTGTTGCAGTCACCCGACGATACAGCCCCGTCAAATCAGGATGCGGCCTCAAGGCGCGCAATGGAGATGTCGAGGATTGCATCGAGGTCGGAACCCGGATCCGTCGCTTCGCGCTCCAGCTCGCCAGCGATCGCGCCCAACCGGACCAGGCCGATATTGGACGCCGCCCCTTTCAGCGCATGCGCCGACGCTCGAGCGTCGGCGAGGTCAGACCGCGCGAATGCGTCGTGATAGGCTTGGGTCAGGGAGCGGAGGTCAGTGACAAACTGCGATCGCATGCCTGAAAACGCATACATTCCAACAGCATCAACCAAGTTCCGGATGATTGCCGGGTCGATCTCCGGGTATTCGTTCCAGTCGCTCAAGACCACTCTCCCTCAAGTCTGCCGCCCGGGCTCAATCAACACGAAAGCGGTCGCCCTTGACCATATAGCGCTGTTTGTTACCGGATTCACATCCCGCGCCGCCGGGCAACTTCAGCCTCGACATTGCAGGCTGGGCAGTCATCAGCCAGCGGGCGCGCCGGAGGAGTCACGCACCACGATTTCCGACCGGATTTCACGCTGGGCCGCGGCATCCGCGTCACCGTCGAGATGACTGGCCAGTAACTCGATGGCATTGCTCGACATGTCGGAAATCGGCTGCCGCACAGTTGTCAATTGCGGCCAGATCGCCGTGGCCATCGGGGTGTCGTCGAACCCGACGACCGTCAGGTCACGCGGGACATCCAGCCCGTGCCTGTGTGCGAGCGCGATCACCGCAACCGCCATGTCGTCATTGGACGCGAAAATGGCGCTCGGCCGATCATCGCGGGAAAGGAGCGTTTCGGCGGCTTCCAGGCCGGACTTGTAGGTGACTTCCCCCGCGACCAGGAGTTCGGGATCGCTTTCCAATCCATGGGCCGCCAGCGCCTCCAGATGACCGGCGCAGCGTTCACGACTTGCCCCATGTTCTTTCGGACCGCGCACAAATCCGATCCTCGAATGCCCGAGATCGATCAGGTACTCGGTCATCCGCCGCGCGGCCGCCCGGTCATCCGTGAGAATGCAGGGCGAACGATCTAGATCCGTATCGGGCGCAATACGGACGCAGGGAATGCCGGCCTCGGCAACAGCGGCCAGTACATCGGCATTGTCGCAAACCGGGGGCGGCATGATTATGCCGTCAAAGCTGGACGTTCGCAGCATGCTGGAAATCTGGCTGGCCCAGTCCGCGCCGGAGGCGTCACAGTTTTCCAGCACGAGATGGTAGCCCGACGCCCTGCAGCGGTTCAGGGCGCCGATCAGTAACTCGCTGATATAGCCCGCGCTGGGATTATCGTAGAGCAGGCCGATGAAATAGGCGTTCGCACGGGCCAGGTTTCGGGCCGAAAGATTGGGCCGGTAGTTGAGATCACGGATCGCCAACTGAACACGCTCGCGCGTTGCCGGGCGGACATTCGGCTCCGCGTTAAGCACGCGGGACACCGTCATTGCGGAGACACCGGCCGCGCTCGCCACGTCCTTGATGGTCGCTCCGGACTGTTTGTTAGCCCGCGTTTTCACACTCATGCTGACCGTCACCCCGGCACCTGACGAAATCACGTGATGCGGGATGGTAGCGCAAACGCTCGCGCCCCGCACCCGCCTTCGTCATTCGCTCCGGGGCAGGCCGGCCAAGGCCCCCCTGCATCAAAGCCCGGTAAAGGTCTGAAATGCTGTCAAAAGCGGATTGCCGAACCTGAGCTTGCCGCGGGTCAGCGCCAGACAGACACACTCGCCGTCCATTCCGATACGAATATCGTGCGCGATGTCTTCGTGGGCTTCTTCGACATCACCGCGCCGGTATTCCTGGTCGCCATCCCAGAAACTGCCCTTCAACACCAGGGTCAATTCGGAGCCAGAATGACCATGATGCGGAATGGAGACCCCCGGTTGCGCCTTGAGCAACCAGAGTCGCGTTCCGTCCTTGCCGCGCCACAATATTGACTTGCGCAGGCCCGGGCCGAGAAATTCCCATTTCATCCGGGCCGACGAGCCGGCGAGATACCGGGCGAGGGCTGGCGGAAGGTCGACGCCGTCGAGCGCGGCCGGAACAGCCGTCGCTTCAGCCGACCCGGGGTCGCCCAAGTCGCGACCATCATCCTGATCCAGCATATCCAAAAGCTCATCCGCGCTGAAGGGCAAGGCCTCACCAACCGGCATGCGATCAAGCAGCAGACCGCCAATCCGGTCCAGCCCGGCGACGCGATCCTGCGCGTCGGCATTCAACTCGACATGTGACTGGACAAGCACGGTTTCAGCTTCGCTCGCCAGACTGCCGGCGGCGTAGCCCAGATACCAGGCATCATCGAGCACGTGACCACGTTGGGTCATACCAATTCTCCAAGGGAAGTCTTCAGCTTGCCAAGGGCAAGCCGTATGCGTGATTTGACAGTACCGAGCGGCAAATTCAGTCGCTCGGCGATTTCGCTGTGGGTCAGGCCTTCGGTAAAGGCGAGCTCCACCACCTGCCGCTGATCGGCAGAGAGACTCTCCAAGGCCACACCGACACTGTCGGCCGCCTCGGCTTGTTCGCACAGATCGTCCGCAGCCGCCGCCGGGACAGGCTGGAGAGACGGGTCGGTCTCGTCCATGCGGCTGGCGCGCTGGGTCTTTCGATACTGATCAATGTGCTGATTGCGGGCGATCGTGTAGATCCAGGTCGACGCCGCCGCCCGCGACGGGTCGAAACTCGACGCCCGGCGCCAGATCGTCAACATGACGTCTTGGGTCAGATCATCAGCCATGGCCGGAACAACGCGCCGCTGGATCAGAAACGCCCGTATTCTCGGGCCGAAATGATCAAAGAGTGCCCGGAACGCCGACCGGTCCTGTGACTGGCCCACCCGCACAAGCAGGTCGGACAGCTCCTGACTCTCAACCGTCGGGGCAGGGCGGTCATTCAGATCCGTCATATGTCCCTTTCCCGGGCCGAGTACTCGGCACCAGGCCGGACGATTGGATGTCTGAACCATAGCGTACATGTGGAGGGATACGAAAGCGCCAGTGATCTGGATCATTCATCGCCGTCACATAAGTCAGATCGTCGCATTCGGCGCAGGGCAGTGATCCGATCGGGCCGTGTCGACGTACTCTTTATTCATTCCGACGCGAAGCCATCCACCGACAGGAACGCCCATGACCCAAGCCCATCGTCGCATTGCCGTTATCGGCTCGGGCATCTCGGGACTCGCGGCCGCCTGGCGCCTGTCGACCCGCCACGATGTCACGCTCTTTGAAGCCGCCGGGCGGCTGGGTGGTCACGCTAACACCGCCGATATTGATATCGGCGGGACGCAATTCGGCGTCGACACCGGCTTCATCGTCTACAATCCCCGCAACTATCCGAATTTTGTTGGCATGCTCGACCACCTTCAGGTCAGCTCCTCTGCCAGCGACATGTCATTTGCCGCGTCCATTTCCGATGGCGGATTCGAGTATTCCTCCAATCCGTCCGGCCTGTTCGCCCAGCGGCGAAACCTGCTGCGCCCCCGAATGTGGCGGATGATCGCCGACATCATGAGACTTAACCGCCACGCCCGCGATGACAGTCGCGCGGATACCGCGCTTTCGCTGGACGAATTTCTCCAGCACCATGGGTATTCCGAGGCCTTTCGAGAAGATCACATCCTGCCGATGTGCGCGGCGATCTGGTCGTCTCCGGTTGACCAGATGCGCGGTTTTCCGGCCGATGCCTTTTTCCGGTTCTTTCTCAATCACGGCTTGCTGCAGCTCACAGACCGGCCCGCCTGGCGGACCGTGACGGGCGGCAGTCGAGCCTATGTCCAGGCTTTGTCGGCCGCGAATTCGGGGGACATCAAACTGGCCACTCCGGTGCGCCAGGTTCGACGGACAGCAAGCGGGGTCACCCTGACCCTCGATCATGGGCACGAGGCCGACTTCGATGACGTGGTTTTCGCCTGCCACTCAGACCAGGCGCTGAAGCTGTTGGGTGATGCGGACACCGAAGAAACCAGCCTGCTGTCGGCCATTCGCTACCGGCCCAACACCGCCGTACTCCATACGGACGACCGCTTCATGCCTCGCCGTCGTGCGGCTTGGGCGAGCTGGAACTATCTCGAGCGGGGCGAGCGGGACTCACGCGAGATCAGTCTGACGTACTGGATGAATCGGTTGCAGCCCCTGCCGACCGAGACGCCGGTGTTTGTCACCCTCAATCCAACCTCGGCGCCAGACCCGGACCTTGTTTTGCGCACCGACCAATATGCTCACCCGGTCTTCGATCAGGCTGCGCTGACCGCGCAGGCGGACTTCGGTGTCATCCAGGGTCGCCGCGGCACCTGGTATAGTGGCGCGTGGCTGGGCTCGGGCTTCCATGAAGATGGATTGCAATCGGGACTGCGGGTTGCCGATGCAATCGGGGCGGACGCCCGGCCGTGGTCGGCCCCGGATATGAATTCCCGTATTGCCTGGACAAACCAACACCTCGGCCAACCCGGCTATCGCTTGGCTGTTGCAGCGGAATGACACCGACCGCAGCCTCCCTTCTGATCGGACAGGTCGGCCATACGCGCCGCCTGCCGCGACATCACAGCCTGCGCTACCGCGTCGCGTCTGTGCTGGTCGATATCGATGGGCCGGAGGCGCCGCGGTCGGAAGGCTGGGTGTTCGGATTCAACCGCCCGGGATTGGTCAGCCTTTACACCAAAGATCACGGAAGCGACAAAAGCCCGCTTCGCAGCTGGGTTGAGCAACGCCTGAAAGAGGCCGGCTCGACCTCGCCGATTGGCCGGATCCAGCTTCTCGCGGCACCACGCATTCTTGGCCTGGCGTTCAATCCGGTCTCCGTGTTCTTCGCTCACAATCCCCAGGGCGACCTGGCCGGATTGATTTTCGAAGTCAGCAATTTTCATGGCGGCCGTTGCGCATACGCCTTTCCGATTGAGGATCGAGCCGATCACGAAGATGCTCAGTATCTGGAAACGTCAAAACGCTTCTTCGTTTCGCCTTTCAATCCCGTTGACGGCCACTACCGTTTCCGGCTGTCGAGGACTGATGATCAGTATCGGCTCTCAATCCAGCTGATCCGCGACGGAGATGTCGTACTCAGCGCGGCGCACACCGCCCGCCTGAAGCCGCTGCAGCGCCGGGCGCTGCAGTCCGCCGCCTGGCTCGTGGCAACCAACACAACCCGCATCTTTTTTGGTATCCTGTGGGAGGCGCTACGCTTGCGCCTGAAGGGGCTGGCAACCTTTGCCCCCCGCCGCGGAACCAGTGACACCCTGCCCGGGAGGCATTGATGGACGCTTACAACGATCAATCGGCGACGTGCGCCACGAGGCCCTCGCGCCTGCAAGCCTTTGCGGCGCGCCGGATTTCAAAGGCCCTGTCCGGGCTGACCGCGTTCCGCCTCAGGGTGGAGCTGCCCGGTGGCTACGCCTTCCATGTCGGCCCGGACACAGCTGCGGCACACGCAGACTGGACTGTCCGTCGCTGGAACGCTCTGCTCCGCATTGCCGCCAGTGGCGTGCTGGGGTTTTCAGAAGGCTATGTGAACGACGAGTGGCAAACCAATGATCTGCCGACCTTGTTGACAGCGCTCGCGCGGGAGCTGGACTCCAATGCCTCGCTCTCCAGCAAGAACGGACCAAGCCGTCTCCTGGCGAGATTGCAGCATTGGCTCAATGCCAATACGCGGCGCGGCAGCCGTCGCAACATCGCTTTCCACTACGATCTGGGCAATGACTTCTATCGCCACTGGCTGGATGACAGCATGACCTATTCGGCGGCGCTGTTCGAGGACGAAGACGAAAGCCTTGCCGACGCACAAGCGCGCAAATACCGCCAGATCTGCACGAGCCTGGAGCTGAAGCCCGGGGATCATGTGCTGGAGATCGGATGCGGTTGGGGCGGGTTTGCCGAGATCGCCGCGCGGGAGTTCGGCTGCCGTGTCACCGGCCTGACCCTGTCAGCCGCGCAGCTTGAATATGCCCAAACACGAATGGAAAGAGCCGGAATCGCTGATCAGGTTGATCTGCGTCTGCAGGATTATCGCGACGTGACGGAAAAATTTGATGCCGTCGCGTCGATCGAAATGTTCGAGGCCGTCGGCGAGGCCCATTGGCCGACCTATTTCTCCCAGCTCAACCAGTGCCTGAAACCGGGCGGGAAGGCGGCGCTTCAGATCATCACCATTCGGGAAACTGATTTTGCCAACTACCGGGTTTCAGCTGACTTCATCCAGAAATATGTGTTTCCGGGCGGCATGCTTCCGCCGGTTTCCAAGCTGTCCGAACTTGCCCGAAGCGCGGGATTGACTGAAGTCGGCACCACCCTGTTCGGATCGGGCTACGCCCAGACCCTGGCCCGATGGCATCGCGCCTATCGGGCCAGCTGGCCCGATATCCAGGCGTCCGGTTTTGACGCCAAGTTCGACCGAATCTGGCGGTTCTACCTGGCGTATTGCGAAGCCGGGTTCAGAACCGGGCGTATCGATGTCGGGCAATTCGTCTACCGCAAGCCCTAGCGTCAAGGATCCCAATTCGGACGCACCCGATCGCGTCGCCCGCATGAAATATGAGGCATATCCGGGTCACGAACTGCAATTTCCCGGTTTTTCCGGACACTTGCTGACCGGACATTTACCACTTTGCTTCACCCTCCAGTCTCCAAGAAGACCAACAGGTGGACTGGATGGGACGGACACTCGACAGCACGCTCGGGCGCTACATCAATGTGGCGACCCTGTTGAGTCTGATTGCCTCGGTCCTGACCATTTATTTCTTTGTTGGCGCCCTAAACCGGAATGCCGAGCAGAATGACCGCCAGCTCCTGACCGCCGGGCTCGAAGCCGCATCCCGCCAGAACGAGACGTGGGTCGCCGATTATGGCTGGTGGGGCGAGTTGCTCGAGCTCTGGAATGACCGTCGCAAATCGGTCCTGACAGGCAGCCTCGCCTCATCTTTCTCGGACCATTCCGCATTCGATTTTGTCGGCCTTTATGGCCAAGACAATGCCGACAGTATGGCTTGGCATCGCGACACCGGCCAACGGTTACGCTCCGATGTCTTGTCGATGGAGCAGGTTGATGCCCTGCGCGGCGATCTGGTGTCAGGCTATGCGGAAAACCGCTTCATCGCGACCCACTATCTGAAGATCGGGGGGCAACTCTATCTGGCCTCGGTCACTGTGGTCGGAGAGTTTGCCGACAGGACGACGATGACCGACCCGTCGAGCGACACGATCATCGTGATTGGCACCGCCATGGATGAAAGCTTTCTGGCAGACACCGAGGAAGTGTTTCTCGTGTCAGACGTCTCCCTTCACCAGGGTGCGCTGCCACGTGGCGCGTCCGGACTTGAAATAACGGACGATGCCGGACATTCGGTGGGCTGGCTCAGCTGGCAGGCGTCGCGTCCCGGTCTCGAAACGCTACGCATCGCCTTTCTTCCGCTGTTGGCCTATATCGCTGCCTTCTTCATCTGCGCCCAGCTGATTGCCAACAAGGCCCGCGCGCTCGCCCGCCATGCTGCAGGCAACGAGCAACGTGCCATCATCGCGGCGGGGACCGACAACCTGTCCGGACTGCCAAACCGGCACGGCTTCACCAGCTTCATAGAGAGCTCGGCGGCGACCGCGGCAGCGGACAAGGGCGAGGCGGCGGTCATCTATATCGATCTCAATGGGTTCAAATCAGTCAACGACAAGGCCGGACACCGCGCCGGCGATGACGTCATCCGCCGCGTCGCTCAACGATTCCGTGCGGCCGTTGAGGGCGACATCCACATCGCCCGCATTGGCGGCGATGAGTTCGCCTGCGCATTGATCGGCGAGGACAGCTTCGGCTCGGCACTGGCGATCGCGCGCTGTCTGGCCGACAGTCTTTCCAAACCCTTCGACATCGATGGCCGACAGTTTGAAATCGGTGCGGCCATCGGCATCGCCCATTCCGAAAGCGGCCACCCAAAATCGTTCAGCCAACTCATTCATGACGCCGATCTGGCCATGTACCGCGCCAAGGCCGACCAGCTCGACAAGCCACTGGTTTTCAACGCCAGCCTTGGCCTCGAAGCAGATGCGCGCCGGGCGCTGGAAGCGGATATTGAAGCCGGTCTCGACCGCAATGAGTTCTTCGTCGTCTACCAGCCAATCGCCCGCGCCACCGATGGCAGCACGGCCTCTGTGGAAGCCCTGTTGCGTTGGGAGCACCCGACCCGGGGCGCTGTGCCGCCGGACGTGTTCATCCCGGTCGCTGAAAGCTCGAAACTCATCCGCCGGCTCGGAGACTTCGTGGTCCGCAGTGTGTGCGAGGAAATCGGCCCGGGCGCCACTCACACCGTTTCGATCAACCTGTCCCCGGATCAGCTGAACGACCCTCGGCTTTGCGAACGGTATTTGCGTGAAATCCAGGCACACGGAATGTCAGCCGACGCCATCGAGTTTGAGTTGACCGAGGCCGTACTGGTGGAAGATTTCGACCAGGCCAAGAGCCGGTTGATGGAGTTCCACAACGCCGGCTTCAAGGTCAATCTTGATGATTTCGGTACCGGATTTGCCTCAATGGGCTACCTCCACATGCTGCCCTTCTCGAAGATCAAGATCGACAGGACATTTGTGCAGACAATCGGCCGCGGTGAAGGGTCCAACAAGATGCTGCAGGCGCTCGCCTTGCTGGGCGACGCCCTGTCTCTGGACATGGTTGCCGAGGGCGTTGAAACCGAGGGACAGGCCGCCATGTTGCGCCTTCTGGGCTTCGAGTATTTGCAAGGCTGGCATTTCGGCTATCCCTTGCCGGCCGCGCAACTCAAGACCCGCACCCGCAGCGACGCAGCCTGATTTCGGATCGCGGCCACTGGCCGGACCAGCGAGCCATGGGCGTCACGGCTTCAACACTTGCGATGACTGCTCTGGCGGGCGCAGATTGGGGGCCCTGTTCGCCAGTCGGATACCCGCCGTGACCCAAGAACCAATCTACCTGAAGCGCCATGCACACCACGCCGAACTGATCCTGAATCAGCCGCAACGTCGCAACGCGCTCAGCGCCCGAATGTGGGCCGCCTTGCCCGGCCTTCTGGCAGAGGCCGCCGGCGATCCGTCCATCAAACTGCTGGTGGTGCGCGGTGAAGGCGGCGCCTTCACCGCTGGTGCCGACATTTCCGAATTCGAATCCGTCTATGCCACCGCCGATGCCGCAGAGGCGTATACAAAGGCCATCGCCGGCGGGCTCGACGGGCTGGCCCATTTTCCCAAGCCGACCCTGGCGGTCATCCGCGGAGCCTGTGTCGGCGGCGGTTGCGGCCTTGCCCTCTCATGCGACCTGCGCTTTGCCGCGTCCGACAGCCGTTTCGGCATCACGCCGGCCAAGCTCGGCCTGGCTTATACGCTCAACGACACCAAACGACTGATCGACGCTGTCGGCGTACCGGTCGCCAAAGACCTGCTCTATTCCGCCCGCTTGGTGGATGCGGACGAGGCTCAGGCGATCGGGCTGATCAACAGGTGCTTTGATCCCGACCGGCTTGACGCGGAAGTGGACGCCTATCTGGCCACCATGCTGTCGCGGTCAACCGGATCAGCCCGCGCGATCAAGCGCGTCATCCACCTCATTCGTGCGGGCGTCGATCACGACACGGACGAAACGCGCCAGCTCTTCCTGGACGCCTTTCGCAGTGACGACTTCAAGGAAGGTTATCGAGCTTTCCTCGACAAGCGGGTCCCGGACTTCACTGGCAAGACCTGACGTTCCGGCTATTCAGCCGGCGTCTCGACGGCTTCATCGCCCGCGGCCCGGGCTTCCGCCTCCAGCTGGCGGGAGACCCAGTTCGGGGTCTTTGTGAAGCGGCCCAGGACACCATAGGCAACCGGCACAACGAACAGCGTGAAGAGTGTCGCCACCGTGACACCGGCAAAGATGACCACCCCGATGGTGATCCGGCTTTCTGCGCCCGGGCCAGTGCCGATCACCAGCGGAAAGGCACCGATCGCTGTCGATATTCCGGTCATCAGGATCGGCCGGAAGCGGGTTTCAGCGGCATCGAGGGTAGCGGTCCGCAGGTCCCGACCCGTTTCTCGCAGCTGATTGGCAAATTCGACGATCAAGATGCCGTTCTTCGCGGCGAGACCGATCAGGATCACCAAGCCAATCTGCGAGTAGATGTTGAGGCTGGAGCCAACCAGTTCCAGTCCGAACAGACCGCCGGCGACCGCGAGCGGTACGGTCAGCATGATCACGAGTGGCTGGATCAGGCTTTCGAACTGGGCGGCCAGCACGAGGAAAACGATCAGCAGGGCCATGCCAAAGGCGAACAGCACGGCGGAATTGGCGTTGAGGAACTCTTTCGCACCGCCCAGATAGGTCGTGCTCATCTCGGGTGGCAGGTCGCGCTGGGCCCATTCGTCCAGCCAGGCAACCGCTTCGCCAAGTGTATACCCTTCAGCCAGCGTCGCAGAGACAGTCACCGCGCGTTGTCGGTCAACGCGATTGCGCGATGAGGCTTCGCCAACTTCACTCAGGGACACCAGATTGGATAGCGGGATCAACTGTCCGGCCCGACCGGAAACATACAAGGACTCCAGGTCTTGGGCGCTGGACCGGGCCTCGCGCCGGTTTTCCAGGATCACATTGTAGGCCTCGCCGCGATCGATGAACTGGCCGACCCGGCGCGACCCGAGATGGGTTTGCAAGGTTTGTCCGATTTCAGCGACCGAAACCCCCAGATCCGCGGCGCGTTCGCGATCGATATCGACGATGAGGCGGGGACTGGTCGGCTCATAATTCTTGCGGGCCCGCATCAGGCCGGGATTGCCCTCACGGACTGCGGCCATGAGGCGCTCGGCCTGGCGGTCCAGGGCGCCGTAATCCGGTCCCAGCAGAACGAACTGGACATCATCACCGCCACCACCGCCACCGAGTGAAGAGCGCATCGACGCGAACGCCTGGACTCCGGTCAGCTGGCCCAGACGTCCGTTGATGTCCCGCATGATCTCGCTTCCCGGGCGACGTTCGTCCCAGTCTGTCATGGTCCCAATCACGAAACCGGAGTTGAAACCGCTGCCGCCCCACCCCGGCGAAATCACCAGGACTCGGCGCAGCTCTCCGGTCTCGACAAAGTCCATTGCAATCGCTTCGACCTCGTCGGCCTGAGTCGACATGTAGTCAAAACTCGCGCCCTCCGGACCCGCAAATCGTCCGAAGAAGGAGCCCCGGTCTTCCGGTGGCGTCAGCTCGGCCGGCAGGCGGTCCAGAAGGAAGACTGAGCCCGCGATGGCCACCCCGACGAAGGGGATCATCAATACCGGAAGTTTCAATGCGATTTCCAGGCTCTCGCGATAGGATCGCCTCACTGCGTTGACGATACCGTCGACCCATTTTGCCAGGCCCGTTGCCTCGCGACTTGGGCGCAGGAGTTTGGACGCCATCATCGGCGACAGGGTCAGCGCCACAAAACTCGACAGGACCACGGCCCCGGCAATCGTCACGGCCAATTCGGTAAAGATGCGGCCGATGAAGCCAGGCAGGAACACCAGCGGCACAAACACGGCGACCAGAACCGCCGTCGTCGCCACAACGGCAAAGAAGACCTGCCGCCCGCCCCGCAGGGACGCAAGGGCCGGCGGCTCGCCCAGGTCGACCCGACGCTGAATGTTCTCGAGCACGACGATCGAGTCATCGACCACGAGCCCGATCGCCAGGACGAGCGCCAAAAGAGTCAGGATGTTGACCGAGAATCCTGCGACGGCGAGGATCGCGAACACACCAATCAGGCAGACCGGTACAACGGCGGCCGGGATGATCGCCGCACGCAGGCTGCCCAGGAACAGATAGATCACCAGTACGACCAGCGTCGCCGCAATGGCCAGTGTCCGCCAGACTTCCTTGATCGATTCCTCGATGAAAACCGTGTCGTCAGAGGCGGAAATCAACTCCATGCCTTCCGGCAGGGTCAGGCGAACCCGCTCGGCCTCGACACCGATCGCATCCGCCACCTCGACCGAATTGGCCTGGCTCTGCCGGACGAAACCCAGTCCGATCATGTTTTGGCCATTGCCGCGGAACAGCGTCCGGGGTTCTTCCGCGGCGAGTTCCACATCGGCCACTTCGGCGAGACGGATCACATGGCCCTCACCGGTCCGCGATATCGGCAGTCGGGCAAACGCGTCCGGATCCGCGAACAGGCGCTCGACGCGGACCACGATCTGCGTGTCAGGCGTCTCGACGGATCCACCGGGAACCTCGACATTCTGGGTACGGAGCGCACCATCGATATCGGAAACGGTCACGCCGCGTGCGGCCATCGCCTGCGGGTCGAGCCAGATCCGCATCGAGTAGCGACGCTGCCCGCCAATCCGGACCTGTGCGACACCGTCGATGACCGAGAAACGATCCAGCAGCGCGCGTTCGGCATAATCGGAAAGCTCTTCCGATGTCATCCGGTCAGACAGGAGATTGTACCAGACGAAGGGCCGGGCATCGCTGTCCTGCTTGCGCACTTCAACCTGCTCCACATCCTGGGGCAAGCGATCGAGCACTCGAGAGACCGCATCGCGGACATCATTGGCGGCGGCTTCAATATTGCGATCGAGTGAAAACGTGATGGTGACGCGGGACGAGCTGTCGCGCGAGGACGAAGTGATCGTCTCGACGCCGTCAATTCCGGACAGCTGATCCTCGATGATCTGGGTAACCCGGTTCTCGACCACTTCGGCATTGGCGCCAGGGTAATCCGCCGAGACGGAAACCACCGGTCGGTCGACGTCAGGCAGTTCGCGCAAGGGCAGGTCGCGCAACCCGAGCACGCCGAACACGACAATCAGGGCACAGAAGACAAATGCCAGGACGGGGCGGCGGACCGCAATGTCGGAGAGGGTCATTGCGCGGCCTCTCCGCCGGTAGCGGCCGAACCGGCCACCACACCGCCCGCATCCAGGCGCAATTCGCGGGCGATGCGGACTTCGGCGCCGTCCCGTATGCGGTGGACACCTTCGGTGATGATCCGTTCGCCAACCTGCAAGCCATCGAGAACTTCCACCATCTGCCCGGAGCGGCGACCCAGATTGATTGTACGCTGACGGGCGAAAACACCTTCGGCGCTTTCCTCGACAACGTAGACGAAGGTCTGGTCGAGATAACGGGTCAAGGCCGATCCGGGTACAGCCGGGCGGGAACGCTGATCGCGGCGCACTTCGACCGTCATCAACTGGCCGGGCAGCAGGCGGCCATCCTGATTTTCGATTTCAGCGCGGATCGTGACGCTGCGGGTGACCGGATCAATGCGGCTGTCGACCTGGGCGATCAAGCCTGTGAACACTTCGTCCGGATAGGCCGAGGTCCGTGCGGCGATCGGCATGCCCGCGGAAACAACCGACAGGAAACGCTCGGGGACTGTGAAATCGAGCTTGATCAGGCTGGCATCGTCGAGGCGTGCGATGGCGTCGCCGGGCCGGACCAGCCCACCCAAGCTGACCTCACGGAGGCCGACAATGCCGGCGAAGGGCGCCCGGACGATACGGTCTGCCAGCTGTGCCTCGATGGACGAGACCCGGGCGCGGGCCCGCTCGACAACGGCAGTCACTTCATCGAGCCGCGATTGGGGAATGACGGCGCGACTCACCAGATCGGTGGTCCGGGTCAGGTCGCGCTGCGCCTCACGGAGCGTGGTGCGGGCTTCCGTCAGTCCGGCCGCCTCTTCGGTATCCGTCAGCTCAACAAGGATCGCGCCGGCCGCAACCTGCTGGCCGGACTCGAAATTGATCCGTGAAATCGTGTCGGTCACCCGTGCGGTAATCGTGACGGTTTCATTGGCCCCCGCCGTTCCCAGAGCCTCGACAATATCGGCGAACATGACCTCAGGCACATCAGCAACGGCGACCGCCGTTACACGTTCACCACGCATCATGGCACCGCCTTCCGACGGCATCAGCGCCCGAACGGCGATGATCGCCGTCATCGCAAGGAAAGCAACAAGAACAATGATCAAGAAACGGGCGCGGTGCATGGGCAATCTCCTGCCCGCATAAATGGCCCGTCTGACTCCGATGGCAAGTCCCCAATTGGGTCGTGACAGGCAATGATGGCGTGATCATTCCCGAGGCGTGGCGTGCCAGGCGACAACGCCGACCACCGATCTCCCGATCCAACCGGCTGCGTCCGGCGACGAACCGTACGGTTTCAGCGCAGCGGCTTGGTCAGATGGAGTCGGACTTTCAAACCACCGTGATCGACGGGGCGGCCTGGCGGGGCAAACGGGAGGCGGGTCGCCCGGGCGAGGGCGGGGTCGGTTGTGATCAAGCCAATCCGCCATCCACGGAAACGGGCCCGCATCGCGTCCCCAAAGGCACCGTAGACGCCATACAGGCCCTTGCGGTTGCCGATGCGCGCGCCATAGGGCGGGTTCACGATCACCAAACCCGGATCTCCGTCCGGACGCTCGCGCTTCTCCACCGGACAGACATCAAACTCCGTGATGCCACCCAGCCCGGCCCGCGCGGCATTGGTCCGACTCATGCGGACTGCGCCCTCATCACGGTCCGACCCTCGGTACCGGGATGCAATTGTCCGGGCCGATGCCCGTGCGGCCGCGTCGGACTTCATCGACTGCCAGGCAACAGGGTCAAAGCCGGCCAGGTGCTCGAACGCGAACGATCTTTCCCGACCCGGCGCGATCCGGCCGGCGATTTCGGCCGCCTCGATCACAAAGGTTCCTGACCCGCACATCGGATCAAGAACCGGCTCGACACCATCAAACCCCGCGGCCCGCAGAAACAGCGCCGCCAGGTTTTCCCGCATTGGCGCCTTGTTGACCTCAGCCTTGAATCCGCGGCGGTGAAGAAGCTCACCGGAGGTGTCGATGCTGAGCGTGCAAAGATTGTCATCGATCCGGACTCGCACGCATACGACGGCCTCCTCGCATGCCGGCACCCCGACCGCCGCTTCGATGGCATTCGCCACGCGCTCGGCAGCGGCACCGGCATGATAGATTTTCGAATGACGGCAACTCGCCTCAACGCGCACCGGCACTCCGGGTTTCAAGACATCCGACCAGGGAAACTGGCGTGCGCGCTTGTCGAGTTGCGACAGGTGCACGACCCGGAAGGAGCCGATCCGGGCGAGAATCCGGCTGGCACCGCGCACTTCCAGGTTGGCGCGCCAGACTTCAGGCCAGCCGCCGGCAATGGTCACCCCGCCCGTGTCGACCCTGGGCGCTTTGAACCCCTTCTCCACGAGTTCAGCGCGCAAGACAGACTCGAGGCCTGGCGGTACCGCCAAAAAAATCTCGAAACGGGCATCACGGGTCATGCGATCCCCTTTCCGGGCCCCCGCCGGGCGACTCAGACGCGCCCGGTAACCGGCACAAGGGCACCGGTGACCGCCCGGGCCTGTTCACTCGCCAGGAACAGCATCACCGATGCCAGGTCATCGGGTGCAACCCAGTCGGTTGGGTCCGCATCGGGCATATCGGCCCTGTTGGTCGGTGTATCCAGCACCGAAGGCAAGACCGCATTGACTGTGACCTTGCCCAGCAGTTCACGGGACAGGCTTTCGGTCAGACGGGCGACGCCCGCTTTGGAAGCGGCATAGGCCCCCATGCCGGCATCCGACTTTACCGCACCGGCCGCGCCGACATTGACGATCCGCCCGGCCGGGCTTTTGCACAACCAAGGCATCGCCACCTGACTGGCCGTGACGGCGGTTTGGACATTGATGGCAAACATGCGTTGCCAGCTTTCGACCGCACCGCCATCCAGCGTCTCCCAGATGAAACCGCCAGCGATGTTCATGAGAACATCGATACCGTCAAATTCGGATGCGATGTCTGCGAAGGCATTGCCGGCCGACTGGCTGTCGGTCAGATCGACCCGACCCAGCCGCCTGTGTCCGACAAGACTGTCGTCATCGGCGATGGGTGCCCGATCAATCAGCGCGACCTGATAGCCGGTGGCCACCGCCATGCGCGCCACGGCCTGACCCAGAATTCCGGCACCGCCGGTAATGACTATCGTTCGCGTGGTCATGCATTTCCCCTGATGATTTCGTGTGATCTGATACCCATGCTCCACGGTCGCGATGGCCAACACAAGTGGCGGTTCCAGAACGGGAGCCATTGCACGGGGGCTCAGCCCGCCAGGGCGGAGCTTTCCAGGAAGCGGGCCCGGGCCCTCATCGGGTTGCCGGCGGGCCGCCTCGATGGCCTGGCGCTCGGCGGTGCTGAGCATGGCTTCAATGATGCAGGTGAAGTGCCGGCGCATGGCCTGACGGGCCGCGCTCGCGTCACGATTTCGGATCGCCGACGCGATAGCGCGATGTTTGGCCAGACGCTCGGCTGGCGGGACCCCGCAGATCGGCTCATAGGCATCCTTGATCTGCGGACTTTCCGAACGGAACCTCCAAAGACGCTCGATCGTGTCCAAGACGGCCGCGTTCCGCGACGCCTTTGCAATTTTCAGATGGAATTGCCTGTCGAGGTCCTCATGCAGGGCGCCATCCTGCCCGCTTTTCTCACCCATTTTGACGACAAGCTGATCCAGCCGGTCCAACTCCGCCTCATTGAATTTGATCGCAGCGAGCGCGGCGGCCTCGGCTTCAAACGCCGTGCGCGCCTGCGTGAGTTCGAACGCATTGATGCCGGGCAGTTGTTCGGTCGGCCTTGGGAGGCAGCACCTTGGCGCCGGAACCGGTGCGCACCTCGATCAGTTTTTGCGCCGGCAGCGCGATCTGCGCCTCTCGAGTGGTGACGCGGCTGACCCCGAGCGACTTGGCCAGGTCACGTTCGGCGGGCAAGCGACTGCCGGGCGGAAACTGTCCGCTGTCGATCATCGCCCGGATCTTCCAAGCAACCTCATTATGGAGTCGCTTGGCTGTGCTCATCAGGACGCTGTTCCTTCATTCCCACCGACCACCGGGCCAGATTCGCCCCGATCAATGGCCGAACCGATACCTATGCACCGTCCGGTCCCGGGCTCACGCCATGCGTGAGCCCGGCGGAGTCAGCATGGCCGGACACCATTCGGCATCCGGCCATGCACGTTTCCGGAAGATCGCACTCGATCAGAAACGAAGCCGCACATCGATACCGGCACGCTGACGTTCGGTTTCCTGTCCGAACTCGGCTTGGTAGCCGATGCTCAACCCGACGCGCTCATTGCCAGCAATCTCCAGATCAACACCGAGCTGATAGACGAGATTGTCGAGTGTCGTGCCGATCGCGGCCGGGTCAGCCAGCGGATTGGCGCCGAGGAAGCGCACCGGCAATTCGAGCCGGTCGCGCGTGCTCAACTGCAGGCCACCCGTGATCGAAACCACACCCACCATGTCGTCGGTTTCGCGGAACACATGCCCCACAGTCAGCTGTGGCGTGAACGCCCCGACCAGAGTTGTATCGGACAGAACTTCGACACCGAGACCGTCGAGACCTTCTTCGGTCAGGCCGTCATGATGAATGGCCGTCACGGATGCCGACACCTGCGGCCGGGCAAATATGTTGCCATGACGGAAGCTTTCACCCACATGGCCATCAATGCGGGCATGCCCGGTTTCCGGCGACGATGTACCGACGCCGCTGGTGAAGACCTCCACCGCACGTTCGGTCTCATGCCATGACCACCCCCCCGAAACGGAGGCACCATAATAGGCACCTGTGGCCGGATTGCGCTCGGCGCCCAGACCGACAACGAAGCCGCTACTTTCAGTCCGGGCCCGATGGCCGTCGATGCGGATCGGGTCAGTCTGCTCATAGCTGACGCCCGCCGCGACAGACCAGTCATCACCGACCCGCTGCTCGAACCCGCCAGTAAAGCGAATCGACTCGCTCTCGGTATGCATGTTCTCAAAGCCGGCATCGCGCGCACTCGCGGTCATTTCCAGCCTTGACCAGGCACACTGGTCATCACGACGTCCGACAGGCGATCCGCAATTGAACAGGTCCTCGGCGAAATTATCCGCCGAATTCAGCTGTCCGTGCATCACGGCGACATGGGGCTCCGGATTCAGGGCTGCAAAAACGGCCTCGTACTGATCAAGCTGGTCCGCCTGCATGTTGCCCAGGAAGGCCAACAGGCGGCCAATACCGGCAGAACCGCCGACATCGAGCGCGGAGTCCATGTGTCCACCCAATGCACGACCATTGCGGTTGAGGCTGGGCAGGCCGAAATCGGTGTCGATCAACAGGTGAATGCCCGCCGCATCAGCGGCAATCGAGTAATCGACTGCCAGCGTGTCGCGGATGGACAATCCGTTGTCGACGCCGCCGTCGGCCGCGGCGAACAAGGTCACGGCTTCCCGGTCCTGAAGCCAGGTCAGCGTGACATCGCCAGTCCCGTCGACCGTCGCCCCTCCGGTGACATTCACACGGTCCGATGCATAAGGACCGAAGGCCACGTCAAACACCAGGTGACCGGTTTCCGTCTGTTCGAAATGGCCATCGAGTTCAACGGTGTTGATAACCCGTGCGCCGTAAAGAAGATTGGTCGCGGGGTCGCCAACAGCATCGAAATTCCCGAACGTATCGCCATTGAGAAGATCGATCGGATAGGTCGACGCCGACAGGCCCATGACGAAGTGGCCGGCATTGCGGAATGTGGCCGCATCGACAGGACCGGCAGCAGCCACTGCTGTCGTCGGTTCCCCGGCGAGCTGGGTCGCAGCATCGGCCGGATCCAGATCAGCCATGACCTGAACGGACGGCTTGGCCGACAGGGCTTGATCCTGCAAGGCAGCGTCCGGGAAGCCCGTCGACAGGACTTCCTGTACCGGAGCCCCCTTTTCTTCGGCAGAGACCGTCCCGCCAGCGCCCGTCGCCGACAGCGTCACCGGCGCCGGTTGTGAACCATTGGCCAGGTCGGCCTGCACCGGTCGCTTGGACGAATCGCCTGCCACACTCATGGCGACCGGATCGGGTTGTGACCCGGATCCCAGCCCGGCCTGAACAGGCCGCTTGGACGAAGTGTCAGCCACACTCATCGCAACCGGTTCAGGCTGTGACCCGTTTTCCAGACCCGCCGCAGCCGGGGCAGCCGTTTCAGCGACATGCGTCGCGGATGTGGCCTGCGGAGCCGCAGCAGGAGCGGATTCCCGGGTCGGAGCGAGATTGCCTTGCTGCAAAACCGTCTGAGGGCTGGCGGCGCCATCCCTCAGGTCGATCGTGTCAAAGGCGATGAAAGTCGCACCGGCCTGATTGTCGAACCGGTTCACACCCGAGCCAAGATCGATATTGCCGACAACCAGGCCGGTGTTCTCGATCAGGTCGTTGCCGCTCGTCGTGACGATGGCATTACCGGACACGGCCGAGACACTGCCCGATGTGTACAGCGTGTTGTCCGCCCCGCCGTCAAAATAGACGCCGACGCCGCGATCGGAACCGCCCCGGATGTCATGGTCCAGGGTGACGGTGATGGCGGCCGCCGCGAGCGCCCGCATCACGTCGACCTCGTCGGCCTGGCTGTCCGGATCGACGAGACCTGCCAGCCCCGCCGGACCGAAACGGTCAGAGAAGGACGGCATGCCGGCGTCGTGCTCAGCGTTATTGGTCGCTGCGGCGGCAACCGGCTCGCCCTGTTGTGCATCCTGTCGCTCGGGCGAGGTCTGCGCGATCGGCTTGGCCGGTGCGAAAGAGGTGCCGAGGCTTTGGGCAAAGAAGGCGATCGCATTGCGGCCGGTCGTAATGATCGCGCCCGTGTGATTGACGGTCACCCGTCCGGCCTCGCCTTCGCCGCCAACCGCGCCAAAGAAACCCAGCCCGTTGGAAGACCCGAAGGTACCGCCTCCACCGCCGATGGATTGGGCGAAGATGCCCATGGCGCCGCCACCAAGGAGATTGATGGTGCCGCTGGAGTTGATGGTTACATCACCGCCATCGCCGCTATTGCCGCCGAAGGGGTTGAGAGCGAGGTCGACGCCCACTTCCTGAACGCCGATCGTGGTGTCGCCGGCATTGCCGCCACCACCACCGATGGATTGCGCGAAGATGCCGTAGGCCCCGATACCGTGCGTGGTGATATCGCCGGAATGAGTGACGGTGACATCGCCACCATCGCCTGCACTCCCACCGATACCCCCAAAGGAAACCGCGCCGGCATTGGAGATATAGCCATCTCCCGCATTACCGCCGCCACCGCCGATGGACTGGGCGAGAATGGCGTGGGCGTTGTCGCCGGTGGTGGTGATCGAGCCGGTATTGGTGACGATCACATTGCCGCCATCACCGGATGCACCGCCGAAGCCGCCCATGCCGATGCTGATATCCGGTTGGAACGTGCTGCCCAGATCACCATTGTTTTCGATGACGGCATTCCGGGTATCCCGGGAACCATCCATGTTGCCGGCACCGCCATTGCCGCCACCGCCGCCAATCGACTGGGCGAAAATTCCGTAGGACAGATCGCCGTCCTCGCCGTAATTCGGGTCATCATCGGCACTGTAGAAACGCGTGCCGGAAGTCTGGATCGAGCCGGTATTGATGACGGTGACATCGCCACCATCGCCAGCCGCGCCACCGAAGCCACCAATCGCGATGGTACCGGTCGCGGTTGCTCCGCCCTTGCCGACTTCGCCGCCGCCACCACCGACCGATTGCGCGAAGATCCCCCGCGCCCCATCGCCCCAGGTGCGGATTGAGCCATTATTGGTGACCAACACGTCACCACCATCACCGGATGCACCGCCAAAACCGCCGAGCGTGAAACTCAGCGAATCGCTGTCGCTGCTCGAGAGCAGGGCGTCCAGTTCCTCGCCGTCCAGCGAAGTGCCGCCGCCATTGCCGCCGCCGCCGCCGACCGACTGGGCCTTGATACCGTCAGAACCGGCACCAAAGGTCGTGATCTCACCACTGTTGCTGACGGTGACGTCGCCACCATCCCCAGCCGCGCCGCCAAAGCCGCCAACCACGGCAACAAGTTCGAGATTTTTGTTGGAGTCGTCGACGCCTGCGGCATCACGGGTGATCGCAAAGCCTGTCGCGCTGCCCCCATTGCCGCCACCGCCACCGACGGACTGGGCGAAGACACCGATGGAACCCCGCACCCAGGATATGATTGTTCCCTCATTGTCGACGGATACATCACCGCCATTGCCCGCCGCGCCGCCGGAACCGCCGACAGTAATGGCGATCGAGGACGATTCGCTGGCACCGGCTGCGCCGGTTGCGGACATGCTGGGTCCGCCATTGCCGCCACCGCCGCCAACGGACTGGGCGAAGACGACATGAGCGTCCTTGTTCACGGTTACCAGCGTGCCGGAATTGGTCACGAAGACATCGCCGCCATGGCCGCCTGTGCCGCCGAAGCCGCCTACCGAGGTTGCCAGGTTGAACGTTTTCGAACCGATGCCGCCGGCACCTGCACCGCCACCACCGGTCGGCGCACAGGGCGTCTCCGACTGTGGCAGGCACTGGTCGCCGATGATCTGGGTCCCGAAGGCGCTGGAGTCGAGACCGGCAAAACCGCCATCACCACCACCGCCACCGACCGACTGGGCGAAAATCGCGTGTGACGCCTCGCCGTACGCAGTGATCGTACCGATATTGTTGACCGTGACCGTATTGCCGGTATTGCCGGTGCCGCCGGTACCACCGACCGCGAAGCTCAGATTGACCGAGTCAGACCCGCCGGCTGCCAGTGAGCCGCTTGACCCACCTGTACCGCCACCGCCGCCAATGGACTCCGCATAAATGCCGTGAGCCCTGTAGCCGCTGGTCTGGATAATCGAAGTCGAGGTCACATTGACCGTGCCGGCCGTACCGCCCTCGCCACCGGTACCGCCGATGCTGGCAGCGACATTGACCGAGTCCGATGACCCCAGGGTCGCTGTCAGTGCCAGGCCACCATTGCCGCCACCGCCGCCGACCGACTGGGCAAATACGCCATGGGCCCGGTCGCCCTCTGTTATCAGCAGGCTACCGCTGGTATCGACGATTACATCGCCAGCAGCACCGCCGGTTCCGCCGCTGCCGCCGAGACCGAAACTGATCCCCATTGCGCGATTATTGCTGACCGTTCCGGTCATGCTGCCGGTCCAGCCGCCATTGCCCCCGCCGCCGCCGACCGACTGGGCCATGATGGCACTGGACATGTCGCCCGCCGTCCCGATGGACGCGGTGTTCGAGACATCGACCGTGCCGGCTGTACCGCCGGTACCGCCATTGCCGCCAAGGGAAACACCGATGGACACGGACCGGTCACCGCCGGTGAGTGCGCCGGACACGGCGAAACCGCCATTGCCGCCGCCACCGCCAACCGATTGCGCGAGAACACCGACCGAATTGTCGCCGGCTGTCGTGATCTGGCCGTTATTGGTGACATCAACGCGGTCACCCGTTCCTCCGGTGCCGCCGGAACCGCCCAGCGAGACACCCAGGCCTGCCGAGCTGTTTCCAAAACCACCGGCGAGCGACGCGGCCCACCCGCCATTGCCGCCGCCGCCACCGACCGACTGGGCCAGGATTCCGTGACTGTTGTCGCCGAAGGTGGCCAGCACGGCTGAGTTCAAGACATCGGCGGTAGACGCATTGCCACCGCTATCACCGGATCCACCCAGCGAAATTGCCAGACCACCGGCGCGATCGCCCAGAGCCACCGAGCCCGCGAAACTGGCCCCTCCATTACCACCGCCGCCGCCGACCGACTGCGCATGTACAGCGGAAGACTGGTCGCCAAGTGTCTGGACATTGCCGGACACGGTCACATCGACTGCGCCCGCGACGCCACCACTGCCCCCACTACCGCCAAGCGCAACGTTTATCGCCGCGCTGGTTCCACCTCCGGTCGCGCCGAACGCACCGGAGAAGCCGCCATTGCCGCCGCCGCCACCGACCGACTGGGCAAAAATCCCGTTGGACTGGTCACCTTCGGTGCCGACTTGTCCACGCGAGTCGATCGTGACCGTGCCGGCGGTATTGCCGACCCCGCCACTGCCGCCTAGGGAAACGCCGATCGCCGCACTGTTGGACGATGCCAGGCTAATTCCGCCGGTGATCGACATCCCGCCATTGCCGCCGCCGCCGCCCACGGACTGGGCGAAAATACCGTTGGACTGGTCGCCGTAGGTGTAGATTGTTTCGAGCGTGTTGACGTTGACCGCCCCGCCCGTGCCGCCGGACCCGCCATTGCCGCCGATGGCCACATTGATACCGGCCGCATTCGAACTGCCTGCCGCGATGGTGCCTGAAATTGCGGCTCCACCATTGCCGCCGCCACCGCCGATGGACTGGGCGAGTATGCCGTTGGCATCGTCACCTGACGTCGTGATCTGGTCGTTTGCATTGACGGTCACCGTGCCGGCCGTATTGCCGGTTCCACCGCCACCGCCAAGAGAGACCCCGACCGCAGCAGCCTGCGTGCCAAAGCTCAATCCGCCGGTAACCGAGAACCCGCCATTGCCGCCGCCGCCACCCAGCGATTGCGCCGAGATACCGTGCGCACCATCGCCAAGCGTGGAAATTTCTTGCGCCGTGACAGTCACGTCTCCGGCCGAACCGCCGCTGCCGCCGGAACCACCGACACCCACATTGACGGCCCCACCGACAGAGCCGCCACCGACCAGGCTGGCCGCGATCGCGAAGCCGCCATTGCCGCCGCCGCCACCGATGGACTGGGCCAGCACGCCGATCGCGCCGTCGCCGCCGGTTGCCACATCCTCGACTGTCACATCGACCGTGGATGCCGCGCCGCCGACACCGCCGGACCCGCCCAGCGAGACATTGACCGCCCCGCCAACGCTCATGCCTCCGGCCGCGCCTGCAGCGACCGAGAAACCGCCATTGCCGCCACCGCCGCCGATCGACTGGGCCAGCACGCCATGCGCATCCGTACCCCGGGTGATGATATGATCGGTCTGTGTCACCGTAACCGTACGGGCGTAGGAGCCCGCGCCGCCGCCGCCGCCGATCGAGACACCAACACCGACGCCGGCCGTGCCACCGGCCGCGATGTTGCCGGTCGCGGACCATCCGCCATTGCCGCCACCGCCGCCGATCGACTGGGCCGCGATCCCATGAGACCCGGCCCCCGTCGTCTCGACCACGCCCGTGGACGCGACCCGGACATCATCGGCATGGGCGCCGTCACCGGCTGCGCCGCCGAGCGCCACATTGACCGCACCGCCAGCCGTGCCGCCGACCGCCAGCGATCCGGAAAAGGCGAATCCGCCATTGCCGCCACCGCCACCGATCGACTGGGCGAGAATGCCGTGAGAGATGTTTCCGAAGGTGAACACGGTCCCGTCTGAGGTCACCACCACGTCGCCGTTGACGACACCGCCGCCGCCACCATCGCCGCCCAACGAGACGCCGACACCAACGCCGGCCGTGCCGCCGAAGCTCATGGAGCCGGTCGCCGACCAGCCGCCATTGCCGCCGCCGCCGCCGACCGATTGGGCAAAAAGACCGTGGGAGTTGTCACCGGAGGTCGCTACCACGCCATCGCTGTTGAGCGTGACCTGCCCTGAATAGGACCCGGCACCACCATTGCCCCCGAGCGCGACGTCAACGCCGACACCGGCAATGCCGCCAGCCGAAAGCGAGCCCGAGAAAGAGAAGCCACCATTACCGCCACCGCCACCGATGGACTGGGCTACGAGCCCGTGGGCGTTGCTGCCCGAGGTGATGACATTGCCTGTCGCATCTATCAAGACAGTGGAACCAAATCCGCCGGAGCCGCCTGCGCCCCCCATCGAAACGCCCAGGCTGACAGCGGCGCCGTCGGAGATCGCCAGGTTCGCCGTACCGGTCCAGCCGCCATTGCCGCCACCGCCGCCGACCGACTGGGCGAGCACACCGAAGGAATTGTTACCGCTGGTCTGGATGGTATCGGCTGTCCGCACCGTGACGGAATCCGAGTCGCCGCCCGCACCGCCGTCGCCGCCAACGGCCACCGAGACCGAAGCAGACCCGCCGACACCCGCACTGACAGCGCCGGCAAAACTCTGGCCGCCATTGCCACCCCCGCCGCCGACCGATTGGGCCAGGACCGCATGGGCATTGTCACCGAAGGTCAAAACCGAGCCGTCCAGGTCCATATCGACGATGCCGCCCCGGCCACCGGCCCCGGCATTGCCGCCGACGGCCACACTGACCGACCCAAAAGCGCCGATGGAGCCCGCGACCGAATAGCCGCCATTGCCACCACCCCCACCGACCGACTGGCCGACGACACCGGTTGAGCCATGCCCGCGGGTTTCGATGAAGGTCCCGTCCGCACTGTTGACCCGGACCAAGCCACCTTCACCGCCAACCGCGCCGTCCCCGCCGACTGCGACGCTGGCAAACAGGCCGCCCGAAACAGCGCTGCCGCCATTACCGCCGCCGCCGCCGATCGACTGGGCGATGATGCCGCTCGAATTCAGATTGGTGGTCAGAATGTTACCATTGGCGTTGACCGTGACTGTGGACGCCGAATTGCCGGTTCCACCGCGGCCGCCGACCGACACCATACCGCCAGCGCCGCCGCCATTGCCGCCGCCGCCACCGATGGACTGCGCGACAATACCGGTCGCTCCAATGCCTTGTGTCTGGATCAATCCACTTGTCGTGACGTCGACCGTATTGCCGGTTCCGCCACCGGACCCGTCACCGCCGACAGCACCGATGCCGCCACCGGCACCCCCATTTCCACCGCCGCCGCCAATCGACTGGGCAAGAACGCCAAAGGCACGATCACCTTCAGTGAGGACGCTGCCCATGGTGACATCCACGACGCCGCCATTGCCGCCGACATCACCGTCACCGCCGATCGCAACGATGCCGCCGCTGGTGCCGCCATTGCCGCCGCCGCCACCGATCGCCTGTGCCAGCACTCCGTGCGCGTCATCACCGGTCGTCGAGATCGTCCCGGTCCCGGTCACGGTGACTGTCGAGGCGCTGCCGCCAGCATCCCCGGAGCCACCGATGGCCGCCAGGCCGCCGGTCGAGCTGCCATTGCCGCCGCCACCGCCAATCGACTGGACCAGGATGCCAAGCGCACCCGCGCCGGTCGTCTCGATCACACCGTCATTGTCAACAATTACCGCGCCCGCGGCGCCGCCCGTTCCACCAGATCCACCCAGTGCCACAAGTCCGCCCGTGCCACGGCCGGATCCGCCACCGCCACCGATGGACTGGGCCATAATGCCGTGACTGCGAGCGCCGGTCGTCGTCGTGCCGGTCGAGATGGCGCCGTCATTGTTGACGGTGACCGTACTGGCATCGCCGCCGGCACCCGAACCCGCCCCAAGTGCGACCAGGCCGCCGGACGCACCGCTGCGGCCGCCGCCGCCGCCAATCGATTGGGCTGTTATGCCGACAGCGTCGTCACCCCGCGTGGTGATCGTTCCTGTCGCTGCATTGGTGACGAAGACGAGGCCGCCATTGCCGGCCCCTCCGCCACCGCCACCAAAGGCAACCAGTCCGCCGGACGCGCCGGCATCGCCGCCGGAACCGCCAATGCTTTGCGCCACCATCCCGTCGGAATAGGTTCCGGAGGTGACAATAGAGCCATGATTGGTAACCCGGACCGTGGACCCATTGCCGCCGGTGCTGCCGGAATCAGCGCTGCCCACAATACCAAAACTGGAGCCCGCGTCGCCGGACGCGCCGCCCATCGATTGCGCCAGGATCCCGTTCGCACTGAGCCCTGTCGTGCTGATTGCACCATGATTGACAACCGTGACCGTGCCACCTTCGGCGGCTGGCCCGGACGAACCCCCGTCAGACCAAATGAATCCGCTGCCGCCATCGCCGCCCGAGCCGGCGCGGCTGAGCGCGAAGATGCCGTGTCCGCCTTCGCCGGATGTCGCCACATCGACGAATGAGGTCAGCGAAACCGTCCCTCCGGCGCCGCTGGCGCCGCCTTCATACCCATCAAAGCCGAACCCGGCCGCATTGCCGCCATCGCCGCCATTACCACCGATCGAGACGGCGCTGATGCCGGGCAGGTTAAAGGTCGTCGACTCGATATTGCCGTGACCGGCCACGGTCAGCGTGTGGATTACATCGGGACCGGCGCCACCATTTTCGCCAGGCTCGCCATTCTCACCGATGGTGAAGCATTTGATGATGCAAATCCGGGCGCCCCAGGCATTGTCCCCGTCCGAGCCGTTGGAACCGGTGCGTCGGTCGGCAAACACATTGGTATTGCCAAGCGGAATGGCCGGATTGACGGTCGATGCCGGAGATCCGGGTGAGCCGGTTACCCCGGATGAGGCCGTCGTGATATCGCCGCTGCGGGAGGTGACCGACGCGAAGGTGAAACTGTTTCCGGCGGCGTCCTCCGCCGTGTAGGAAACGATCGCCGCGAACGGGTCCACATTGATGGAGGTAATTGTGTAGGTCGTTGCGGCACCGGGTGTGTCAGCGGTGGCCGTCGGATTAACAATCGTATCGCCAACAGCTGTTGCGACAATGATGACGTTGAAGGAATCCGTCATGACGACATTGTCGCCAAGGATGGCCTGTACGACTTCCACCCCGTGGGTGATCGGGTTGGTGACGGTATCGCCGACATCGACCGCAAAGGCTGCAGGCGTGACAATTGCCGCGACACCCACACTTGCAAGCGCCAAGCTTATTGCGTGAGGGGAGGTACCAAGAAGCAGGGATGAAACACGGCGAGACCGGGTCTTCCGGCCCCCGTCGGAAGCCTTAAGAAAATTGTACAAAACGATCCCCCCGGAAACACACAACTGACGCAACTATTGGGGTTTACGCAATATTTGTGCCGTCCCCCAGTGAGATATTAACGCAAGCTTAACCTGTTGGCGACCACCCGCTTGCTTTGATCTGGATTTGGTTGGTGCACCGCAGGCGGCCGACAGGCCGTTTGGCCCCTGCCCAGGGGCGACCGGAGTTCCGATACTCACCGCCGCAAACTCGATCAATTGATCGTCGGGCAGGTTTTCAAAAGTTTGCGTGATGCCCGCTCGTGCGTTGGAATGCCGGTTCCCGTCATTCATCGACCCGGATCCATCAAGGATGATCAAAAGCGAGAGGGCAGGTCCCTCTCCCAGCCTGTGCCAGGTATCCGGCCCTCCTGCAGCGGAATCGACCCCGGCCCGCATCGCCTCCAACCCGGCCCAGGACAGGCCGGAACCCCAATGCGCCGGATCATTGATAGTCACAGCGGTCGCCGGATCGGCAGCGGCCCAGGCCCCGCGACGGGACTGGACACTGACCCGCAAGGGAAGCGCCCCGCGCAAGGCTTGATAACCGGCACCCTCGGGAATGTCGAAGCGACCGCGCCAACGGTGTGCATCCAGCCAGCGCCTATCAAGTGGCGCCGCCCAATGACAGGATCTGGCGGTCGGCATCTCGCTCGATCTCGCTGTCAAACCGGAGCTCCAGCGTCAGTTCGGCGCCCGGCTGGACAGGGCGAAAGGCACGCTCGCAAACCTCGGAGCGACCCACCAGGATGGCTGCTTTGAAAACCGCGTCAAAGTCATTGATCAACAACGCCAACGGCTGATCTGCCCTGCACAGCTCCTCGACCTCTGAAGGGCGCAGTTTTTTTGCCCCACCGCACCACTTTGCGGTTCAGAATGGCTTTTTTATTTCAGGCAATGGTTGTAGCTTTGGCGACATTCGCTCCAGTGCGGTCGAATGCCTTCCGGGCATACGCGTAGCAGAGCAGGTTTTCGTAGCTTGGGGGTCCGGGCTCGATGGGGGATTTTATGCACAATTTTCTGTCCGCAATCGCGACGGCGATGCTGGGTCATGCCAATCTCAACTCAAACCAGACCCAGTCTGGCCGGACCACAGCACCGCTGCGTGTGGGTCAAATGGCCGGCTTGGCCGCCGCTGCGCTCGCCATTCCCCTGATGATCGCGCCTGCGCAGGCTCAGACCTTTGCTGGCAGCGCGACCCACGAAGCGAATGACGGTTCGCATGTGGACCCCGGAGAGACATTCGGCGTCACACTCAGCTTCTACAGCGACTTCACCAACACGCTTGCAGATGTCTCGACCGGACTTGACCTGGATGGCGTCATGCCGGGAGCGACCCTGACCCCGGGGTCTGTCGAGTTTCTCGGTTGTGGGGACAGCCCACAATACGGTGGATCCGGAACCCTGACCTTCGAGAATATTGACGTTCCGACCACGTTCACGTTTTGCCGGATCACGTTTGACGTCAATGTACCTGCGGCGACAGCCAGCGGCGACTATGTTTTTTCCACTGACCCCCTCGTGGGAACGGCGACGCCCGCCGGGGCGTTCTCTACTGATCTTGGCGATTTCACTGTCCCGGTCGACAGTGACACCGTGGCCCCGTCATCCTTGGTTTCCGGCCCTGCCGGCCCGGTCAGTGCGGCTTTCAATGTCTCGGTCTCCTGGTTTGAAAACGTCGGCGGGACGCCTCCGGAGGCCATTGACGGCTTTTCCCCGTCCGACCTGACGGTCACCAATGCGACGGTCGCCTTCGCGGATATTGGCGGCGATGGTGCGCAATCAGGTGACGACACAGAGTCGGTGACCATAGAGGTCACGCCCACCGGTGGCACACCGATCACGGTTCTGCTCCCGGCCGCAACGGTTCAGGACCAGGCTGGCAACGATAACCTGGCCTCCAACACCTACAGCGTAGTCTATAACGCCGCCGGCGACCCCGCCGACGATGTCGACTTCTCGATGCAATGGTTGCCGGGCAGCGTTGATGCCGGCGATACGGCCACAGCGCGCTTCACGATCACCAACAATTCCGCCCTGGCTTTGACCGCGGGCTCTTTCGTTTTCGACATCGACGCCCCTTCAACCTCGAATTTCGTCGGCGTGCCGCCTCTGGCCACGCCGTGTGGAGTGGGTTCGGCAACAACTTTCGCGAGTTCCGACACCTACGCGTCCTTTGCCGGAATTGAGCTGATCGCCGGCGGGTCTTGCACCTTTGACCTGAGCGTCGCGACCAATGCCGGCCTGGCCGCCGCGAATTACGGCTTCGCAACAGGTACCTTTATCTATCTGCTCGATGGCGACGTGGTCACGGATACCAATGCAGCCGCGAGCCTCGTGGTCGGTGGTGCGGAAGGTGGCGCCGGCGAGATCGAATTCACCAAGACTTTTGACGCCGCCAGCGCTGCCCCCGGCGACACGATTGACCTTGAATTCTATATCGGCGCGACCGCCGATTTCTCGGCCTCCGGCCTCGCTTTCACTGATGATCTCGATGCCATGCTGTCGGGAGCAACTGCCACAAACACCCCGATCGCGGACGCCTGCGGGTCGGGTTCGACCTTGAGTGGAACGAGCACACTGACTCTGTCAGGCGGCAGCGTTGGCGTCGGCGGCCTGTGCCGCTTTACGGTCACCGTTTCAGTGCCTGGGGGCGCGGCTGACGGAACCTATACCAATACCACCGGCACCCTGTCGGCAACGCGTTCCGACACTGGCGCCGAGACCATTGCCGCAGCGAGCGACTCCTTTGATGTCGTGACCCCGGCTGCGACCCTTCCGACCGCAACCATTTCCGGCAGCACCGCGGACCTTGGCGTCGGTGTGGAGAGAAATCTCGACATCCGTTTCAGCGAGGCGATCGATAGCCTGGTCATTGCGGACCTTGACCTCAGCAATGCAACCGTCAGCGCACTGACCGGTTCGGGTACGGACTGGCAGGCAACCGTGTCGCCAATTGCGACTGGCGCCGTGACAATCCAGGTTCTGGCGAATGTCGCGCAGGACGCCGAAGGCGATTTCAACCAGACCTCCAACCTGTTCAGCTTCACCGGGGTCACGCCGATCGCGGAAATCAACGTCAAAGGCAACTCCGTCTCGATTCCTGACGGCGACTCCCTGCCCATCGTCAGCGACCACACCATCTTTCCGTCAGTTGATGTCGCGGCCGGTCTGACGTCCAGGACCTTCACCATCGAAAACCTCGGAACCGGGCCGTTGGGCGTTACCAATGTAGCCATCAGCGGGACCCATTCCGCAGACTTTTCCGTGATCGCGTCACCCGCCGCCAGCGTTGCAGCCGGCGGGAGCACAACGTTCCAGGTCCGGTTCGACCCGAGCGCAACCGGAGTGCGCCAGGCGACCATCACCATCACCAATGATGACGCCGACGAAGCCAGCTATGATTTCGCCGTTCAGGGAACGGGCTCGACCGCTCCGGAGATAACCCTCTCGGACTCGTCCGGTGCCGTGGACATTCCCCACAACGACACCTCACCCAGCGGCGCCAAAGGCAGTGACTTCGGGTCAACATCCGTCGATGGCGGAACCGTTTCGGCGACCTTCCGGATCGACAATGTCGGGAGCGCTGATCTCACCCTTGGGGCCAATGCCGTCAGCATTTCCGGCTCCACTGATTTCACGGTGACCGCCCAACCGGCGAGCACGATCATCTCAGGCGCGTCCTCGACCTTCACGATCGAATTCGACCCGTCGGTCGCAGGTAGCGGCAGCGCCACCGCTTCAATCGCCAACAACGATTCCGACGAAGCGCCCTATCTGTTCGCATTAACCGGGACCGGAACCGACAATGTCGCGCCAAGCGGGCATTCGGTGGCCTTCGATACGAGCGGCTACGGTCCCACCACGTTCACAGCGGTCTCATTCACCATCGATGACCCGGAAGTCCTGGCAACATTCAGCTATTCGATCAGTTCCTCGGGAGGCGGTACCGCCTTGACGGGCAATGGCACGATTCCGACGCCGGCTCCGGGAAGTCCCACCGAATACCAGGTCTCCGGTATCGATGCGTCGTCGCTGCCCGATGGCACGTTGACGGTCAGTGTCATCATGACCGACCCATCCGGCAATTCAGCCGTCGCCGTCACCAATACGGCCGACCTTGATCTGACGGGCCCAACCCCCGCCATTACCACGGTGTCGACTGACCCCGTTGCCGGTGCGTTCAGTGCATCGATTGATTTTGGCGAAACGGTCACCGGTTTCACCCTTGGTGACATCGATGTCGGCAACGGCGCGGCTTCGGCGTTCGCTGATGCGGGCGGCGGGCTCTACACCGCCACCATCACACCGGTGGCCGACGGAGCCGTGACGGTCGATGTCGCAGCAGGCGTCGCCCAGGACGGGGCCGGCAATACCAACACCGCCGCCACCCAGTTCTCCATCACCAATGACGAGACCGCGCCCAGTGTCGCCCTGACCACCGGGTCAGCGGATCCGGTGTCCGGTGCCTTCACCATCACCGCCACCTTCTCCGAGGACGTCACCGGCTTCGTGGTCGGCGACTTCACCGTCGCCAATGGGGCCGCCTCGGCCTTCTCGGCCACCAGCGCCACCGTCTACACCGCCACCATCACACCGGTGGCCGACGGAGCCGTGACGGTCGACGTCGCAGCAGGCGTCGCCCAGGACGGGGCCGGCAATACCAACACCGCCGCCACCCAGTTCTCCATCACCAATGACGAGACCGCGCCCAGTGTCGCCCTGACCACCGGGTCAGCGGATCCGGTGTCCG
>NZ_JAXMOC010000004.1:0-363461 GCF_034670125.1 Maricaulis sp.
CACCTGTCCCCCCTAATTCACACCTGTCCCCCCTAATTCACACCTGTCCCCCCTAATTCACACCTGTCCCCCCTAATTCACACCTGTCCCCCCTAATTCCCGGGGAGACGCGCCTTGTCCCCGCCCACGCACCCCCTTCCTTCTCCCTTGGGAGAAGGTGGCCGGAGGCCGGATGAGGGGGGATTTTCCTGCTTTCACCGGGATTTACCCCTCACCCTGACCCTCTCCCCGGGGAGAGGGAAAGTTCTTCCCAGAAAAAAATTCCGAAAACTTGTCCTCCCTCCTTTCCACCAGGCGATAATGGCCTTGGTTTTCGGGACGGGAGGCACGGGCCCTGTCACTTGTGCCCGGAGACGTGCGGAGCCTGTCCGCGTGTCGGGGATGACATCCCGATGCTCCGGCAGGGCGTGCGATCAGGTCCAGGGGCACTAAACGACCGACCCTCAGTACCTGGCGCATTGGAATCGGGGTGGAGACAGCCCGGGAAATCTCCGCGAGCGGGATGTCGGCGATGTCACGTTTTTCAAATCAAACCGGTTATCGGCATTGGCCGACATCCCGTTCCCTCCCATCCCTCCGGCGCCTGGCGCGTGCGGAGACGAGAGTGCATGCGTTCCCTGGAGCCCATGTCCCCATTGGCCGCCTACCGCGTGTCCTCTTCCACCCGTGTCGCCACATGGTCCATGCCGTAGCGATAGCTGACCTGCAGGCCGTCTTCGGTGAAGGTGATCCGGGTGTCGGCGTCTTCGGCGAAGGCGAAGGTGGTTTCAGTGAGGGCGGTAAGGTCGTACCAGGTGCCGCCGCCGCGGCGGGACTGGAGGCGGTTGTCGCTGACGCGGATGACGCGCTCATCGCCCGGGCCATGCCGGTAGAGGCCGGCAAGTCGGGCGAGGCTGTCCACATCGAGCGAGACCGCTGTGTCGGACGACCCGGCCAGGTCGAGCCCGAGCGCGGCTTTCACCAGGTTTGAGGCGATTGTGCCCTCATCGCGATCGGTGGCATTGGCGAGGACGGCGACGAAGGTGTCGGTCTGGGGCACCATGATGACATAGGCACGCCAACCGCCGACATTGCCGCCATGCTCATAGGTGCTGTACTCGCCGACCCGGCCGTGGAACAGGCCCATCCCATAGCGGGTATCGCGCCCGTCCGGCAGGGTCTGGGAGCTGAGAAAGGTCTGCCGTGCGGCGGGGCTCAGGATCCGGTCACTCCACAGCGCCTGGTACCAGGCCAGCAGATCGCCGGTTGTCGCATGGATTTCGCCATCGCCATGCCCGGAAATCCCGGCGTGCGGCGCGGGATAGAAGCCGTTTTCATTATGCCAATAGGTGCTGGGCGATGCCGCCATGACCGCGTGCGGGCGTTGCAGCTGCGAGCGGGACATGCCCGCCGGCGCAAACAGCCGGGTTTCAACGAAGTTTGCGAATGTGTCGCCGGTCACCGTCTCGATGATCAGGGTGGCGAGGGCGTAGCCGGAATTGGAATAGGACCAGTCGGTGCCGACGGGAAAGTCCAGGGTCTCGTCCCGGAAATAGGTCAGGGTCCGGGCCAGGTCGATATCGGTATGGCTGATCGCTTCGTAGTCATCGTGATTGGTATAGTTGTACAGGCCGGATGTGTGGCCGAGCAGATGGCGCAGCGTGATGGTGGCGCCGTGGTCCGGGAAATCGGGCAGATAGGTGCGGATGTCGGCGTCCGGATCGAGCACCCCGTCCTCGACCAGCCGCATCACGGCGGCGCCGGTGAACTGTTTGGTGACGGAGGCAACCCGGAAGCGGTGGTCGGTGGCCATCGGCACGTCGAGTTCCAGGCTGGCCATGCCGAAGGCCTCGTGCAGGAGGACCTCGCCGTCATGGAAGACCAGGATGCTGGCACCCGGACGGTCGCCGTCATAGGCCTGCGCAGCGATGTCGTGCAGCCGCTCGCGATCTGTCCCATCGGAGTCCGATGCCGATGCCGACACGGCCGCGACGGTAGCCGCGGCAATCATCGCCCCAACAATAACAAACGACCTGAGCATTGCAGTCTCCGCGCGTACCTGAATTGGTGACACGAACACGTTGGCGTGGCTTGAACAATTTACGTTTTCGTTAGGCGACGAACGCCGCCGGGATCCGTGCGCTGCCGGGTGCCGGGTGGCCCAACGGCTGGAGAGACCCCGGCCCGGTCAGCTCTCCCTGACCCGCACGTCGCCGAGAAAGGTCGGCAGGCAGTCGATGGCGTGGTGGATGTGGTCGGGGTGTTCGTCGGCCATGGCGACATCTTCGCTGCGCGTCCCGGCCTTTGCCCGAACCAGCACCGTGGTGAACCCCATCGCGTGCGCGGTCTTCAGGTTCCGCAGGCTGTCCTCGAAGAACACCGCCTCGTGTGCCGGAAGGGCATGATGGCCGATAAAGCGGTCAAAACCGGCCTGCAGCGGCTTGGGTTGGAAGCCGGACGCCTCGACGTCGAAAATGTCGTTGAACAGATGGGTCAGTCCCATGTGATCGAGGATGTTCTCGGCGTGCTTCAGCGAGCCGTTGGTGTAGACCAGTCGCTTGCCGGGCAGCGCCGCGATATGGCGGGCCAGGTCCGGATCGGGCTTGATCACCGTGGCGTCGACATCATGCACGAAGTCGAGGAATTCATGGACGTCGATCGTGTGGTTGGCCATCAGCCCGTTCAGCGTCGTGCCATAGTCGCGCCAATAGGATTTCTGCACCACCTTCGCCTCAGTCTCGGGCAGGTCCATCAGACGGGCGACATACTGGGTCATGCGTCGCTCGACCTGAGCCATGATAGGCGCATCGGACGGGTACAGCGTATCGTCCAGGTCAAACACCCAGTGGGTGATGTGGCGCATGTCGGCGCGGCTGTCAGCGCGATCGTCCGTCATGTCACGGCCTCCGGAAATCGCCTTCGTCGAGCGTGATGCGGACCCCACCCTCGCTCGGCTCGGTGATGCGGCGGAAGTCGGCTGCGGTATAGCCCCGGTCGGCGCAATTGCTGCGACCCTCGGCGACGAAGCGGGCCGGCGCGACGCAGAAGCTTTCATTGCCAGAAAGCAGGCCGCGGCGGCTTCCGGTGTTGATCCGCTCGGCGTAGTAGAATGCATTGTTGGTCGCGAGGCGCGTGGCCAGGACCCGGGCGCATTCGCCGGCGTGAATCCGCCACCAGCCGCGCGACTGCCAGATCGACCCGACCTGGTGGCCGATAGCGACCGCGATGTCGCCGTCAGCCTCATTGCACATGGTCAGTCCGCTGGCCGCATTGCGGCTGAGCGCGCGGGCTTCAAGTGCATCAATGAGCGCGTCATCATCCGGGCGGCTCGACAGGCCCGCATCGCGCAGGAAATTGTTCACGGCGAGCCGGGTCGAGCGTCCGTCCAGCCCGTCCACGGCCGTGACCGGGTAGCCGCTTGACTGGAGCAGGCGCTGGATCCCGGCGACGGTGGCGCGGCTGGCGAAGTTAACCGGCTCGACCAATACCGTGCGTTCGCGCTCATCACCCTCGCGGATGAAAAAGTCGCGCGATGCCATGCCCAGCGACGAACATCGTGTGTTGGCAACAACCTCGAAGTCCGCTTCGTCGACGCACAGAGGGATGGTGCCGCGCCATTCGCGTACGCCGCCCAGATAGGCGATCGAGGATTTGGCGTAATAGAAAATCGGCTGGTCGCCGTTCAGATCGACATCGGTGGCGACTGTCGCGCAATCGCCCGGGCGCAGCCGTAACCAGCCCTCGATGGCGACCCCGCCCTCGACCGGCCAGCCAGCGGCGGTCTGGACGATATAGCTGGTTTCGTTGCAGAGCTCCGCCGCGTCAGCGCGCGATGTGGTGACCAGGAGCAGGGCGGGCAGGGCCAGGGCGGCCAGGGCAAGACGACACAACATGCCCCGTCATCCCATGTCGGGCAGGAGGGCGACAATCTCCGCCCGCAGCTGGTCGACCCCGTCCTGCTTGGCGCTGGAGGTAGCGATGACGCGCGGGAAGGCGGCCGGACGCCTGGCGATCTTCTCGCCGGTCTCGGCGATCAGGCGTTTGACGGCCGGTGGCTTGATCTTGTCGGTCTTGGTCAGCACGACCTGATAGCTCACGGCGGCTTCGTCGAAGACATCCATGATCTTCAGGTCGACATCTTTCAGGCCGTGGCGACTGTCGATGAGCAGATAGACCCGCTTGAGATTGACCCGGCCACGCAGGAAAGCCTTGGTCAGGCGGGTCCATTTCTCGACCACCGGCTTGGGAGCTTTCGCATAGCCATAGCCGGGCAGGTCGACAATGCGCAGGTCACCGCCTTCGACATTGAAGAAATTCAGCTCGCGCGTGCGTCCCGGCTCACCGGAGGCGCGGGCCAGACCCTTCTGGTTGGTCAGGGCATTGATCAGCGATGACTTGCCGACATTCGACCGACCGGCAAAAGCGATCTCGAGCCGGTCCGGATCGGGCAGATGATCCAGCGCCACCGCTCCCATCAGGAAGGTGCAGGGGCGCGAGAAGAAGCGCCGCCCGAGGCCGATGTCGAGGTCGTCGCTACCGTCGGTCAGGGTCAGTCTCCGCTATCCCGCTTCATCAGTCGGGCAATCAGCTTGTCGACCTGGGTCTCGTTCCCGTGGCGACGCATGATGATGTATTGCTGCAGCACGGAGAGGAAGTTGTTCCAGGCCCAGTAAATCACCAGGCCGGCCGCGAACGGGGCCAGGATGAAGGTGAAGACGATCGGCAGGAAGGCGAAGATGCGCGCCTGCATCGGGTCCGGTGGCGGCGGGTTGAGCGCCTGCTGCGCGGCCATGGTGACGCCCATGATGATGGGCCAGGCGCCGATGCCGAGAATGCCGCCGATCAGCCAGATGCCGGACGGGTCGTAGGGGATCAGACCGAACAGGTTCCAGATATTGGTCGGATCGGCTGCGGACAGGTCGCGGATCCAGCCGAAGAAGGGCGCATGGCGCATTTCGATGGCATTGAACAGGGTCTGGTAGAGCGCGAAGAAGATCGGGATCTGCGGCAGGATCGGCAGACAACCGGCCAGCGGGTTGATCTTCTCGGTCTTGTACAGCTCCATCAGCGCTTGTTGCTGCTTTTGCTGATCGGCGCCGTAGCGTTCCTTGATCTCGGCCATTTTCGGCTGGACCGCCTTCATCTTCGCCATCGAGGCGTAGGCGCGGTTGGCCAGCGGGAACATCACGATCTTGACCATCAGCGTCAGCGCCAGGATGGCGAGACCGAACTGTCCCAGGGCGCCTTCCAGCATGGTCAGCAGCCACACGAAGGGGCGGGTGAGGAACCACAGCCAGCCCCAGTTGATGGCCATGTCGAAACGCTCGATGCCGACCTCGTTCTGGACCTGTTGCAGCACGTCCAGTTCCTTGGCGCCGGCAAAAATCCGGGTGGTGGAGGTCAGGCTCTCGCCAGCCGGAACCGCAATGGCCTGTTCGACATAGCTGGCCTCGAAGGCGTCGATCTCGCCGCGTTCGATGGTGCGGAAGCGGGCGGTGAAAGGCCGGTCCTGGTCGGGGACGGCTGCGGCCATCCAGTAGCGTTGGGTAATGCCGACCCAGCCGCCGGTGCCGCTGTCTTCAGTCTGGTTGCCGTCTTCCAGCTTGCCGAAACTGCTGCGCACCATGGCACCGTCGACAACCGCCAACGCGCCTTCAAAGATGGCCATGTTCTTGGTTTCTTCAGCCGGGCGTCCCTCATGACGCACCAGGCCGTAGCGGGACAGCTCGACTTCCTGGCCGGAATTGTTGGTAACCGTGTCATCGAGGGTAAAAAGGTAGTTCTCATCGACCGATATAACGCGCTCGAAATGCAGGCCGGACGGGCTGTCATAGGTCAGGGTGACCGGCGTGTCCGGCGTCAGGGTCGAGCCCGAAGCCAGCGTCCACTCGGTCGATCCACCCGGAAGGTCGGTGAATCCGGAGGTTGCCGATGTCCAGCCGTCGCGGGCGTAGAAGACATGGTCGCTGCCGATCGGATTGAGCAGGGCGATCGGCGTATCATCGTCGATGGTTTCGGTGTGGCGACGCAGGCGGATGTCGTCGAGGCGGGCGCCGGTGAGCGACAAGGAGCCCAGAACAGCCGGGGCGTCGATGGTGACGCGCTGGTTGCCGCCAAGGGCCGTCTCACGATCAACGGTGGTCGCAGCAGCCGGTTCGAGCGAGGAGGCGGGCAGATCGGGGTCCGCAATCTCCTGCGCGGCCTCGATGGCGGCCTGCTCGGCGCGGCGCTCTTCTTCGGCCGGGCCCATGACGAACATCTGGTATCCGGTCAGGATCACCAGGATCAGTCCCAGTGCGATAAACAGGTTGCGTTGATCTTCGCCCATGAAAACTCAGGCCTCTTGCGCTTTATGTTCGCGATCACCCGAAGTCCTGCCGCTTGCAAGACTCACCAAGGCGCTTTCGACATCCCCCACCAAGCGTGACCAATCCCGGGCGGGCGTTGTCGCGCGTGCGATGAATACATAGTCAATGCCGGGCTGTCCGTGGAGGGGGAGAAGCAGCCGGGCAATCTCCCGCAAACGGCGCTTGGCCCGATTGCGGACGACGGCACCGCCGATCTTGCGGGTCGCGGTGAAGCCGGCGCCGATATGTCCGGTCGGCAATTCGTCCGCCCCCAAAAGCAAAGAGCCGTCTCGCGAGCGGGCCTGAATGACCACGCCCGACCGGACGGCTTTTCTACCTTTTGCGGCTTGCAAAAATTCACGCCGCGTTTTCAACCGTTTGACGGCAGGAAGCGGCGTTGACATCGTCCTTAGGCGGACAGACGCTTGCGGCCCTTGGCCCGGCGACGAGCCAGGATAATACGTCCGGATTTCGTCGCCATACGCGCACGGAAGCCGTGCCGGCGCTTGCGGACGATCTTTGACGGCTGAAAAGTACGTTTCACGGTCGCGCTCCATCGGCGTTCAATTCGAGAGCGGCGGCAATTACGCGCTTGAAGCGGCGGCGTCAAGCGTTCATGCCCCCTGTAGCGCAGGAGAATGACATGCCGGACGTCGCAAACCAACCACCTCCGGACCCGTCTGACGGACCGAAAAGCACGCCCCGCTGGCTGCGCCCGGTCGTGGCCCTGGTCCTGCTGTGTTTTCTCGCGGCTTTGCTGCTGACCGGGACCGGACCGCAGGAGGTTCTCACCTGGCTGCGCGACAGTGGCGGCCTGACCCGTGACGTGACCCGCCAAAACATGCTGTTGGCGGCGCTGTTCTACACGCTGGTCTATGTCGGGCTCGCCAGTCTCGCCCTTCCCGGCGCGCTGTGGCTGACAATCGGGGCAGGGTTTCTGCTCGGGCCGGTCTGGGCGGTTCCCGTCTCTCTGGCGGGTCTGACCCTGGGTGCGGTGAATACAGTGCTGCTGGTCCGCTTCTTTGCTGGCGAGGACCGGCGATCCCGGCTGCGGGCGCGCTATAGAAGGATCGCCGCGGGGTTCGAGCGCGACCAGCTGAGCTATGTGATCTTGCTGAGATTGCTGCCGCTGCCCTATTTCGGTGTAAACGTGGCGGCCGGGCTGTCGACCGTGCGCCTGTGGGCCTTTGTGGCGGGCACGATGATCGGGTCCCTTCCGTCGATCATTCTCTATGCCGGTTTTGGCGCCGGCATCGGCTCGCTGTCCGAGATGGACCGCCTGCCGGGGCTGGAGGCGTTGATGCAACCGGCCGTACTCATCCCGCTTGTCATGATCGTGCCGCTCGCCGTGGCTCCGCTTGTCATGCGGCGACGGGCCCGACGGGCAAAAGCGCGAGCCTTGTCGGGCAAGTCCGGCTAGGCTATCCGCGATCATCCATGTCGACCGACCCGTCTCCTTCTGACGATGATGCCCATCGTCCTGTCAACGCGCCGCTGGCGGGCGCGCTCGCCAATTTGCGGGCGCAATTATTGATAGTGACCCTGTCGCTGATGGCCGTCGGCCTCGTCCTTGTCTATTTCCCGGCGGCTGCGAGTTTCCGCCTGCAATGGATGACCGACCGGGCTGAGGCGGCGCACCTGGCGGCCCTGGCGGCCGATGTCGCCCGCGGAGGGGCATTGGGGGAGGAAGAGGTCCGTGCCCTCCTGATGGGCGCTGACGCCGTCGCAGTGGCCCGTGTACGCGATGGCATGAACGAGCTTGTGCTGTATTCCGGCCCGATCGGTGAGGGGCTGGTTGAAAGCGACCTGCGTTCGGCGACCTGGCTGACCCATATCCGGGACACGGTGGATACGCTGAACGCGTCGGACAACCGGCTGTTGCGGATCCGCGCCCATCCGGCCGGGGCGCCCGGCGAGTTGATCGACGTGATCGTCCGCGAAGGGCCGCTGCACGAAGCACTCCGGAGTTTTTCCCGCCGCCTGCTGCTCTATGCCAGCATCGCCGCAATCGTGGTCGGTGCGGTCCTGTACTGCGCCTTGTTCTTCCTGTTCGTCCGACCGATGCGGCGGCTGGCCGGCGCGATGACCCATTTCCGGGAAGATCCGGCGGATCCGGCCCGCATGATCCGGCCCGGGGCAGCGCGCAACGAGATTGGCCAGGCCGAGCACGAGCTGGCCCGCATGCAGGCCGATGTGCGCCAGGCCCTGCTGCAGCGCGAGCGGCTGGCGGCGCTGGGCGGGGCGGTCGCCCGGATCAATCACGACCTGCGCAATGTGCTCGCCAGCGCCCAGCTCGTCTCAGACCGGTTGGCGATGGACGATGATGACAGGGTGCGGGGCATGGGGGAGCGCCTGGTTCGGGCCGTTGATCGCGGGGTGCGCCTGTGTGAGGCGACACTTCAGTTCGGTCGCGCCGAGGAAAGCGCTCCGGTCCGCCAGCCGATCAACCTGCAGACCCTGCTCGACGAGGTCGCCGGTGATGCGATCCTCGCAGAGGGAGAGGTGATCTGGAGCAATGAGGTCGGCGCGGACATCCGCATTGATGCGGACCCGGACCAGGCCCATCGCCTGCTGCTCAACCTGTGCCGCAATGCGATCCAGGCGATGCAGGTGATAGAGGGCGAGCGTCGCCTGACCGCTCGGGCCACGCCGGTCCCCCCGGTCGGCGCCGGTTCCGGACAAGGTGCTGGCGAGGTCTGGCTGGAGATATCCGATACCGGGCCGGGCGTGCCGGCCAAGGCCCGTGAGCGCTTGTTCCAGGCATTCAGCGGTTCGACCCGGCGCGGCGGCACCGGTCTTGGTCTGTCGATCGCCCGCGAGCTCGCGCGCGCCCATGGCGGTGATGTGGACCTGGTCTCGACCGGTGCGGCCGGAACCATCTTTTCCGTGAGACTGCCGGCCGCGGCTCAGGGCTGACGCGCCTGACCTTCCCGGCGCGGGTCGGCGCCGCCGATCAGGGTCCCGTCCTCCAGCCTGCGGACGATATGTAATCCGGAATTCTCACCCCGATTGGCATCGAGCGTGAAGCCGAGGCCGGAAAGCCCGGCCAGGATTGCCGGATCCATGCCATCCTCCACCCGAACCACATCGCCGCGCGCCACCACGTTCGGCAGCTCGATGGCCTGCTGGGGCGTAAGGCCCCAATCCAGCATCGCGACCAGCGTCTTGGCCGTGTAGGCGATGATTGAAGAGCCGCCGGGCGAGCCGGTCGCCAGTACGAATTCTCCATCCCGGTCGAAGACGATGGTCGGTGACATGGACGAGCGCGGTCGCTTGCCACCTGCCGGTGCGTTCGGCACGAGGGCGCCATTGGCGTCCGTTGGCGTGCGTGAAAAATCGGTCAGCTGGTTGTTGAGGAAGAAGCCCCCGGCCATGCGGTGGCTGCCAAATACGCTTTCCACCGTGGTAGTCATCGAGACCACATCGCCATCGCTGTCGACGATCACGAAGTGGCTGGTTCCGGGCGAGTCCGGGGTCGCATCGGCGCCGGGTGCGTCAATCCCGTCCGGGATGCCCGGGGTTGCTGTCGGCAGGGCGGTGGTGCGCTGGATGCTGCGAGACCGCTCGGCGATGTAGTCCGCGTCGAGCAGGCCTTCGACCGGAACGGTCACGAAATCCGCATCGGCGACATAAGCGTCGCGGTCGGCATAGGCGAGGCGGCTGGCTTCGATGAAACGGCGCCAGCCTTCCAGTGTCTCCGGTCCGGTCGCCGACATGTCATAGGGTTCCAGCAAGCCGAGTATCTCGTTGACCGTCACCCCGCCCGATGAGGGGGGCGGCGCACTGCAAACCGTCCATTCGCGATAGTCACGGCAGAGTGCATCACGGCGCACCGCTTGATAGGTGGCCAGATCGGTCAGGGTGAGGCCGCCCGGTCGCGGTTCGTCCTGCACCGCGGCGATGATCGCGGCGGCCAGCGGACCCTCGTAGAGCGCCCGCCAGTCGGCGGCGAGCGCCCGTGTGCTATCGGCATAGGCCGGATTGCGCAGCCGATGGCCGGCGGGCAGGGGGGTGCCGTCATCGGTAAAGAAATAGGCGCGGGACGCCGGCCATTCATCCAGCGGTCCTCGCGGCGCCATGCCGGCAATGAACCGGGCCAGTCGCGGCGAGATCTCGAACCCGTCCTGGGCAAGTCCGGTCGCGGCGTCAAATCCGTCCGCCCAGTCCAGCGCCCCGTGATCGGCATGGGCCATGGCCAGCATGGCGACAGCCCCGGGGACTCCGATGGAATGCCCGGAGAAAACCGATTCGCCAAAGCCCAGCGCTTGGCCGTTTGCATCGAGAAAAAGGGCCGACGTGGCGCTGGCCGGGGCGGTCTCGCGACCATCATAAACAGTCAGGTCACCGGTCTGGGCATCAAAATACAAAAGGAAGGCGCCGCCGCCGAGGCCAGAACTCTGTGGCTCCACCAGTCCCAGAACGCTTTGTACGGCGATGGCCGCATCGATGGCATCGCCGCCAGCCCGCAGCGCCTCCAGCCCGGCTTCGACCGCGTGCGGATTGGCAGCCGCCACCATGGCTGGACCGGCAACGGCGTCGTCGGGAGTCTCCTGCGCGTTCGAGCAACTGGCGAGAAACAGGCCGCCGGCGAGCGCGGTGGTGGCGAACAGGAAACGCAGCATCTAACTTGCCCCTCAGCAATGTCCGGTCAGACTGGACCGTGAAGTGACAGATAAGAGGTCGGTCATGTCAATGCCAGCACCGCGAAACAGCCTCACCGATATTGCCGGCCTGCGGGTCGGCCAGGTCCACGACGCCGTCGTGCGGACCGGCGTGACCGTCATCCTGCCGGACGAACGGGCCGTTTGTGCGGTTGATGTCCGCGGTGGCGGACCCGGTACGCGAGAGACCGATGCGCTGGCCAGCCACACCCTGGTCGACGCAGTCGATGCAATCGTCCTGTCCGGAGGCTCGTCCTACGGGCTGGCGGCAGCGGACGGTGTCGCGGCGGCGCTGGGCGCGCGCGGTGACGGGTTCGCCCTGTTCGACATGCCCGGCGTTCCGAGATCCCCGGTCGTGCCGTCGGCCATTCTCTATGACTTGGCCAATGGTGGCGACAAGGCCTGGGGCGAGGAGCCTCCCTACCGGGCCCTTGGCAAGGCTGCGCTGGCCGCCGTTACCGATACGGTCGAGCTGGGGGCGTTCGGCGCCGGTCATGGTGCTCGCGCAGGTCTCCATGCCGGTGGCACCGGCACGGCGAGCCTGGAGCTGTCCGGCGATGGCGGGCGTGTCGCGGCTTTGGTCTGCGTCAACAGTTTCGGCTCGGTCACCCTGCCGGGCGATGACGATGTCTACTGGGCCTGGCCCCATGAAATCGATGGCGAATTTGGTGGCGGACGCCCGGCCCCGGACTGGCGACCCGCCCCGGAGGACTGGGGTGCGGCGAAGATGCAGCCCGGACCTCGGGAGAACACGACGATCGCCGTTGTCGCAACCGATATCGCCCTGACGCGGGCCCAGGCCAAACGTCTCGCCATCATGGCCCAGGACGGGCTGGCCCGTGCAATCCGGCCGGTCCACACCCCGTTTGACGGGGATGTCGTTTTCGCGATCTCGACGGGGGCGCAGCCTCTGGGCGAGGGCGGTGAAGCCCGTCTCGCCCGACTCGGATCCGCCGCAGCCGACTGTCTCGCCCGGGCTGTCGCCCGCGGCGTTCACGCGGCCCGCCAGGCAGGTCGTTGAGGCGCGCTGCACAAGCGGGTGCAATTGCCGTCATCCGGGACTTGCCATCGCCAAAGGCCGGGGCTAGGTTCCGCGCCTCTTCGGGGCCAAGACCCTGGAGCCATACGGCCTGCACCGGTAGCTCAGTTGGATAGAGCACTAGACTACGAATCTAGGGGTCGGGGGTTCGAATCCTCCCCGGTGCGCCATTTTTCTTATCTCGCGACAGTCCGCTGCGCGGACGTCTCCGATGGGGCGGCCTGACCGGCCGACGCGCGGTCGCGCTTGCGAACCCATTGGGTTCGAATTGGCGCTTCTGAAGCGCGCCATTTTTCTCTTTGTTCCCGTTCGGCTCGATCCGAGCCTGATGCCAATTTCGGTGCCGGGAGCGGTGCCTTTCCTGGAAGGCTCACAAAAAGGGCCGGACAATTGCGCCCGGCCCTCTTCAGATTTGACTGACCGTCAGGATCAGGCGGCCGGTGCGGCTTCGCGTTGCAGGCGGCCGATCACGGCGTCGATGATCTTCCACTCACAATCGGCTTCGTCACTGGCGTAGAGATGGCCGTCAATCAGGGCGGCTGACGTTGCCTGCGACGGCGTATCTGTACCGGCAAGCGTGGCGATGATCGACGCGCTTCCGGAGAGCGCGATTACCGGCTTGCCCTTGCTTGCAAAAAGCTTGGCCAGTGCCGTGGCACTCTCCGCCTGGGTCGCAGCATCTTCGAGCAGCACCAGTGCGTCATACTGGCTCTCATCGATGTCGGCGACGGTTTCCGCCACGGCAAAATTGATCTCCGTTCCACCATTCTTTCCGCGCAACAGGGCCTGCTGACCGGAGACCAGGACGGCGCGCCGGTTGTGGCGGGCAAGCGCGTCATTGGCGGTTTGCAATTGCTGGACATTGACGGACTCGGCGACAAATGCAGCAACGCGGCTCGGACGGGGACCATGTTTCATCAAGCGGGTATTCTCCATTTTGCGGGCGCAGTTCATCCGGCGCCTAAGAATTATCAGGTAGACGAATAATGATCGCAGGCGGAGAATCAAGTCCGCCTTGTGTTATTAAAATATATCTACGGCCGAGACGGAAATATTCGGACGAAGAGTATAGGCAATATTCTGTTTAACAAGTTGGGCTTGGCCGGTGCGGATGCCATGTGAAGGCATTTTTGCTCAAATACTGATTTGTGCAGTTTGGCCCTGTTGGTCGGGTGGACAGCGTCGCTGGTGAGTTTGCGGACTGCAGCCAAGGTCCCGAGAGAACTTGTCCGGGTTCAGTCGCGCCAGCTCGAATCGTCGAATCCGCTGTCGAACCCGTCGTCGGGGTCTGCGCTGTCCTCGTCGGCATGTTCCATCAACTCGACAACAGAGACCGAGGTCGTCGCCGTTGGTTCGAAATCCGACTTGTCCTCATCCCGGACCGGGGCCGTTCCAGTGCGGCGCACAAGCATCATGCCGGTCAGGCTGAACAGCGCGACCGCAGCAAACAGGAACAGCCCGGCCGGGCCAATGAAGCTCATGACGGTACTGGCGGCTAGCGGTCCGATCATCGAGCCCAGGGCCCAGACCATCAGGATGCCGGACATCATGCTGGTCGCCTGGCCTTCCGGAGCCCGGTCGGCGGCATGGGCGACAGCGACACCGTAATAGGACAGCGCGCCGGCACCCCAGATGGCAGCGATGGCGAAAATCGCGATGGGGGGCAGAATGCCGCTGAACAGGGCCATGACCAGGGCCGCCGCACCCGCCGTGAACGCCAGGCCGGCAATCACCAGGCGGCGGTCCACGCGGTCCGAAAGCATGCCTGCGGGCCAGGTTGCGATGACCGATCCACCAATCATGGCCGCGTTGAACAGGGCGGCCGTCTGCGTGACGCTGCTGGCGGCGAAGTCCTGGATATAGACGGCGTAGAGTTGGAGCACGGCGCCGGAAACCATGCCGGAGATCAAGGCCGCGATAATCGCCGATGGAGCGATTTTCCAGATTTTCAACGGGCTGAACGGGGTCGTCGTCGGCGCTGCGGGTTCGGCGCGGCGGGTGGCGCAGACCGGAATGAGGCTTGCTGTCAGAAGGGCGGCGACGATCAGGAAGCCGGTCGCGGTGCCCGCCGGTGCGCCGGCCACCAGGAAGGGACCGGCCATGAAGCCAAGCTTGGATGTGACAAGATAGAAGCCAAGGATGGCGCCGCGGCTCTGGCTCGGCGCGGCGTCGGCGATCCAGCTCTCGCCCGAGGCCAGGAAGCCGGCGACCGAGACACCGATGATGAACTGAACCAGCATCCACCAGGCCATCGCGCCGCTGATGTACAGTGCCGCCGCCCCCAAGGAGGCGGCCGCCGCGAAACCGGCGATGGCCCGGATATGGCCGATCTGCATGATTTCGCGCGGTGCCAGCCGGGCTCCCAGCATGAAGCCAAGTGCGTAGGCCGATACGATCGCCCCGATCTTGAGCGGCGCGGCGCCCTGGGAAACCAGCGTCAGCGGACCGACCACGGACAGTGCCCCGGTCGCCATTTGCAGGATGGCAAGGGCAATGACGATGGCCGCGACATTGCGATAGCTGTCGGTTCCGGAGGCGAGGGTTTGGGGGCGGGTCATTTTGGCTCGTCGGCAGGAGGCGAAAGAAGAGCGGCGGGTCGCGGTCGTGGCGTGCCGGGCGATTGCTGCCGGCCAATTTCATGCAGAGCTGTCAGCCATGCAAGGTCTGTCACATCAGACCGGCAATTCCGTGGTGTTCTTGATTGCTTCCATGGCGAAACTGGCGCTGACATCGGACAGCGGCGCAATGGCGATCAGCTTCTTGTAGGCTTCGTCATAGGCGCGGACATCGGGCAGGCACAGCTTGATCAGATAGTCGATATCACCGCTGAGGCGGTAGAATTCGACGACTTCGGGCATACGCGCGACCCCGTCGGCGAAGCGTTTCAGCCATTCCGCGTCGTGATGGCTGGTGCGCACGGTGACGAAGAGCGTGGCCTGCAGGTCCAGGGCTTCCGGGTCCAACAAGGCAACGTGCTTGCGGATGATGCCCGCCTCGGCGAGGCGCTTCAGACGGCGCGCCGTCGGGGTGGCGCTAAGGCCGATCAGGTCGGCCAGTTCCTGCACCGTCCGGTCAGAATCCTTTTGCACGGCCCGCAACAGGCGTCGATCATGTTCGTCCAGAACCATGAATCTGCCCCTTCTTGGTGATTATCCCTACACCTGAACCGTACCACAGCCGAGATTTGGTGAAAATCGCCGCGTCAAAGATGGTTTCATGCCGCGATATTGATGCGAGGTGACCATGTCCGCCAGACCCAATCATGCCGACTGCCTGGCCGCTGTCCGTGACGGGCTGATCGGCGCCAACCGGATGCTGGCGACACCGTTCGGGCTGAAGCCCTTTCTTTATGCCGATTATACGGCGTCGGGCCGGGCCTTGCGGCAGATCGAGCGTCAGATTGACAAGCTGATGCTGGATTATGCCAATCCGCACAGTGAGGACAGTGCCACCGGGCGTGCGAGCAATCGCTGGATGCGCGATGCCGAAGCCGTCATACGCAAGGCCGTCAATGCCGGTCCCGGCGATTGCCTGTTGCCTTGTGCCGCCGGCGCGACGGGAGCGATCCACAAGCTTCAGGAGATCCTCGGGCTCGCCGTTGCGCCGGCCAGCCGCGATGCGCTGGGTGTGGCACCGGGCGCGGCCGTGAGGACGGTCGTGTTTGTCGGACCCTATGAGCACCACTCCAACGAGCTGAGCTGGCGCGACAGTCTCGCCGAAGTGGTCTCGATCCCGCTTGATGCGACCGGCGGGATTGATCTGCGCGCGCTTGAAGCAGCACTGTCCGAGCCTCGCTTTGAGGGCTGGCGCAAGATTGGCGCCTTCTCGGCCGCCTCAAACGTGACCGGCATTCGAACCGACATTGTCAGCCTCGCGCATCGCCTGCACGCACACGGGGCCATCCTGTGCCTCGATTGTGCGGCGAGCGCGCCCTACCAGCGCATCGACATGCATCCGGATCAGGATCCGGCGAGCGCGATCGATGCGGTCTATTTCTCGCCCCACAAATTCATCGGCGGTCCGGGGTCTTGCGGGATACTCGTCTTCAACGACCGTCTCTATCGCCGCGACCTCGCGCCCACCCAGAGTGCCGGCGGCACGGTCCGCTATGTCTGGCAGGACGGGCATGACTTTCTCGAGGGCATAGAAGCACGGGAACGGGCCGGCACGCCGGGGCTGCCGCAGCTGGTTCGCGCCGCCCTGGCCTTGCAGGTCCAGAGCGAAATCGGACCCGAGGTGATTGGAGAGCGCGAGCACGGCGCGCTCGAGCGCGCTTTCCAGCGCTGGTGCCAGCATCCGCGGATTGAAGTTCTGGGTCCGCAGGCACCGTCGCGGCGGCTGGGGATTGTTGCCTTCAACCTGCGCAAGGCCGATGGCGCGGTGGTTGAGCCAAGACTGGTCACGCTGTTGCTCAATGACCTGTTCGGTATCCAGTCCCGCGCCGGCTGTTCCTGTGCCGGACCCTATGGACATCACCTGCTCGGGATCGATGCCGATTCCACCCGTTCAATCCGGTCTCGTGTGCTGGACGGCGATGTCGGTGCCCGCCCGGGCTGGTGTCGGGTCAGTCTGCACTGGGTCATGTCCGACGACGAGATCGACTATCTGATTGACGCCGTCTGTTTCCTGGCCGACCACGCCGGGCTGTTCTCCGGTTTCTATGACCGCGACGCCCGGACCGGTAGCTGGCGTTGGGCCGGAGACCCGGTCGGCGAGGAGACCGGCTGGCCTGACAGCCTGCTGGATGGCGGCGAGGCCGGGCCGGACTGTCATGCCGGGGGGGCTGGCGGCGATGAGTCCGAGCGCTACGAAACGCCCTTCCGGGAAGCGCGGGACCTGGTTCGCGTCTTCCAGGACCCGGACCTGCATCCCGTTGACGTTCAGTTGCTGGAAAGCTGACGCAGGGGGCTCATCCCGGGCGCCGATAGCGCAATACGCCGCAATCCGCCAGGATCCGGTCAATGGTCGCGCGCTCATCCGCGTTGGCCGGAGCGCGGCGTGGATAGAGCGGAGACGGGCTGTCGCGGTCATTGATCCACGGCGCGTCCCAGAGCTCGGTTGCGGTGACGAAGTCGCGCGCCCGTGCCTCGCCGCCAGTTTCAAGGCAGCCTGTCAGGCAGGTGTCGACATAGGTCTGCGGAATCGGATGGGCGTCATCGGCCCGCACCTGTTCGCGATTGACCACAATCCAGTAACGCCCGACCGGCAGGGCTGAGCGGTCTTCACCATCCGGGTGTACCCGCGCCGGGTCCACTTCCGTGAAGACATAACCGCGTTCGCGGTGACGCAGTTCAGGGGTGATCGCGGTGGGAACAAGCGCCGCGTGCAGGCTGGGGCCGGCCGAGGGGCGCACGCCGGCATAGGTCGCCGCCTCGTCGCCATAGCGCACCGTCCAGCCACGCCGCCATCCGCTCGCAAGGACCGGACGTGCCACGGTCTCTATGCCGGAATAGGTTCGGCGGCTGTAATCGCTGAGCAGGCTGCCATAGCCGATCATGTAGTCGTTCAACAGGCGCGCTCCCGGCGAAAGTCACGAAAAAGGCGGCGCGGATGGATCCGCGCCGCCTCATTCTGGATGGCTGGGACGAAGTGTCCAGCCTGACTACTGGCGATAGCGCCGGGTCGAACGCGACGAGGACGAAGACGAGCCGCTGTAGGACGCCTGGGCGACCGGGACTTCTTCGGAATAGGCGTTGTTGTCGACCGGCATTTCGGTGCCGTACAGATAGGTGTTGCCCTGGCTGGACGGAGCCGTCTGACGCGACGCGACCGGCGGGATTTCCGAGCTCATTGGCGGGTTGTGGCCCGGCAGGTTGATCTCTTCGCAATCCACCAGACGCCACTCCCAACGCTCTTCCGAACGCAGCGAGTAACGGGTCACGGTCTGGCTCTCGGCCGGGACCACATGACTGTCGACAGTCGCGTGCTGGTCGAGAACGCGGACCTGATAGGTGTCACGCTCCTCGGCAATCGGGATTTCCTCGATGCGGGCTTCCTGGACCAGTACGTCGCGAGTGACCTGGGCATACTCGGCGGGGTGATTGACCTCGCGGATGCTGGCAGGCTGGACCACGATGTTGCGGGTCACGGTCTGGTACTCGCCGGCTTCTTCCACCAGGCACCAGACTTCACCGGTCTCGTTGTCGAAACGCGTCATCGACGCGCCCGGCACATAACCGCGGCGCCACACCATGCGCGGCTCGCGCACAAGAATGGTTTCGGTGACGGTGTCGTGCGTGGCCGGAATGACCTCGTACTCGACATAGGCCGGGCTGACCTGCACGGTTTCGGTGCGGGTCTCGTAGACCGGCTCGTGCACAATGTAGCGCATGCCGGCTTCGCGGGAGATGTACTCGCGGTACTCGTCACGCAGGCGCGGCGGCGCAACGTCGTAGCGCTCGTAGGAGTCCTGGGTGGTGACCTGCTCGGAGTAGGTGTCGTATTCCGGCGCGATGCGAACGCGCGCATAGCATTCACCGGTCGCCGCCGTGGTGGGTGGATCCGGCGGGAACCATTCGGTGTCACCGGCGAATGCGGTGGAAGCGGTGAGCAGTGCGACAGCAGTGGCGCACAGGAGTTGTTGTTTCATCGTGATTCCCCCCTTGGAAATGGCGTGAGGGCACGGTGACCCGCTTCCTCGATAACACAATGTTAACGGAAGCAAGCGGTATCGTTAAGAAATAATCGCTCCTTGATGTCGCTTTCAACCCACAGGGGATTTTCTGGTCCCGCTTTCAACTCAAGGGGTTACGCTGGCACCCATCATGAACATCATCATGTATCCGGTCATCATCGCGGCCCAGGTACCGACAATATAACCGACCACCGCCAACAGCACGCCGACCGGCGCGAGGGAGGGATGGAAGGCCGCGGCCACGACCGGCGCCGACGCCGCGCCACCGATATTGGCCTTTGATCCGACGGCAATGAAGAAGGTCGGCGCCTTGATCAGCCAGGCGACCAGCAGCAGCAGTGCGACGTGGACCGCCATCCAGATCAGGCCGATCACGAAAAACTCCGTGTTGCGGAAGATGGCAGTGATGTCCATGCGCATGCCGATCGTTGCGACCAGCACATAAATGAAGACCGAGCCGACCTTCATCGATCCGGCGCCGGACAGCTGCCGGGCCTTGGTGAAGGACAGGGCGACGCCGATGATGGTCGCCGACAGCATCAACCAGAAGAAGCCGGACCCCAGACCCAGCTCCGCCAGGTCCGGTGCGTTGGCGCTGATCCACGGGCCCATGAAATCGGCGACGATATGGGACAGGCCCATCGCACCAAGGCCGAAGCCGAGAATGATCATCAGATCCTTCAGCTCGGGAATCCGCGCATTGGTCTGTTCGAAACTCTCGGCCTTCGCGCGCAGGGCATCGACGGCGCGGGTGTCGGCGTTGAGGGCCTTGTCGATCCGCTTGGCATTGGCCACGCCGAGCAGGAGGAAGGCCATCCAGATGTTGGCGACGATGATGTCGACCGCGATCCAGGCCGAGTAGACCTCGCCGCCGACCCCGAAGAATTCATACATCGCCGCCTGGTTGGCTCCGCCACCGATCCAGGTGCCGGCAACGGTCGCCATGCCCCGCCATACGGCGTCAGGGCCGGTCACGCCGATTGCTTCGGGGAAGAGGTAACCGGCGATCAGCAAGGCGACCGGTCCGCCCAGAACAACGCCGGCGGTTCCGGTGAAGAACATGATCAGGGCTTTCGGCCCGAGCCGGAAGGTGGCTGGCAGGTCGGCCGACATGGTCAGCAGGACAAGCGCGGCTGGCAGCAGGAAGCGCGAGGCGATGAAATAGGTCCGCGATTGCTCCGGATCGACAATGTTGAACAGGGTCAGGAGCGACGGCAGGAAGTAGCACAACAACAGCGGCGGGAAGATGCGGTAAAAGCCCTTGGCCAGCTTGCTGTCGAGGCTGGAGGTCCAGAATACGGCTCCCAGCAATACGGCCAGCAGTCCCATGACGATCGCGTCATTGCTGAAAAGTGGTCCGACTTCGGCTTCCATGGATATCCCCCGGCGTTTCCCGCGCGGATAGGACGGGTTTTGCCGGGACTTGGCAAGGCGCGCCATGCAAAACGGCCCGACGTTTCCGCCGGGCCGTTTCATCAGTGTGCAGGCTGGTCTACCAGATCGAGACGCGATCTTCCGGGGCCAGATAGAGTTCATGGTCCTCGGTCACGCCGAAGGCCTCATACCAGGCGTCCTGGTTACGCAGGGCACCATTGATCCGGTACTGCGCCGGCGAGTGCGGTCCCTGACGGAGTTGCCGGACAAGCGCCTGTTCGGTGTACAGGTTGCGCCACACTTGGCCCCAGGCCATGTAGAAGCGCTGGTCGCCGGTAAAACCGTCGAGGACTGGCGCTTCACCACCATGGTCGGCGAGATAAAGCTGATAGGCCCGATGGGCCATCGACAGGCCACCGACATCGCCGATGTTCTCGCCCAGAGACAGGCGACCATTCACGAACTCACCTTCGATCGGGGAAAACTCGCTGTACTGTGCGGCCAGCTGGTCGGTCCGGGCGTCGAAATTGCCGCGGCTGAGTTCGCTCCACCAATCCCGGAGGACACCGTCGCCGTCAGAGCGGCTTCCCTGATCGTCGAAGCCGTGACCCATTTCGTGACCGATCACGGCACCAATTCCGCCGAAATTGACTGCCGGGTCCGCATAGGGGTCGAAGAACGGACCTTGCAGGATGGCCGCCGGGAAGACGATCTCGTTCGCTGTCGGGGAATAATAGGCGTTCACCGTTTGCGGAGACATGCCCCATTCCCACTCCCGGATCGGCCCGCGCAGGCGGGCACGGCTGTCAGCACGGAACCAGGCCGCGATCCGTTCGGAATTGCCGAACAGGTCATCGGCACGAATTTCGATCGAGGAATAGTCAGGCCATTGATCCGGGTAACCGATCTTCGGCGTGAAGTTTTCGAACTTGTCGATGGCGCCAGCCCGGGTTTCCTCGTCCATCCACTCCAGCGTTTCCAGGCGCTCCCGAAGCGCCATGCCGAGGTAATCGACCAGGACCTCCATCTGCGCCTTGTATTCCGGCGGGAAGTAGCGCTCGACATAGATTTGGCCAAGCGCCATGCCCATGGAACCATTGACGAACTGGATGGCCCGGGACTCAAGGGGCCGGGGTTCCTCAACACCGGACAGGGTGCGGTTGTAGAAGTCAAAGGAGCGCTCATAGAACTCCGGCGTCAGCGACCCGCGATTGCTCGAAAGGTAGCGGAAGGTCAACCAGTCTTGCCAGGTTTCCACCGGCACTTCCGAGAACAGGGTTGCAAGGGACTGGATCGCCGTATCCTGACGGATCACCACCTCGGTCTGGTCCGCGAAGTCGAGCGCCTCCATGAAGGCGGTCCAGTTGAAGCCCGGTGCGCTGGACATCAGCTCTTCGGTCGACATGAGGTTATAGGTGCGGGTCCGGTCGCGACTGTCCTGGCGCGTCCAGTGGACCTCGGCAAAGGCCGTTTCCAGATCCAGGATGCGCTGGGCGCGCTCGGCGCCGCCATCGACATCGATAAAGCCGAACGTGTCGGCGATGTATTCCAGATAGGCGTCGCGGAATGCCTGGTAGCGCTCTGTTTCTTCAAGATAATAGTCGCGGGTCGGCAGGCCGAGACCACTCTGGCTCACGCCCACGATGTAGCGGTCCGGGTTGCCCTGGTCGCGGGTCACGCCTGCGCCGAAAATCGAAGCCGTACCAGGGACGCCCATCAGCGTTGCGATATCATCATGGGACGAGGCCGCAGCGATGCGGTCGATCATCGGCTGGGCCGGGCCAAACCCACGCGCCTCCAGCGTCTCTTGGTCCATATAGGCGGCGTAAAGGTCGCCAATCTGCTGCATCGGTTCGCCAGCAGCGGCGTCCGAGGCACTGGCTTCCTCGATGATGCCGTTGATGCGCTCTTCTGAAAGAAGGAAGAGCTCGGTGAATGAGCCATAGCGCGAAAATCCTTGCGGCATCTCGACCGAGTCAAGCCAGCCACCGTTCACATAGCGGTTGAAGTCGTCACCGGGATGAACGCTTGAATCGACATGCTGGGTCTCAATGCCCCAACTGCCCAAGCGCGGGTCACCGGCCGACGGATCGCCGACAATGGTTGCAGACGCTTCGGTCGCAGGCGCCTGTGCGTCGCCCATGGCCGCCTCGGTCGAGGTGGTGTCGGTCTCAGGTGTCTCGGCTGCAGGTGAGCAGGCCGCCATCAGCGCGACGCAGGCGCTGGTCAGCAGAAGCTTCTTCATGATGTTTCCCCTCTCAATGACAAAGTTGGGCGAAACACTAGTGCGCCGGGGCCAACAGGCAATACATGCAAGCCGTCTCTTACAGCCCTGTAATGAAAACGGCCCGACGTTTCCGCCGGGCCGTGTCCTTGGAATGTCTCTCTGACTACCAGATCGAGACGCGCTCTTCCGGCGGCAGGTAGAGGTCATTGTCCTCGGTCACACCGAAGGCCTCGTACCAGACGTCCAGATTGCGGACGACGCCATTGGTCCGGTATTGCGACGGGCTGTGCGGGTCGGTTGTCAGGCGGTTGATCAGGTTCTCCTCCCGATACAGGCGGCGCCAGACCTGGGCCCAGGCGAGGAAGAAACGCTGCTCGCCGGTAAAGCCGTCGATCACCGGGGCTTCGCCGTCACAACAGGCGTCAAGATGACGCTGATAGGCCGTGTAGGCCATCTGCAGGCCACCAAGGTCGCCAATGTTCTCGCCCATGGTGAACTCACCATTCACGAAGCGGCCTTCGACCGGCTCATAGCTGTCATACTGGGCTTCCAGCATGCCGGCCCGGGCCTCGAAACGCTCATTCGTTTCTTCGCTCCACCAATCGCGGATCGACCCGTCATAGTCGAAGCGCCGACCCTGATCGTCAAAACCGTGGCCGATTTCGTGACCGATCACGGCACCGATGGCACCGTAGTTGATCGCTGCATCGGCATTCGGATCGAAGAAGGGCGCCTGCAGGATGCCGGCCGGGAAGGTGATCTGGTTCATCAGCGGGTTGTAGGACGCGTTGACGGTCTGCGGCGGGTAGGGCCAGGCATTGCGATCCACCGGACCGGCCAGATCGGCGACCTGTTCGTTCCACTGGAACTCGGTCAGGCGCACAAGATTGCCGAACAGGTCGTCGGCGCGGACTTCGAGGGCGGAATAGTCCTGCCACTCGTCCGGATAGCCGATACGAGGTTCGAAGGTCGAGAGCTTCTGGAGCGCATTGGCCCGGGTCTCGTCATCCATCCACTCGAGCGCGGCGAGGCGGCCTTCAAAGGCAGTGATCAGGTTGGCGACCAGGGCTTCCATGTCGGTTTTGGATTCCGGCGGGAAGTGGCGGTCGACATAGACCTGGCCAACGGCCTCGCCCAGCTGGCCACCGACAAGGTTGACGCCCCGGCGATCGCGCGGACGCTGGTCTTCAATGCCGTTCAGCGTCGTGCCGAACATGCCGAAATTGGCGGCGTCAAAGGCTTCCGGCAGGGCGCCGGCATTCGAGCGGATGTAGTGGAAGGTCATGTAGTCCTTCCAAACGTCGACCGGGGTCTCCTCGAAGATCGCGCCGGCGGTCTCGATGGCGCTCGGCTGGGCGACGAGATAGGTCGCAACACCGTTGAGGCCGAGCTGCTCCATGCCGGCTTCGAAGTTCAGCTGTGGTGCCAGCGCGCTCAGCTGGTCCAGCGGCATCGGGTTGTAGATCATCTGGATGTTGCGGCTGTCAGCCTGGGTCCAGTGGCTTTCGGCGATGCGCATTTCCAGATCGAAGATTGCTTGCGCCTTGCTGGCGCTGTCCTCGATGCCGGCGAGGTCGAAAATCTGTGCGATGAAGGCCAGGTAGGCGTCACGGGCGCCCTGATTGTCGTCTTCCAGGTAGTAATCACGGTCCGGCAGGCCCAGGCCTCCCTGTCCGACGAACACCGTATAGCGTGTCGTGTCGGCCGGATCGGGGATGATGCCGACGCCATAGGGCGACTGGTGGTGGATGGTCGCAAACAGGGCATTGATGTCGGCATGCGTCTCGGCGGCCGCGATTTCGTCGAGATAGGGCTGGGCCGGCGTCAGGCCGAGCTGGTCGATGGTCGAGGTGTCCATCCAGCTGCCATAAAGATCGCCAACCTTCTGTTCGATCGAGCCGTCAGCCGCGTCCATGGCGGCCAGCTCAAGGATGATCTCTTGAACCTGCTCTTCGGCTTCGATCGCCAGCTCGGTGAACATGCCGTAGTTCGAGCGGTCGGACGGGATCTCCGTCGTGTCGAGCCAGGTGCCATTGGCATAGCGATAGAAGTCGTTGCCGGCGACGACACTGGTGTCCATGCCGGACATGTCAAAGCCCCAGCTGCCGATTTCCGGGCTGGCGGTTGCGGCGGCGTGCGTCTCCGTGGTGACGGTGTCCGTTGAAGTGGCCGGCTGACAGGCAGCGGTGAGCGCCAGTACGGCAGTGCTCAGCAAGAGCTTTTTCATGCGAGGATCCCCTTGTTTTTCAATCGAAGACGCGAAACGCCCCGCGCTTGATACAACGCGGGGCGTTCCGGCGCCAATTATTCGGCAGGCGCGTGGTCGAGATGGCCGGCCTGTTCACCATGGGCGAAGTCGGTGTCGGCGTAGTGCTCGCCCAGCGATGGCTGTTTCTTGCCCGTCCACAGCATCCGGAAGAAGCGGGCGATGTCGACCCCGATGGCATACATGGCCGGAACCAGCAGCAGGGTCAGGAACAGGGCGAAGATGACGGCGAAGCCCAGGGCGACGACCATCGGTTTGAGGAATTCCGCCTGGGTCGAGCGCTCGGCCATCATCGGGAAAATCCCGAGGAAGGTGGTGACCGAGGTCAGCAGGATCGGGCGGAAACGCTGGACACCGGCATCAACCAGCGCCTGGAAAGCCCCGACACCATTGCTGCGCAGCCGGTTGACGAAGTCGATCAGGACCAGGTTGTCGTTGATCACGACGCCGGCTGCGGCCCCCACTCCGAAGTAGGAGAACAGGGCGATCGGCATGCCGAACAGGTAATGTCCGAAAATGGCGCCGGTCAGCGAGAACGGAATGGCGATCATGATGACAATCGGCTGGAAGTAGCTGCGGAAGGCGATCGCCAGCAACAGGTACATCGAGATCAGCGCGAAGAGCAGCAGGATCAGGACTTCCGACATGAATTCGCGTTCACCCTCGGCCTGGCCGATCTCGTCGCGGGAGACATGCGGGAACAGGGTTTCGAAAGTCTCCCAGTAATCCTCGTCGAGACTGTCATTGACATCGCCACGAGCGGCCGGGTCTGACAGTTCCGCGCTGACCGTGATCGTGCGCATGCCATTGCGGCGGTTGATGCGGTTGAGGCCGGGCGCGAAATCGGCTTCGGCGACCGTCTCAAGCGGCACTTCGCGACCGTCTGTGGTGCGGATCCGGATATCACGGAACGTGTCGAGGGACCGACGCGACGCCTCGTCCATGCGGATCATGACCCGCACGTCCTGGCCGTCACGCGGCAGGCGCTGGGCTTCGACACCATAGAAAGCCTGACGCACCTGGTTGGTGACGTCGGCAAGCGTCAGACCGAGGGCCTGGGCGTTCGGACGCAGACGGACCTGCAATTCCTCGGTCGAGGTCTGCATCGAGTCGACCACGTCATAGAGCGTGTCATAACTGCGCAACTGGGTCTTCAAATCGTCGGCCGCAGCGCGCAGCTCGTCGAGATTCTGACCCGACAGGGCGAAGTTCATGGAGTTGCCGCCATCATTGATGGTGGAGTCGAGGCGGATCTCCTCGGCATCCGGGATCGGACCCAGATACTCCCGGATCTGCGCCGCAACTTCGGCCGTCGGCAGTCCGCCCGGGCGATTTTCCGGATCGGCCAGGGTGATCCAGGCACGGATCCGGCCGTCGGTTGCCAGCGTGGACCGGCTTTCGATCATGTCGATCTCACCGGGATACTCGCCCCGATAATACTGCAGGGCTTGATCCTGGGCCCGGTCCAGTTGCTGGCGGACCTGCTCGGTCCGGTTCCAGGGGGTGCCTTCGGCGAGTTGGATGGTGGTCTGGATCGTCTCGTTCTCGATCTGGGGCATGAAGACCGATCCGACACGGTTGGTCATCATCAGCGCAATCGAGGCGAAAAAGATCAGGAAGAAGCCGAAGAAGGTGGCGTAGCGATTGCGGATGCACGCCTTTGCGACGGGGCGGTAAACGCCGCGGGCGAAGCTCAAAAGCGTCCCGGCAATCGCCCGCTGGACCGCGATCAGCGGCCCGAAGAAGCCGGTATTGCTCTGCGGTTTCATGTGCGAGAGGTGGGCCGGCAGGATCAGCAGGGATTCGATCAGCGAGAACGCCAGGGCGGCGATCACCACCAGAGAGATCTGTCGCGTGAACTGCACCTCGGGGCCGGTCAGCAGCATCCAGGGCGAGAACATCATGATGGTGGTGATGACGGCGAAGATCACCGGCTTGGCCACCATCTGGGTGCCGACAATCGAGGCCGTCAGGCCCGGCTCGCCGCGTTCCACCCGGTCATGGATGTTTTCCCCGACCACGATGGCATCATCGACCACGATGCCGATCACCAGAAGGAAGGCGAACAGCGACAGCATGTTCAGTGTGACACCGAGCATCGGCAGGAGCAGGAAGGCGCCGCCGAAAGCGACAAAAATTCCGACCGTGACCCAGAAAGCGACGATGGGGCGCAGGAACAGGAACAGGACGATCAGGACCAGTATGCCGCCGAACAGCGCCGAGCTGGCAATGGTTTCCATCCGGCCGGTATACATTTCCGAATTGTCCCACCACAGCGACAGGTGGGTACCGTCGGGCAGCTCGGCCCGCTTGCGCTCGATATAATCGCGAACCTGCTGCGAGGTGTCGACGACATCGATATTGGGTGAGGTCTCAACAACGACCAGCACCATGGGCTCGCCGTTATAGGTGGCTTCCAGGTTGAAATCGACGAAGCCGTCGGTCACCCGGGCCACGTCGCGGACCCGCAAGGTGCCGCCGTCCGCAGTCTGCCGGATGATGATGTCCTCGAACTCCGGTGCGGTGTCAGCGAGCTGGCGGGAGGTGATGTTCACATCGCCCAGCTCGGTACGCACGCTGCCGGCCGAGGCGTTCAGCGAAGTGGAGCGAATGGCGCGGACAATCTCGTCAAAGGTCAGGTCATAGCGACGCAGGTTTTCCTCGGACACCTCGATCGAGACTTCTTCGCCCCGGGATGCCCACATGTTGACGATCGACGCGCCCGGGAGTTGGGCCACCTCGTCCCGGATTTCGCGGGCGATCGCCTGCAGGTCACGACGGTCGGCGCTGCCATGCACGGCAAATCCGACCACCTGGTCCTGCGAGCGCCACGGGGTCACAACCGGCCGGAAGGCCGATTGGGGCAGGTTGTTGACCGAGTCGACCTCCAGCTTGATGGCGTCGATGAACTCGCCCACATCAACCGAGCGTTTGCCCTCGATATTGATGTTGCCGCCGCCTTCGCGCGCCGTCGACGTGATCGTCTCGATGCCGTCCATGTCGGACAGGGCTTCCTCGATCCGTACGATGATCTGTTCTTCGACTTCCTGCGGCGAGGCGCCGGGCCACGCCACCGAGACACTGGCGCCGTTCACGGAAATTGTCGGAAAGACTTCCCGGTTCAGTGAGTTATAGCCAAGGAAACCGCCGATGACGGCGATGATCATGACCAGGTTGGCGGCGACGGAGTTGCGCGCCCACCAGCCGACAATACCGCCCCTCGGGGCCTCTTCATGAGTGGTGTTGGGGTCGGTCATTGCCGTTTTCCTTCCTCGCAGCTGGATGCTTAGCCGTTGCTTGCGACGGCTTCGCTTTCGGCGTCGCCGGTTTCGGTTTCAGCCAGGCCTTCGGCCGGTTCGTCGTCATAGGTCGCCGAGTAGGCGGCGATCATTTCGCCGGCCGCGTCGAACGTCTGGATACGCATGCCATCGCTGGCGCCACGGATCGGCGAGGTGACAACCATTTCGCCGCCACGGACGCCGGAGGACACCACGACCCGCTCGGACGTGGAGTCGATGACCTCGACCGTCCGCACAGACAGGGTTCCACCCTCTTCAGCCACATAGACGCTGTTCTGGCCGCGCAGGGCCGAACGCGGGAGAATGTAGGCATTCTCCACGTCCCGGCCGGTTATGCTGGCGGTCACGAACAGGCCGACCGCGAGCGGGGCGCCACCCTCGGCGGCGCTGCCGTAGGGATCTGCGACTTCCGCAATCGCGTAGAGCACGCGGGTCTGCGGGTCGATGGCGCTGTCGGTCCGCGTGATGCGGCCCTGCCAGCTGTGCTGGCGACCGGCCAGGGTTGCGCTCAGTTCGACCGGCATGCCTTCGCCGCCGGCGGCATTGTAGGCAATCGGAATGCCCAACAGGCCGAGTTCATGGTCGGTCAGCGGCAGGCGAACCAGAATGGCATCGGTCGAAAACACCGTGCCCAGCTGGGTGCCCGGCGCCACATACTGGCCGAGATCGGCATTCTTGACGCGGACCCGACCGCTGAACGGGGCCGAGATGCGGGTGCGCTGCAGGTCCAGACGGGCTGATTGCAGGCTGGCATTGGCGGCGGCCAGTTGAGCGCGCGCGTCGGCCAGCTGGGGTTCGCGCAGGGTGAGGGACGAGGCTTCGCCGTCACCCAGTTCGGCCCATTCGCTGGCGGCCAGTTCAGATTCGGCCTGTTCGCGGGCAAGGGCCTGTTGCGCCTGGGCAACCTGGGCCGATGCCCGGGTCACTGCGAGGCGGTAGTCGGCGTCCTCGATCTGGATCAGGGTTTCACCAGCCTCGAAGAATCCGCCTTCGATGAAGTCGGGGTTCACGAAGGTGATCCGACCGGCGACTTGCGGAACCAGGTTGATCTGGGTGCGCGGACGCGCCTCGCCCTGCGACGTGACATGCAGGGCAATGGTGTCCAGCTGGGCCTCGTCAACGAAAACCGCGACCGGGCGCGGTGCCGCATTGGCCCGTTCCGGCTGCTGCTGTGAGGCAAACAGCATGCCGATGATGCCGACGCCCACAACGCCGACAACGGCGAAAATCAAAAAACGTCCCAAGAAACTACCCATGATTATTCTCCTGTCTGCGCGGCCGGGTCTGCGGACTGGGCCGCGGAGAAATCGCCGGCGAGGGCGAGGTAAAGGTCGACACGGTTGGTCGCCCGTTCGCGACGCGCCGAAATGTACTGGCTTTCTGCGCTGATCCGGCGCGACTGCGCGGTCAGCAATTCAAAGATGGTGGATACGCCGCGGGCGTATTCGCGGATGACCAGGTCTTCCGCTGCCGCAGCTTCCTCATAGGCCTGGCGCAGGTTTTCGACCCGCTGGGCGAGGATGGCGTCACCGTGAATGGCGTTTTCCGCTTCCTGCCAGGCCGTCAGTACCGTTGCGACATAGCTTGCCACCAGGCCTTCGGCATTGGCGTAGACCTGGTCGCGCTGGGCCAGCAGGCTGCCGCCGTCAAAGATCGGCGCGACCAGCGATGCGGTCAGGCTGGAGACCAGCGTGTCGAGGTCGAACATGTCTGCGACGTCGATCCCGCCCGTACCGGACGAACCGCGCAGCGACAGGCTCGGGATGAGGGCTTTGGCGGCGGCTTGCGACTGCAGGCCGGCGGCGTCGAGGCGATCTTCGGCGGCACGGACATCCGGGCGCCGGGTCAGCAGGTCGACCGGCGAACCGAGGCCGCCGAGCGCATCGAAGGCCGGAAAGTCGGTCTCGGGTGTCAGCGAGGCCGACGGATAGCGTCCGAGCAGTGTTTCCAGGCTGCGGGCCGACGCCGCTTCCGCGCGTTGGCGGGAGGCCAGTGCGGCTTCCGAGGAGGACAGGGCACTGCGCGCGGTCCGGACATCGGAACTGCGAACCAGGCCGCGGGCAAAGCGCCGCTCGGTGAGATCAAGCGAGCTCTGGCGCGTCGCCACGTCGCGTTCGGCAAGTTCCGTCTGCAGGCGGGCCTCGATCAGCGAGAACCACCCTTTGGCCACAAGCCCGGCAATGGACAACTGGGCAGCGCGAAGGTCTTCGGCCGCCGCATCAGCAGTGAGATGACTGGCGTTGGCATTGTCGCGCAGGGCACCCCACAAATCCGTTTCCCACGACGCCGACAGGCCGAGCCCGTAACTGTTCGAACCCGATCCGACATTGGGCTGGGTCCGTTGGTAGCTCGTACTGGCGTCGAGTTGCGGCATGTAGCGGGCATCGCTCACCCGGGCCGCAGCCTGCGCACCGTGGAAGCGGGCAAGCGACTGGGCGAGTGAGGGATTGCCGGCAAAGGCTTCGTCAATCAGCGCTGACAGGCGCTCATCCTGCATCGAGGCGACCCAGTCGCGGGCCAGCTCTGCGCCGGCCTCGCCGGTGCCGGCCGACCAGGTCACCGGTGCGGTTGGCAATGTGCCTTCGGTGCCGAACTCCCGCGTTTCAAATGCCTGCAGCGTGCTGCAGGAGGCGGTGGCCAGCGCGGTGGCGACTACTAACAAACGTTTTGCCATGCGGGGTTCCTGCACGTCTTGTTCTCGATTGGATTGGCATCCTAGAAAGGGCATAGCGAAAGTCAACATTTTTTTATCGAAAAACACTAAATGCATAGCGAATGGCATGAAAACTCTCTCGAAATTCGTGATGTCATTGGCCTGCGTACACAAGTCTGATGCCGCAGGCTCGTCATTTGGATGCAAATCGGGCTAGAAGGCTTGCAGGCGGCAGGACAATGGGCCCGGTTCGTCGGTTACATGACGCAGGGCGAGCTCAAAGGCGACTAAAACTTGAGCAATAAAAGGGACTCCGACGCACCCCACAGTCGCATCCGGCGCCGGGATACCGCGGCGGTCGCATCGATCGGCTGCATGGTGTTGGTGCTGTTCTGGCTGTTTAACGAGCTGGGTTCGCTGGAGACGCTTGTCGCGATTGCGACCATCGCTGCCCTGTCGACATTCTACTATCTGACAATCAGCACGACCCTGAAACCGTCGCCGGAGGCGCGGCCGGTGCGCGATACCGATGACGCGGACGGGATCACCAAGGCCCGCGCCAAGACCATGCTTGAGAACCTGCCTATTCCGGTCCTGCTGGTGGGTGGCGGCGGCCGTATCGAGATCGCCAACCCGGCAGCGACGGCCTTTCTGGGGCTGGGCCCGGCAACCGGTCACCTGTCCGCCGTCCTGCGCCAGCCGCAAGTGCTCGAGGCCGTCAGCGCGGCGTTGCGTGGCCAGACCGTTGACCCGGTCGAGTATTCATTGATGGCTCCCGTGGAGAGCCATGTTCGCGCCTTCGTTGCTCCTCTCGCCAGCGCGGAAGACCCGTCGCTGCCCTGGCGTGCCATGTTGGTGTTGTCGGACGAAACATCGATCAAGCGAGCCGACCGCATGCGCGCCGATTTCCTGGCCAATGCGAGTCATGAATTGCGGACCCCGCTGGCCTCTTTGGCCGGCTTCATCGAGACCGTGCGGGGCCATGCCAAGGACGACCCGGAGGCGCGGGAACGCTTTCTTGGTATCATGTTTGACCAGACCGAGCGGATGCAGCGGCTGATCAATGACCTCCTCTCCCTGTCCCGGGTCGAAATGGACGAGCATGTGCGGCCGGGCGGCCGGGCGGACCTGGCGGCGATCATCGACGATGTTGTTGATGTCCTGCGCCCGCAGATTGCCGAGAAGTCGATCGAGCTGACGCTTGAAATCGCCCCGGCCGAGGTCGTCGGCGATCGCGATCAAGTGCTGGAAGTCGTGATGAACCTGGTCGAAAACGCGATCAAATACTCTGTCGCCGGTTCGACCGTCGTCATCAGCCTGACCGGCGAGCTGTCACGTGACCAGGCCGAGCGGCCCGGGCTGATGCTGGGCGATGGGGCCAGTCGCCTGACCCTGGCGGCGCCGGCTTCGGAAGCCGGAGACCGTTTTGCCGCCGTGCGCGTCCGCGATGGCGGCAAGGGTATCGAGCGCCGCAACCTGCCCAGGCTCGCGGAACGTTTCTATCGGGTGGACGGCCAGAAAAGCGGACCGCGCGAAGGCACCGGTCTTGGCCTGGCGATCGTCAAGCATATCGTCAACCGGCACCGCGGCGGCTTCACCGTCGAGAGCCGACCCGACGCCGGATCGGTGTTCAGCGTGTTTTTCCCGATGCCGCAAGCGATGCCAAAAATGCAAGCTAAACCAAAAGGTTGAGAGAGTTCGCGAAATTTGTTTGCGGGCCGGCCGCCGGTTGTCACAAAACTGTAGCCAAGCTGTCATAAACGGAGCCCGAACCCGGCGTAAACGACGAGTCGGGGCGTAAAGGTCCGGGCCACCGATCGGCGAGCCGAGGGGAACAGCATGTCCATTATCGCCATCGTCGCCCTTGCGATCATCGTGATGCTGGCCGGCGGCTTCTATGTCGGCCGCTCCCGTGCCATCGCCTCCGTGTCCGGTGCGACGGCGGGACTGCACTCCCTGCCGAACTATCACGGCTATTACATCGCGATATGGACGGGGCTGCCGGCATTCCTGATGCTGGCGGCTTTCGGCATGTTCGGGTCCACCCTGGTTGACCGGCTCGCCGCTGCCGAACTGCGTCGTGATGCGCAGGAACTGTCCGCCAGTTTCGAAAGTGCGCTGGACCGGGACAGTCGATACCAGTCGCTGGTCGAGGCACTGGCGGTGCTGCGGGAGCGGGCCGATGCGACCAACGATGAAATCGCCGCCCTGCGCGGCGCTGACGGCGTGGATCGCGACCCGGCCCGCCTCGAGGTGCTCGGCGTGGAGCAGACCGACCTGGTCAACCAGTTGGCCACGGCCGAGGAGGCCCGTATCAATCGCCGGGCCGCACTGCGCGACGGTGTCGCGGAGGCGGCAGTCGCCGGCGGGGCCAGCGTCCAGGCTCTGGCCGGGTTCGAACTGGTTCATGCGCCGCGTGAACGCCGCCAGCTTTTCCTGTCGGATGCCCGGCGCATCGCCGATGGTGGTCTGGCCAGTCGCGCCAGCCCGGAGCTGGACGCGGCGGCCGAGGTCGTGGGCCATCACAAGACACAGCTCCGCCGTTTGGCCGCAGGCCTGGCGCTGGTATTGGCGATCGGTGGCCTGATCCGCACACGCAGCCAGGTCGCTGCCGGTTTCCGCGCTCGCAACCATGTCGAGAATCTGGTCACCGCCATGCTGTTCCTGTCGTCGGTGATCGCGATCATGACGACGGTCGGGATCGTGTTCTCATTATTGTTCGAGAGTATCCGCTTTTTCTCGACCGTGCCGCTGACCGAATTCCTGTTCGGGCTCCAATGGTCGCCGCAGATTGCCTTGCGCGCCGACCAGGTCGGGCAGTCCGGGGCCTTCGGTGCCGTGCCGCTGTTCGCCGGTACCGCCATGATCACCTTCATCGCCATGGTCGTTGCGGTCCCGATCGGCCTTCTGTCGGCCATCTACCTGTCCGAATACGCTGGTCCGCGCTTCCGCCTGACCGCCAAGCCGGTGCTGGAGATCCTCGCCGGTGTTCCGACGGTGGTCTACGGCTTCTTTGCCCTGTTGACCGTCGGTCCCGCGATCCGCGGCTTTTTTGCGATGATCGGGTTCGAGGATGTGGTCACGCAGAGCGCCTTGTCGGCCGGACTGGTGATGGGCGTGATGATCATCCCCTTCATTTCCTCGCTCAGCGACGACGTCATCAATTCTGTGCCGCAATCCCTGCGTGACGGGTCTTACGCGATGGGCGCCACAAAGTCGGAAACCATCGGCCGGGTGATCATGCCGGCGGCACTGCCGGGCATAGTCGGTGCCATCCTGCTGGCTGTGTCGCGCGCCGTGGGCGAGACCATGATCGTCGTCATGGCCGCGGGCCAGGGTGCCAACCTGACCGCAAACCCGCTGGAATCCGTCACGACCATCACGGTGCAGATCGTGATGCTGCTGACCGGCGACCAGGAATTCGACAGCCCGAAAACCCTGTCGGCCTTCGCCCTGGGTCTGGTCCTCTTTGTCATCACGCTGGTGATGAACGTCATCGCCCTGCGCGTCGTGCAACGATACCGGGAAAAATATGACTGACACGCCCGACATCTCGCCGATCCGGACCGCGGTCCGCAAGAATCTGGGTGCGCGCTATCGTGCCGAGCTGCGCTTTCGCGCGGCCGGGCTGGGCGCTGTCGCTGCTGCGGTGGGCATCCTGATCATCCTGCTCAGCTCGATCGTTTCCGGTGGCTTGCCCGCCTTTACCGCCCACGAACTCGCCCTGACCGTCGATCTCGATCGCGAAGCCGTCGACCCGATGGGCGATGGCAGCGAGGACTCGCTGCGGCGGGGCGGATACAGCCGGATCCTGCAATCCGCCATGCGGGCTGAATTTCCCGAGGTCCAGGCCCGCCGTGACCTGCGAAACCTGTTCAGCCTTTATACGGCCCTCAATGCCACGCGCTTGATGGATGATGTGCTTGAGGACCCCTCCCTGATCGGTACCCGGCATGTCTTCACCATGCCCTTGGCGGATGATCTCGACCTCTATCTGAAGGGGCATCTGGTCGATGACCGGACGCTGTCCACCAATGGACGCCTGACCCTGACCGACGAGGACAGGGACGTGTTGGTGCGATCCAGCGCGACCGATTTCCGCGATCTGGCTGCCGAAGTGTCCCGTACCCTTCGGGCCCGTGCGACGGTGCTCGAGGTGGAGGCTGACGCGCTCGAGCTTCGTGCCGAAGGGCTGACCGGCACCGAGGCCGAGGACATGCTCTACGAAGCGCAAGTCAATCGGCGTCAGGCTGCGGATATCCGCGCGACGCTGGACGCCGGTGCCGGGCCGATCGAACTGGATGGCAGCTTGCCCAGCATCATTGTCGAATCCGATCAGCGGGCTGTCTTGCTGACCAGCCTGGCCCGCGACGGCGCGACCGCGCGCGGGCGCTACCTGCTGGGCGGGGGGGAGATCGAGCCGACAGAGGCGTGGACGCTGTATGTGATCGATACGCCGGCCGAACGCCGCCGGGTGTCGGACCAGCTGATCGTGTGGACGCGTGCCCTCGAGGAGCGCGGCGCCATCCGGGCGGTCTTCAATACCTATCTTTTCGCCAATGCCGACAGTCGGGAGCCTGAACTCGCCGGTGTCAAGGGCGCGCTCTACGGCTCGATCCTGACCATGATCATCACCATCATGATCTCCGTCCCGATCGGTGTGTTCACCGCCTTGTACCTGGAAGAGTATGCGCCGAAGAACCGGTTCACGGCTTTGATCGAGGTCAATATCAACAACCTCGCCGCGGTTCCGTCGATCGTCTTCGGCCTGCTGGGTCTGGCGGTCTTTATCAACGCGTTCGGTCTACCACGCTCGGCGCCCCTGGTCGGTGGTCTGGTGTTGTCGCTGATGACGCTGCCCACCGTGATCATCGCCACCCGCGCCGCGCTTCAGGCTGTGCCTCAATCAATCCGCCAGGCGGCTCTGGCGGTCGGCGCTTCACGCACCCAGACCGTCTTCCACCATGTGCTGCCTCTGGCCGCGCCGGGCATCCTGACCGGGGCCATTATCGGCCTTGCCCAGGCGCTGGGCGAAACCGCGCCCTTGCTGATGATCGGCATGGTCGCCTTTATCGCCGATGCTCCGACTCTGGGGCTCGAGGGTTTTACCCAGCCCGCCACTGTCATGCCGGTCCAGGTCTTCCTGTGGTCGGATGGTGCCGAACGAGCCTTCCAGGCCCGGACCGGCGCCGCAATCCTGGTTCTTCTCGCGCTGATGATCGGCTTCAATGCCTTGGCCATCTATCTGCGCCGTCGCTTCGAGCGGAGATGGTAGTTTCATGACCGATACCCCTCTCAACCCCCCAGCCGACCTGCCGATCAAGGTCACCGCGCGCAATGTGGTGGTGAGCTATTCCGGCAAGCAGGCCCTGCATGATGTGTCGATCGACATTCCCGATCGCTCGGTCACGGCCTTCATCGGCCCGTCCGGCTGTGGCAAGTCGACTTTCCTGCGCTGCCTCAACCGGATGAATGACACCATTGATGGTGCGGTTGTCAGCGGGTCGCTGACGATTGACGGCCAGGAAATCAACGACAAGACAATTGACCCGGTGGTGCTCCGCGCCAGCGTCGGAATGGTGTTCCAGAAACCGAACCCGTTTCCCAAGTCGATCTACGACAATGTCGCCTATGGGCCACGTATCCACGGTCTTGCCCTGACCCGCCCGGAGCTGGACGAGATCGTCGAGAACGCCCTTCGCAAGGCCGGTTTGTGGGACGAGGTTTCTGATCGCCTCAACCATCCCGGCACCGGCCTGTCGGGCGGCCAGCAGCAGCGCCTCGTCATCGCCCGCGCCATTGCGGTCAATCCGGAAGTAATCCTGATGGACGAGCCGTGCTCGGCGCTCGACCCGATCGCCACGGCCCGGATCGAGGAGCTGATCGACGAGCTGCGCGAGAATTATTGCATCATCATCGTCACCCATTCGATGCAGCAGGCCGCCCGGGTCTCGCAGCACACGGCCTTCTTCCATATGGGCCACCTGGTCGAATACGGGTCGACCGAAGATATTTTCACCAACCCGCGCGACAAACGCACGCAGGACTACATCACAGGACGCTTCGGCTAGGCCGGGGTCTCCATCGAGAGGAGGGCCAGCCATGGCGCTTTCCAGAACGTCACACATTGTCACCGCTTATGGTGAAGAGCTGGACCAGCTTGCCGACGATCTTGCCCGGATGGGCGGACTGGTCGAGACGCAGCTGGAAAAGGCGATCGCAGCCGTGGTCCGGCGCGACGCCAGCATCAAGCCGGACATCAAGGCCCGGGAAGTCCAGGTCAACGCCCTGCAGGTCGATGTCGAAAAGCGGGTCCTGCGCCTGTTCGCGCTGCGCCAGCCTCTGGCCACCGATCTGCGCATGACCATTTCGGCGCTCAAGGTTGCGACCGACCTCGAGCGGGTGGGCGACCTGGCCAAAAACATCGCCTATCGTGCCGGCGACCTGGCCGATTATGCGCCGGTCGCCCTGACCCAGCAGGTCGAGCGTCTCGGCGCCATCGTGATCAAGCAGTTGCGTGAAGTCCTGGACGCCCTGGCCTCGGCCGACGTCGAGCCTGCTGTGCGGGTCTGGCATTCCGATGATGAGGTCGACGAGCGCTACAACACGCTGGTGCGCGAGATGCTGATGTCGATGACCGAGGATTCCGGTCTGGTGGGTCCGGGCGTGCACATCCTGTTCGTTGCCAAGAATCTCGAACGTATCGGTGATCACGCCACCAATATTGCCGAAGCCGTCCACTTCATGGTCACGGCCTCACCGCTTGTTGAAGACGCCCATTCCTGACAACGCCCGCAATCGATATCCGGAGCCGGTCGATGAATGCTCATGTTCTTGTCGTCGAAGACGAAGACGCCCTGGCCACCCTGCTGCAGTACAATCTGGAGAAGGAAGGCTACTCGGTCGCCGTGGCCCGCGATGGCGAGGACGCCCTGATGCAGGCCGAGGAATCGACGCCGGATCTGGTCCTGGTCGACTGGATGCTGCCGAAGGTCTCAGGCATCGAGGTGTGTCGCCGTCTGCGCGGACGCCAGGAAACGGCCAATGTGCCGATCATCATGCTCACCGCGCGCGGTGAGGAGACCGATCGTGTGCGCGGGCTGGATACCGGTGCTGACGACTATGTCGTGAAGCCATTCTCGATGACCGAGCTGTTTGCGCGGATTCGGGCAGTGCTGCGCCGCATCCGTCCGGGCCTGGCCGAGGATGTGATCGAGGTCGGTGATATCGCCATGGACCGGGTCGCCCATCGTGTGAAACGGGCGGATCGCGAGATCCATCTCGGCCCGACCGAGTTCCGCCTGCTGGACTATCTGATGCAGCACCCGGGACGCGTGTTCTCGCGCGAGCAATTGCTGGATGCGGTCTGGGGTTCGGACGTCTATGTCGAGGCCCGCACGGTCGATGTCCATGTCGGCCGCCTGCGCAAGGCGCTCAATAACAAGGACGAGCATGATCCGATCCGGACGGTTCGATCGGCGGGCTATTCGTTCGACGTGAACGCCTAGTCGTCGGGTCAGGGGCCGGCAGCCCCTCTGGTCGATTCGGTGTCAGGCCCCCGCCAGGGCCGATCGGGCGGCAGTCCGGAAGGTCTCCGCCAATTGGGTGAGGCCGTCCTGCAAAGGGGAGCCGTGCCGCCAGATCAGTGCAATGTCGCGCTCGGCAATCGGCGCGTCGATCCGTCGGTAGACCAGTGCGTCATCGCGCTTGGCTTCGCAGGTCACATAGAGTTGCGGCAGGATGGCGACGCCGGCGCCCAGAGCCGCCATGTGCCGGATCGCGTCCAGGCTGGTCCCTTCATAGTCGGTTGAAATGAAGGCTCCGGCCTTGTGGGCCAGTTCGCTGACGAGTGACGTCAAGCGATGGCCCATTCCCAAAGTGAGCAGCGGGCGACCGGTCAGGGCGCTCAGGGCCAGCGGCGACCGGTCGTCGGCCAGGGCGTCATCTGCAGGCACGGCGATCCAGAGGGACTCCCGGAACAAATGGACGGATTGCGATGCCGGATGGTCCTCGGGCGTTGAAATCAGGACATCCATCTGACCGTCTGCCAGCTTGTCCTGCAGCTCGACGGTCGACTCCTCCCGGATCGACAGCCGCAGGTCCGGGAAGTTCTGATGCAAGGTCGCTGTACAGCGCGGCAGCAGGTAGGGGCCGATAGTCGGCAGCACGCCGAGGCGGACCCGACCATAAAGCCCCAGTCGACCGCTCTGGGCGATGGACTGGATGTCCTCCATCTGCCGCAGCAGGTAGCGTGCCCGGCGAACGATCTCTGCGCCGATTGGCGTGACCCGGGCGCCGTGTCGCCCCCGTTCGAAGATCGTGGCGCCCAGATGTGCCTCGGCGTCGGCGATCTGGGCCGACAGGCTTGGCTGGCTGACATTCAGCTTTTCGGCGGCGTCGGAAAACCGGCCGGTCTCGGCCGTGGCGACGATATATTGCAATTGTCGAAGCGTCGGGCGCATTGATAGAGAAAACCTTTCTCGGAGATACTTTTCTTATCTTTTAGCTATTTCAAACTCTGCGTTAGTCAAGCGTCACCTGATCACTCGACCCCCGCCGTGTCAGGTATGGAAGCCGGATCACTGTCGTCTCATGGCGGCAGTGGGCCGGCTTCGGCTTGTCGAAATCTGCCAGGAACCGGGAGTTTTGCATGGATTGGATCAGCCTGGCCGGGACGACCCTCATATCACCGGCAGTCCTTTTCTTTGTTTTGGGCCTGCTGGCCGCTCTGGTGCGGTCGGATCTGGCGATCCCCGAAGCCGTCGCGAAAGGCCTGTCGCTCTACCTGGTCATGGCGATCGGCTTCAAGGGCGGGGCGGAAATGGCGAATGCCGATCCGGGCTCACTGATCCTGCTGCTGTGCGCCGGGGTAATCCTGTCGGCGGGCTTGCCATTGATCGGTTTCGGGCTGCTGCGCGCCACGACGGGTGTCGACAAGGTTGATGCCGCCTCGATTGCGGCGCACTACGGCTCGATCTCGATCGTCACCTTTATTGCCGCCAAGGACGCCGGCATTGCCCTTGGCCAGCCCGGCGGTGGCTACATGGTCGCCGTGGCGGCAGCGATGGAAGCCCCCGCAATCCTGACCGGACTGTTGTTGGCCGGCCGTGCCATGTCGGCTCAGGGCGACCCCCGGTCCGGCGTGTCAGCCTCGGTCATCCGCGAGGCCTTCACCAATGGGTCCATCATGCTGTTGCTGGGCGCTTTCGTGATCGGCTGGATCAGCGGGCCCGCCGGGATGGCGACGGTGGAGCCTTTCTTTGTCGACATCTTCCGCGGCGTCCTCTGCCTGTTCCTTCTGGATATGGGTCTGATCGCCGGCCGGGGGCTGGTCGAGCATCGCCGCCTGCTGCGCTGGCCGCTGATCGGCTACGGGCTCTACATGCCGGCCATCGGAGCTGTCATCGGGCTTGCGGTCAGCCGGTTGATCGGGCTTTCGCCTGGTGATGGAGCCTTGTTGATGACCCTGTCGGCATCGGCGTCCTACATTGCTGTCCCGGCGGCGATGCGTCTGGCGCTTCCACAGGCCAAGGCCGCCCTGTCCCTGACGCTGTCGCTGGGCGTTACATTCCCGCTCAACCTGATGTTCGGCATCCCGGCATACGCCTGGTTGGCTGGCCGGTTCCTGGAGGTATGACCATGCACAACTGGAAATCCATTTGCCGGGTGGAGATCCTGGCGGACGAGGTTCACATGACCCGCTTCGAAGCCTGTCTCGCAGAGCTTGGCATGACCCACTGGACCGTTCGACCTCTGGCCCGCGGCCGCCAGGGCGACAGCAACTGGACCCGGAGCGGTCATATTGTCGACGCCGGACGCCAGGCGGCGCTGGTCGTGTTTCTCGAACCCGAGGTGCTGGACACGGCGATGGCCCGTCTCGACCCCTTGCTTCGGTCTTATGCGGCTGATCTCTACTGTCAGTCCGACTGGAAACAAAGGCTGCCGCGGGCCGAGTAAACGCTGGCATCGGAACCGGAAATGAAAAGGGCCCGGCCAGATTGGCCGGGCCCTTCTTGCCTTAGCTGCGCTCCTGTCAGTCGGAGATCAGAACGTAGCGGCGGTGCGCAGGAAGCGGCGGCCGGGCATTGTCCTCGACAAGGTTGGTGAACGCCTCGATCTGTTCGGCGGAGGCTTCGATCGGCTCCGGGAAAACCGTCCAGCTCACGATCTCCGCACAGGGCGGCGTGGTCAGCGAGCCTTCATACCGGAAGACCGGCTGTTGGTCGGGGATGAAGCTGTCGAGCGACAGCATGTCCGGACCGGCAGCTGTCTCGCCCTCGGCCGGTATGGCGGCCCACAGGGCGTCGAGCGCCGGATGCGCGGCGCCGGCCTCGAACATCACGCCGACCACGGCAAGCGCGCCGGTCTCCGAGGCGGTCACAAAGTGGACCTCCATCGGGAAATCAGCGCCGTCGATATGGTGCTCGGACCGGGCGTGGAAGTGGAATTGCAGCAAGGTGTAATCCACGCCGCCAAGGGTCAGCCCGGCATCGACGCTTTCGGCGCTGTAGGTCACGCCGTGAGCGTCTCGGGACACCTGGACGCCGCTGATGCTGTTCAGGGCGAGTGTCGCCGCAGCCCCGCTGGCGCTGATGGCACCGGTCAGGTCAATCGGGCTTTGCTGGGTACCGGCCGAGCAGACGGCGAAGTCGTCACTCAGGGAGCCCCAGTGCTCGGGCCCGGTATCACCGACATAGCTCCAATCCTCTGCTGAGACTGAACCGAGGCCGGCTCCGGCCAGGGCGGTGGCGGCAAGAAAATGCTTGATCATGGTCACTCCGATTTGATGGGTGGCCAGGACTTGGGGGCGCGGGTGCCCAGTTTCGAATACCAAGTTTGGGTGAATTCCATAGCCATTGGCTATGATAGGAGGGCGATCCCCGGAACTGCGGTCAAAAAATTGGCCGCCTCGAGAACGAGGCGGCCATTGTCTGTCCCGGATCCTGGGTGAGGGGGCCGGTCAGAAATTGAAGCGTCGCGTCGCGGCGATGGCGTCGAGCGCGGCATTGGCGTCTGACGTGCGGCGGCGGCGTTTCTGGCTCGGCTGGTAGGCCATGTCGGAATGCGCATGGCAATAAGCGTGGCCGGTATCAGCCTTGCGACCGCAGAAGCGGAACTCGGACTGGGACGGGTCGCCGATCGGCCACTTGCACATGCTTTCGCGAAGCGTCAGCACGGTGGCAAACTCGCCGGAGGGCAGGACGGCTGGCTCCACCGGCGCCGGCGTGGCAGCCGGGGGCGCTGAGGGGGAGGGGCGCGCAACAGTGCGTGTTGCCGGCGCGGTGGAAGCCGTTGTGGTACGCGGACGGGAGGGCTTCGTGGCGCGGCGGGCTGGCCGCGACGGAGTCGCACGACCTGACAAACCAAGACGGTGAACCTTGCCAATGACGGCATTGCGGGTCACACCACCGAGCTGTTTCGCAATCTGACTCGCGCTCAGGCCTTCCGACCAGAGTTTCTTGAGTTCTTCTACGCGTTCGTCAGTCCAAGCCATCGCCCTAGTCTCCCGTTTGGGATGCGCTTGCTCACCTTGATGATGGTAAACCGCGCATTGCTCAATGCATGTTTAATTACACTAGATATTGTAGCAAGACGAACCAATGCCACAAGATGGGGTTAGGTTCATACCTGTGGAAAGCTCACTTGCACGGCCAATCGTTAACGAAGATGGTTACCGGGAAATTAAGGGTAATTCGATATGAGTAACGCTCGCTTAACTGATTTTCCACAGCCGAAAAGTTTTGGCCTTTTCAACAGTTTGGGACTTTGGACGCTGTACAAGAAAGAAGTCCGGCGATTTCTCAAGGTCGGTATGCAAACCGTGCTCGCACCGGTCGCCACCACACTGCTTTACATGACGGTGTTTGCCGTCGCGATCGGGGCCCGGCGCGGCGATGTCGGCGGGATTCCCTTCGCGGAGTTCCTCGCTCCCGGCCTGATCCTGATGGGCTTGCTCAACAACGCCTTCGCCAATTCAGGCTCATCGATCCTTGTCTCAAAGGTGCAGGGCAATACGGTGGACTTCCTGATGCCGCCCCTCTCGGCGCTGGAGCTGTTCATCGCCTTCGTTGCCGGGGCCATGACCCGCGGCGTGCTGGTCGCGGCGGTCACCGCGGTGACACTGGTGCCCTTCATGAACATGATGCCGGCCCATTGGTGGGCGGTGTTTTACTTCGGGCTGAGCGCGGCCGCCATGTTGTCGATGATCGGGGTGATTGGCGGCCTGTGGGCGGAGAAGTTCGACCACATGGCGGCCGTCACAACGTTCGTGATCACGCCGCTGACCTTCTTGTCCGGGACTTTCTACTCCATCGCCAACCTGCCTGGCCCGCTGGCAACCATCAGTCATTTCAATCCTTTCTTCTACATGATTGACGGCTTCCGGTATGGCTTTACCGGTCAGGCCGATGGCAACCTGATGATCGGGGTCGTCCTGCTCGCCGTGATCAACCTTGTGCTCGGTGTCCTCAGCTATGCGTTGTTGCATGCAGGCTGGCGCTTGAAGAGCTGAACGGCCCGGCCTAGAGGAGAAGAAAGGCCCGCGCCGAGACGGGGCCAAACATGCCGATCCGGCAATCCAGGAGGAAATGAAAATGCCCGCACCGATGATGGATACCTACGCGCCGCCGGATCTGGTCTTTGACCACGGTAAGGGGCCGCGACTGTTCACGGCAGCGGGAGACGGGTATCTCGACTTCATTTCGGGCATCGCGGTGAATTGCCTGGGGCACGCCCATCCCAAGGCGGTGGCTGCGCTCAACGAGCAGGCCGGCAAGCTGTGGCACCTGTCCAACATGTTCCGGGTCCCGGCCGGTGTCGAACTGGCCGAGAAGCTGACCAAGGCGACCTTCGCCGACCGCGTCTTCTTCACAAATTCAGGCGCTGAAGCGATGGAATGCGCGCTCAAGACCGCCCGTCGCTACCACTATGTAAACGGCAATCCGCAGCGCTACCGCATCATCACCTTCACCGGCGCCTTCCACGGCCGCACCTATGGCGCGATCAATGCCGGCGGAAATCCGAAATACCTCGAGGGCTTCGGTCCGGCGATGGAAGGGTTTGACCAGGTCGAATTCGGCGATCATGACGCCCTCAAGGCGGCGATATCGGACGAGACGGCGGCCATCTGCGTCGAGCCGGTCCAGGGTGAGGGGGGCGTGCGAGCCATTCCCGAGCAATGCCTGCGCGGTCTGCGCCAGTTGTGCGACGAGCACGGCCTGATGCTGATCTATGATGAAGTCCAGTCGGGTGCCGGTCGGACCGGCAAGCTGTTTGCCCACCAGTGGGTCGACGGCGCCGAGCCGGACATCATGGCTGTTGCCAAGGGTATTGGCGGCGGCTTTCCGATGGGCGCCTGCCTGGCCACTGAAGCGGCAGCCGAGGGCATGGTCGTCGGCACGCATGGTTCGACCTATGGCGGCGGCCCGCTGGCGATGGCGGTCGGCAATGTCGTGTTTGACGAGCTGACGTCCGACGGTTTTCTCGATCACGTGGTCGAGGTCTCCAACTATCTCACCCAACAACTCCACGGCCTGATGGACCGCCATGCGGACAAGGTCGAGGAAGTGCGGGGCAAGGGGCTGCTCATCGGCATGAAGCTGAAGCCGGGTTTTGACCCCAAGAAGCTTGCAGGCCTGGCCCGCGATCGCCATCTGTTGATCGGCGCCGCGGGAGACAATGTCTCGCGTCTGGCGCCGCCGCTGGTGATCACCAAGGACGACGCCAGCGAGGCCGTCGCGGTTCTGGATGAAGCGCTCGCAGCGCTGGAAGCCACAGCCTGACCCGCTTTGCCAACCCGCAGTGACAAGGATGACGACCGTGAGTGACCCGCTCGGACAACACGACAATATTGTTGCCGGCTTTCAGATTGAAGGCCGGACCGTGCGTGGGCGGGTCACCCGGATCGGCTCGGTGCTCGACGAAATCCTGTCGGCACATGACTACCCCGAGCCGGTGGCGCGGCTGCTCGGCGAGGCGGTTCTCGTCACGACACTTGTCGGCGACGCGCTGAAGTTTGACGGTCGTCTGATCGTCCAGGCCCAGGGCGATGGCCCGGTGCGCTTCCTGGTGGCAGAATATGTCACCGGGGAAGGCGTACGCGGGTTTGCCTCGATGGACCGCGAGGCGGTTGAGGCGGCCCTGGCCAGCGAGATCGCGCCGGAGATGATGATGCCGACCCTGCTCGGACGCGGATCTTTCGCCATGACGATCGATCACGGGCCCGACATGGATCAGTATCAGGGTGTGGTGGCGCTGGAAGGGGCATCGTTGAGCGAGGTCGCCGAGACTTATTTCCGCCAGTCCGAACAGACCCCGACGCGCCTGCGTTGTGCCATCGGCGAAATCTGGACCGGTGACGAGGCCCGCCAGTGGCGAGGCGGTGGTGCGCTGCTGCAATCGGTCGCCGGAGATGATGCGCGCGGATCGGCCGAGGACGACTGGGATCATGCCCGCGCCCTGTTCGAGACGGTCGAGGATGGTGAATTGCTAGACCCGGACCTGTCCGCCGGAGAGCTTCTTTATCGGCTTTACAATGAAGACGGCGTCCGCTTGCTGGAGCCGTCTGCCGTGACCAAGCGATGCTCGTGCGAGCGCGAACGTCTGCGTCGGATCATCGCCTCTTTCCCGGCCGACGACCAGGCCGCGATGGAAACCGATGGTGCCATCGTCATGACCTGCGAATACTGCAATCGCGACTGGCGTTTCGAGCCATCCGAAGTCGGTGCCCCAACGACCTGATCCAGCTTGGTCCAGCCGGGTTGAGCGGGGTCCGAGTGGCCCGCCCGCCGCAGTGCAGCATGAATTCTTCGGCCTCGAGAACCCGGTGGTAACGCCTCCGCGTCATTGTTCCGAGCGGACAGAGACGGTGAAGCACCCGCACTATGGACTCGAAAACACTTATCCTGGCGCTGGTACCGGTCATTCTGGCGGGCGTGCTGATCCATGCGGTCAATGCGGCCATCCAGAAGACGACGGACGGTCCGCGCTGGTGGCTGGCTGGGACGGCCGCCCATGGCATCGGTCTTGGGCTGATTTCATTGCGCGGCGTGCTGCCGGACGTGATGGGAATAATTGTTGGCGACATTCTCGCTGCGGGCGGATTCCTGATCCTGTTGGAGGGCGTCGCCCGCTTCGCCGACAAACGGGTCCCGCGCTGGCTGTTAGCCGGCCTCAGTGTGTTGGTGGCGGTCGGCTTCCCGTTCTTCACCTGGGCGATGGACAACGCCGCGATCCGCTTCGCCATTTTTGGCGTTGCCGTCATCACCCCTTGTTTGATGATGCTGCCCTACCTCAAGACGATCGGCCAACGCGACGGCCTGCCCGGTGTCCGGTTGCTGCGCTACACCATCTATTATTTTGTGGCCGCGCTTGTTGTGATCAGTTTCAGCGTCCTGGTGTTCGACCCGGACATGCCCAGTGTTCTGGCACCGAACCAGATGATGGCAGCGGGAATCCTGTCGCTTATCGTGGTCGAGACCAACCTGGTGTTCGGCTTCGTCCTGCTGTCCGCGGGCCGCTCTGCAACCGTCCTGAAACGCGCCGCCCTGACCGATCATCTGACCGGCTTGCCCAATCGCCGCGCCTTTGAAGCCCTGGTCATTGAAAGCTTCACGGCTCCTCCCGCTCCGGATGTTGCGACGGCGGTTGCCGTGTTTGATGTGGATCACTTCAAACAGGTCAATGACACCTACGGGCATGATGTCGGCGACGCCGTTCTGCAGCATGTCGCCGCGATCCTGGAATCAACCATCCGCGAGACCGATCATGTTGCCCGTCTGGGTGGCGAGGAGTTCGTGGCCCTGATCCATGCGCGCAGCGGTGCGACCGTCCAGAATGTCGCTGAACGGGTCCGCCGGGCGGTGCAGGAACACCCTTTCGTCCACAATGGTCACGAAATCACGGTGACGATCTCTGCCGGACTGGTGGAGGTGACCGATGACCACCCGACGCTGACGGCCCTGTTCAAGCGGGCTGACGAGGCGCTTTACCGGGCCAAGGACGCGGGCCGGAACCGGATCATTACCGCCGCCGCCTAGGGCCGCCAGAAGCGCGGGCTCAACAGGATCAGGACCGCCAGGACTTCCAGTCTGCCGATGAACATGTTGGCTGTCAGGACCCATTTGACCGGGTCTGACAGGGGCTCGAACGTGCCGGCCGGACCAATGACCGGTCCAAGCCCGGGGCCGACATTGGTGAGTGTTGCGGCGGCTCCGGACAGAGCCGTGATCAGGTCGAGCCCCATGGCCGACAGGATCGCCGCCGATACCGCATAAACCGCGAAGAACACGAAGAAGAAGCCCAGCACCGAGTGGAGAATGCTCTCTGAAACCGGACGGCCGTTATAGTGCATCGGGATAATGGCATTCGGGCGCAACAGGCGGGCCAGGTAACGGCGCATGGCCGTGCCGGCGATCTGGTAGCGGAAGACCTTTACCGAACAGGTGGTCGAGCCGGCGCAGCCGCCGACGAACATGAACACGAAGAAGCACGACTGGGCCAGAGGCCCCCACTGCCCGTAATCGGTCGTGGCAAAGCCGGTGCCGGTGATGATCGAGATGGCATTGAAACTCGCATGTCGCCAGGCCGGAATACCGTCCGTGAACAGGCCCTGCGCCATGATGAGCGCCGTCAGACCAAGGGTCGCCACGGCAACCACCAGCAGGAAGCCGCGCACCTGGGCATCCTTGAACAGTCCGTTGAACTTCCCGCGGGAAGCCAGCAGGAACAGGCCGAAGGGGAGTGACGCCAGGATCATGAATACGGTCGTGATCATGTCCGACCCGAGGTGGACATATTCGCCCATCGAGTTGTCCGAGGTCGAGAACCCACCGGTTGAAACCGTCGACATGGCGTGACACAGCGCCGGCAGCCACGCCATGCCGGTCCCCATGTAGGCCATGAAGCAGACAAGGGTGAGTGCCAGGTAGATGGCCGCGATCCCTGCCGCGATCTGGGTTGCTCGAGGCAGCACCTTTTCCGATGTGTCCCCGGTTTCCAGCTGAAACAACTGCATCCCGCCAATGCCCAGCATCGGCCAGAAAGCCATGGCTGTGACGATGATGCCAATGCCGCCGATCCACTGCAGGATAGCCCGCCAGAGCAGCAGCCCGGGCGGCCGTAAATCGAGCCCGGTGATCACCGTGGCACCAGTCGTGGTGAGGCCGGAAATCGCCTCGAAAATCGCGTCGGTCCAGTCGAGGCCCTGACCGGACAGTCGCAGCGGCAGGGCGGCACAAAGAGCCAGGCCCAGCCAGGCGCCGACGATCAACACGAAGGCACCACGGGCCGGCATGTCGCCGACCGGGCCGCGTGTGCTCAAGGTCACGGCTCCGCCCACAAAGACACCGATAATCGCCGACAGGATAAACGCGGTGGCGCTCTCTTGCTCGCCGGACAGGAGGTCGACCATCGCCGGAGCCAGCATCGCCGCCGCCAGCACGGTCACCATCATGCCGATCATGAACAGGACTTGCCGCAGGGCCTGGGTCACGGGTGCATGTCTTCCTGGAAGCGGGGCATCATCGGGCGCGGCTCATCCGGTCAGTGCAGCCAGAGCCGGTCGGATGGCCGGTCAAGCGAGAAACCGGGAATGGTGGCCGCGAAGCTCTCGCCATCGCCGCGCCGCATTTCGTAGCTGCCACTCATGAAACCGGACGGTGTCGGCAGCGGCGCACCCGACGTGTAGCGGAAACGCCCGCCCGGCTCGATCACGGGCTGCTCACCGATCACGCCCATGCCCTGCACGTGTTCGGTACGGCCATTGGCATCGGTGATCACCCATTTGCGGGCTATCAGCTGGACTGGGTGGTCGCCGGTATTCTCGATCTCGATCGTGTAGGCCCAGACGAAACGGCCCTCTTCCGGGGTGCTCTCATCCTCCAGATAGTCCGGATCGACACTGATCCGCACACCGCGGGTTTCGTGTTCATACATGAGATGCCCCTGCGACCGGCCCGCACCGCGCGGGTCCCAGCCTCCATAATGGCCGCATCATCAACCTGCGCGCCAAGAGGCTCAACCCCTACGGTCAGCATCGCTGGACAGCGCGCGCGGGATGTTGGACATCTTCCTGTCCCAAGACAGCCTGATCGTGACCCATGGCCGATACCGGAATCCTGCCCGACCATCACCTCGCCGCCCTGACGGGGCGTGGCGTGCTGACCATGTCTGCCCCCCTGGCCGAGGGGCAGGTCCAGCCTGCCAGTATCGATCTGCGCCTCGGCAGCAAGGCGTGGCGGCTGCGTGCCAGCTTCCTGCCGGGCCCGGGTCGGACAGTGGCCGATTGCCTCGACGATGATCTGGTAATGCATACCGTTGACCTGAAAGCCGGGGCGGTCCTGGAAACGGGCTGTGTCTATCTGGCGCCGCTGCAGGAGGGGTTGAAGCTGCCCGCCGGTCTCAGCGCTGCGATGAATCCCAAAAGCTCAACCGGGCGTATCGATGTCTTCACGCGTGTCATTACCGATCACGGTGTCGCTTTTGATCAGGCACCGGTGGGTTATGAAGGCCCGCTTTACGCCGAGATTTCGCCCTGCACCTTCTCGATCCTCGCCCGCGAAGGCGACCGGTTGAGCCAGGTGCGTTTTCGCCAGGGCGCGCACCAGGCCCTGCGCGAGGTGACGGTCAGCATTGATCTGGCCGGATTCGGTGACGGTATTGTCGGCTACCGTGCACGCCGGCATTCGGGCCTGGTGGACCTGGCCCGGATCGGTGGCCATGCGCCCGGACGGTATTGGGAACCCCTGACGGCACCCGACCGACGCCTGATCCTCGATCCCGGCGAGTTCTACATCCTGGCGTCTCGCGAAGCGGTCTCGATCGATTGCGATGAAGCGGCTGAAATGGCACCGATCGCCACCGAGATTGGTGAGTTCCGGGCTCATTATGCCGGATTCTTCGACCCCGGCTTCGGCACCCGTGAAGCGGGCGGTGTGGGCGCCCGTGCGGTGCTGGAGGTGCGCGGACGCGACGTCCCCTTCATTCTCGAGCACGGACAGCCCATCGCCCGCCTGGTTTATGAGCCGATGCTGGATCGGCCGCGCACGCCCTATGGCCAGATTGCCTCGAACTATCAGGCGCAAGGCCTCAAGCTGTCAAAGTTCTTCGCCAGCGAATAACCGCCATTGATGGGTTTTTCCCTTGATTGTCGCGTTACGAGGCTAAATCTTACGGGCAGCTTACCTGTTTGTGGGGTAGAATTTAGGGAGGGGTTCATGGTCAGACTTTCAGGCCTTCTGATGATGTTCTGCATGGCGGTTGGGGCCGCCCATGCGCAACCGCCGGTGCCGTCTGTCGACGACTACGCCGCCATGGCGAACATGTCGAACGTCAGCATTTCACCGAATGGCGAGCGTCTCGTTTTCATTTCCGGCGAGAGCCGGGCGGAACGCTCGATCGTCATCTATTCGCTGACCGGTGGCGCTCCATTCGTCATCGATGGCGGTGACGACCAGGTTCTCGCGACGGTCTCCTGGGCCAATGACGAGAACCTGTTGGTCACCTATTCGGAACGGCGGGACCTGGCGGGCGTCGGCGAGCGAGCCGATGTGTTCCGGACCTATGTCGTCCGGGCCGACGGCGGCGGAAACTGGGAACTCAACCAGTATGCGACCATGGCCAACCGCGACATCTCCGACCCGGACAGCATGCTGGTCTGGTTGGCGGTCCTTCAAGACAATCGCGGCTCCCGGGCCGGCGGCGACTCGGTGGAGCGTGCGGTCGGTCTCTACCGGCAGGAGTTCACGCGGGATCGGGCCCGGCGGCGGGTATTCATCGGCGATGGCGGCTTCACCTACTTGCTGAACGCCGACAACGAGCCGGTAGTGAGATACGCGTTCGACGATGGCGAGTTCGAGCTCTGGTCCAATCTCGACGACAGCGGCTGGGACCGGGTGTACTCGGAAAACCTCACTCGCGAGCGTTTCCGTTTCGGTGCCCGCCGGTCAGACAGCTGGGTCGGACGCATGACCAACATGGCCGGTCTGGATGCGACGGGCCAGTACGGTTATTTCAGCTCGCGGGTCAACAATGACCGGGCGGCAGTTTTCCGTTTCAATTTCGAGACCAATGAAATCGAAGGACCCGTCGTTCAGTCGGACCTCGCCGATGTCAGCAGCTTCATCCGTGACTGGCGGACAAACGCGATCATCGGTGTGCGTTGGGCTGAAGAGCGCCAGCGTGTGGAGTATTTCGACGAGACCTTCGCCAACATCCAGACCCAGCTGGAAGGCTATTTCCCGGACTCCAATGTCTCGATCTCCAGCTGGGACCAGAACTTCACCAAGGTGGTGATCAGCATCAGTGGCGGGCAGACCAGCCAGAGCTACTACCTGCTCGATCGCAATACCGGCCAGATGGCGTTCCTGTCAGGTGCGTACAGCCGAATTCCGGACGAAGCCATCGCCCCGGTTGAAGTGGTGCACTACACCGCGCGCGACGGCCTGGACCTGTTTGGCTACCTCACCACGCCGCCGGGACGTGAGGCGCGGAACCTTCCCTTGGTCATGATGCCGCACGGTGGACCGCAAGCGCGGGACTTTTATGGCTTTGACCCGTGGGCGCAATTCCTGGCCGCTCGCGGATACGCCGTGTTCCAGCCGCAATTCCGGGGCTCTGACGGGTTCGGCCGCGACTTCATCACCATGGCGCACGGCGAGTGGGGTCGCACCATGCAGGATGACGTCTCCGACGCTGTTCATCACCTGGTCGAAACCGGCGTCGTGTCCCGTGATCGGGTCTGTCTGTTCGGGTGGTCCTATGGCGGCTACGCAGCCCTGGCCGGCGCCACCCTGACGCCGGAACTCTATCGCTGCACGATCGCCGGCGCGCCGGTCTCGGACGTGTTCGAGATGATGGAGTACGAGACGGGTCGCTTCGGTGGTGCGTCGGTCACCTACTGGGCCGAGTATATCGGCGACTGGCGCAGCGAGACCGAGTACATCACCCGCATCTCGCCGGCGCTGAATGCCGATGATGTTCAGGCTCCGATGATGATCATCCACGGTACCGACGACCTGATCGTGCCGTTCGAACAGGCCGAGTTGATGGCGGAAGCCATGGACGCTGCCGGCAAGCCGTACGAGCTGGTCGCCATCGAGGATGGTCCGCACCAGTCCTACCGGATGACGGTGGACAATGTCCGTGAGCTCTACACCAATCTCGAACGCTTCCTGTTCGAGCACAATCCGCCGGACCCGCGCTGACACCGCCGGCAGTTGGCGAGCGACATAATGGAAAAGGGCCGGTGCAAGCCGGCCCTTTTTTTGTGCCCGGCTCTTTGTGCGGTCGTCGCTGCAGAACCGATCTTCCGCCCGGTGACTGCCTCCGTGTAAGATGGAAGCAAGGCGGGTGTAGCTCAATGGTAGAGCAGAAGCTTCCCAAGCTTACGACGAGGGTTCGATTCCCTTCACCCGCTCCAGTCTTCTCACCTGACGTCTGTTCCCGTACCGGCCCCCGCGTTGAGCGTTGCCTCCCCAAAGTCACGCGCTAAAGTGGTGCGAGGGCCTGAGAAAGTGTCGGGGGACTATATGAAAAGCGTGTTTGATTGTTGCGCGGCGGCGATATTCGCCGCCCTGCTTGGCGTTGTCGGCATGCCGGTCGGCGCCCAGGGCGCAGAGCCGTTGACGGCCGCTGACTACGCCGTGTCTGACGACATATCCAATGTGCAGATATCGCCGGACGGGACGCGAATTGCTTATATCGGACGAGGCGAGGGGAATGCCCGGACCATCGTCGTGATGACCATCGGCGATGACGCTGAGCCACTTGTCATTCGCCCGACCCAGTCGGCGTCGATGACGCATTTGCGCTTTGTGTCGGACACCCATCTCTGGCTGCAAATGGGGGAACATTTTTCGGCTGGACGAGCGTCTAGCCTGGTGAGCGCCTATGTCCTGAATACACAAACGCGACAATTCGAGTCGCTGCCACGGGGCTCGCGACTGGCGGGTCCTGGGGCAATAGATGACGGTCGAGTCCTCGTCTGGAACAACCCATTCAGCAGAAGAGTTTCGGACGGATGGTTTCGACGGGCACATTCCGGAATCGGGTTCAGATTGACAAGTATCGATCTGGATGACGCGGAGGATGCTCGCGTGGTACAGCCTGAAAGCGAGTATCGGTATGCCCTGGGCCCATCGGGCGATGCTGTTGTGCGGCTCCGCTCCGCCGAGGATCAGGGCGATACGGCCGAACTTTGGATCCGGGCGCCGGGCGAGGCGGGGCGCCGGGGTCGCGACGACGGTTGGCGCAGCCTGTTCACCGAGCAACCGACCCTGGATGGCGAGCTGCGTTTCGATGGTCGGCGATGGGATGAGTTGAGCCCGATCTTGGACCAGATCGGTGGTCTGGGCGGGGCGGGCCGCTTTCTATATTTCGCGTCCAGAACCGACGGGACGCCGCAGGGGCGACAGCCGGGGCGACGCTTGGCGGTGTTTCGGCTTGATCTTGAATCGGGTGAGGTCGAAGGCCCCGTGGTGCAGTCCGACGTCGCGGACGTTGATGAGTTCATCCTCGATTGGCGGACCAATGAAGTCGTCGGAGTAAGATGGTTTGAGCGTGGCCCGTACACCGTGTGGTTCGATCCGGACCTTGAGGCCATTCACGCGGCAGTGTCCGCCCGTTTCCCGGACCATGATGTTAGCCTGACGAGTTGGGACCGCGAGGGCGACAGGCTTGTGGTGCGTCTGGATGGAGGCGGGACCGCCGGTCGGTTCTATCTGTTTGATGCCAACAGTGGTGACCTCACGCTTCTCGGACCGGTCAGATCGGATATTTCCGACGATCGCGTCCACCCGGTCCGCACCGTGGACTACACTTCCTCGGACGGGCTTGAGCAATTTGCCTACCTGACCACCCCGATTGGTCGAGAGATGCGTGGCCTGCCTGTCGTGGTCCTGGCCCACCAAGGTCCGGGCGATCGGGACTATGGCGGTTTCGATGTGTGGGCACAGTACATAGCCTCTCGCGGCTATGCCGTGCTGCAACCCCAGTATCGGGGGTCGACCGGTTTCGGCGCAGATTATGCCCAGCTCAGCCGAGGCGCCTGGGGCGGCGGGATGTACCAGGACCTGATTGATGCGCTTGATCAGGTGATCGATGACGGGATTGTCGACCCGGAGCGGGTGTGTCTCATGGGCGCCGATCATGGCGCTCATGCTGCGGTAATGGGGGGTATCACGACCCCTGACAGGTTTCGATGCATCATCGCATTCGAACCCATTCTCGACATGTCGCGCCGGGATCGCGAAATGCGAAGCGGGCGTACTACGGAAGAGTTCAAACACGATTGGGCCGACCGGGTGGGAGGTGATGATGCTTACGGTCGCGATCAGTTGCAGGCTATTTCACCGTTTCGGCATGTCGATGCCGAAACGGCGCCAATGCTGATATTTACCGACCAGTTCAATGCGTTCCTGAGAGAGCGCGCCGCCCGGCGCATGGATCGAATGGCCGATGCGCTCGAAGACCATGGTGTTCCACATTCCGTCGTGTCGGTTGCTGGCTTGACGCACGGTCCGCGGAGCCCTGTGCAATCGCGGGCTCGCAATATCATGTCGAGAGTCGGGCGCTTTCTCGCAGAGCATAATCCCGCGGACGAAGCGGAACCCTGACGTCGACGCGCGCGACGAGGTGGCGATGCTCGTGATCGGCTCTGTATTTCCGAACCGCAGGGCCGTTTGCCGGCATTCGCGGCCATGCCGGCGTCAGCGCTACATCCGCCGCGGTCGGAACGCCGCGGGGTCCATGCCGGCCAGCTCGACCAAGTGCACCACCAGGGCCACGCACATTCCGGCCGAAATGATGGCGATCAGGATCCAGGGGATGAGGCGGGGTCCGCGTTCGGGGCGGACCGGCTGTCCGGATCGCCAGCGGGCGACAAGGAAGAGCGCAAGGAATCCGGCAAGGGCGATGAGCGTGGGGATGAGGGAGAGATACATGGCGTTTCCGTCAGGGCGCTGAGGCCGTGTTCGGTCTTCTCCCAGTGGTGCGGGTCGATGATGAGTTGGCGCAAGGCGCGGGCCGCTGCAAGGGTTTGCAGCAGCCAGTAGACCGGCATTCCCGCGAGGTCGCGGGCGCGGACCGGGAGGCGGGCCCGGCGCATGGCCACCGCCGCACAGGCAATCGCACTGGCATAGCCGGCGGCCATGAACACCATCGCCACCTGACCGCCCGCGCCTGCGGCAACACCTGATCCGGCGCCCGCTGCCAGTGCGATCAGACAGGCCAGGCTGAGCGGGGCATGCAGGAGCGCCGAGGCGACTGCACCGCCCAGAACCAGCACGCCGGGCCAGACCCGCCGCCATGGCGTGTCCCGGCGCACCGCCAGTACACCGATTGTCTGGGCATAGCCCTTGATCCACCGGGTCCGCTGCTTGATCCATGGCACCAGCCGCAGCGGTGCCTCCTCCAGTGTCGCGGGCTCGATCAGGCCACAGCGATAGCCGGCGGCGTGCAGGCGCAGGCCCAGATCGGCATCCTCGGTGACGTTCCAGGCATCCCAACCGCCAGCGCGTACAAGAGCGTCGCGGCGGAAATGATTGCTGGTACCGCCTAGTGGCAGCGGCCAGCCGAGGCGCTGGTAAAGGGGCAATAGCGCGTGGAAGTGGGCGGCATACTCCAGCGCGAACTGCCGTGTCAGCCAGGTTTCCCGTCGATTATACCAGTTGAGCGGAGCCTGGATGCAGGCCAGACGCTGACCGGCGACACGGAAGGCTTCCGCCGCCCGCCGCAATTGGCGAGGGTCCGGACGGTCCTCCGCGTCGTGGATGGTGACCAGTTCCGAGCGGCAAAGGCGCAGGGCGTAGTTGAGCGCGCGGGGCTTTGTGCGAGGTTCGCCCGGGGGTACGACGATGATCTCGAAACGATCATCGAGCGCCAGGCTGCGAGCGACGTGGATGGTTTCGCTGTCATCGGCTTCCAGCACCAGTTTGAAGGCGATCCGGTCAGCGGGATAATCGATCACGGCGAGGCCGCGTGCGAGGTCGGGCAGGATGGCCGCTTCGCGGTAGAGGGCGACCATGATGGTCGCGCTGGGCAGCTCGTCATCGGCGCAGGGCGGGGCATCAAGCCAGGCCGGTTTCAGCACCGCCGCCGCGAGCCGCAGGGCGATCAGCCCGCTAAACAGGGCACAGGTGATGACGCTGGCGGTCGCCAGTGCCGATGCCGGCATGGCGATGGTGAGCAACAGCAGCGCGGCCAGCACGGCCAGGAACCCGTGCCCCATCCGGACGGAGGTCGGACCGAATGCGCTGAGATCGGCTTGGCGGCCAGGCAGGCCAAAGGCGGCCTGTTGCGCCCATAGAGCCGCAAGGTGAGCGGGTGGCCGGGCGAGGCGGGTCGGCCTGAAGGCATGCCCGCCTCGCGGCCGCGACGTCCGTTGCCGCGGCTCATGCCCGTCCGCATGTTCGCGGATATCATGATCGATCAGCGCCATACCCAGCCTCCCGCCTCGCCTGATGCGGGCAGGTAAGCATGAATGCATCCCTAAGGCGAGTCAGTGCCGATCAAGCCTTTGGGTTGATGCAGGTGACAAAGCGCGGCTGAAGCAGGTCGGCATCGGCCAGTCCGAACACGCACGCGGTAGCTGTCGGATACCCCATGGGCAATTGCCGGCTCGCATCACACCGCTGCGCCAGCTTGTGCGCAAAGCCGCCGATACCGGGATTGTGGCCGACCAGAAGGAGGGTCCGGCTCGGACCCAGAACTTCGCGGCTGGCGCGTTCAAGCATGTCGGTCGAGGCGTGATAGAGCACCATCGGGTCGTCCAGCCGTGGAGCGCCCAGTTGCGGGACCAGTTGGTCAAAGGTCTGCCGGGTCCGCCAGGCCGGCGATACCAGGGCGATGTCAACGGTCAGGCCGAGCTCGGCCAGCGCGTCTGCCACGTCGCCGGCGTCGCTCCGGCCGCGCGGGGTCAGGCCGCGCTGGAAGTCGTCCTCGGCTTCAAGACGGTCGACCGCCTTGGCATGTCGCATCAGGATCAGGGTGGTTGTCATGGTGTCCGCGGGTTGGAGCGTGGGTCGACGGGTTCACATTTGGTTGCCACGACCGGGCCGAGGGTTGAACTCTGCCCGCTCAAGGCGCACCTACTCCTAGGCCAGTTTCAACGCGTTTTGAACCGAGGAGAAAATCATGGGTCTGTTGTTGGGTGATATCGCCCCGAATTTCCAAGCCGAGACGAATGAGGGTCCGATCAGTTTTCACGACTGGGTCGGCGACGACTGGGTGATCTTTTTCTCCCATCCGGCCGACTATACCCCGGTCTGCACGACCGAGTTGGGCTTCACCGCCAAGCTGAAGGACGAATTCGCCAAGCGCGGTGCCAAGGCGATCGCCCTGTCGGTCGACAGCGTCGAGGACCACAAGGGCTGGATCAAGGACATCGAGGAAACCCAGAATGTCCGCATGAACTTCCCGATCATTGCCGACACCGACCGCAAGGTGTCGGAGCTCTATTCGATGATCCACCCCAATGCCGACCCAAAGCTGACGGTGCGTTCGGTCTACATCATCGACCCGAACAAGAAGATCCGCGCCACCTTCACCTATCCGCCGAGCGCCGGCCGGAACTTCAACGAGGTTCTGCGCCTGATCGACAGCCTGCAGTTGACTGACGGCTACAAGGTCGCCACGCCGGTCAACTGGGCTGACGGTGACGACGTTATCGTGGTGCCGTCGATCTCGGACGCCGAAGCCGACAAGCTCTTCCCCGCCGGATACAACAAGATCAAGCCGTATCTGCGGGTGACGAAGCAGCCGAACAAGGTTGATGAGCCGGCCGAATAGGGGGGCTCACACCGATGCAGGAAAGGCGCCCGGGGCCACCGGGCGCCTTTCTTTTTGCCCCCGATTGTAAAGCTCACTTGACGACAAGTTTCCTTTACGCCATATTGTAAAGGTGGCTTTACAAGCGTGAAGGAGGTTTACATGACCATGCGTGACTGGATCAAGGATTTCGGAGAGGCCGGAGAAGCACCCAGCCTGGTGTCGCTTGCATTGTTCGCAATGGTGTTTCTGCCGGCGATCTTTTTTGCCGGCATGATCGGGCCGTCGCTCGATGTGATCCGCGATGTCATCGGCGGCCTGTCTGCCGAGATGAAAATGGCCGGGCTGACCGTATTCATCCTGGGCTTGATGGCGCTCGCCCGGATTTTCACCCTCCTGATCGGCAACCGCGACAAGGATGCAAAATGAGTATGAACACCAAAAAGGCCTCGGTCAGTCTGCGCTATTTCTGGCGCACCTCCGCCGCCATGCTGGCCTTCGCGGCCATTGTCGTGGCCATCGACAAGACGCTCGATCCGTCGCGCAATGACTGGGATGCGCTGTCGGCCTGGCCGCTTGTCGGCCTGACCTGTCTGCCGCTTTTCTTCTATGCGTATGAAATCATCCGCTACGTCCGCTCGATCGACGAGATGTTGGCCCGGATGCAGGTGCGTGCCGGTGCCATCGCGGCTCTTGTGATGTTGCTGGCGGGTGCCATTTTCGGGATTGCCGAAATCTATGGCGTCATGGAGCCACTCAACACCGCCTTGCTTCTGCCCATCGCGGCGGTGGCCCACAGCGCGGCGTCACTGGTCCAGCAGGCGCAAGTCCGATGAAAAACCGGCTCAAGGACCTGCGCGGCGAGAAGGGCTGGAGCCAGCAAGCGTTGGCCGACCATCTTGATGTGTCGCGGCAGACGGTCAACGCGCTGGAGACCGGCAAGTACGACCCGTCCCTGCCGCTGGCCTTCAAACTGGCGCGGCTGTTCGCCACGCCGATCGAGACGATTTTTGATGATGGGGAGGGACCCTAATCCAGCGTCTGGCGATAGCGCAGCATCGCGACAGTCGCGATCACGGCGAAAATGACCATCAGCGGCCAGACCTGTGGCCAGACATGCTCCATGCCGGCGCCTTTCAGCATGATGGCGCGGACCGCCCGGATGAAATGGGTGGCCGGGATGATCTGTCCCAGCGCCTGGGCCCATTGCGGCATGGCGGCGAACGGGAACATGAAGCCGGACAGGAGGATGGACGGCAGGAAGGCGAAAAAGGTCAGCTGCATCGCCTGCATCTGGCTGCGCGCCACGGTCGAGAACAGAAAGCCCAGCGCCAGATTGACCAGTATGAACAGTGAAACGGCGACCAGAAAGGCCGGCGGTGAGCCCTCAAAGGGCACGTCGAACAGGAAGCGGGCGCCCGCCAGCATGATCGCGACCTGGATGAAGCCGACCACGACATAGGGTGTGATCTTGCCGATCATGACCTCGTGTGGCCGGGTCGGGGTCGACAGCAGGGCTTCCAGCGTTCCCCGTTCGGCCTCGCGGGTCAGGGCCATCGAGGTCATCATCGCCATGGTCATGGTCAGGATGATTCCGAGCAGGCCGGGTACGATGTTGAGTGCGGTACGCCCGGCCGGATTGTAGCGCCGGTGAATGATGGTCTCGACCGGCGGGGTGATGTCGCCAAGCATCGGCTCGAGAGCCTGCTGGACGATGGTCGCAAAGGCGCTGCTACCGGCCCCGGCGGCGACCGGGTCGGTGGCATCGACATCCAGCAGGATTTGTGGGCGCTCGCCGCGCGCCAGGGCGCGTTCGAACCCCGGCGGGATGGTGACAATGAATACGGCTTGCCCGTCCCGCATCGCGTTCTCGACCGGGGCGCCGGGGGCCGAAGTTCCAATCAGGTCAAAATATTCGGATGTTTCCATCGCTTGCAGGATGGCCCGGCTCGCCGGGCCCGAATCGCCCAGCTCGACGAGGGTCGGCAGATGGCGAGGATCGGTATTGATGGCATAGCCGAACAGAAGGAGTTGCATGACCGGAATGCCGACCATCATGCCGAAGGTCAGCCGATCGCGCAGCATCTGGATGAATTCCTTGCCCAGGATCGCGAGAATGCGGGACAGGCTGTTCACCGGAAATTGTCCCTGGCGCCGGTCATCAGCCAGATGAAGGCTTCCTCGAGCCCGGTCTTGGCCGCGCTCACACACAGCCCGTCGTGGCCGTCATAGGGGCGGGCGGCAGCGGCCAGCGCTTCGGCATCGCGGCCGGAAATGTGTACGGCCGCGCCGAAGCGTGCGATCTGTTCGACGCCCCGATCCTGCTCCAGCGCGTCATAGACCGGTTGCAGGCCGGGACCCTCGATGCGGATCGTGTGCAGGCCGATCTGCGCGGGTATGTCCCCGGCCGGGGCATCGATGAGTTTTCGGCCGTAGGCGATGAAGGCGATATTGTCGCACTGCACCGCCTCATCCATGTAGTGGGTCGAGACCAGTACCGTGACGCCCTGTCTCGCCAATCGCCGGATCCGGTCCCAGAAGTCGCGCCTTGCCTTGGGATCAACCCCGGCGGTGGGTTCGTCCAGCAAGAGCAGCCCGGGCGCGTGCAGCGAGGCAGCCGCCAGCGCCAGGCGCTGTTTCCACCCACCGGACAGATTGCCGGCGAGCTGTTTCGCGCGCGGTGCCAGATCATATTCGTCGAGGGCCTGGTCCACCACGTTGCGGACCTTTGGCAGGGCATGCAGGCGCGCCATGAAGGTGAGGTTTTCGCGCACGGTCAGATCGCCATAGAGCGAAAAGCGCTGTGTCATGTAGCCGACCCGCGCCTTGATCTCCCGGCTCTCGCGGATGATGTCGAGCCCCAGCGCCGTGCCGCCACCACCATCGGGTTTGAGCAGGCCGCACATCATCCGGATCGTGGTCGTCTTTCCGGATCCGTTCGGACCGAGAAAGCCATAGATTTTGCCCGGAGGAACCTGCATGTCGAACCCGTCGACGACGCGGGTGCCGCCGAATGATTTGCTCAGTCCCTGAACATTGATGGCGAGGGCGTCACTCATTGCGACGGCTCAAGGAAGAGCGGCGTGCCCGGCGGCGGGGCATCGGACGCGAAGCGGGCCTCGGCGCGATAGACCAGACGCGCCCGCTCATTGTCGGAATAGAGGATGGGCGGTGTGAATTCGGCCGCGTCGTCAATTGTGGTGAGGGTTGCAGCAAGATCGGCCGGGCAGGCATCACAGTTCACGCGAAGCCGGGTCCCGACCGGCAGGCTGGCCAGCGAAGGTTCCGGGATGAAAAACACGGCGTGCACCGCGCCGTCGGGCAGGAGTTCATAAACCGGTGCAGCTGGGCCTGCCTGTTCCCCGGCAAAGCGCAATTGGCGGTGGACGCGCCCGTCCACCGGGGCGCTGACGGTGCGCAAGTCCAGGCGATGGCGGGCGGCGTCGCGGTCGGCCTCGGCTGCCGCAATCTCGGCTTGCAGGGCTCGCAACTGATCGGCTCGGGCTGGCAAGCGAACGATATTGAGCCGTTGGCGCATTTCATCGACCCGGGCATCCGCCGCCGTCGCGGCGGCACGGACTGTGTCGAGCCGGGCTTGCGAGATATGACCGTCGGCGAACAGGGCCTGGCTGCGTTCGAGCGATTGGGCGGCGTCGTTCTGAGTGGCGAGGGCTTGGCGCAACAGATCCCGCACCGCCTCGATTTCCGGGTCCCGGGCGCCTGCCAGCGCATCATCATAACGCGCAGTCGCTGCATCGATCCGGGCGGCGGCTGCCGCAAGGACGGCAATGTCGACGGTGGCATCCTGGCGCAGCAATTGGTCGCCACGCGCGACCCGGTCGCCTTCACGTGCGAATGTCTCGGTCACGAGGCCGGGTTGCTGAGGCGCGATGCGAATGAAGTCGCCCTCGGCATAGCCGTGCAGCTTGGCCTCTGGTTCGGCCGTGCAGGCGCCGACAAGCAGAGGCAGGGCGAGAACGCAAGCGTGGAGGGCGGAGCGTGTCATGTAGCTGGGTCTCGCGGTTTGAGGCCATGAAGCAGGATGTCGGCAATGGCATCGGCCATGTCGGCGGGGGTGTTGAGGTGGTCGGGCGGCAAGGCGAAGATCGAGGTCAGGGCCATGTGGGCGATGCCGGGACCGGCGACCGAGCGCATGAAGGCGTCGGAATCGACGTCGCGAAACGCCCCTGTCGCCACTCCGGCAGCCAGTAGCGCCCGCAATGAACGACGGGCAATTTCGATCACATGGGTACGATAGAAGGCAGCGATCTCGGGGAAGCGGGCGGCTTCCGCGAATACAAGGCGCGGCGCGGCATTGACCCCTGGATCGCCCATGGCCGTGAAAAGCATGTCCAGGAGCGCGCGGAATGCCGCCTCGGGATCCTGCGGCGCGCCCTGGGCCACAAGCTGTTCGGCGGCTTGCGCCAGTTGACCGGCTGACTGTTCCACCAAGCCGTTCAGCATCGCCTCCTTGGACGGGAAGTAGAGATAGACCGCGCCCTTCGAGAGCCCGGCCTCGCGGGCGATGTCCTCCACACGGGCGGCGGAAAACCCCTTGGCCGAAAACACGGTAAGGGCCGCGGCGAGGATTTCTTCCGGCCGCGCGTCCGGGCGGCGGCGTCGCTTGGTCTGGCGTGTCATGCCTCTATTATAACTGACCGGTCAGTCATTAACAAGCGGTTCCGATCCCGCAAAGCCGATTGCGATGGACAAGCTGGCACCCAGCGGGCATTCGGCCAGGCATCCATCAGGCGCGAAAGGCGGTCAGGATGAATTACGAAACCCTCTATTCGGTGATCAACCTGGCGGTGATGCCGGCCTGGGCCCTGCTTATCCTCGCCCCCGGCTGGGTGTGGACGCAGCGGCTGGTACACAGCGCCTTGGTGCCGCTGGCGCTGGCGGCCGTCTATCTCACATTTCTGACGCTGGGAGTCGGATTCGGACAATCCCAACCGGGCGCCGGCATGGACAGCCTCGGCGCCGTGCAAGCCCTTTTCTCCCACCCGGTCGGTCTGCTCACGGGCTGGGTCCATTTCCTAGTCTTCGACCTGTTTGTCGGGGCCTGGGTCGCACGCGATGCCCGGCGCATCGGTCTCAGCCGCTGGTTCGTCACGCCGTCACTATTACTGACATTCCTGTTCGGACCCGTAGGACTGCTGATCTATCTGATTGCCCGCAAGCTGAGCGGCAAGGCGGGGTGGTCCCTGGACGAGGCCGCCGTATAACAACCCGGATGGGCAAGTGTGGCGGGCAGGACGACCGTCCCGCCCGCCACATCTAACCTTTCACACAGACGACCTGTTTGAGGGTGTGAACCACTTCCACCAGGTCGGACTGGGCTGCCATTACCGTGTCGATGTCCTTGTAGGCCATCGGCGTTTCATCGATGACGCCGGCATCCTTCCGGCACTCCACCCCGTCCGTCGCCTTGCGGTGATCGGCGAGGGTGAAGCTCTGCTTCGCCCTGGTCCGCGACATGGTCCGCCCGGCCCCGTGCGAGCAGGAGCAGAAGCTGTCAGCCGCGCCCTTGCCGCGCACGATGAAGGATTTCGCCCCCATCGAGCCCGGAATGATGCCGAGCTCGCCGTCCCGCGCCGAAACCGCGCCCTTCCGGGTCAGCCAGACATCGGCTCCGAAATGGTGCTCCTGCTCCACATAGTTGTGGTGACAGTTCACCGCGGCCTTGTCGGTCTTGAACCGGCCCAGTGTCGAGCGTAGGGCGTGGAGGACGCGCTCCATCATCGCCTCGCGGTTCTCCCGGGCATAATCCTGGGCCCAGCCGACGGCTTCCACATAATCGTCAAACAGCGGCTCGCCCTCCATGAAGAAGGCGAGGTCCTTGTCCGGCACATGGAAGTCCAGCACCCGCCGGGCGAGTTCCTCACGGGCCCGCTCGATGAAATAGGTGCCGATCATGTTTCCGGTGCCGCGCGATCCGGAGTGCAGCATCACCCACACCGAGCCAGCCTCGTCGAGGCAAAGTTCAATGAAGTGATTGCCGCCGCCCAGCGTCCCGATCTGACCGTCCACCTTGTGGGTGCCGATCCTCTTGTGCTTGGCCTTGATCACGGCGAGCCGGTCCATCAGGCCGGACGCTTTCAGGCGCGTGTCGACCGAGGCCGGCTTGATGCGGTGGTCGCCGCCCTTGCCATTGCCGACCGGCACGGCCCGCTCAATGGCGTCGCGGGTGGCCTTCAAGCTGTCCGGCAATTGGTTCGCCGTCAGACTGGTCCGGATCGCCATCATGCCGCAGCCGATATCGACCCCGACCGCAGCCGGTATGATTGCCCCCTTGGTGGGGATGACCGAACCGACCGTAGCGCCGCGTCCGAAATGAACGTCCGGCATGGCCGCGACGTGGCTGTGCACGAAGGGCAGGCCGGCGACATTGCGCAGCTGCTCGATCGCGGCATCCTCGACCGGAACACCCTTCACCCAAGCCTTGATCAGGCCGGACGAGGTCTCGATGGCTTCAAACTGGGTCGACATGGCTGCCGTCTCCGCTACGGGCGCGGAGCCTTTCTCTCACTTTGGTCAAACATACAGGAACTAAGGGTGCCCATGCGGGAGGGAGTGCGTCGGGGGTCGCACTCCCTCCCTGGGATTTGCATTCCGGCCGCCTTTGGGGGGAGAGGGGCGGCGCAGAATACAAAAAACCCTCCTCGAGCGGGCGCTCGGGAGGGCCAACATCCGGGACTGTGGGGCCAGTCTACCGGGTGGAAGCGTCATCCTCCGCGCGCACAACCGCCGCCGGCCAGAAGACCGGGCGGGAGAGGCGATATCGGGTCTGAACTGAGTTCATGATCGTCTCTTCTTGTGCGCAGGAACCGACGGTGCGGGTCCCGGGCGGGGTTGACGGGAGGCGGCTTATGACGCCGACCGGGCTCGCGTGCAAGGCGAATTTGACACGGTTGGGTTGGATTGGAGTGAGGTGTGGCTTTTTCGTGACAGGTGTGTGGTGGAGGGGCACCGCTTCCACACCTTCTCCCCCGGGAGAAGGTGCCCGAAGGGCGGATGAGGGGGATCAGCCCACCGACACCGGGATCGCCCCCTCACCCTGCCCCTCACCCAAGGGAGAGGGAATAGGCCCCCGCCAAGCCCGGCCTGCTTGACCATCCCGTGCTTCCCCTCTACCCCGCGAGCATCTGTCCTCCTGTTTGAGAAAGTTGCCCCGGGATGTCTGTTTCCGATCTTGCCCAAAACGCGAAAGCCTGGCCGTTTGAACAAGCGCGCCTGCTCAAGAAGCGTCTGGACAAGCTGGGGCGAAAATCCGGGCCGGTCGTGTTCGAGACCGGCTATGGCCCGTCGGGGCTTCCGCACATGGGAACCTTCGGCGAGGTCGTGCGCACCACGATGGTGCTGCGCGCCTTTGATGCGCTGACCGGCGGGGCCTATGAGCCGCAGCTGATCTGTGTCTCCGATGACATGGACGGCATGCGCAAAGTGCCCGACAACCTGCCGCAGCAGGACATGCTGAACCAGCACCTGCAGGAGCCGCTGACCGTGGTGCCCGATCCGTTCGGCACGCATGAGAGCTTTGGCGCCCACATGAATGCCCGCCTGCGCGGCTTCCTCGACGGCTTCGGCTTCACCTACACCTTCAAGTCCGCGACCGAGCTCTACAGGTCCGGTGCTTTTGACGCGATGCTAAAGCGCGCGGCCGAGCGCTATGATGACATAATGGCGGTGATGCTGCCGACGCTGGGGGCCGAGCGCCAGGCGACCTATTCGCCCTTCCTGCCGATCTCGCCGAAGACGGGCCGGGTCCTCTATGTGCCGATGAAGGCTGTCGATGCCGAAGCCGGCACGATCACGTTCGACGATGAAGACGGCACCGAGACCACGCTGCCGGTCACCGGCGGTCATGTGAAGCTTCAGTGGAAGCCGGATTTCGGCATGCGCTGGGCGGCGCTGGGCGTTGATTTTGAAATGTTCGGCAAGGACCACCAGACCAATGCGCCGATTTATTCGCGCATCTGCAAGATTCTTGGTGCCGAGCCGCCGACGCAATTCGTCTATGAGCTCTTCCTGGATCAGAAGGGCGAGAAGATCTCCAAGTCCAAGGGCAATGGCCTGTCGGTCGAGGACTGGCTGACATACGCCCCGGCGGAGAGCCTGTCCTATTACAACTTCGTCAAGCCGAAGACGGCCAAGCGCTTGTATTTCGACGTCATTCCCAAGGCGGTCGATGAGTATATGCAGCATCTGGCGGCCTATGCCGGCCAGACGCCGGACAAGCAGCTGGAAAACCCGGCCTGGCATATCCATGACGGCAACCCGCCGACCGACACTTCGCCGATCTCCTTTGCCCTGATGCTCAATCTGGCCTCGGCCGCCTCGGCTCACAATACCGAGGTGATGTGGGGCTTTATCGGCCGCTATGTCGACGGCGCGACGGCGCAGAGCCATCCGCTGCTCGATCAGCTGGCCGGCTTTGCGGTGCAGTATTTCGCTGATTTCGTCGAGCCGACCAAATCCTTCCGTCTTGCGACGGACATGGAACGGGCGGCGATGGACGACCTGCTGGCGCGCCTGCGGGCGATGGATGCGGACGAGCGCGACGCCGTGAAGATCCAGGACGAGGTCTTCGCTGCCGGCAAGACGCAGGAGTTCGACAACCTGCGCGACTGGTTCCAGGCGCTCTATGAAGTCTTGCTTGGCCAGTCGCAGGGCCCGCGTTTCGGCAGTTTCGTCGCCATTTACGGCGTCGGTGAGACCATTGCGCTCATCGAGAGGGCGTTGGCGGGTGATCTCGTAACCACCTGATTTTATGAGAGAGCTCGTCGGACGGGCTTTCTTTTTCCGATTGTATGTAAGAAAAATTTGACACAAAGTCCGCTCGACTATACACCTCGAAATGTCAAAAATAACAGACTCAAAGATTGGAGAACTTGACATGAGTTTCCAAGAGAAAAGCAATATCGCCATGCTTGTGGTGACTGGTGGCACATACGCCTGGTATTTCGCCAGCTCGGCCGATGTCCTGTTGGGTGGCCGCGACAGTCCGGTCGAGGCCCTGGCACTGACCAACATGAAAATGCTGCTCACGGTTGGCATCATAATCGTCGCGTCGATTGTCGCGCATATCGCCATCGCGATCGCGGCGCCGTCCGAGGCCAATGAGGATGCGGACGAGCGCGACAAGCTGGTCGAAATGCGTGGCGACCAGCGCGGCGGTTTCGTCCTGGCCGTGTTTGCACTCGGTGCCATGGCATCGGCCATGACCGCCCAACCCTACTATCTGATCGCCAATCTGATCCTCGCCGGACTGGTTGCCAGCGAGCTGGTCAAGGGTGTGTCCAAACTGGTCGATTATCGGCGGGGCGTGTAATGCCCGGCTTCCTTGAAAAAATGAATCGCGCGGTCGCAATCGGTACGATCCTGGCTTTGGGCTGGTATCTCATCCGGGTCGTCCCCCAGGTCTTCAGTCGCCCCCTGGATGAGGTCACATGGAAAGTCGAGATGGTGATCGCGGTGGTGGTCTTCGTGGCCACCCTGATTGCCGACATCGTCCGAGCCGCGATTTCCAACCGAAAAGAGTTGGGCGAGGCCGATGTTGTCGATGACGGGCGTGACCATGCGGCCGAGCAACGCGGAGACGCCTGGGGCGGACATGCCATGCATGCCGCGGCCTTTGTCGCCCTGATGCTGCTGGTCCTGGATTTTGACCCGTTCTGGGCGGCGAACAGCTTGTTCGTCGGGGCCATGCTGGCCGGTCTCGTCAGCGCCCTTGTCAAAATGCTGACCCTTCGCGGGAGTGTTTGACCATGGCCAAGTCGACCCCCATCACCAATGAGATCCGCACGCTGCGCTTTCACGCCGGGGAAATGACCCAGGCCGAGCTGGCCCGGCAGGTTGGCGTGACCCGGCAGACCATCATCGCCATCGAACACGGCAAGTACTCGCCCTCGCTTGAGGTCGCATTCAAGATCGCTGCCGTCTTCAAGGTCGGGCTGGATGAGGTCTTCCAGTATCCGGTCGAATGACCGACATCCAGTTGCGCGAGGCGGAGACACGCTGCATTTGTTTGTGATTGGGGGTGGATTTTCCGTCAATTGGAAGCATTTCTCTAACCCGTTGCAACGAGGTTGGCTGACCATGAAATGCGGCCTGTTCATATTGTCCAACGCGGTCAGTCGTGCCGTTGCCGCCAGCTTTGCCCTGGCGGTGTCCTCCATGGCACCTGCCTGGGGCCAGGCCGCGGACGAGAATACCGGCATCGCTGTCTACCGGCCTGATGCCTTCGCGGAATTCCTGCCCCGCAATGCGCTGGACATGGTGTATCGCCTGCCCGGTTTCAGCCTGAATGGCGGCGACAATGTTCGCGGCCTGTCGGGCGCCGCCGGCAATGTCCTGATCAATGGACGCCGTCCGCCGCGCGGCAGCGGCTCGCTGGACGCCCGTATTCGTGCGATCCGGGTCGAGGATGTGCTTCGCCTGGAGCTTATTGAAGCCGGCGCCCGTGATGTCGAAATGCAGGGCTACCCGTTGCTGCTCAACATCGTGACCACGCAGACTAGCGCGACCCGCGTCGACGGGCGTATCGAGATCGAGCCGCGCGAAGATGGCGGTGAGGAATACCAGGGTGAACTGGCGGCATCGATCACCGGTGGCCGGTTCGAGCTGGAGGCGCGCCTTGACCTCTATGATGAGACGATCACCGATTACGGGTCGGTGAGAACGTCCACCGCCGACGAACCGACAGCGCGCATCTCGTCCGACGAGCTGGAAGGCTTCACTCGCCGGGACTGGCTGGCCCTGGCCCGCTACCACGCCAATCCGCGCAATGATTTCGAGTTTTCACTGTCAACCGAGCGGCGGGACAACACATCCACGCCGGTTCTGGATTCGGGCTCGCCGGCCGGTACGATCGAAGCCGGTGCGTCGGAGTCGATTGCCCGGTTCGGGTCGGCCCGGTGGCGTCATGATTTCTCCGACACAGTCGAGCTGATCGGCTTGGTCACGCGGCGGCAGGGCGAGGCTGTCGCCAGCAACAGTCTGCTCTCTTCGGGCGTGTCCAGCCAGTCGGCCTCGACCCGGGAGACCCGCGAAACAGCGGCTCGCGCCGATCTGCGCTGGAGGCCCGGCCGGTCGCTGACCCTGGAAACAGGCGTGACCTGGGCGACGAATATGCTCGAGGGTCGGTCATCGGCCTTCATCGACGGTGTCGAGCAGGCCGTCGATGGCGCTGACGCGCAGGTCGAGGAGACCCGGTCAGCACTGCTGGCCTCGGCGACCTGGATCCCGTCGCCCCGGATTTCGGCGACGATCGGGACCCGTTTCGAACAATTTTCCCTGGAGAGTTCGAACCAGGGCGGCGCCTCGCTCAGCCTGACGGACATCGCCCCTCGGGCCGATATCAACTGGTCCGTGACTGAACGCTGGACCTTGCGGCTCAGTTCCGAACGCAATGTGGGCCAGCTCGACCTTGACCAGTTCCTTGCCTCCACGGACCTCGACAACGCGCTCAATACCGCCGGCGCATCGACGCTGGAACCGCAGCGGGACTGGACCCATACGGCCACACTGGAACGACGCTCGGGAGAGCGCGACCTGTTGCGCCTGGAAGCCGTGGCACAGGAAATCGAGAACCCGATTTCCAGTATTCTGGACGGAGACGGCAGTGTCCGCCCGGCCAATGTCGGTCCGGAGAGCATCCAGTGGGTCAATGCGGAGTTTGAACTTGAGCTGGACCGCTACGGACTGCCCGGCCTGAGCGTCGAGGGCAGTGCCAATCGCCGCTGGTCGGACCGTATTGACCAATTGCAGGGGTTCGCGCGCACCACGTCCGGGCATCGCGACTACTCCATCAAGCTGGTCATCCGGAAGGAATGGTCGGACGGCCGCTATGTGGCGTCGTTCGAGGTTGAGGACCGGGCTCCGGCGATGCACTACTGGCTCACCGAGATCCGCGAGGAAAGCAACGGGGTCAGGCTTCGCCTTGATAGCGAATGGCGCCATGTGCCAGCATGGCGATCGGGCTTCTTCATGCGTTGGAATGGTGATCGCCGCGACACCATCCAGGTGTTTGATGGAGTCCGTGAACCGGGCGTCGATCCCGTTCTCGTCAATACCATCGATCGGTCCGAGGGGGTGTTTGCCTCGGTCTGGTCGGAGTGGGAGGTGCGCGAAGCGGGTTTCCTGCGCCTGTCCCTGCGCTCGGGGCGTGACAATGCCGGTGTCAGCCGTGTCGACACCCCATCCGGCGCATTTCTCGACCAGATTACCAGCCAGTCCGACAATGTGCCGTCCTTGAATGTTCGCCTTCGCTTTCAGCGCTAGCGACGGATGATCCGCATCGGCATGGGTGTATCCGGTTGCAGGGTGATGCGCATGACGGGTACCGGGTCGCGCTCGCCACAAAAATCCAGGCGCAGCCGGCGGGCCAGGCTGGCCATGACAATCACCATCTCCATCATCGCGAACCGCGCCCCGATGCAGACGCGCGGGCCGAGGCCGAACGGCAGATAGGCATCGCGTGGTATCGCATTCGCGGCGTCGCCCACAAACCGATCGGGCCGGAACTCGTCAGGATTGGCCCAGATGTCGCGTTGGCGGTGCAGCAGCCAGGTCGACACCAGAACGTCCGTGCCGGCGGGAACGGGCAGGCCGTTGACCAGTTCCCAGTCCTTTGATGTTCGCGCCAGGATCGGCGCCGAGGGATACAGACGCAGGCTTTCCTTGAGCACGGCTTCGGTGAAGGGTAGTTGCGTTGACCAGTTCGCCGGATCGGTGCCCGCCAGGTCGGCACCATCCACTTCGGTCTCCAGACGCGTCCGGGCGTCATCGTCGCGCGACAGCAGGTAGAGCGTCCAGGCCAGCGTGCGCGCGGTGGTCTCGTGGCCGGCGGCCAGAAAGGTCAGCAGATTGTCGATCACTGCCGTGTCATCGAGGCCGGCGCTCAGCAGCAGGTCCAGAAAGTCAGGTGTCCGGCCGACGGATTGTGCCGAGCCGGCGGCCCGGCGCGCGCTGGCGACGGTCCCCACCTGATCCCGCAGATCCTTGATGACCCGTCGCGACCGGCCCTGGCCCACGCGCGGTATCCAGCCGGGCAGTTGGACCAGGTCGAAGGGATGAGGAATCCCGGAGATCTCCAGCAGGTCGCAAATGCCGCGGGTGAAGCGCGCCTTGTCGAGTGCCTCATCGCCGGAAAACAGTGTCTCGATCAACACATCCAGGGTCAGTTCAACCATCAGGTCCGAGGCATCGACGGTGTCGCCCGCCCGCTCGGCCAGGTCTGACAGGGTCTGGTCGCAGACGCTGCGGATCTGCGGCGCGAACCCGTTCACGCGGCGCGGGGTGAAGACCGGTGAAACCGCTTTGCGGGCGGTCTTCCAGACGTCGCCTTCCGCGGTCAGCAGGCCGTCGCGCAGGAAGGGCCGCAGCACGGCCTGGCGGACCGGGTTCATGCCGTAATTGGCGGCGTTGGTGACAAAGCAGTGATGGATGCCGGCCGGATCACTGAGCAGCAGGCTCGAGCGCCCGAGAAACTGGAAGGGCGCCATGCGGATCGAAAAATGGTGCTCGCCCCAAACCTCCAGCGGATTGCGCTGCATGGCGCGGAAATAGGTCCAGTAATCCGACAGTGCCAGCTTGCCGATACCGCTGTATTCTGCGCAGGGCGGTTTTGGGGGCGTGAAGGCGGGTGTCATGGCAGCATCCTCTGGTCTGGTGACCCTATCGTGTTCCTTGCCCGCTGCCAGCGCGCGAAAAGTCGCGCCTGGCAGTTTGCCCGGCGACAAAGCTGTCCTACGGTCACACCATGATCAGAGCGATACTGTTTTTATGCCTGCTGGGCACGGCGCCGGCACTGGCTGACCGCGACGCCGCCATCGCTGCCTATGAGCAGGGTGCCTGGGAACTGGCTGCCTATGAGGCGCAAAGGCTCGGGACCGCCGATGGTTACGCCCTTGCCGCCGGAGCGCTTCTGGCTCGTCTGATGGTCGAGGATGTCGGAGACGACCGGCAAGCGCTGGCAGAGCGGGCCGTGGATCTGGCGGAATATGCGCTGCGGCTCGACGAGGACAATCTGGAAGCGCGGCTCCGTCTTGCTGGCGCCCTGGGTTTTCGCGGTCGCTACATGAGCGGCTGGCGCGCCTATCTGACCCGTTTGCCTCAGCGTGGACGTCGCCTGCTCGAAGAGGTGGTTGCGCGCCAGCCTGACAATGCCTGGGCGCTGGGGATGCTCGGGGCCTGGCACCTGGAAGTGGCGCGCCGTGGCGGATCGCGGGGTCTCAGCGCCCTTGATGCGTCCATTGAGACCGGCATGGGATTTTACTCGCAGGCGATCGCCCTCGACCCGCACAATCCGGCGCCGCGCTATTTCCTGGCGCTTGCCCTGGCAGCCCTCGACGAGCCGGCCTACGAAGGTCGCATCCAGGAATTGGTCGACACCGCCCGTGCCCTGCCGTCACGTGATGCCTTTGAGGCAGCCATTCTGGCCGAGCTGGACGAGTTTGCCGCCCGCTTGCCGGATCGCCGCGCCGCCAGTGCCTGGGCCGATACCCGCTTGCAGCGCTAGCCCTACTGGCTGACCCACACGATGCGGGCGAGCCAGGCAATCTGCACCAGCGGCAGGGTCTGGGTGGGTTGCAACGGATCGAACGGGGTCAGGCGCAAGGCCTGCACTGTCTTTTCGGTCAACGTCCAGGCCGACCGGCTGCCATCGCGTCGCTGGACAACCACGCGGTCACCGACACGGGTTGGCGCTTCATGCGAGACGACCAGCCGGTCGCCGGGACGGTAGACCGGTCGCATGTGGTCGTCCTGAACTGTCAGCGCGAAGGCTTCACCCGGTGCCAGTCCGGGGAAGGGGATGGCATCCCAATCCGGACCGGCCGGATACCCGGTCGCGTCAAACGGATTGTCGGCCTCTCCGTCCGCCAGCGCGCGCGATGGCAGAGCGCCCGTTTGCGGCCGCCCCGAAACCAGGCCCGCGAAATCATCAAAGTCGAGATGGGCCGCGGCCAGCGCCTTGGCGATACTTTCCGTGGATGGCCACCGCGGTTTGGAGCCGTCCGCCGAGATCCGTTTGGAGGGATTGAAGGTGGTCGAGTCGAGGCCCGCGCGCCGGGCCAGACCGGACGGGCTGGTCTGCGCGTGTCGTGCCAGGCGGTCGATCCCGCGCCAGATGTCGTCATGGGTCAGCATCGGTCTGAAACGCTATAGGAAAACTATCCCATGCGCGAGTCGCCCTTGCCCGAATCCGCGGTGGGGGTTAGGCCCTCTTCATGACGATAAAAACCGCATATCGCCTTGCCACACCCGACCGCTGGTCAGAGGTGATGGCTGCTGGGTCGTTCGCCGGCGACCCGCATGATGTGGCTGACGGTTTCATTCACCTGTCTGCCGCCGATCAGGTCGAGGGCACGCTGGTCAAGCATTACAATGAGCATGAGCGCCTGCTGCTGGTCGAGGTCGACCTGTTGGCACTGGGCGACACGGTGAAATGGGAAAAATCGCGCGGCGGCGCGTTGTTTCCGCACATCTATGGCGAAATCCCGGCCAGCGCGGTTCGCGGCATGCGCCATGTCCGCCGCAATGAGGAGGGTGACTGGGTTCTCCCCGCCGATCTGGAGAGTCGATCATGATCCACGATCTCGCGACCCGCCTGCTGCATGGCCTCGATCCGGAAACCGCGCACAGGGCGGGCATTCTCGGTCTGAAGGCCGGGTTGGGACCGCGCCAGTTCCGCCGCGACCCGGACATTCTGCGCACGCAGCTCGCGGGCCTTAACCTGCCGAACCCGGTGGGGCTGGCCGCCGGTTTTGACAAGAATGCCGAGGCCCCCGATGCGCTTTTGGCGGCAGGGTTCGGGTTTGTGGAATGCGGAGCCGTGACGCCGCGCGCTCAGGATGGCAAGCCGCGTCCGCGCATTTTCCGGCTCGATGAGGATCGGGCCGTGATCAACCGGATGGGCTTTCCCAACCAGGGGCTGGCGCTGTTCAGGACGCGCATGCAGGCCCGTGCCGGGCGGGGCGGCGTTGTCGGCGTCAATCTGGGAGCCAATCTCGATAGCGAAGACCGGGTCGCCGACTATGTCGCCTGCCTGGACTCGCTTCAGGACCTGGCCCAGTTCTTTACCGTCAATGTATCGTCGCCGAATACGCCTGGCCTGCGGACGCTGCAATCATCGGGCGCGCTCGATGACCTGCTGGCCGCTGTTGCGGCGGTTGGAGCCAGGGCTCCGGTCTTCCTGAAGATTGCGCCGGATATTGATGACGCCGAGGCCGACGTGATGGTGGATGCGATCCGGCGCCATTCGCTTGACGGCATCATCATTTCCAACACCACCATCACCCGCCCGCAAACGCTGGTCAGTGCGAATATGGGCGAGGGTGGGGGATTGTCGGGACCACCGGTCTTTGCCCGCTCAACCGAGCTGGTTCGCGCCTTTCGCAAGGCGGCGGGCCCGGAGATGGCGATCATTGGCGTTGGCGGGGTTGCCTGCGCGGACACCGCCTATGCGAAAATCCGTGCCGGTGCCAATGCCATCCAGCTCTACACGGCGATGATCTATGAAGGGCCGGGCCTGATCCAGCGGATCAAGCGTGGCCTTGCCGAGCGGCTTCATGTCGACGGGTTTGCATCGGTCGCCGACGCCGTTGGTGCCGAGTGAAGGCGACGTTCGAGTGCCGGATAGGCGCCAAGCAGGGCTCCGGCCCGCGCCAGGTAGAACACAATGAAGGCCGCCCAGACCCCGTGATTGCCATATAGCGGTGCCAGCACGGCATCGGCGGCCAGATAGATGGCGACAGCGACCAGTCCTGCATTGCGAAGGACCCGGCCACTCGTCGTGCCGATGAAGACCCCGTCCATCAGCCAGGCCGGAGCGCCCAGCAGCGGCACCGCCGCGCACCAGGGAAGATAGGTGATGGCGGCGGCCCGCGCTTCCGGGTCGTCGATAAGGGCGGTCAGGGCGGCATCACCCAGCCACCAGGTCGCCAGGGCGAATGCCGCGCCGGACAGGATCATGGGCTCGGCGGTCAATTGCACACAGCGGCGCAGGTCGCGCACCGAGCGGCGGCCAAAGGCCCGTCCGGCTTCGGTCTCGGCGATGAAGGCGAACGCGTCGAGGACAAAGGCCCAGACCGAGATGACCTGCAGCAGGACATGATTGCCGGCCAGCGCGGCGGTGCCCTGACGGGCGCCGGCATTGGCAAACCAGGTAAAGCCGATCACCAGCGACCAGGTGCGGATCATCAGGTTCACATTGACCTGGAACAATTCCCGTATCGCCGCACCGTCGAGCAAGCGGGCCCGGTCCAGCACGCCGGTCGCCCAGCCCTTCTGGTCTTTCAGCGTCATGACCAGGAAGCCGCCACCGACCAGCAGTGCCAGCCATTCGGCGATCGCCGTCGCGGCCCCGACTCCGCCCGGCCCGAAACCCAGGCCCAGGACGAACCACAGATCCAGCCCGATATTAACCAGGCTGAAGGCGACATAGATTGCCAGCGTGGCGGCGTTGCGGCCCAGCCCGATCAGCCAGCCGGACAGCGCGAAGCCGGCGAGCGCCGCCGGTGCGCCCCAGGCGCGGGCGAGCAGGTAGTCCGCCCCCTTGCTCTCGACGCGGAGTTCACCCTGCAGGATGGCGAAACCTGCCAGGGCGATCAGGTCGCGCAACAGGAAGACGAACAGGCCGAGTGCGGCCGCGATGGCGAGGGCGCGCAACAGGATCCGCTGGGTTTCGGCCCGGTCGCCAGCGCCGTCGGCCTGAGCCGTAAGCCCGGTCGTTCCCATCCGCAGGAAGTAGAAGCTCCAGTAGAAGACCGAGAACAGCGCGCTGCCCAAGGCAACACCGCCGAGATCGGCCTTGTCGCCGGACAGGCCGAGCACGAACGTGTCGGCCACACCGGCCAGCGGTACCGCGGCATTGGCGAACACGAGCGGCCAGGCGCGCTTGAGGACATCGAGCCGGGTCAGGGGCGAAACAGACATGTCCCGCACCTAGCCCGGCCCGATCAGGCAGGCAATAGACGTCGCCGTCAGGGTTGTCCGGCCGCTGTCGGATCAGTGGTTGTCGGATTGGTGGCGGCCAGTACGGTCATGCGGTGCTCCGCCAACTGATCGATGGCGCGCTGGGTGGTGTCGCGGATGCAAGATCGCATGGTCACCGGGCGCAAAAGGTCGCCGACCAGGGCCTCGCGGCAGACATCCCGTGCGGCAGTCTTGATCCGGTCCTGCAATGTGTCAAAGCGGGCTGGGTCGATCAGGTCGGCAGATTCAAAGGCAATGTCGGTCTGCGGCGCCGGCGATGACTGGGCCTGGCTGCTTGGGGGCAGGGCGATGGTAGCGGTGCCGAGTGTCAGAAGGACAAGGGCGTTCAAAAGGGCGCGTTTCATGGGGCTCTCCGGGTTGCAAAGACAATCATGCGTTTATGCATGAATGCGCCTGCTCAACTTGGGGAGCTTTGTCGGAGAGTCCAGTGGCGGCGTTCAAGTACACGTCTTTGGCGGCCATTCAAAAATGAATGATGAAGTCAATCGGCTTTGCAGGCGCCGTCATGGCAGGTCTTGCGCGGCCGCAAGGGGGCCAGCCACAGATAGATCTGATTGAGCGGTACGCGAAGGGGCGCCGGCCGTGTCAGCGCTGCCAGCCACCGCCAGTGGCGGCCCGGCATCCTGTCCCAGATCGCGATAAAGGCCAGCCATCCATTGACGACCCGCCCGTCGGGCAGCCGGACATGCAGGCTTGCCAGTGCCGCCTCGCGGTCGATGTCCTCGGGAATTTCGCCGTTGCAATCATGCAAGCGGACCAGATCGGGAGCGGCTATGGCGTAGTGCGACATTTCACTGACGCAGATCGGGCAGAGCCCGTCGAAATAGGCGGTAACAGCGTTGGCTTGGGTCATGGCCAGAAACTGGTGTTCCGGAGCCCGCCAAACAATTGGTCATAGCGCCGCAGGCGATCGTTCCAGCCCCTGAACGATCACTGCCGGCGTCGGGACGATTGGTCAGCGCGCCGTGATGACGATGGCAACCGTCCGGTTGTTGGCTTGCGCGTACTGGCGGTCCAGCTGGCCCATCGCATCGGCGAAGGCGCGGCTGTAACAGGCCTGACGGGCCCGCTGGGCATCAAGTCCGCGCAGCCCGTGCGGGCGGCAAACGCGGTTGGTGGCGCGTTGGATGCGGGCCTCGATCGACGCCCAGCCGGCGTCATTACTCAGTTCGCCGGAGCGGACATGGACGACTTCAGTCGGCGCCTCGGTGTCGGCTTGAGTGGGCAGCGGGGCCATCGTGAGGCTGGCCGTCAGTGCGGCGAGAACGGAAATGGACATTGGACTGTCTCCTCTGATGTGGCCGGTCACCCCTCTGTGACCCGTCACCACATCCGGCAGACTGCCCGCCGCGCGCTCTCCGCTGGCTGGCCGATGGTGTAAACCTTTGAGAGAAATCGTTCAGAAACTGTCGCGACCGTAAGGCAGTGGTAAACCCGCCTGCACGGCTGAGGTGGATCAGGACTGGTCGGTGTCGCTCTGATCCGGTGTGATCAGGAAATGTCCGTGCAGTGTCGCCACGGGCGCATCAATCCGGTTCTGCCAGGCCTCGACCCGGACATTCGCGACACGTCGACCCGAACGCGCCACAACGGCGCGGGCAAAGACATCCTGGGCCCGGGCCGGACGCAGATAGTCAATGGCCACATCGATCGGCTTGGGCAGGCGTTGCAGGGGCTGGCCGGCCAGCAGCGAGGCCGAGGCCACGATTTCGAGGAAGGCGCCGACAGCACCCCCGTGCAGGGCCGGGATGAGAGGGTTGCCGACCAGATGGTCGGCGAAGGGCAGGACGCCGGTCAGCTCATTGCCCTTGCGTTCCAGGCGAACGCCGAAACGGGCGACATAGGGGGCTGCCATCAAGGTGTCGATCAGGGCCTGACTCATGACATGCGCCCCTCGGTATAGGCCCGTTTGGCCCGCTCCTGCGCGGCCTTGGAAGCTTTGGTGATCATGAAGGCAGCCTGGGCGATTGCCACCGGATCATCAATGTCACCGTCATGGGCCGTGGCGCGGACGAAAGCGACCAGGCCGTGGGATTTCAGGCAGCTCGCCTCGGCGGTGACATCCAGCCCCGGTCTGGCCGGACGCAAGTAATCGATCCGCAGGTCCAGCGTTGCCGGTGTGTCCCGGGCGCCGAACCCGGCGAAGGCCGCCATGCCGCAGGCATGGTCAAGCAAGGCTGTCACCACGCCGCCATGCAGCGTGGCGGCGTCCGGATCCCCGATCAGGCTCTGGTCATATCGAGCCCCCATGACGGCGTGTCCCGGTGTCAGCGAAATCAGTGACAGGCCCAGCGCGACAGCATGAGGTGACCCATCGACGATCAAGGGAGCAATGGAATCAAGGCGGGACTGGATATCGTCGGTCATGGTGTTCCCGGTCAGACTGTAAAGCCTTGATAGGCCAGGCCGGCCCTTGCAGGAAGCGCGCTCAGCCGCGGCCCATGCGCTTGGCGACCACTTGTTCCAGGCCGGTGACGACCGGCTCGCGCAACGGATTGCCCTCTTCCGCCATCCGCAGCAATTGCGCCAGGGCAGCGCGATGCATCTCGACCACCTCGGCTTCAACCGGGGTATATTCGCTCACGGTGGTGATGAAGCGCTGGAGTGACCGTCCGACCCGGATGGCCAGCCGGTCCCCCGTCAATTGGGTCTCGTGGGCGAGCGCAACGGCGGCGGCGCGAGCGGCGGCCATCGGCGTGGTCAGTCCGGCGGATACGTCCGCCGTGCGTTTGTGCACAGGGCCCTCGGCCCGACGGGCGCGGCGGCGGCGGTCCGGTCCGTTGAAACGCGATGAGCTGACGAAGTCACGCGGTTTTTCGTCCAGCGAGCGCAACCGGTTCTGCAGGGTGACCGGGGCAATCGGGGTGATGAGAAATTCCGACACGCCGACATCGCGCGCATGTTCGATTTCCCGCCGCACCCGCGGCTGCGAAATCAGCACGATGGGTGTATCGCGAAAGGGCGCGCCATCGCTTTCCCGGATGGTTCGGACCAGTTTCAGCCGGTCTTCGTCAGGGGTGGCATTGGTATGCCAGTCGGCGATGATGACGCTGGGCGTGCGTTCGGCAATCTGGTTCAGCGCAGTGTCGCTGCGCTTGGCCACCATCACATCATTGGCACCGGCGTCGCGTAACAATCCCAGCAGCATGTTGCGAAGGAAACTGTTGGATTCGAGCAGCATCGGCGCATCACTGCAGCCGTCCAGGTGCCTGGACGGAATACCGTTCGCCGTCACGGGCAGGGTAGGTGCGCTCGCTGTCATAAGCCAGCTGTAGCAAGCCTTCCTTGCCAACCGGCAAAGGAAGTTGGTTAACAAATCACGACCGGCCAGCTGGAGGCAGTCGGGTCAGCGGCGGCGCAGGGCACCGAGGACGCGGAAGACAATCCAGATCGGGATGACGAGGATGGCACCCAGCAGGAAATACTCGATCGCCCAGCCAACCGAATGGGTCAGAAAGTCGATGAAGCGGCCCCAGGATTCGGCGATCGTGCCGAAGAAGTCGACCCACAGGCGTCGTGGATTCACGTGGAATGCCGCCAGGATGAAGCCGGCAATGACGCACAGCACCACAACCCGGATGATGTCGGTCGAGCCAACCCGGATCAGGCGCTGGACGAAGGTCCGGTCACCGGCGGATTGGTCATTCGATGTGTCTCGGTCTGTCATGACGTCAGCTTACCCCGAATTGCGGCGCAATCGGGGCCGAAACCCCGATTGCTGCCCGGCTCAAGCCTTGCGGGCGATATTGACCCGGTGTGGATAGGGAATGGAGATGCCGTTGGCATCGAAGGCTTCCTTGACGTTCTTCATGGCGTCGAAATGCACGCCCCAATAGTCGCCGGAATTGCACCAGACGCGGGTGACGATATCGACCGATGACTCGCCGTGGGCCGCGACTGCGGTGAAAATCGCCGGATCGCTGTGAACCCGTTCGTCGGCGCCGATCGTGTTCTGGATCACCTGCATGGCCTTGCCGATATCGTCGCCATAATCGATCGAGAAGGTCAGATCGACGCGGCGGGTCGGATTGGCGGAATAATTGGTGATCGTATCGCCCCAGGACTTGGAATTGGGAATGATGATCTTCTTGTTGTCGCCGGTCGCGAGCACGGTGGTGAAAAGGGTGATCTCCTTGACGACACCGGACGTGCCGGCCACTTCGACGAACTCGCCCAGGCGATAGGGACGGAACAGGATCAGCATCACGCCGGCGGCCAGATTGGACAATGTGCCCTGCAGTGCCAGACCGATGGCCAGCGAGGCGGCACCCAGGGTGGCGACGAAGCTGGTCGTGGGAATGCCGAACGTGCCAAGCATTGCGATGACGACCATCGCCATGATGCCGTAATAGGCCAGCGACCCGAAGAAGGCTCCGAGCGTGTTGTCGACCCGCTCGCTCCGGGTCACCGCATTGCGGATGGCCTTGCGGACCGAGCCGGCGATGAGAAGGCCGATGATGAGAATGATGGCAGCCAGAACCACATTCGTACTGGCGGCGATCGCGGTCTCGACGAGAGTGGCGAGCGTCTGTGGATTCATGAGATCGTCGGGATTCATGGGTTCCCCCCTGGGCGTTTGATTCTGAACCGCTCCCTAGCAGCTTTCCGCGCGCGAGGGAAAGCCGGATATGGTCAATCCGCCCTGGTGACCGGCGCAGGAGGTTGCGCCGCCCGAACGATCTCGATCTTCTGCCAGATCTTCGCCGACATGTTCGATGTCAGGCTTTCGATGTCGTTGACCGCGGCGATCACCACCGGGTCGCGGGAACTCTGCGCGTAGAGCGCGGCGACCTTGCCGGCAAGGCTGAGCGTTTCGGCGCAATAGTCGAGATAGCGGCCGAGCTCGAATTCGTTCATCGTCCGCATGGGTGAGGACGTGGTGCTCGGACCCAGCCTCAAAAGCGCAGTCGGGTCCTTGGTCAGCTGATGCATGTCGATGACATGGGCGACCGAGCGCAATTCGTGCAGGTCGTCCAGGGCCAGCGAGCGTTTGAGACGTTCCTCGACCCGGGTCAGCGTGAATATGGCGACGGCGGTGAGGATGACGATGTTGAGTCCCGCCTCTACCCCTTCGAACACCGTGAAGACATCGGCCGAGGTCCCGCTCGCCTGGGCCCAGTTGAACACACGCTCACCGACATAGAGGAGGCCGACCAATGCCAGCCCGACAGCGAGAAAAATACCGCTCCGCAGGAACAGATAGGGACGCGACAGGCGTTGGGTCCGCCGACGGTCGCGCTTCGCCAGACCGGTCAGCTCCTTGATCACATGGTTCAGGCTAGCGGTCGGGAAACGGTCACTGACCCGCTCCGCCAGGCGTTCCAGCGTGGACACGATATGATCGGAACTGAGTTGACTGAAGGGCACGCGCGCATCCCGTTCGCATCCGGCCCGGATCGGCCGTATCGAGTTCTAGCGCGAACCCCGCCGGGCGTCACGCCCGGTCAGGACGCCGCTGCGACTGCCGCCGTGGAACCGGCGACGACGGCGATGATGGCGGCTTGGGCCGCAAGGATGGCGGCCAGGTCGCGCGCCGCGGCGTGTGGTTCACTGGATCCGGTCTGGGCCTGGGTCAATCGCATGGCCAGTCGGGCGGCGACGGGTCCGGATGGCCGGGGTCGCAGTGCCCGCACCGCCTCGAAACTCGAAACGAGCATGTCGGCCGTCTCCGGCCCACGGCCTCGCGAGGCGAGCACGGCCAGCCCGGTCCGGCCAACGCCGTGACGCAGCACGGGACGTCCGCGCACGGCGGTGTTCAAACTGGTCCAGGCGGCCGCAAGTTCGCCACCATTGACCGGACGCAGACAAATCTCCTGGGCCGCCCGTTCGACATGATGGCCCGGGACACCGGCCGAGCGAAGCGCCAGGCGAGACCGGTCCAGCTTGCGCCGCGCATCTTCCGGTGTCTCACCGGTCGCCGCAAATGTCGCTGCCAGCACGTCCTCGCGGGCGGGTATCCGGTTCCACCAGGGCAAGGCGATCTCGTCGAGAATGTCGAAGAAATTGTCGGCCTGGCTGCTATCACCACCGGCAACCACCAGGGCCAGGGCGGCGCAGGATCCGCCATGGCTGAGCATGCGCGCGCCGCGCTCCTGCCGACGCTCGTTGAGCGCGCGACGGACCGCGAAAAAAGTTTCGGCCGACCGGTCGGATGCCGCCAGCGCCGCGGAGAACACCAGACGCATTGCCCGGCCGGGAGAACGCCAGGTGCCCAAGCCCTCATTCATCCGGTCGCGGATGCCAAGGCTTCGGTCGACCAGGGTTTCGGGGGTTTCATCGCCGGAAATGCAGGCGAGGGCAGAGAAGCGACCGTACAGGCGCTCACCCTTGCTGGCGCGCTCACTGAACGCGGCATCAAGCCGTTGAAACCGTTCAATGACGGCGTTGACCATGAGCCAGTTTCCCTCGCTAATGTCTAATTCGGCCACAAGCATGGCGAAACCGGGGCACAACTGGCAGGGGGACGCTTGGTGCAGTCATCCCCCCTGCAATGACAAAGCGCGCCGGGACAGGCGCCGGAAGCGAGACATGCCGACACGCCTGGCCGCCGATGCCCTTCCCGAACGCTTTGCTGACTGGTTCGCGACCCGCGGCTGGTCTGCCCGCTCACACCAGCTCGACATGATCGCGGCGGCCCGGGCAGGAGAGGATGCGCTGCTTGTAGCGCCAACCGGGGGCGGCAAGACACTGGGTGGGTTCCTGCCCAGCCTGATCGACCTGGCAGAGCGCATTGAACGGCAGGGCCCGTCGTCCCGCCCGCATGCCTTGCACACGCTGTATGTGTCGCCGCTCAAGGCGCTCTCGGTCGATGTCGCCCGCAATCTGATGATGCCGGTAGAGGAACTCGGGCTGGACGTCCGCATCGAAACGCGCACCGGCGACACCTCGGCATCCAAGCGGCAACGCCAACGGGCCAGTCCGCCTGACATATTATTGACCACGCCAGAACAGTTGGCGCTGTTTTGCGCAACCGCCAATGCCGGTGCGTTCTTCCGCGATTTGAAGCGGATCATCATAGATGAAATCCATGCGTTGGCACCGCAGAAGCGGGGCGATCTGCTGGCGCTCGACCTGGCGACTATCCAGACCTGGGCCCCGAAGGCGACCCGGGCCGGCCTGTCTGCGACCGTCGCCGATGAAGGCGGCCTTGCGCGCTGGCTGGTGACCCAACCAGTTGGTGGCGACCGGTTCGCGCGGATCATCCGGGGCGCCGCCGGTGCCCGCCCGGAAGTCGAGATCCTCGACCCGACCGACCGCATTCCGTGGGCAGGGCACTCGGGCCGGCATGCCTTGGGCGACGTGTATGCGCGCATCAAGGCGGCGAAAATGGCGCTGGTTTTCGTCAATACACGCTCCCAGGCCGAGCTGACCTTCCAGGCACTGTGGGCCCTCAACGATGCCAACCTGCCGATTGCCCTCCATCATGGATCGCTGTCGCCGGAGCAACGCCGCAAGGTGGAAAAGGCGATGGCCGAGGGGCGCCTCAAGGCGGTTGTGTGCACCTCGACGCTCGATCTGGGTATCGACTGGGGTGATGTCGATCTTGTGGTGCAGATGGGCGCGCCGAAAGGGTCATCACGGCTGATCCAGCGCCTCGGCCGTTCCAACCACCGTCTTGACGCCCCCTCCAGGGCCCTGCTGGCACCCACCAACCGGTTCGAGCATCTCGAGTGCCAGGCGGCTCGGGAGGCTGTCGCGGAGAACGCGCTCGATGGTGAGCCGCTGGGGGCCGGAACGCTGGATGTTCTTGCCCAGCACATCATGGGCCGCGGCTGCGGTGACGGCTTCCACGCCGATGCCCTGTTCGACGAAATCCGCAGCGCGACGCCCTACGCCCATCTTGATCGGGCGACCTTCGATCGTCTGCTCGACTTCACCGCGACGGGTGGCTACGCGCTCAACACCTATGAACGGTTCCGTCGCCTCGTCCGTCGCCGGGACGGGGTCTGGCAGGCGCGCACGCCGCAGATCGCCCAGCGCTACCGGATGAATGTCGGAACGATTGTCGAGGCGCCGATGCTGGACGTGGTGGTTTCGGCGCGTGGTCGCGGTGGCCACCGCCTGGGCCAGATCGAGGAATGGTTCGTCGAACAGCTCAGCCCCGGCGACACCTTTGTTTTTGCCGGCCAGGTCTTGCGCTTCGTTGGCATCGAGGAGATGCAGGCCCGGGTCACGCGCGCCGCCGATGCCGATCCGAAAATCCCGTCCTATCAGGGTGGCAAGTTTCCTTTGTCGACCTATCTCGCCGAACGGGTCCGCGACCTGGTCCAGGATCCGGAGCGCTGGGATGATTTGCCGGCACAGGTCCGCCACTGGCTGTCGCTGCAGGCGACCCGCTCGCGCTTGCCTGATGCCCACGGCCTGCTGGTCGAGACCTTCCCGCGAGCGGGGCGGCATTATCTGGTCTGCTACCCGTTCGAGGGGCGACTGGCGCACCAGACGCTGGGCATGTTGCTGACCCGCCGACTGGAGCGCATGGGCCTGCAGCCGATGGGCTTTGTCGCCAATGAATACGCCCTGTCGGTCTGGGGGCTGCGCGATCTGTCCGAGGTCGATTTTGACCGCCTGTTCGACGAAGACATGATGGGCGATGACCTCGACGCCTGGCTGGCGGAAAGCCAGTTGATGAAACGCACTTTCCGCAATTGTGCGGTCATCGCCGGCCTGATCGAGCGCCGTTTCCCCGGCCTGGAAAAAACCGGCCGCCAGGTCACCTTCTCGACCGACCTCATCTATGATGTGCTGCGCGAGCACGAGCCGGAGCATGTGCTGCTGCGCGCCGCCTGGCATGATGCGGCTTCGGGCCTGCTGGACATCCGGCGCCTGGGTGAGGCCCTGAGCCGGGTGAAGGACCGGATCAGCCATGTCTGCCTCGACCGCATTTCGCCGCTCGCCGTGCCGGTCATGCTGGAGATCGGCAAGGAAGCGGTTTATGGCGAGGGTCATGACAGTATCCTGGAAGACGCCGCCGAGGATCTCATCGCAGAGGCCGTCCGGCTTGACTGACCGGCCTGCCGATTTCGCCTTCCAGCTTGCCGGACACGCTGCCATTGCCGACGCTGACGGCGTGCTTTTCCTGCCCGGCTTTGGCGCGTTGATCGTTTCGGACCTGCATTTCGAGAAGGGATCGTCCTACGGGATGGGCGGCCAGATGCTGCCGCCCTACGACACCCGCACCACCTTGCGCCGCCTTGTTGCCGCCATCGACCGTCACGAACCGGAAACGGTCATCGCTCTGGGCGACAGTTTTCATGACACGCTCGCCGACCGCCGCATGGACGGTGACGATGCCGCACGACTGATGGCGCTGGTGGCTGATGCCGGTCGCTGGGTCTGGATAGAGGGTAATCATGATCCGGCCCCGCCGCCGCAGTTTGGTGGTGAGGTGCAGCACATGCTGGAACTGGGCCGCCTCGTCCTGCGTCACGAGCCCACCGGAGGCGCGGCACCCGGCGAAGTCGCCGGCCATCTGCACCCGGTAGCCAAGGTGCGGGGCAAGGGTCGCTCGGTACGGGCGCGATGTTTTGCGACCGATGGATCACGCCTGATCATGCCCGCCTTCGGGGCTTATACCGGAGGGCTGAACATCTGCGACCCGGCCTTTGCACGGTGTTTCGGCGAGAGTCCCGACGCCCTGGTTATGGGCCGCAACCGAGTCATTCCAGTGGCCGCGAAATCCTGCGTCCCGGACCGGCGCCGATAATCCCTGGCAAGGCATGGCATGGCGGTCGGGTCGGGCTCTGCGTCAGGTGGTCAGCGGATAAAGCACCATCATGGCAATCGCTGCGGCGCAGGCGCCAAGGGTCAGGATGCTGCGCAGGCGACCGTACCAGGCGGGCAGAACACCCTGCCGGGCCGAGCGGGCATCCCAGCGCCAATGCAGGAACAGGCTGGCCAGCACCAGGGCAAAGCCGGTCAGCGGGGCCCCGGCCCAAACCAGCAGCGTCGCGGCGAGGCCGGCCAGACTGGAGAGAATCGACAGCGTGTAGGTGGTGGCTGTGCTGTTTTCGTCGGACAGCGCCTGGCCCCATCTGACACCACCCAGAAAGCCAAGAATGATGGCGGCATAGACGAGGAACAATGCCGCCTCGGCGGCTGCACTCCGGCCGGACATTGCCGCTTGCGCGGTCAGGCCGACGGGTATCCAGAAGGGCAGCCAGCCGGCAAGGCCGAGCCACAGCGGTGTTCCGGGAAGGCGTTGGACATGCGTCATGGGGACAAAGCTAGGCGCCGAAGGCCGGCGGGAAAGGTCAGCGCCTGCTAAAGGCCAGATTGGCCGCATAACCGGCAATCATCGCGATGAAGACGCAGAACAGGCCATAGATCATCGGTCGGTCGTGGGCGAATTCATAGACGAGGCGTTCGATACCGGCTTTTTCGACGCGCAGGCTGGTCGAGCGGCTGGCGACCGGACGACCGCCTCGGAACAGGTAGACCTCGGCGACATAATCTCCGACCGGTGTCAGGGGCGGCAGGGCAATCGTGGCGCGGAACAGGCCGCCATCGAGAATTTCAACACCGCGCTGGGCCTCAGCATAAACATTGTCGCGATGTCCGGCGCGGGCAATGGCGGCCAGATAAGGGTCGAGTGGGTCGCTGCCTGGAACCGGGGCAGCCGCATCGGCATGGCTCTCCAGGGTCGCGGTCAAGCCGATGCCGCTGCCGGCGAGCTGTTCGGGCGTGGCGATATCCGTCAATGGCAAGGAGGTCGCGATCGCATAGTAGCTGGGAATGTCGGCAAATTCTCGCGGGGCGGAGTTGATCCAGATGCCGAAACTGCGGGCCTTTTCCATCACCCGCAATTCGCGACCCGGGCCGCGCAGCACCACCACCACCTCATCCTGGATCGTCATGCCTCGGGTGGCGCCATAGAGCACCAGCTCCATGCCGGCGAAATCCTCACGGATCTCAACGGTTTCATGGGTCAGGGCGGCGACAATTCCGGGCGCCTCGGTTGTAATCTGGGGCTGGACCTGCAGGGCCAGGCCGAGGATCAGGCCGGTCAGCATCTAATGTCCCTCCCCACCGCGCGGCAGAACCACGAACAGGTCGGACGGCTGGGCAACCAGGTCCCAGCCCAGCTTCAGGCAGACGGCGAGGACCATCATCGCCAGCAGGGCCCGAAGCTCTTCCGCCTTCACGTTGCGACCGGCGCGGGCGCCCAGCTGAGCCCCGATCACGCCACCAATGATGAGCAGCACGGCGAGCACAATGTCGACGGTCTGGTTTTGTGTCGCCTGCAGGAAAGTGGTCAGCGCCGTGACAAACAGGATCTGGAACAGCGAGGTGCCGACCACGACATTGGTCGGCATGCGCAGGATGTAGATCATCGCCGGCACCATGACGAAGCCGCCACCGACGCCCATGATCGCCGCGAGTGTGCCGACAAAGAAGCCGATCAGGACCGGCGGGATGACAGAGATGTACAGACCCGATGCCGGAAAGCGCATCTTGAATGGAAGTTTGTCGATCCAGCCGCGCTTGCGGTGTCCGGTCCGGGCCCGCGAGGCCGTTGGGTCATTGCGCTTGAGAATGGAACGGGCGCTTTCCACGAACATCAGCCCGCCGACAATGCCGAGGAAGCTGACATAGCTCAGCGAAATGATGAGGTCGATCTGGCCCAGGCTCCGCAGGAAGGCGAACAACTGGACGCCGAATATCGAGCCCGCCGAGCCTCCCACAAGCAGCAGCAGGCCCATCTTGATATCGAGGGTCCTGCGTTTCCAGTGAGCGAGTGCGCCGGAGGCCGAGGAGGCGACGATCTGGTTGGCTTCCGTCGACACGGCGACAGCCGGCGGCACGCCGATGAAGAAGAGCAGCGGCGTCATCAGGAAACCGCCGCCGACCCCGAACATGCCTGACAGAAAGCCGACGCCGAGGCCCAGCCCAAGCAATAGGAATATGTTGACTGAAATTTCCGCGATCGGGAGGTAGATCTGCACCGCCGATCAACCCGCAGCGGCGCGCTCGAGCCGTTCAACGAGAACAGCATCGACACGTCCGGTGCGGGGCAGGCCCTGGTCTGCCTCGAACTGCATGATGGCGTCGCGGGTGCGGCCGCCGATTTCTCCGTCGATCGGTCCGGGACCATACCCCAACACCGAGAGGAAACCCTGGGCCCGGCGGACTGTCGCCATGTCCGTCGTCGCAACGCGCTCCCAAGGAAGCCCGGAGTAAAGTCCGTTCGCTTCAGCGTCGATCGGGCGGGGGGTGAAGCCCGCTGCAGTCGCGCGAGCGGCTTGGAGGGCTGCCGGCTCGATCATTTCGGCGAGCGTTGCAGCACGTTCGCTGGCGGTCGGGTCGCTGTCGCTGGCGGCAATCGTGAACCAGGCGTAGGCGTCGGGCAGGCTCAGCGGCACGCCGTCGCCGGTCTCATAGAGCAGCGCCAGATTGAACTGGGAATCGCGCAGACCGAGCAGGGCAGCCTCCTGGAACCAGCGCGCCGCGGTTTCCATGTTTTGTGCGGCGCCGCTGCCATAATAGTACATCACACCGAGATTGTGCATGGCCCGACGGTGACCGGCATTGGCGGCGCGTTCGGTCCAGCGGCGCGCATCTTCGAGATTGATCTCGGTTCCTTCGCCGGTCTCCAGCAATTTGCCGTAGCGGTATTGGGCGGCGGGTACGCCCTGTTCGGCGGCGCGGCGCAGGAGAATGGCGGCGGTTTCGGCGTCGCCGGCATCGAGCGCTCGGACTCCGAGCTGATAGCGGGCGACCGGATTGCCGTCGGCGGCGGCACTTTCCAGCGTCGTACGGGCCGGGCCGGTGCGGGTGTCGGGCGTGGAATTGCGAGGGGCGGCGTCCGGCGAGCGGGGCGATGTTGCAGGGGCGGTGGCCTCGCGCCCTGTCGATGATGCCGGAAGGCTGCTGCCACTGGCATCGGCGACCTGGTTGGCTGGCGCCCGGGTCGCGCCGGCCTCTGGTGAGGCTTGGGCCAAGCGGCTTTCGGCCGGCGCCGACGACCGGCCGGGGTCAACCGGAGGCGACGCGGTAGCTGTGTCAGCTGGGTCCGGTGTGCCCGAGGGCTCCGGTGTGGTGGCGGGGCTGGTGGTCGTTGCGGCGTCCGTTCCCGAAAGGTCGGCTTCAACCTGGGCGACGAAGCTGCGTTCGGCTGCAGCATCGGCAGCGACGCGCTCGCCATCTCCCTGCCAGGCTTCCCAGATCAACAAGGCGCCGGCTCCGGACAGCATGACCAGGGCGACAACCGGGAGCGCGTAAAGCAAGGATCGACCGAGACCGGATTGTGATGATCGGCGGGTCCCGTCGTCGGACGGATGGCCTTGCATTCCGACGCGGGTGCGTTCTCGGGCGGCAGCAAGGAAATCGGCATCGGCCGTCGCGCCCGGGCGCTGGGGGCGGACCGGCTGGGCGGGAGGCTGGATCGGACCGCGCGCCAGAGCGGCCGCCTGGGTTGGCGCCGGTGCCGCAACCGGGGCGGGTCGCGGTTCGGTCTGTTCACGCAGGATCGGTGCGGCTGCCGCCACCGCGGCCTGGGCGGCAGGTTTGCTGGCCAGCGGTGCAGCGGGGCTGGCCTCGGCCAGGAAAGGGTCGTCACCGTCAATCTGGAAGCCGCCTGACGGGGTTTCCGCTTGCGGCGGCGGAGAGAGCGGAGTGTCGAAATCAATCTCGTCTGCCGCAGCGGCGGCAGCGGCCGGTGTTGCCTTCGGTGCGGTCGGCGTGTCGACTTTGCCCTTTGTGTCGCCCTCGGCCTTGGCACCGGCCTCCTTGCCGCGCTCCTCAATGGCCTCGAGTCGATCGGCCAGGGCCGACATGGCGCGTTGGACCGGTGACAGGGCCTGTTCTGTTTCTGCCCGGACCGCACTCATCCGGTCCTTGACGCCGGTCAGTGCGTCTTCGATGCGCTGCGCCGTACGCTCCTCGGACTGTCGGAGGCGGTCGTCCAGGGTGTCTTCCCGGTCGGACTGCTCCAGCCGATCCATCATCTGGGCCATGCGGTCGGTCGCGGTTTCGACAACGGCGCTGGCGCGTTGTTCGGACTTCACGATGCGATCACCGAGCGCGCGGCCGAGGCGGGTGACCTCCTCGCCCATGCGCTTCATGGAGTCCTTGTGTTCCTGTCGGACTTCGTCGAGGCGGCGGTCGAGTTTCTGCTCGGACTGGTTTTCGCGAAGGGCCTGGGTCGAGCGGCGCTCGCTCTCGGTCAGGCGGCGGTCTATGGCGCCGGCGAGCTTGGTGATCTCCTCGCCGAGGCGGGCCATGTTGTCGCCCTGGCGGCGTTCGGCGGTGTCGATCCGGTCGAGCGCCTTGGCCAGCGCGTCCTCGAGCCGGTCGACGCGCGGCTCGGCGGCGGCCTTGTTGAGGGCTTGGCTGACCTGGTTGCGGGTGTCGGCGATGGTGCGAGCGACATCATCGGTCAGGCGCTCGAAGCGGCGTTCCAGTTCGACGGTGTCGGAGGAGTTACGGGTCTCGAGCTGGCGCAAGCGGTCGTCGAGGCGGGTAAAGGATGTCTCCAGCAGGCGGGCCGCATCATTGGTGACCCGCTCGGAGCCCTCGATCCGGGCCTTGAGCATCTCGGTGGAGGTGTGCAGGCCGGCCAGGGTTTCGCTGGTGCGGTCTTCGCGTTTCTTGTTGAGATCGCTGAAATCCTCGGCCCGGTTCTCCAGGCGGGCGAGGCGAGTCTCGAGGCCTTCCGCGAGGCGCTTGGTGTCGTCGCCAACCTCATGAACGCGAGCAGCGGTGTCATTCTCGTGTTCATACAGTCGCCGGGCCAGCTTCATGATGGTGGTCTCGACCGCCTTCACCGTTTCTGGTGAGGCACCCCGTCCGCCGGACGTCTCGATCGAGTGAACGCGTTCGCCGAGCGCATCCTGGGCCTTCTTGACCCGGTCAATGCTCTCGCGTGCGGTTTCCAGCTGGGACGTGGTCCGTTCGCTGGTCCGGGTGATCTTCTCGGCCAGTTGGGTGATCGCCTTGTCGATGCCGCCGAGCGTGCGTGCCGACATCTGTTCGCTGCTTTCGACGCGTTCCGACAGGCGATTGACCATGGCGCGCAGCAGACGGTCCTCGTCCTCGCTCAGGCCAGGCTCGCTGCCAAAGCCGGGAAAGGCTTCCAGCGCGTCGTCCCATTGCGGCGAGGAGGGATCATTGTCTTCCAGGATGACGCGGTTGAGCCATTCGCCGAGGGTCATGCCCTCCTTGCGCGCGGCCGTCTTGGCTCTCGCCCGGGCGCGGGGATCAATCCCTTTCACGCTCCAAGGGTTACCCATAGACGACATTTGATTCGCTCGCTCAGCCTAACCTGCGGAAGGCTATTCCGTGGTTAATATTGTGTAAACCAAGGGTGGGGACCCAATATGTAGTGTTTCCACACCAAATCTCAGATCAGCGCGCGCAGGCGCCAAAACCTGAGTCTGAACAAGGCTCTGACTCGGTTAATGGCGGGTAAAATCTGTGGATAAGCCGGTGTCCGGACTCAGTTTTCGTCGGTGTTGGTGTCCGCGTCCACATTGGCGTCGGCTTCCTCAACCGCGGGTGCGTCCACCGGGGCGTCCCCGACCCGGACGAAGAAGCCGGGCGCCAGTGTTTCCAGCTGTTCACTCATCGCCGTGGTTTCGAGCGACGGCGGCAGCGATCGGGAGGCGGGTAGCGCGCGGGCGATGTCAAACAGCAGCCAAGCCGTCTCGACATCACCCCGGCTCGCAACATAGCGACCGCCATGCCAGAAGGTCATCGGTGCGAAGGGGTCATTGCGGGCGCTGGTCGCGAACAGGGCGGGCAGGTTCAGGTCCGGCAGCACCTCGGGCTGGGAATTGCGCAGGACCGCGAGTGCCTGGGCGGCGAGCAGGTTGGCCGCCGCGCCCTCCAGCCCGTCACGATGTAGGTGCTCACTCAAGATGGTCACCGCAGACACCCGGTCGGCCTGCATCTGGCTGATACCCGTCATCAGGGTCTCAAAGGCGGTGTTGCCGATCCCGGCTGCGGTGACCTGGCTCATCCGGTTGCAGACCGGCGAGGGGGTGTCGCTGCCGCACGGGCCCTGATGGTGGGATGTCTGATAAAGGGCGAGATAAGCTCCGGCCGGATCGGCGCGGCGTTGCGCGGCATCGGCGGCCGCCAGGAACTCAGCCTCGGTCGGGGCCGCGGAAGGTTGGGCGGCGGCATCGAGGCCGGTCTGCAGCAAGAGGCGGATGGCCGGATCGTCAATCTGGTAGCTGTCGGCGCGGGCCGGTGCCAGGCCATCCGGCCAGGGGAAGCTGGCCTCGTCTTCATGGCTGCTCAGCCGGGTCCAGGTCTCGCGCCGGCCGTCCGGGCTGGACGGGCTGTAGACCAGGAAGCTGAAGCGTTCGGGCAAGCCTGCCGCGTCGGTCAGCGTGGCGAGGGCGTCGGGGTGAACTGGAACCGTGTGTTGAAGCCAGCCGCGGAAGAGCGCGGCCTGTCGCCCCGCGCCCAGCCCGTCGTCGAGATGGCTGAAGACCGGCTCGCCGTCGGCGGACCGGCGCAATTCCACGGTGCCGTCCTCGGCCGTGGTGGCGACCAGGCCGGCTTCGGCCAGTCGCACGCCCATCGCGGCCTCGATCCAGAAGCGGTCAAAGGATGTGCCGCCCGGTCCGGTCACCGCGTCCAGTGTGCCGCCCTCGGTGTAGTAGGCGAATGTGTTCATCTGCCGGTGCACGTGGGAGACGAAGGGTTCGTTGCGCATGACCGGCCCGTCGAGCGCCGGTGTGCGGGTCAGGGTGCGCGAGGTGGCGAAGTCCTGGATCACCCGTTCGGCGGTGCCGGTTTCGGTGACATAGCCGTCGCCAATCACGATCTCGCGCTGTTCGCTGCCCAGCACTGTTCCGTCCAGTGTCGTGCGTTCAATCCGCCAGCGGGTTCGCAACACACGGCTATCCTCACTGCCGCGCAGTGCCAGATAGGCGTCGCGGGTCAGGTGAGGGCCGATGACGGTGTAGTCCTCGTTGCGGGTGTCAGGGCCACTGTCTTGCGGCATCGGTTCGGTAATGCCGGTCGGTTGAGCGAGGATGGAGAAGCCCGGATCGGGCTCTCCCGCCTGAATCATCGCGTGAGCAGGCAGGCCGGGAAGGGCGAGGGCGAGGGCGGGCAAAACAAGGTGGCGCAACATGAGCCGGACTGTGCCGCGTCGGCCGGAACAAGTGAAGGGGTAAAGGCGGTGTGGCCGGCGCCGGTCCGGATTTCCTCTCGGCGGTACCGGCAGGCGTGGCCTCATCGGGTCCACCTGTTGTGGGTCCTGTATTGCGGGCGTCATATCTTTGACGTTGACGTTCGCGTCACTTCGTGAGCACTCTTCGCCCATGATCAAGCCTGTCGCACCCGATGCCGAATTCACCATTCGCGAGCTCGCCCACGAGTTCGAGATCACGCCTCGAACCCTGCGTTTCTACGAACAGAAGGGCATGATCCATCCGCTGCGCCGCGGTGCGGCGCGGGTCTATACCGCCGAAGACCGGGCCCGGATCGAGCTGATCCTGCGCGGCAAGCGGGTCGGGTTCGCCCTCGACGAGATCAAGGAAATCCTTGATCTGCAGGCCATCGACCGCGGCGGTCGCGAACGGCTGGAGCCTGCGATCAAGCGCTTCGAACATCGCATCACAGTGTTGCAGCAGCAGCGTGAAGACGTGGCCCGCGCCCTGGCCGAGCTCGAGGCTGGCCTCGACTGGATGCGCGAGCGCCTGGAAGACCGGACCCCGCCGGACGATGTCCGTCGTCGCGCCCGCGCCTTCGAGGCCCTGGCCAGTGCCCGACTCGAAGACTGGAGCGGCCTGTCGCCGGGCTGAGCCCCGACGCGCCGTTTCTGACCCGAATCCAAAACACACTCATTCCACATCCCGCTCCCCGGAGATTCATCATGACCACCCCGTATCGCGCCCCGGTTCGTGACCAGCGTTTTGTCCTGCATGACGTGCTCAATATCGCCCAGTATGGCGATCTGCCCGGTTTCGCCGATGCCGATGCCGACACGGTCGACGCCATTCTCGAGGAAGGTGCCAAATTCTGTGAGGGCGTGCTCGCCCCGATCTCCAAGGTCGGCGATGAAGAAGGCTGTACGCGCGACGCCGATGGCAATGTGAAGACGCCGACCGGCTGGAAGGATGCCTTCAAGCAAATGTCGGAAGGCGGCTGGACGGCGCTGTCCTCGGACCCGACCTATGGCGGCCAGGGCCTGCCGCATGTGCTCAACCTTGCCTTCAACGAGATGGTGTCCTCGGCCAACATGGCGTTCGGCATGTATCCGGGTCTGACGCTAGGTGCTGCGGCCGCACTGGCGACCGGCGGGTCGGACGAGCAGAAGGCGCTTTATCTGCCCAAGATGATTTCCTGCCAGTGGGGCGGGACAATGAACCTGACCGAGCCGCATTGCGGCACCGATCTCGGCCTCTTGCGTACGAAAGCCGTGCCGCAGGCCGACGGGTCCTACAAGATCACCGGCCAGAAGATCTGGATCTCCTCCGGCGAGCACGACATGGCGGAGAACATCATCCACCTCGTCCTCGCTCGTATCGAGGGTGCGCCGGAAGGCGTGAAGGGTATCTCGCTATTCGTCGTGCCCAAGCACATTCCCGACGAAAATGGCGACCCGGGCGTCCGCAATTCCCTCAAATGTGGCGGCCTCGAGCACAAGATGGGCATCCACGGAAATGCCACCTGCGTCATGGACTATGACGAGGCGACCGGCTGGCTCGTCGGTGACGAGAACAAGGGCCTCAAGATCATGTTTATCATGATGAATGAGGCCCGTCTGGGTGTCGGCCTGCAGGGCTATGCCCTGGCCGAGGCCGCTTATCAGCAATCGCTCGGCTTCGCGAAGGACCGCCTGCAGGGTCGCTCGCTGACCGGACCGAAGAACCAGGACGGCCCGGCCGATCCGATCATCGTCCACCCGGACGTGCGCCGCATGTTGATGGACCAGAAGTCCTTCGTCGAGGCGGCCCGTTGCTTTGCCCTGTGGACCGCCCTGCAAGGCGACCTCGAGGAAAAGGCCTCCGACCCGGCGATGCGCGAGAAGGCCGGCGACTACATGGCGCTGCTGACCCCGATCGTGAAGGGTTATCTGACCGGCAAGGGCTATGACATGGTCTCGTCCGGCCTGCAGATCCATGGCGGCTCCGGCTTCACCGAGGAGTGGGGCGCCTCCCAGCTCCTGCGTGATGCCCGCATCACCCTGATCTATGAAGGCACCAATGGCATCCAGGCGCTCGACCTGGTCGGCCGCAAGCTGGCGATGAATGGCATGCGTCCGATCACCACCTTCTTTGCCGAGCTGGACGCTTTTGTCGCCGAGGGCGGCAATGACGAAACCCAGCCCTTCGTGCAGGCCGTCGCCGACACCAAGGCCAAGCTCAAGCAGGCCACCGACTGGCTGATGAACAATGCGCTGGAAAACTTCGACCATGCCGGCGCCGGCAGCCACGACTACCTCAGCCTCTTCGGCCTGACCTCGCTGACCTATATGTGGGCCAAGATGGCCAAGGTTGCCTCGGCCAAGATTGCCGCCGGCGAGACCGATCCGATCTATGCCAACAAGCTGACGACGGGCCGCTATTTTCTCGACCGCTGGGTCCCGGAAGCGGCGATGCACCTGGCCAAGGTCGAGGCCGGTGCGGACTCGATGATGGCGCTGGAAGCGGAGGCTTTCTAGGCACAGACTGACGACGAATTTGGCGGGACCGTTCCGGAGAATGAGAACGGCCCGCCACACTATTCCGGTTGATAAGGGGCGCCCGCAATCTCGCGGTCTGGCCCATCCACGAGATACGTCTGGGGAGGACGTTTCATGTTCCAGGATCCACTCAACGTGCCACGCCCGGCCTTCCTCGAACGCGAGGACGTCCGCATGTTCGAGGACACCGTCCGCGCCTTCATGGCGAAGGAATGCGTGCCCAATGCCGCCAAATGGGAAAAGCAGGGCATGGTCGATCGCGAGATCTGGACCAAGGCCGGTGAAGCGGGGATCCTTTGTCCCTCCGTTCCGGAAGAATTCGGCGGAGCCGGCGGCGATTGGGGCCATGAATACGTCTTCCACACCGCCGGTGCCGAGATCGGCGCCGCCGGCTGGGGCGTCGGCCTGCACAATTCCATCATCGCGCCTTACGTGACGCATTACGGCTCGGACGAGCAGCGCAAGTCCGTCCTGCCGCGGATGATTTCCGGCGAGCTGATCGGCGCCATCGCCATGTCGGAGCCGGGCACCGGCTCGGACCTGCAGAGCGTCAAGACGACGGCGATCAAGGACGGCAATGGCTATCGCATCAACGGCCAGAAGACCTTCATCACCAATGGCGGCTCGGCCAATTTTATCATCGTTGTGGCCAAGACCGACCCGGAGAAGGGCTATGACGGCGTCTCCCTCCTGATGGTCGAGACCGACAAGGTCGAGGGTTTCCGTCGCGGTCGCCTCCTCGACAAGGTCGGCATGAAGGCCCAGGACACGGCCGAGCTCTTTTTCGAGGATGTCTGGGTTCCCGCTGACGCGCTTCTTGGTCAGGAAGAGGGTCAGGGCTTCATCCAGCTTATGCAGCAATTGCCCCAGGAACGCCTGCAGATCGCCGTCCAGGGTGTCGGCGCCATGAAACGTGCCCTGCACGAGACCATCAACTACACCAAGGAGCGCGAGGCCTTTGGCCGTCCGATCCTGAAATTCCAGAACACCCAGTTCAAGCTCGCCGAGTGCAAGACCAAGGCGACCCTGGCCGAGGTCTTCACCCATCATTGCTCGGAACGCCTGATGAAGGGCGAGCTCGACGCCGCCACCGCCTCGATGGCCAAATACTGGGTCTCTGAAGCCCAGAACGAGGTCATGGACGAATGCGTCCAGCTGCATGGCGGCTATGGCTATATGAGCGAATACCCGATCGCCCGCATGTGGACCGACAGCCGCGTCCAGCGGATCTATGGCGGGACAAACGAGATCATGAAGCTGCTGATCGCGAGGACGCTTTAGGTTGATGAGTGAGCGAGCAACATCTGCCGGGCCAGTCGATAACCGCCCCAAAGCGCTGTCTGTCCTCGCGGGCATGGCGCCTTTGCTGGCCTATGACCTGGCGTCGGGTGTTCTCAGCTCGTTTGTGAATTTTCTGCCCGCGGATTTCATGTCCGAGCCGCGTACAATGCAGGCCCTCATGGACGCGCAGTTTGCTGTCAGCGGGATTTTGGTTGCCTTAGCGTGCCTGTTGGTCGGCGCGCTTTTGAAGCGCAGCGGGACCGTTGTCTGGGGCATCTCGGGCCTGATTGTCGTCTTCGTCTTGCAAGTCATTGGCTACATTGGAGCCATGCTGCCGCACTGGATCAGCGCCGCTCCGGATAGTGCTTTCGGTGCTGTGATGTTCTCGTTCGGAGAGACAGGGCTGAGCGTGCTGTTGCTGATTGGGCTGATCGTGCTGGGAAGCTGGCTGTCTAAATTCCGGAGACGCGCATGACCGCCGCCCGCGACAATTCCCTGCGCTCCCTCCTCATCGCCGCTCTCGCTGGCGGTGCCGGTACCGTGCTGGCGGCGCGGCTGGGCTCGGGCATCTGGTTCGGGGCGAGTTTCGCGCTGGAGAGCTATCCGCACTGGCTGGGTCTGGCCCTGCCACCGGTGATCGCGACCCTGTTTGCGCTGGGAGTGTCGTTTCTGCTTGGCTCGCGGCTACGCGTATTGGCGGCGTTGATCGGCTATTGGGTGATCGCCACCGCGCCGATCCTGATCTCCATCCCGGCCCATCTCCTGATGGGCGGGGAAAATCCGGCCGAATTTGCGCAATTGCGGCTCTATTCGCTGGTGCCGATGGTGCTGACCCTGCTGGCGCCCAGCGTCGCTTTTCTTGTCGCCCTCATCTTCGTTTCCGGGAAACGCGCCTGATGTACACGCCCACCCATTTCAAGATGGACGACGAGAGCGAGATGCGGGCGGTGATGCGCTCGTATGATTTCGGGCTGCTTCTCATCCCGGGCGAGCCTGATCTGGCCGCCACGCATATCCCTTTCAAGCTGGCTGATGAGCGCCTGGTCCTGATCGGCCATGTCGCCATGGCCAATCCGGCATCCGAGGCCATCAAGGCGGGCAGGGAGGCGATGGTGGTGTTTACCGGTCCGCATGCCTATGTCTCACCAACCTGGTATTCGCGGCCGGACGAGAATGTGCCGACCTGGAATTATGTCGCCGTGCACGCCTTTGGCTCGCTGGTGCCGCTCGAGGGTGTTGAGGCCGAGCGGGCGCTGTCCTCCCAGATCGCCGACTTTGAAAGCGAGTGGCGGATCACCAATCTGGAAGAGAAACGCCGGGCCATGCTGGAACTGGCCATCCAGCCTTTCGAGTTCGAGATTGACCGCCTGGAGGGCAAGGCCAAGCTCTCGCAGAACAAGCCATTGGAGGAACGCCTGCGCATCGCCCAGGCCCTCAATGAGCGCGGCGAACACGCCGTCGCCTACCACATGATCGAAGACGAGGCGGAAGAGGATGACTAGTCCCGTGCCGCGTCTTCATCCGAGTTTTGAGTCGATAAAGGGAACCACCCCGCCAAGGGAAAGGAACTGACCATGACAGAAGCCTATATCTTCGACGCCACGCGAACGCCGCGCGGCAAGAAAAAGAACGGAGCGCTCAACGAGATCACCGCGCTGCAGCTGGCCACCCAGCAGCTCGCCGCGATCCGTGACCGCAATAATCTCGACACCGCGCTCGTCGATGACGTGATCATGGGTGTCGTCTCGCCGGTCGGCGAGCAGGGCGCCAATATCGCGCGCTCCGCCGTGATCAATGCCGGCTATGCCGAGACCACGGGCGGCTACCAGCTCAATCGTTTCTGCGCCTCGGGCCTGGAAGCGGTCAATGTCGCGGCGGCCAAGGTGATGTCCGGCGAGGCCGACTTTGCCATTGGCGGCGGCGTGGAAGCGATGTCGCGCGTGCCGATGGGATCCGATGGCGGTGCCATGGGCGTCGACCCGGAAATCTCCTTCGACAATTACATCGTGCCGCAGGGCGTCTCGGCCGACCTGATCGCCACCAAATACGGCTTCTCGCGCGATGACGTCGACGCCTATGCGATGGAAAGCCAGAAGCGCGCCGCGCGCGCCTGGGAAGAGGGGCGTTTCGCCAAGTCGGTCGTCGCCGTAAAGGACCAGCTGGGCACCACCATCCTCGCCCATGACGAGCACATGCGTCCGGGTACCGACATGCAGGGCCTCGGCTCGCTGAAGTCGGCCTTCAAGGACATGTCGGACTTCGTCGGCTTCGAGGCCGTCGCCACCCAGCGCTATCCCGAGATCGAGTATCTCAACTGGGTCCACACGGGCGGCAATTCCTCGGGTATCGTTGATGGCTCGGCCATGGTTCTCGTCGGCTCGAAAGAGGCAGGCGAGCGCGCCGGTCTCAAGCCGCGGGCGCGTATCCGCTCGATGGCCTCGGTCGGTTCCGAGCCGACCATCATGCTGACGGGTCCGGTTCCGGTCACCGCCAAGGCCCTGAAAAAGGCCGGCATGGAAGCGGGCGATATCGACCTGTGGGAGCTCAACGAGGCCTTCGCCGCTGTCGTGCTTCGCCTGATGCAGGCCTATGAGATCGACCATGACATCATGAATGTGAATGGTGGCTCGATCGCCATGGGTCACCCGCTGGGCGCGACCGGTGCGATGATCCTGGGCACCGTCCTCGACGAGCTGGAGCGCACGGGCAAGCAAACTGCCCTGACCACGCTCTGCGTCGGCGGCGGCATGGGCACCGCGACCATTATCGAGCGGGTTTAAGCTTGCGAATTGTGCTCGGGATATTGCTCGCCTCTCTGGCTGGTTGTTCGTCGTCGGACGAGGTGCCTCTACCTCGTCTTTCGGCGCCAGGAGGCGCTGAGGTTTCCGAATCTCGGATCGTTGCGCAAAGAGCCAGATACGAAAGGTTGATGGCCGAAGCGAACGGTTTGCCCGAAGGCGTCATTTGGCAGGACATTGCATCGTCATGGCGGGTGGATCTTGACCGGTCTCTATCCGCCGATGAGCTGACGCTCATTGAACAATGCGTGTGGAGCCATCGTGCCTCGGAGCAAGATCCCGAGCTGTATCTCGTCTTGTGCAACACCCGAATACCGATCGTCCATGTATTTGAATACTGCCCCGCGACAGGTCGTTCTGACTGCGACGTCGCGGACTGAGGAGAGAGCTCCAATGAAAAACTTCACACTCGAAATCGATACCGACGGCATTGCCCTGGTCACTTTTGACAGCCCGGGCAAGTCGATGAATGTCATCTCGGCCGAGGTCATGGATGACTTCGACGCGCTGACCGACAAGATCATCAGTGACGATGCCATCAAGGGCGTGGTCATCACCTCGGGCAAGGCGGCGTTCTGCGCCGGGGCCGATTTGTCGGAATTGGGCAGCTCCTCCTCCGAGCTGGCCAAGCTGCCGGAAGAGGAAATGAAGACGAAGCTGTTCGAGCAATGCTTCCGTCTCAACAAGACCTTCCGCGCCCTGGAAACCTGCGGCAAGCCGATCGCCGCGGCGATCAATGGTCTCGCCCTGGGCGGCGGCTTCGAGATTGCCCTGGCCTGCCATTACCGGGTCATGCCGTCGGACAATCCCAAGGCCAAGCTCGGCCTGCCGGAAGCCATGGTCGGCGTTCTGCCGGGCGGTGGCGGCACCCAGCGCCTGCCGCGCCTGGTCGGCCTGATGAATGCCGCGCCGATCCTCTTGCAGGGCAAGCAGCTCGACGCCGCGACCGCCCAGCAGCAAGGCATTGTTGATGCCCTGGCCCCGCTCGACGAGCTGGTCGCCAAGGCCAAGGGCCTGGTCAAGGAAGACCCCAAGGGTGCCAAACAGCCCTGGGATGGCGACAAGTTCCGCTTCCCGGGCGGTGGTCCCTACCACCCCGCCGGTGGCCAGATGTTCGGGGCTGCCTCGCCGATGCTGCGCAAGACCAGCTATGGCAATTACCCGGCCCAGCGCTACATCCTGTCATGCGTCTATGAAGGCAGCCAGGTGGGCATGGACGCCGCGATCCGCATCGAGAGCCGGTATTTCACCAAGCTTTTGCTGCGCCCGGAAAGCCGCAACATGATCCGCTCGATCTTCCTGTCCAAGCAGGACCTGGACAAGGGCGGACGTCGTCCGGCCGGTCAGGACAAGGGCGAGATCAACAAGATCGCCATCATCGGTGCCGGTTTCATGGGTGCGGGCATTGCCACGGTATCGGCCCAGGCCGGGATCGAGATTGTTCTCATCGACGCCACACAAGAGGGCGCCGACAAGGGCAAGAAGCATTGCACCGACCACTTCGCCAAGGGCGTCGCCCGCGGCAAGCTGAGCGAAGAGAAGGCTGACAAGCTGGGCGGTCTGATCACGCCGACCACCGATTACACCCTGATCAAGGATGTCGATCTGGTCGTCGAGGCCGTGTTCGAGAATTCCGAACTCAAGGCCAAGATCACCAAGATGGCGGAAGAGCAGATCGGCACTACGGCCGTGTTCGGCTCTAACACCTCCTCCATCCCGATCACCGACCTGGCCAAGGCCTCGGAACGTCCGGACAATTTCATCGGCATCCACTTCTTCTCGCCGGTCGAGAAGATGAACCTGGTCGAGATCATCATGGGCGAGAAGACGGGCGATTATGCCCTCTCGCGCACGATCGATTTTGTCACCAAGATCAAGAAGACGCCGATCGTCGTCTCCGATACGCGGGGCTTCTACGCCAACCGTTGCGTCATGCGTTATATCGGTGAGGGCATGAACCTGCTCGCCGAGGGCGTGAAGCCGGCCCTGATCGAAAATGCCGCCAGGATGGCCGGCATGCCGGTCGGCCCGCTGTCTCTTCAGGACGAGGTGGCGCTGGATCTCGGCGTGAAGCTGATCAAGCAGACCAAGGCCGATCTGGGTGACGCGCACAAGCCGTCCAAGACCGAGCCGATCCTGTTCAAGATGGTCGAGGAATATGAGCGCTTTGGCCGCAAGAACGCCAAGGGCTTCTACGACTATCCGGCCGAGAAGGGCCAGCCCAAGCGCCTCTGGCCCGAGCTGGAGCAGTTTGCGCCCGGCGGCAAATACGCCGACGAGCAGCCGACAGCCGACGAGATCAAGGACCGCATCCTCTACGCCCAGGCGCTGGAAGCGGCGCGTTGCATGGGTGAGGACATCGTCCAGGATCCACGCGAGGCCGATGTCGGCTCGATCCTCGGATGGGGTTTCGCGCCCTATACCGGCGGCACGCTGTCCTACATCGACACCATCGGCGCCAAGGCCTTCGTGGCCCGCGCCAAAGAGCTGGAAGCCGCCTATGGCGACCAGTTCGCGGTGCCGGACCTCCTCGTCGAAATGGCCGAGAAGGGCGAAACCTTCTACGGACGCTTCGGCGCTCCGGCGGCCGTGGCGGCGGAGTAGTCGCTGATCTGACCAGAACGACTGCAAAGAACCGGCGCGGCACTGTCCGCGCCGGTTTTTTCTTTGGATGCTGGTAGTTGTTGTGGGTAACTGCTTACTTGGCGGGGAGAGGCGCGCATGTCACAGCTTATCGCGTTCAGCAAACCCAGATTTGACGTCGACATGTCTGGATTTGAGGTGCCTGATCTAACAAGTCTGTCGATGGAATTGATTGATGCCGTTCAGAGGGAGCTGGGCGGAGAGTCGAATGTAGTTTGGTCGGTTCGTGGCGGTCTGAGTGGCCAGCTGGATGATTGTATCCGCCGATACAATTGCGAATTGTCTCAAGGCAAGGAAGCCAGCGAGACCCAATTCGTCAAACTCTTGAAACGGGCATGTGCCCGATTCGAGCGAGTGATCCTCTGGTACGCGTCGGACTGCTCAGATTTGGATGAGTATGTCGATCAAGGAGTGTTCGTGGACCGCGTCGCCTTGTTGGCCCAAGCTGACGCTCCTGAGATTTATGCTTCGTTGAAGGCGACGCCTTGAGTGAATGTTGGCGAGTGCAGCTCGTAGACGCTGGGACGCTCCGGGACAGGCACTATTAGTGCCCTTCACGTCCCCGCGCCTGGCGCAAACCCCACCATAAACCGCTTGCCGAGATCCCGCCGCATCCGGTTCTTCAGGTCAAGGGCCGCAAGGCGGCCGCTTCGCGGTTTCACCCTTGAGCTGAAGAAGTGGATACGGCCTGCTGGCTGACAAGCGATCTATGGACAGCCCCGCGCGCGGCGCCTGGGTCACAGCTGATCTGCAGGTGACTCGGGCGTACAACATCCACCGTCATCCCCGGTGACCGCGAAGCGGACATCCGGGGGACCTCGTCACGGTAGTCGAGCGGTTGGGTGAGGTCCCCCTGACAAGCAGGGGGATGACGGACGAGGTGGGAGTGAGGGTACGTGTCCCGCGCGGACGCGTCCGTCCTTCCCATGCCTGCTGACTGACACGTGATCGAAGGGCAGCTCCGCGCGTGGTCCCGGGCCCACGTGGCGCGCCGGCCCTTGTCCCGAAACTGCAAAGAACCGGTGCGGCACTGTTCGCGCCGGTTTTTTCTTGTCCGCATCCAGGCTAATCAGGGCGTGAAAACAGGCTGTTGAAAGTTTTCACCGGCTTTTCCACAAATTTCGGAATGTTTTCCACCAAACCCGAAAACTTGTCCACGAAATCGCACTTTCCATGCGTTGCGGCGCCGGGTCCGGCCTGCTTTACTTTGGTCATCGACAGCGACCGAAGCGGTTCGAAAGGACCGGGGATCGCCGGAGAGGATGGCCCGGACAGGCAGGTTCGAAAGAACAGGTTTTGAACGGGCAGGCCGGGAAGACAGGCTCGCAAGAGCAGGGATTTCAGGTCAGGTTCCAAGGCAAAAGTCCGCAAGGGCCGGCGCTGAAGGGCTCACCGAACCGGAGAGACTGAACCGTCCGCAAGGGCGGCGACCAGGGCGCCAAGATCCAGCGCTGCCTCACCGTGGTGCTGCCCCGGACGAAAGAAAGGGGAAGCCGAAGGGAATGGTGTCAAAACCTCACCGGACGCAACACGGCCGCCCGCCTCCTGCCCCCTTGCCGGGACAGGGACGGGCGGTTGGTGCGTTTGGGGCCCATTATGGTCTGCCCGGCGCGCACCGATTGTCCTCACTGGCCTCTGCTGATCGTTCGCCTGCTGCCCGCGCCAGCCGGATGTCGGCGATTCATTCGCGTTACAGGCGAATATCGTATTCGTTCGCTGACACAGCCAGCCAGGCAAGCCCCTGAATCCATGCGTAGAAACCCGTCTGGCGCGAAAACTGAACAAGATGTTAATCAAATATGAGCTGCGCCAGTCCGTTTGATGGCCAAGATTGGTGGTGACGGGCAATCCCGCCCGGATGACCACACAGGCATGCGATGTTTTCGCGAATTCCCCTTCGCTGGCCCCTGACCGCTTGGTCGGATCATGCTCGTGCAATGGCATTGGTGTGCTGGGCGGTCGCCGTGCTCATGACCGGGGTCATGGGCTGGTCGGCCTGGCGTGCTGTCGATACGGCGTCTGACAGTGTTGACCGTGTGGTGGCCCGCCATGAAGCCGGTGTCATCACCAAGGGGCGTGACCTCTTCATCGCCCGCCGATAGGGCACGGCGTCGCCCCCGCACAATCTGAAGGGCCTGCATGCAGGCATGCGGGCTGGCTGCCCGCCAAAAGCAGGATAGGCTCCGCCGGACACTGTTCGAGGAGCGCGCATGACCTACACATTGATCGGCACGCCGGTATCCCTCTACTCGGGCAAGGTTCGCGGCTATCTGCGCTGGAAGAACGTCCCGTTCACCGAGCGATTGTCGACGCGCGAAGTCTACAAGGCCGACATCCTGCCCCGGGTGGGCTGGCCGGTCATTCCGGTGGTCATCCACGACGACGGATCGCCGCACGGCAAGACATTGCAGGACACCACCGACATTATCGATCATGTCGAGGCGAGCGAGCCGGGCCCGTCAGTCTATCCGGACACACCGTGCCAGCGTCTGGCGGCGCTGATCCTGGAGATGTTCGGCGATGAGTGGCTGGTCATCCCGGCGATGCATTACCGCTGGGCCTATAATCGCGATTTCGCCCAACAGGAGTTCGGCGCCACAAGCCATCCGCATTTGAGCCGTGCCGAGCAGTTCCAAGCGGCGGACAAGGCGGTCCGATTCTTTTCCGGTACCGTCGGTGGTCTGGGCGTGAACCCGGACAGTGTCGCTGCCGTCGAGGCAGCCTATGAGGATTTTCTCGCGGTTTTTGATGCTCATCTGGGCGAGCACGACCATTTGTTTGGCTCCCGTCCGTCGATCGCCGACTACGGATTGCTTGGTCCGCTCTACGCGCATTTGCTGCGCGATCCGAAGTCGGGCGAGATGATGCGCCGGCTGGCGCCGCGTGTCGCGCGCTGGGCAGAGCGCTGTCATGCCCCGCAGCATTGTCTGACCGGAAACTTCCTGCCGGGCGACGAAATCCCGGTCGGCGTGACCCGATTGCTGCAGCGCTTTGCTGCGCAGCAATTGCCAGTGCTGTTCGACACCGCACGAGCGCTGACGACCTGGTCCGGGGACCAGCCGCCGGGCGTCGAAATTCCCCGTATACTGGGCTTCCACAAGGTATTGATCGGCCATGGAGACACCCGGGTCACGACCGACCGCGCGGTTATTCCCTATAGCCTGTGGATGTTGCAAAGGGTCACCGACTACCGCGACAGTCTGAGCGGCGAAGACCGCGCGGCGGTCGATGCAATGCTGCGCAATATCGGTGCAGCAAAATTGGTGGATTTCGTTCTGCCATCCCGTCTCCAGCGGCGCAATTACAAGATCGCCCTCGCGGACTGATCACGACATTGTTGAGCGCGACCGGTGGCCGGCCGGTCTACCGTGCAGGCCGGGAACAGGGAGGACAACATGCGACCCATCATCATCTGGCTGGCCGCGGCACTGGCCGTTACCGCACCGGCCAACGCCCAAATTCCGACATCGGTCAGCTCGGCCCTTGCCGATGGCGATGTACAGGCGCTGACAGACGCGCTTGAGGCGGGCGCTGATCCCGATGCCCGCGCCGAGGGCGGGTTGCAGGCCACCGCCCTCATGCTGGCAGCGTCCAATCCCGACCCCGCGCTGACGCGCGCCCTGATCGCCGCCGGTGCCGATATTGAGGTCCGGGACACCATGGGCGACCCGGCCATTAACTGGGCGGCCTATTACGGCCACTCGGCCGTCGTTGCCGAACTGCTTTCTGCCGGCGCCACCCCCCTCCAGGTCGGTCATGGCACGGTGTCGGAGATCGCGATCCGGCGTGGCCACCAGGCGACCCTGGCACTGGCACTGGAGGCCGATGCGTCGCGGCCCGTGCGTGACCCGCTCGACATTCTGCTCGAGACGGCCGTCATGACCGGAGATGTCGGGGTGATGACCGAAATCGGTCAGCTGCGGGATCTGTCGACAGCGACGGATTGGGCCGGTCGGCCGCTTCTGCACGCCGCGGCCCGGGCTGGACGGGCGGACAGCGCGGCCGCACTGATCGAGGCCGGAGCCGATGTGGATGCCGTCGATGCGATCGGATTCACAGCCCTGTTTGAAGCGGCCCGCGACCGGCGCGGCGAGGTGGTCGACCTGCTGATCGAGGCGGGGGCGGATGTCGATCATGTCGCGTCCGAGAATGGCATGTCGCTGACCGTGGTTCACCTCGCGGCGATTGGCGGGGATGCCGGCATTGTGAGCCGGATTGCGGCCACCGGGGCCGATCTGGACCGGCAAGGTGTCAGCGGAGCGACCGCTCTCTACTGGTCCGCGTTCGAAGGGCACCAGGACGCCGTCCTGGCGCTCCTTGAAGCGGGGGCGGATCCTGATATTGCTCCGGCAGGAACGCCCGATTTCGCGGCGGTTGCGGAGATGCTCGAATGGCCGCGCGTCGCGGCGTGGCTGGCCGACCGGGCGTCGGACTGAGTGTTCGCTCCTTGCCAATGCCGTGCGTGTCAATTTCCGCCAAATTGGTATAAATACGAGCCTTGACGGGTTTCAGTTGCTTTCGGGGAATAAATGGATCGGATCGACGCGCTGCGGCTTTTCTGTTCGGTGGCCGAACTGGGCAGCTTTACCAAGGCGGCCGAGCGGGAGGCGATGACGCCCGGCGCAGCGTCCAAACAGATCACCGCGCTGGAACAACGTCTTCAGGCGCGCCTGTTCGAGCGGACGACGCGGTCGGTACGTCTGACCGATGCGGGCGAGGCCTTGCTCGACCGGGTCCGTCCCTGGCTGGACGAGTATGATGGTCTCGAGCAGGGCGTCGCAGATGCGAGGTCGGCTCCGGCTGGCGTGTTGCGGGTGGCGGCGCCCGTCGATTTCGGCGCCCGTCGACTGATGCCCATCATCACCCAATTCATGAATGACTGGCCGGGTGTGGAAGTCCGCCTGTCGCTGGCCGACCGTATGGTCGATCTTGTCAATGAGGGGTTCGATGTCGGCATCCGGATCGGCAATCTGCCCGACAGTGCGCTGATCGCCAAACGCCTCGCCGCGGCATGCATGTCGGTTGTGGCTTCGCCGGAATATCTGGCCCGCGCCGGAACGCCGGAGCACCCGTCCGAGCTTGCCCGGCACCAGGTCATTATCGACCGCAACAAACCAACGCCGCATTTGCTCAAATTCGTGCGCGACAGTGAGGAGGTCGAGGTCCGCGTCGGTGGCCGACTGTCACTGAACGGTGCGGTGGCTGCGGTGACGGCAGCTTCGGCCGGCATCGGCGTCGCCTGTTCTCCGCGCTGGGCTGCCGAACAGGCGCTGGCCGATGGCCGGGTCGTGGAGATCCTGCCCGAATGGGATAGCGAATTGCGCTATCTGTGGGCGGTGTTCCCGTCCAATCGCTATCTCGCGCACCGGGTCAGGCTGTTCGTTGATTTCGTCGCCGGACAGTTTCCCGACCGGATCTGAGCTATCCGGTGGCGTTGGACGCTGAACGGGCGGGCCAAATTCTGTCACTCAGCTTTTGTTCATGTGTTAGGCTATTCAAAGGCACGCGTTGTTGACTTTGCGAGCAGCAACGATGCGGGATTGCGCATTGAGGGGGCGACGGGGCACATGGTTTTACGCACTTTACTTCTGGCATTGGTCGGCAGCAGCCTGGCGGCATGCGCCACAACAACGGTCACGGACAGTCGCAATGGCGGCAGTCTGGCGACGGCTGCGTTCAACTACGCGCCATCCGGCCGGGCGCCCGTGACAGGTGCCGGCTATGAGCTGGTGAGTGATGACGGATGGACCGGCCGTCTGGCCTATGTCGACGACGAAGGCGATGCCCGCGCCCGTCTGACCATGGCCTTCGACGATGGACACGCGGTCACCGCCGATCTGGATATCGCCATGCCCTATCTGGAGGGTGGGGTTCGACGTTTTCACGGAAGCGACTCCGACGGACGCCCCGTCGCGGTCGAGCTGCACGCCGGTCCCTGCCGTGAGCCGGGTGGGGCCACGCTGATCTATTCGGCCCGGTTGATGGTCGCCGGCCAGCCCGCGAGCGCCTGTGGCCGCGAAGCCGGCGGAGATCTGGATCGCTGGTCGAACTACCTGATGACCTATCTGCCGGTGATTGACATGTGCCTGGCCGAGTTTCGTGACCGGGCCCAACACGTTTCCTACGCCTACACGATGAGCGGCGGCGAGACAGGTGTACGCCTCGTCGACATTGATGCCCGCACCTGGGAATGCGCGACGCGCGAAGGCGGGGACGCGATCAATTCGGTCCGACCACTGGATGCTGCCGATGGCATGTATGGCGAGGGGGATCCGATTTTCGTTCGCGGAGCCCTGCCGGGATTCGGTGAGGGGTGTTATGTGTATGAGGTTGTCCGCGACACCGACCACAGCCTGATCGGCGCATTCGGATTTGACGCCTGTGATACCGGTGACATCGCGTCACTCGACTCCGGCGTCGGCTGATCCGGTCCGTTTACCGCGTCTTTACGCGAAGCAGAGCAAGGCTCGCGCATGCGTGCGATCATCCTGACCCTGTTGAGCAGCCTTGTCCTGACCGCGCCGGCGGCGGCCGAGATTACCGATTTGCGGGCCCGCCTTGATGGCGATGCCGGGCAGATCTGGATTGCCTTTGACGGGCAGCCAACCGGGGTTACAGGCGAAGTTACCGAGAGTGGCCTCATCATCACCATTGACGGTGTCACCGTCCGGACCCGCACGATCAGTCCGGCCTCAGATGACCTGGTCGCAGCCGTCAACGTCGAACCGGCGGGTGAGGGCGCAATTGTCCGGTTGTTTGCCAGTCGTGGCTGGCAGGGCGCACAGGCGGAGCTGCGCCGTGGCGGGGTGCTGGTCAGCATGACGGTTACCGCCCCGCCGGCGGTGCATGTTCCGGACTCGGTCTACGCGGCAGGTGCTTCACCGGCCGGCTCAGCTGGATCGGAGGGATCGGATGCGGCGCCTGCACGACGTCATGTGACCGAGGCCCATGCCGCCGGCGCGCCAGATGCGACCATGGTCGTTGACCATTCCGCCTCAGACGCTGCGGGCGCCACCGGCGCCCCGGCGGTCTCGCCCACGCCGGGCCCGACCGATCTGTTCGCCGCCAGTCCGGCAGCCCAGCAAGTCGCCACCGGCGGGTCCGTGGCGCCGCCGGGGGTTTGTGTCGAGCAGGCCCAGGCTGTTGCCGCCAGCCCTTGGGATGACGAGATGCTGCACGCCCAGGCCGCCTGCCTGGGAGCGGCAGGGCATCTGGCGCCGGCGGCCTCGATCTACGAGCAGATGCTGGCTTTCGAACCGGAGAATTACCGTGCAGCGGTAGCCCTGGCCGAAATCCGGGTGGCCGAGGGGGATACCGCTGCCGCACGTGATCTGTTTGACCAGGCCGCGTCGCATGCCATATCCGATGCGGAAGCGGCCCGTGCACGCTCTCGCCTGAGAGCATTGCGCGAGCCATAGGACCAGGCTCGGCGCACGGGATTTCAACACAATGGACGACAGCGAACCGAAGGGCCGGGTGCTCATCATTGCCGGCTCGGACAGTGGCGGCGGCGCGGGCATCCAGGCCGACATCAAGTCGGTCACGGCCATGGGCGGATATGCCGCCACCGCGATCACAGCTGTCACCGTTCAAAATACGCTCGGAGTCAGCGCCGTTCATCCGGTGCCGCTGGACATCATCAGGGGGCAAATCGAAGCCGTCCTGTCGGATATCGGCGCGGATGTGATCAAGACCGGTATGCTGGGCACGAGCGAGGTCGTCGCGCTGGTGGTCGAGTGTCTCCAGGCTTGTGATGTGCCGATCCCGCTGGTGGTCGACCCGGTGATGGTGGCGACCTCCGGCGATGCGCTGGTTGATGCCGGGGCCGAGGCCGCGATTCGCGACCGCTTGCTGCCACTGGCAAGCCTGGTCACTCCCAATATCCCCGAAGCGGAAAAACTCACCGGTCTGGTAGTCGAGGACATTGCCGGTCAGCTCGAAGCGGCCAACCGCCTGATCGAAATGGGCGCGAAGGCGGCGTTGGTCAAAGGCGGGCATCTGAAGGGGCAGGCGGTGACCGATGTGCTGGTCTCAACGCGCGGCATGGAATTGTTCGACCGGCCGCGTCTGCCCGGCCGCAATACGCATGGGACCGGCTGCACGCTGGCCTCGGCCATCGCCGGCCTGCTGGCCGATGGTGCGCCGCTGCATGATGCCGTGCGCCGGGCCGGTGACTATCTGCATGAAGCCATCGCCCGAGCGCCCGGCTTCGGAGCCGGTCATGGCCCGGTCAATCATGCCTGGGTGACGCGTCCCTAGTCGTGCATGCGGATATGTTCCAGGCGGCCGATCCGTGCGATCGCGGCCTGGACATCCGGGCGGGCGATGATCCGGTCGCGAGCCTCGCGCAAGGCTGTCTCAGCCGGAAAATACTCGGATGGATACTGGGTGTCATAGGGCTGTAGACGCATCAGAACGTCCTCGGCCTGGGCCGGATCACCCAGCCTTTCCAACAGGAAAGCGGCGGCATCCTCGTCGCGGTCCTGGCACAGGAGCAGGTCGAAATACCCGTCCCGATCAAGCGCCCTATGGTCCTCGGAAAACGCCAGTGATGGTGCCAGCTTGTCCGGTTCGCCGAGACGATGGGCGGCACAGGCGCGGGCCAGGTGAACCTGCAGCCAGCCATATTCCGACGCGCCGCGATTCTCCATCAATGACAGGCGGTCCAGTACGGCCTGGTCATCGCCGATGGCCAGATCGACATAGGCCAGATTGATCAGCTGGCTGACATTGGCACCGCCCTCTTCGACGCGACGGCTCGCGGTTTCCAGGGTGGCACGCCCGAAGGCGATCCGGCCCAGTGTCAGCTCGGCATGACCCCAACGATCGAGGAGCCAGCTGGTGTAGTCGCCCGCGTCCTCGAAGGTGTCGCCGGACTGCATGCGGCGCCAGGCGGCGGCGGCCAGCTCGCTGGCGGCGGCATGGCGGCCGAGATCGACCAGATAGCTCATCTGGTCGGTGATCGGCTCGATATGGTCGGGATGGGCCTCGCTGTCGGCGACACTGCGTGCCAGCAGGTCCAGTGTCTCGGCGCGTGGATCAGTGAGAGCGGAAAACTCCGGCTGCTGCCACAGCGGCGCGAACTGATTGAGGACCCGCAGACGGCGAGCTCCGCTGGCGCTGGTCATTTCCGGCAGCAAGGCCATGGCCGCATCGATCTCACCCGCCTGTGTGAGGTGACGGATGCGCCGGTAATGCAGGGCACCGCCATGGTCGAACGGATTGTCGGAGGTATAGCCGGCGACCATCAGTTCAAGCGCCTCGCCTTCGGCCGCGTGGTCACCGGCCCCGTGCAGACTGTCGATAATGTCGTTCAATTGCCCCGACGACAGGGCGTTACGGGCGTCGGGAAAATCAGCATCCAAGGCGCGGTAGATCGCCAGAGCCCGGGCACCGTCCTCGCGGCGGACCGCGATCGGCAGGGCCTCACTCAGAATCTCCTCGCGCGGCGTGCCCAGGGCCTCCGCCTGTGCCCAGTGCGCCTCGCTCTGCGCGTGGTCGCCGGTCGCCGCATAGGCTAACCCGACCTGAAAATGCAGGCCGGCGCGATAGCCCTCGGGCATAAAGGACACGCGGTCATGGGCCAGCAGGGTTTCGCCGGCGCTCTGGGCCTCGGTCCAGTCGGAGGCCTGCCAGGCCGAATCGAGGGCACGCACCAGGTCCATCGGATCGACGGCGTCGTCGGCATGCGCCGCCGGACAGCAGGTCAAGGCAAGGCCGACCGCCAGGGTCCACAAGACATGTTTCATCGAAAACTCCCCCCACACCAACCGCCAGACCAGCGACTTGTTGCAATATTTCCGAGAAGTCCGTCGATCTGCAAGGCCAGCTTTACACCTTGGGTTGCCGGGTCCGTTTGCCGCCGCGTGCCAGCCAGACGCCGGCCAGGATGACGACCAGTGCGAGGACCGCGGTCCAACCGACCAGCTCGCCGATGACGAGGCCGGTGACCAGGGCGGCGATCGGCGTCAGATAGTTGGCAATCGCCAGGAAATTCGGCCCGGCCGTGCGCGCCACCTGCATCAGGATTACCGATGCGAACGCGGTCGGACCCAGCGCCAACCAGGCTGCGGCGAACCAGGCGCTCGGGGCGACATCGTCAACCTGCATTAGGTCCCAGACGCCCAGCGGTGCCGCGAAGATCGTCGCCATGATCAACATGCCGGCGGCGGAGACCGAGGGCGGGGTGTCGGGCAGCAGGCGGGCCTGGATGGCGTTGATGGCGTAACAGGTCGCCGCGCCGATCACCGCCAGTTGCGCCAGCGTGTCGGCGCCGCCCAGAGCCGCCAGAGCGGAGGGGCCGAGCAAGAGGATGACACCGGCAAAGCCGACAATCAGGCCGAGCAGGGCTCGCAGCGTCATACGCTCGCCGGGCACGAAGGCATGGGCAAGGCCGACCGTGACGAGCGGCATGGTCGCCACCAGAATGCCGGCCAGCGCGCTGTCGATGTATAGCTGCGCCCAGCTGACCAGGAAGAAGGGCAGCGCATTGCCGAACAGGCCCAGCCCGGCCATCCACAGCCAGCGCCGGTCGTTCAGCGGCGGCAGACGGCGCCCGCGCATGTGGGCCCAGACAGTCAGGGCAAGAGCGGCGAGACTGAGGCGGACAAAGATCAGCGCGCCCGGCGGCAGGGTTTCGACGCTGTGCTTGATGAAGGCGAAGGCGGAACCCCAAAGCACGGTCAGCAGGAGCAGGGCAGCCCAGTCGCGCGGGCCGACCGTGTGAGGCGTGGGAGTGGATGTCAAAGCAAGGTTTCCAGTACCGATGCGAACCGCTGGAAGTCTGCCTCATCATTATAGACATGGGGTGTGATGCGCATCCGGTCGCCGCGCTGGGAGACAAATATGTTTTGGGCGGCGAGCTGTGCGGGCAGGTCGGCCGGAGCGCTGTCCGGCAGCGACAGGCTGAGATAGTGCGGCGCCCGGTCCGGTGTCGTTTCGCGCAGGCCCAGCGGTGCCAGCCGGTCGGCGAGCTGGCGATTGGCCTGACCGAGCGTGGCGGCCAGCGCCTCGCTGCCCCAGTCGAGCATGGCTGACAGGCTGGCCGAAGCGGCGGGGACGAGCTGGAAGTTCGAGCGTTCCCCCATGTCGAAACGGCGAGCACCGGGGGCATGGTCGTCGGCATAGTCGACCAGGCGGGCAAAATCCTCGGCCTTGTCGCGCACGATCCAGTTCTGCTCCAGCGGCTCACCCGACTGGTGATGCGGCGCGACATAGAGAAAGCCCATCGCATAGGGGCCGAGCAGCCATTTATAGCTGGCGGCGACGGCGAAATCGGGCTGGATGGCGGCGAGGTCGAAGGGCATCACGCCCAGCGATTGGGTCAGATCCAGCACCAGCGCCGCGCCTTGCCGCCGGGCCGCGTCGCTGATAGCGGCAAGGTCCAGCGCACCGCCATCGGCCCAGTGCACCTGCGGGCAGGCGACGATGGATGTGGCGGGCGAGATCGCGGCCAACATGGCCTCGGTCCAGCTCTGATTGTCTGACCGCGACACTGTACGGACGCGTGCGCCCTGTTCGGCCGCCAAGTCGCGCCAGACATAGACATTGGACGGGAATTGCTCGGCCAGCACCAGGATTTCGCTGTTGGCATCGGGCGCCAGATTGCGGGCTGCGGTGGCGAGGCCATAGGAGGCGGCGGGGACCAGGGAGATGTCATCGACGCTGGCGCCGAACAGGCGTGCCGCCTGCACTCGCAGGTCCTCCGGGGCGTCGAAGAAGTCTGCCTGGACTTGATACCGCCAGGGCTGCCCCTTGCGGGCATAGCTGTCCTGACCGGCGGCGACAGCCGATGTCGGCATCGGGCCCATATAGGCAGCGTTGAGATAGCAGGTCTCGCGCGGCAGATCGAAGCGGTCGCGTTGCGGCGCAATCAGGGGCGTTGAAATCATGGCGAAAGCTCTTGCCCCGCGCCGGGGAGGGCGTCAACGTGCACTGCAACATGAACCGTCCGACCCACTGCGATTCTCCGGAGACCGAATTGGCCGATACCCCCACGCAAACCGCGACCCGTACCGACAATCCCAAGCCGGTCCTTCGTCCTGCCGATCCGCGCTTTTCCTGCGGTCCGGTCAAGAAATATCCGGGCTGGTCCTGGGACGCCCTCGCCGATGCGCCGCTGTCGCGCACTCATCGGGCAGGAGCGCCGGTGGCGCGGATCAAGGAAGCGATCGAGCGGACCCATGCCCTGCTCGAGCTGCCCGAGGGTTATCGGGTGGCCATGTTGCCCGGGTCGGACACAGGCGCGATGGAAGCGGCGATGTGGTCACTGCTGGGCCAGCGCGGCGCTGACGTGTTTTCCTGGGACGTTTTCGGCAATCGCTGGACGCTGGACGCCCGGGACGAGTTGAAGCTGAAGGATTTGCGGGTCTTCCAGGAGCCGGCCGGCACGCTGCCCGATATTAGCCAGTATGACCCCAAGCGCGATGCGATCTTCACGCTCAACGGGACCGCGGCCGGTGTCTGGATTCCGGATTTCGAGTGGATCGACGCCGACCGTGAGGGCCTGACCCTGTGCGACGCGACCTCCGCCGCTTTCGCGGTCGAGATTGACTGGTCGAAGATCGATGTGCTCACCTTCTCCTGGCAGAAATGCATGGGCGGCGAGGCCCAGCACGGCATGCTTGTGATGAGCCCGCGTGCCATCGAGCGCCTCGACAACTACCGCCCCGACTGGCCGATCCCCGGGCTGTTGCAGCTTCACGCCAAGGGCAAGGCCAATATGGCGGTCTATGAAGGTTCGACCCTGAACACGCCGTCACTGATGGCGGTCGAGGACTATCTGGCGGCCTTGAAATGGGCGTCCCGCATCGGCGGTCTGCCCGCCTTGATCCGTCGTCGTGAAGAGAATTTCGAGGCGCTGGACGCCTGGGTCGCAGGTGCCGATTGGGTCGAGTATCTGTGCGAAAACCCGGCTCACCGCTCACCGGTCTCGGTGACGCTGAAATACACGGATCCATCCGTAATCGCCGCGGGTGAGGACGCACAATGGGATCTGACCAAGCGCATTTCCTCGCTGCTCGAGCGCGAGAATGCGGCGCTCGATATCACCATGCACCGGGCCTCTGTGCCGGGAATCCGCATCTGGTGCGGGCCGACCGTCGAGCGTGACGATTTGGCCGCACTCGGCCCGTGGCTCGACTGGGCCTATCGCGAAGCGCTGGACGCGGGCTGAGACACGCTTTATCCCGTTTGCAACAGCCAACAGACCGGTCGCAACGGCGGCCCGAGGGGACATCATGAAAACCATCCTGACGACGACCGCCGCCTTTGCCCTCCTCACCGGCGCGGGCCTTGCCGATGATCGCGGCATGGAATTCCGCCTCGGCGTGACCGCCCACGACCTGGCCGACCACGTCGAAGATGGCCCGAACGTGACCCTCGACCTGTTGTTTGCGTCGCCCGACTTTCTCGATCCGATCGGATCGCCGCGCCCCTACCTCTATGGCTCGTTCAACACGAACAGCCTGACCAACTTCGGCGGTACGGGCCTCGCTTGGGATTTCCGGCTTGCCGAAAATCTCAACTTCGAATTCCGTACCGGCCTGACCTATAATGACGGCGTCGAGGACATCGACCCCAACTCGCCTCCCGGCGACCCGACCCGTATCCGTCTGGCCACCACCCGCTCGCTGATGGGCAATGAGATCCTCTTCCACAACGCCATCGGTCTTGATTACGACCTCAATGAGCGCTGGTCGGTCGGCGCCTATTACGAGCACATCTCCCACGGCCAGATCCTGGCCTCCGGTCGCAACCAGGCGCTCGACAATGCCGGCATCCGCTTGGGCTACCGCTTCGGGAATTAAAGGGTGCGAGCTTTCGGGCTCACCTATCGTCGTTTGTCATCCCTGATGGACGCCCCGCGAACGCGGGGCGCAAGTCAGGGACCTATGTGATCGCAAAGAGTTAGGTCCCCGCCCTGCGTCCGGCGTGCGCCGGACATCCGGCGGGGATGACAAGCTTCGGCATTGGTCCTCGCCCTTGTTGGGTGTGGCGCCGCCTACTCCCCCCGCGCCTCTGCTGCCTCATCCGCCCGCGGATCGTCGTCTTTCGGCACATAGACGCCGACAAACACCGTCTGCCAGTTTCCTTCGGCATCGCCCTGGTCAAACTGTTGGGTGACGGTACCGTCTTCATTCGGAGTCCAGGTGCCGCGCAAGGGGGCGCGGGTCTGGGTCGGGACGGTATAGGCTTCCCCGGTCAGCACCATGGCGCCGGCCTCGTCGAGGCCGCCGGTATAGTCGATATACCAGCCATTGCTCATCCAGACCTGGCGCCAGGCCCCGATCAGCGGGTCGTGGACATTGATACTGTCGCCGGCATTGCCGCTGGCGCCGACCCAGTGTTCGGTGATCAGGCAGCCACCATTGATGCGCTCAATCCGATTGTGGCCGAGATAGGGGCCGGGCGTGTCGCCGTTGGCCGGAGCATAGACATTCCACTCACCGACCCAGAAGTCGAAGGCGTCCCAAGGTGCGCCGACACAGGCGTCGGGCGGCGATGTGGGCGTCTGCGACAAGACAGGGGCGATGCAGGTCAGGCTCAGGCTCATCGTCGCGAGAACGGATCGTGCAGAAATCATCTGATGTCCCCTTCGATCATGCACGTTGGAAGGCATGTGTGCACGAGGCTACTCAATCCACCGGTATCCTGCAAACGGGTCTGGCCCAAATAACGGCTTCGTGACAAATAATCGGCCCGCGGACAGGACTCGCGCGCGTGCGGGCCTGCAAGCGAGGAGGCTTTCATGGCCAATGTAACCGTGGTGGGTGCCCAGTGGGGCGATGAGGGCAAGGGCAAGCTGGTCGACTGGCTGTCGCACCGCGCCGATGTGGTGGCCCGTTTCCAGGGCGGTCACAATGCCGGCCATACCCTCGTTGTCGGTGAGAATGTCTACAAACTTTCCCTGCTGCCGTCCGGCGTCGTGCGCGGCAAGCTGTCGGTCATCGGCAATGGCGTGGTCGTCGATCCCTGGGCCTTCGTGGCCGAGGTTGATCGCATCGCGCAACAGGGTGTGAAGATCACTCCGGACGTGGTCAAGATTTCCGAGACCGCCGCCCTGATCCTGCCGATTCACCGTGAGCTTGATGCCTTGCGCGAGAACCGCCAGGACGGAGTGGCCATCGGCACCACCCGTCGCGGTATCGGCCCGGCCTATGAGGACAAGGTCGGACGCCGGGCTGTGCGGGTCATCGACCTGGCCGATCCGGAGGCGCTGAAGGCCCGCGTCATCGATATCCTGCACCATCACAATGCGCTGCGTCGCGGCCTTGGCCACGTGGAATACAGTGCTGATCAGCTGGTCGCCGAGCTGACCGAAATCGCACCGAAAATCCTGCCCTATGCGGCACCGGTCTGGCGGGTCCTGAAGGACGCCATCAAGTCGGACCAGAAGATCCTGTTTGAAGGGGCCCAAGGTGCCCTGCTGGACGTCGACCACGGCACCTATCCCTTCGTCACCTCCTCCAACACCGTGTCCGGTCAGGCCTCGGCCGGGACCGGCGTCGGCCCGCGCGATGTCGGCTATGTGCTGGGCATCGCCAAGGCCTATATGACCCGGGTCGGCGAGGGCCCTTTCCCGACCGAGCTGAATGACGCCGATGGCCAGATGCTGGGTGAGCGCGGACATGAGTTCGGCGTTGTCACAGGACGCAAGCGTCGCTGCGGCTGGTTTGACGCCGTGATCACCCGCCAGACCTTGCAGGTCGGTGGTGTGCATGGCGTTGCCCTGACCAAGCTGGATGTGCTCGACGGTTTCAAGACCATCAAGGTCTGCGTCGCCTATGATCTGGACGGCACGCGGCTCGACCATCTGCCAGCCGGCAAGGAAGCCCAGGCCCGGGTGACCCCGGTCTATGAGGAGTTGCAAGGCTGGGAGGGCTCCACCGCCGGTGCCCGCTCCTGGGCGGATCTTCCGGCCGAGGCCGTCAAATATGTCCGCCGCATCGAAGAACTGATCGAATGCCCGATCGCCCTGGTGTCGACCTCGCCGGAGCGCGAGGACGTGATCTTGATGCAAGACCCGTTCAGAAGCTGACCGGCTCGTTCGGACGATCAGCCTGCCGGCTCAGCGCGCCTGGCCTTCAAGGTTGATCCCCAACTCATTCCAGAGCGAATCCACGCGGGCTTTCGTGGCGTCGTCCATGTCGAGTTTTTCGCCCCACTCGCGGGTGGTTTCATGGCCGGTCTTGTTGGTCGCATCGAGCCCGATCTTCGAGCCCAGGCCGGATACGGGCGACGCAAAGTCGAGATAGTCGATGGGCGTGTTCTCGACGGTGACGATGTCGCGGGCGGGGTCCATGCGGGTCGAGACAGCCCACATCACATCCTTCCAGTCGCGTGCGTCGATGTCGTCATCCACGACGATGATCCATTTGGTATACATGAACTGGCGCAGGAAGGACCAGGCGCCCATCATCACGCGCTTGGCGTGACCGGCATAGGCCTTCTTCATCGAGATCACCGCGATGCGGTAGGAACAGCCCTCGGGCGGTAGCCAGAAATCGAGGATCTCCGGGAATTGCTGCTGTAACAGCGGAATGAAGACCTCGTTGAGGGCCTCGCCGAGAATGGCCGGCTCGTCGGGCGGGCGGCCGGTATAGGTGGTCAGATAGATCGGATCCTTGCGCATGGTGATGGCGCTGATTTCGAACACCGGGAAATGTTCGACGGAATTGTAATAGCCGGTGTGGTCGCCATAGGGGCCTTCCGGCCCGTACTCATCGAGCAGGACGTGGCCTTCCAGGATGATCTCGGCCTCTGCTGGGACTTTCAGCGGGATGGTCTTGCAGTCGACCAGCTCGGCCTTCTGGCCGCGCAGAATGCCGGCAAACTGGTATTCCGACAGCGTGTCGGGGATTGGCGTCACCGCGGCGAGGATGGTGCCGGGGTCGGCGCCGAGCACGACGGCGGCGGGCAACGGGTCCGGCTTCTTGTCTTTCCAGCGCTGATAGTGCTGGGCGCCGCCGCGATGTTTCAGCCAGCGCATGAGGGTGCGGGTTTTGGACAGTTTCTGCATCCGGTAGATGCCGAGATTGAAATCATCCTGCCTGTCATCTGACGGGCCCTTGGTGACGACCAGCGGCCACGTGATCAGCGGCGCCGGTTCGCCGGGCCAGCAGGTCTGGATCGGCAAACGGTCAAGGTCGATATCGTCGCCGGTCAGGACGACATCCTGGCAAGGCGCCTTGCTGACATTTTTGGGCCGCATCGACATAACCGTCTTGGCCAGAGGCAGCATCTCGAACGCGCCCTTGATGTCGCGCGGTGGTTCGGGCTGTCGCAGGAAGGCCAGCAGTTCGCCAACTTCGCGCAACTCCTCGCCCGTGGTGCGCGCCTGTCCGCCCAGTGTGACCGCCTGGGCGACGCGCTTCACCGTGCCGAACAGGTTGACAAGGCACGGCATCTCGCTCTTCTCACCGCGCTCGTTGATGACATTTTCAAACAGGATGGCCGGGCCGCCCGCATGGAGGGTGCGTCTGTGGATTTCGGTCATTTCGAGCTCGGTGGAAACCGGGGTCGTGACGCGGACCAGGTCGCCCTCGGCTTCCAGCTGTTCGATGAAATCACGGAGGGATTTGTAGGCCATGGCCGCTGTCCTGCTTTGTTGTGCGTCTGAAACTGCAATTTCATCGCGGAAAGTCCAGCCCGCTTTCCGTCGCAGGTTCAGAGCGATGCCGGGAAGTCTCGAAAATTTGAGGCAATATCGAGAAAAATGCCGGCCTGCCTGTTGAGCCAAGCTTCAGCTTCAGGGGTTAGAGCCCAGCCATCGATCACGCCAACCGGATGGCTTCATGCTGCACAGAATGGTTCTCGCTGCCCGCTCGACTATCGACACCGGTCCCGGTGCGCTCAACGGAGCCTTCGGGTCGGTGCTGGCATGTTGCATGCGGAGCAGCGTCGCCGAGGGCCTGACTGGTGGCCTGGTGGTTGAGGACGGATGGTTCCTGGAAGTCCTGGAAGGCGGCTTCGATGCCCTGTGCGCCTACCGCGATCGGGCTTTTGAGGATGATCGGCTGGACGACTTGCAGGTGCTGGAGGTCGTGCCGGTCTTGCAAAGGGAGTATGAAACCTGGGCCATCGCCGCCTCCAAGGCCGGTACGGCCCAGCCCGGTCTCATTCGGGCGGTCAGCGACAAGCTGTCCGGCCCCTTCGCTGTCAGCCAGCATGTGCGACGGGTGTTGATGAGAGGCGTGCTGGCCGAGACCCCGCCGCTCTGTGTGGCTGCCTGACAGGCTTTACTGTTGCGGGTCTGCAGCGTCGTCTGTCAAAGCAGCGTCTGATGGCGCAGCGGACGTTGGCTGCAATGCCGAACGGACCGCGTTGGCCAGGCGGCCGGTACGGGAGTTGACACCGGTGGTGGCGCCAAAGCGCACGATGACCAGCTCCTGCTCGGGCATGACATAGCCCCATTGCCCCTGGAAACCGCTCATCATGATGGTCTCCGGCGGCAGGGTGCTGCGCTCATTGGGCAGCCAGAATCCCATCCCGTACTCGCCATTGGAGCCCGGGGTCGGCTCGGCAACGATCGAATACCAGTCTTCCGGCAGCAGGCGCTCGCCATTGACGACACCATTGTCGAGATAGAGCTGGTTCAGCCGGGCCCAGTCATGGGCTGTGGCATACATGTAGGACGAGCCCTGAAAGACACCGTTTTCGCCCGGCTCCATGATCGCTGAATAAATACCCAGCGGTTCGAAGATGCGCTCGCGCAGGCCGGCGACCTGTTCGGGAAGGCTGTCCCCCAGCATGCGCTGCATGGTGTCGGTGGCAAGAATGGTGTTGCCGCTCATGTATTGCCAGTGCTCGCCGGGCGCATGCAGGCGTTCGCGGGTGGCGGCATAGCGCGGCATGTCCGACTGGGTGAACAGCATCTCCGAATTCGGATCCATGCCGGTATTGGTCTCGGCGATGGCGAGACCCCCGGCCATACGCAGGAGGCTTTCGACGGTGATCTCGGACAGGCGGATGTCGTCGATCTCGGCAAGGGCCGGAACGGCGCCTTCGGCCTCGATGTCGAGCCGCCCGTCATGGACCAGCGTCCCGGCGAGCGTCGTCATCGCACTCTTGGTCATCGACCAGCCGTGGAAGCGCGTCTCGCGGCTGGCACCTGGTGCATAGTGTTCAGCGACCAGGCGGCCTCTGTGCAACACGGCCACTGCGAGGGTCTGGCGGCGGTCAGCCCCGCTGTTGTCGAAGGCCCCCATCACCGCAGCGTCCAGCGCCTCGGTGTCGAACCAGGCATCGCGATGGGCTGTGTCGAGGTCCATCGGCTGGAAGTCCTCAGCCACCGGGACAGTCAGGTCCGGATCGAACCCGCCGTTTCCATGGACCAGCGTACAACCAAGACCGTCCCGCCAGACCGCCCTTTGCCGCCAGAACAGGCCGAGCACCGAGGACGTGACCGCGCGGTTGTCCTCGTCCATCTGATAGCTGATCAAGCTGGCCGCATCGCCCAGCAGCGGGTCGAGGTACAGGTCGTAGGCCTGGTCCGGATCGATACCGGACACCCAGGTCAGCGAGCACATCTGTTTGGCGACAATGCCGGTGCCGGACGGCAGGTAAATCCGCCCGATCGGGGACAGGTTGAGCGCGGTGATCCCGGCGGCGAGCAGGACGGCCAGTGTGGCCCCTGCGATATGGCGCTTCTTCATGTCGTCATGTCCCCTGATTGTGATGGTCCGGTGTTCAGCCCAGCTTGTCGAAATCCGGTGCCCGGCGTTCCAGGAAGGCCGCGGCGGCCTCTGCAAATTCCGGCGATTGCAGCTGCGAGGCAAAAATCGTGTTCTCGCGATCCATGCGGGCCTCGATGCTTTCGACCGGGGTCCGCATCAGCGCTTTCGATGCCTTGAGCGAGCTGGGTGCCTTGGCGGCGAGGATGCCGGCGACAGAGCGGGCGGTTTCGTCCAGCGTGCCGGGTTCGGTGACTCGATTGACCAGGCCGGTCTCGCGGGCCCGAGTCGCGTCCCAGGTGTCACCAAGCAGCAGGAGTTCTGCCGCGACCGCATGCCCGAAGATGCGGGGCATGAGTTGCGAGGAGGCGAATTCCGGTGCCAGGGCAAGATCGACAAAGGGCGTCTTGAAGATGGAGCGGTCTGACGCGATGACCAGATCGCAGTGCAAAAGCAGGGTCACCCCGATACCGATCGCCAGACCGTCGACAGCAGCGACAACCGGCTTTTGCGCGTTCAACAAGGCCATCATGAAACGGCGCACCGGCGGTGTGTCATGCTGTTCGTTGAAGTCCGGCGGGCGCTGGGTGAAGTCGACAAGGTCATTGCCGGCCGTGAACACCCCATCGGTGCCGGTGATGATGCTGACCCGGACCGACGGATCGGTGTCGGCGCTTTCCAGGGCTTCGGCGGCCGCGGAATACATGTCCTGGGTAAGGGCGTTTTTCTTCGCCGGACGGTTGAAACGTATCGTGCGGATACGGTCTGCAGTATCGACCAGAACCAGTTCGCTCATGCGAGCCTCCCTTATGGATTTGCCCATTCGGGCTTGTTGGGTTCGGGGCGAGACTAGAGCAAAAACGGGGCGCTTGAACACCGTTAATCAGTTGACGTAAACGTCATCCTGGTCGCTTTGCGGGCGTTCAGAAGTCGACCGCCAGACGGGTCAGTACGCGGTGCAACATGTCGGCATCGTCTTCGCCCAGCCGGCGTTCCAGCTCGGTGTTGAGATCACGCAGGACATGGTCGGCCGTATCGCCCAGCGCCCGACCCTTTTCGGTCAGTGACACGATCGCCGACCGCTTGTCTGTGGGCGAGGCCATTTTGGTGACCAGGCCCAGCGCTTCCATGCGATTGACCAGACCGGTCACGGCGGGTGGATGCAGCGACAGCATCTCGCCGATATCGCCCATGCGCCGTTCGCCACGTCTTGCCAGCAGGAACAGCACGGCGGCCTGGGCCGAGGTCACGCCCGCGACCGATTTCAGGCGCGCGTCGGCATCCCGGTTGAGTTTGCGGGCGGCAATTTCGAGCAGCAGGAATAGTCGCCGGTCAACGGCGCGAGCGCGGGCCATGGCACGGATAGTGGTTTGATTCTGCGGGCGAGGGGAGCGTCAGCGATATTTCCACACCTTGGCCTGTCGTACCTCGCGGTCTTCCAGGTCGCGGGTGACCGGCACGGTGTATTCGGCCAGCTTTTCCAGCTTGTCCTGGGGCAGGAAAGAACGCCCCGGATCGCCGATCAGCACGGTCGCGCCGCGGGCATTGAGGCCCTCCAGCCAGCCGCCAATCAGACGCGCCGGTTCGGCCTCGTAAAAGACGTCCCCGGCCAGCACAACATCCCACCCGTCATCCGTGCCGACCAGATCGCCGAGCCGTGTTGTCAGCGTCACGCCATTGGCCTGGGCATTGGTCTCGATCGCGGCGACGGCGAAACTGTCCAGCTCGCAGGCCTCGACCGAGGCGGCGCCAGCCTTCATCGCGGCAATACCGGAGACCGCCCCGCCGGCGGCAAAATCGAGAACGCGCTTGCCGGCCACGATCTCCGGATTATCGAGGCAGTAGCGCGCCAGAGCCTGACCGCCGGCCCAGGCGAAGGCCCAGAAGGGCGGTGGCAGACCCATTTCACCCAGCGCCTCCTCGGTCTGCTCCCAGATCGACACCGTCTCGACCGCCAGATGCAGCTTGACCTCGGGCACCAGTGGCGGCGCCAGCAATGCGGTGTTGGCGCGGATGAAGTCGTGGGGGTCATCGAGCCGGGGGGTGCCGGTCATGGCGCTTCCTGTCACTATGGGGCGGCACCCGGGGTATGCGCCCGGTGACGCGGGAGCAAGCCATGACCACACGCGTGACACGGTCCACTTATGTACTGGCCGTCAATGATCTGGAGACGACCGCCCGCTGGTGGGTGGAGAATCTGGGTTTCGAGCACTGGCTGCGAGCGGATGGCTGGGCCTTCCTGCGCCGCGACAACTGCTATCTGCGCATCGGCCATTGCGCCGACGCCATCCCGCCGGCCCAGCTCGGCGATCACCAGTTCTTCGCCTATGTTGAGTTCGATGACGTCAGGGCCTTCCATGACGAAATCAAGGGCCCCGGAGTCGACATCATCCACCGCCTTACCGATCAGCCCTGGGGCATGCGTGAGTTTGGCGTTCAGACGCCGGACGGTCACCGGATCCTGTTTGCGCAGGCGATCGACTAGGCGCGTTGCGGCGCGTCGGGGCCGGCGTTAGGGGCAAAGCTCGGCGGCTGAGCGGGCATCGTACCAGGTGACAATGATTTCCCGCATTTCCCGGAGGCGACGCAGGGGATAGCCCCGATTTCCACTCGCCAGAACTCCATCAACATGATCGAGCAGCGTTTCTGCCTCACCGGCTTCATCGATCTGTACGACATTGATGTCGAACGGGTAGAGTTCCTCATCCTGCAGGATGTAGCCGTTCAAAGGGAGGTCAAAGAAACTCCCCATCTCGACCGCGCGGATCAGGAAATGATCATGCATGTATCGATGCCCGTGGTTCCGACAGATGAAGAGTTCGATGTGATCGTTCCAGAACTCGGCGACGCGTGACTGGTAATTCGGCGTATCCCGATCCCAGCCATTGAAGTCGAGGATATAGGTGTCAAGGTCTTCGATTATGCCGTCAGAACCAGCTGTAGAGTGAAGAACCATCGAACTGCACATGCGGAGTGCGAGGGTCCGGATATCCTGACGTGTGAAGCCGCTCGGCAGAATTTCGGTTGGATCTTCGGCCAGTTCTCCGAGCACATCGGCAATCCGGCATTCCGGCGTTCCGGTTCCAGTCTGTGCGAACGAGGGAGACGCCAGGAGAGACAGTGCGACAAGGTGTGCGATAGCGCTATGAGTCATCAACAACCCTTCCAAACGGCCGGCGGATCACAGCCTATAGACCGCTGTCTCGCGCCGCAATCTACGAACCGGTGTCAGTCGGCGAGAGCGGCGTCGGCGGAACGTCGCACGAATTCCGCCTGCTCGAGCGCCGGCAATGCCCGCAGTCCGACCTCGAACCGGGCCAGATCGCCCACCACCACGAAGGTGAGGCGGTCATCGCGCAGATAGGCGCGGGCGACGGCGTTGACTTCGCGATCGGTGACCGACATCAGGGCCGGGACGCGCCGGTCGAGATAGTCGTGATCGAGCCTGAACGCGTCTCGCAATGCCAGGTTTTCGAGCAGGCCATAGGTCGAGCCGGTCGACATCACGAACAGGCTGGCCAGCCAGCGCCGGGTACCGTCCATGTTCCACGTCTGCTCCCGCGCCGAGGCGATCGTCTCGAAGACAGATGTCAGGGCATCGACGGTACGGGGCGTATCGATATCGTCGGTATAGGTCCACATCCCGCCGCCGCGGGTCCACTGGATGAAACTGCTGGGAGAATAGGACCAGCCGGCCTCGCGCATGCTGGCGGCCAGGGCACCGCCCAGGGCTGCATCCATCACCGACAATGCCGTGGCATCCTTCGACGTGATCGCGCCAACCGGATAGACCAGATGGATCGTTGTCTGCAGCGAGCCGGGCCGGTCGACCAAATGCACCACGGGACCCCGGGCCGGGATCGCCAACGGCGCGTTGTCTTGTTCACCGCGTGGCCAGTCCCCAAAGGCTTCCCGTACGGCGGCTTCCATGCGGACAGCGTCGAACCGGCCGGCGATATAGAGATGGGTCCGGCCGGCACCAAATTTGGCGGCGTGGAAGTCGCGGACATCATTGATCGTGAAGCCATCAACCTGACCCGGGCGCGGAAGGCCGAAATGGAAGGGATGGTCGGGCGGGAACAGCGACTGGAAGGCCGTCGTGAAGGCCAGCGAGTCGGGCTCCTGCCGACGCAGCTCGATATCGCGTGACATGCCGGCGCTGATCCGGGCGAGCGCGTCTGGCGGGAAATCGGGACGGCGCACCGCGTCGGCGATCAGGGCCAGCGCGTCTTCGCCGTGATCGGACAGCACATGCGCGCCGATCAGGGTGTGGGACTGGGTCACCGTGGTGTTGAGGGCACCACCCATGGCCGCGAAGCGCCGGCCGATCTCGGCCCGGTCCAGTCCGGCAAAACCTTCCTCGATCATCGCCGTGGTGAGGTCGGCAATCCAGGTCTGCTCGCCATCATCAATATTGCCGGCTCTCACGGAGACAACGATATCCAGGGTCGGCGTCAGCCCCCAGGGAATGAATGTCACGGTCAGGCCGTTTTCCAGCATCAGTGACTGCGACGCCGGCAGTTCAAAAGGCAGGGGCTCGCCCGGCGCCGGCGGCACCAGTCCGCGACCCGGTTGATCGGCAAGCCCCGTCGCCGTAAGCGAGGCGAGGCCGGCCAGCAGGACGAGTATCGTCCGTCCGAGGGTACGAAAGCGATCTGCCAGCATCATGGCTGCCCCCCCCTGCCAACCGGCGGAGCGGCCGGGTGACCCGTGCCGGGAACCAGTTCAAGGACCGTCCGGTTGTCGCGACGCAGCCAATCACGGGCGACGCGTTGGATCATTTGCGGGGTCACTTGGTCGAAACCGTCCTCGATCCGGTTGATACGACCCGGGTCATCGTCAAACAGGGCGAAACTGGCGAGCAGGTCGGCCACGCCGAAGCGGGTGCCATAGTCGAACTGCATGTAGAATTCGGCGAGGAACTTGCTGCGCGCGCTGGCCAGGACAGCCTCGCTGACCCGGGTCTCGCGCAGATCGTCGATCACCCGGTCAAACTCGGTCAACACTGTCTCGGGCGCGATTTCTCCGTCATGAATCAGGCTGGCGGTCCAAAGCATCGGGCCGTCATAATTGAACGCATTGCCCAGAAGGTTGATGCCGCCACCGACGCCGCTGCCATAACCCAGATCATCGATCAGGTGCTGCTGCAGCCGGGCATCGCCGCCGCGGGTCAGGATCTGGTCGATCAGGATCATCGTGAAGTATTCCGGCGTGCCGCGTTCCGGCATGTGGTAGGCGATGGCGAGACCGGGTTGGGTGGCCAGCGGATCGGTCAGCCGGGCGCGCTTCTCGGTGATTTGGCGTGGCTCGGAGACGTCAATGTCCGGCAGGTCCGGGCCAGCCGGAATATCGCCGAAATACTGCTCCACCGTGGCCAGGGTGGTGTCCGTGTCGAAGCTTCCCGCGATAACCAGAACGGCATTGCGCGGCGTATAGTACTGCTCGAAGAACGCCTGCGCGTCCGCCACCGTGGCGGCGTCGAGGTCGCTGAGATCGCCGTAGAAATTATGCGCATTGTGCCAGTTTTCATTGGCCGCGATCGGCAGGTCGACCCAGGTCCAATCGCCATAAGCGCGGTTCTGGACATTGACGAAAATCTCGTTGCGGACGACGTCGCGTTCGCGCTGGAAGACCGCTTCGTTGATTGTCGGCGCGGCCATGCGGTCAGCCTCGGCCCATAGGAAGGCATTCAAGGCATTGGCCGGTACGACGCCAAAATAGTTGGTGAAATCCAGTCGGGTCGAGCCATTGGCGATGCCGCCCAGCCCCGAAATGTAATAGTAGAAGACCGGCTCGGGCAGATTTTGCGAGCCGGAGAAAAAGATGTGCTCGAACAGGTGGGCAAAACCGGTGCGACCGCGCGGCTCGTTGCGATAGCCGACGCCATAATAGACCGCCACCGTTGCCGTGGGCACGGTATGGTCTTCGGCCAGCACCACGCGCAGCCCGTTGTCCAGGGTTTCATAGCGCAGCGGGATGTTGACACCGTGGCCGCCGGGCAGGTCTGCTGATGCGATGGGCGTGCACAGGGACAGGGTGAGCGCCGCAAAGGCCCGGACGAAAAATCGCATGAAACTCACCCTGATTGACCAATGGATGCGGCTGCGGATGTCGCCGACATCACCCTATCAAGCCCGCCGCACGGCCACGGGTCAAATGCTCAGATCAAAGCGCGAGGCGAATTGTCCGGGTCAGAGAACTGCGCCGGTCAAGAGTGTCGCGACCAGCAGCAGGCCGGTGATGCGGTTGGACTTGAACAGATTGAGGCAGCGCGCGCCGTCGCCAATGTCGAGCCGGCGGACCTGGTTGAACAGGTGGGCTGTGTAGAGGGTGAACGGGATAACGATCCACGGTTCGGCCCGGCTCAGCCAGATCGCCAGGGCGACGAGGATGGCGTTGGCACCATAAAAACCGGCCATCCAGTATTGCGAATTCTCGCCGAACAGACGGGCGGTCGATTTCACGCCGACCAGCGCATCGTCCTCGCTGTCCTGGTGAGCGTAGATGGTGTCATAGCCCAGCGTCCAGAACACAGCAGCGAGATAGAGCACGATCATCGCCGCATCGATGCGGCCGGTGGCGGCGGTATAGGCGACGGGTATGCCCCAGTTGAACGTCAGGCCCAGCCAGGCCTGTGGCCACCAGGTGATGCGCTTCATGAAGGGATAGGCGGCAACCAGCAGCAGGGCTGCAAGGCCAACCAGAATGGCGATCAGTGGCAATTGGATCAGCACGAGCAAGCCGACCAGGGCTTGTCCGGCCAGGAAGGCCCACGCCTGCTTCAGGCTCACCGTGCCCGCCGCCAGCGGTCGGTCGGCGGTGCGCGCGACACGGGCATCAAGGTCGCGGTCGATGATATCGTTATAGGTGCAACCGGCACCGCGCATCGCTACCGCACCAATCGCGAACAGGAAAGCCAGCCAGAGATCATAGGGCGCGATCCCGTCGCCGATGCGGGCCAGCATCAATCCCATCCAGCACGGCAGACCCAGCAGCCAGAAGCCGACCGGTCGGTCATAGCGGGCCAGGCGCAGGTAAGGGCGCAGCACCAGTGGCGCTTGGTCGACCCAGGATTTTGGCAGGCTGTCGGCGACTCGCCGGTCGAAATTCTGTTGCATCGAGGGTGTTTGGCAAAGGCTGACGGCCAATTCAAGGCAGGAATGCGGGTTCGGCAGCGGGACTTGACGTCCCGGGTGTGCGCGGCCAAAGCGGTGTGATGTCGACCGATCCCCGCCTTTTCATTGATGCGCCGCTGTCTGCGGGTGCTGCTATTCCGCTGGCCCGCGAGGATGCCCACTACCTGATCAACGTCATGCGACGGGGCGAGGGCGACGCGGTCCGCGTCTTCAATGGCCGGGATGGCGAATGGACGGCGCAAATCGCCCACGCCTCGCGCAAGGGCGCGGGACTGACTGTGGGTGAGCAGACACGGCCGCAACAAAGCGTGCCGGATCTATGGCTGCTGTTTGCGCCGATCCGGCGGACCAAGACCGAGCTCATCATCGAGAAGGCGACCGAGCTGGGCGTTGCCGTGATGGCCCCGGTCGTGACTGAACGGACCCAGTCCGACCGTATCAAGGTCGAACGCCTGCAGGCGATCATCAAGGAGGCGGCCGAACAGACTGAACGGCTCGACCGGCCCGAGCTGCGCGATAGCGAAAAGCTCGGTGCGCTGCTCGACAACTGGCCGGAAGACCGGGCGCTGATCTTTTGTGACGAGAGCGGCGATGAAACCGACGCGGCCTGGGGTGGGGCTCGCGGGCGTGGCCAGCCCATGGCGTCCGCGCTGGCGTCGGTTGGCGACAGGCCGGCGGCGATCCTGATCGGTCCCGAAGGTGGCTTTTCACCGGCCGAGCGGGATCGATTGCGCCGCCTGGATTGCGTCATCCCGGTGACGCTGGGGCCGCGCATCCTGCGGGCCGAGACGGCAGCAATCGCAGCCCTGACGATCTGGCAATCGACCTGTGGCGACTGGCAGTAGCGGGTTTTTGCGCGTCACAAGGCCGTGAATCTCAGAGCGAAACCCTTGTTCCCGGCGCAGTGCCCCCATATCTGTTGCGGACATTCTGAAACGGCGGGGGCGCTTGGCATGAGCGGCACGTATAATCCGGGCGGCGAAGGTGCTCCCATTGAAAGCCTGGACCAGCTGACGGCCTATTTTGCCGCCGGCGAGAAGACATCCGACAATTTTCGTATCGGGACCGAGCACGAGAAATTCGGCTTTTCCCTGGGCGATCACACGCCTCTGCCCTTCCGCGCCGAGGGGCCCAGTGTCGAGAAAATGCTTTCGGGCCTGGAGCGCTTCGGCTGGCAGCCTGTGCGTGAGGGCGGCGAGCTGATCGCCCTGAAACGCGACGGCGCTTCGATCACGCTGGAGCCGGGCGGGCAGTTCGAACTGTCCGGTGCGCCGCTGGAGACCATCCACCAGACCTGCGCCGAGGTGAACTCCCACCTCAAGGAGGTGCGCGAAGTCGCCGACGAGATCGGTGCCGGCTTCCTCGGCCTCGGCTTCTCGCCGAAATGGTCGCTCGAAGAGACGCCGATGATGCCCAAGGCCCGCTACGGGTTGATGAAGGCTTACATGCCGAAAGTCGGCACGATGGGGCATCAGATGATGTTCCGCTCGTGCACGGTCCAGACCAATCTGGATTTCTCGACCGAAGCCGACATGGCGAAGAAATTTCGCGTCTCGCTGGCCCTGCAGCCGCTGGCGACGGCGCTGTTCGCCAATTCGCCCTTCAAGGATGGCGGCCTGCACGGCTTCCTGTCCTACCGGGCCCATGTCTGGACCGACACTGACAACAATCGCACCGGCATGCTGCCCTTCGTTTTCGACGAGGGCTTCGGCTATGAGCAATACCGCGACTGGGCGCTCGACGTGCCGATGTATTTCGTCAAGCGCAAGGGCGAGTATCTCGACGCGACCGGCAAGTCCTTCCGCGACTTCCTCGACGGAAAACTCGACGTCGTGCCGGGCGAAAAGCCGGTGCTGAGCGACTGGGAAGACCATCTCTCCACCGTCTTCCCGGAGGTGCGGCTGAAGACATTCCTGGAAATGCGCGGCGCTGACTCAGGGCCGTGGAATACGCTGTGCGCCCTGCCGGCCTTCTGGGTCGGGCTGCTTTATGACAACACGGCGCTGGATGCCGCTTGGGACCTGGTCAAGGATTGGGCCGAAGCCGAGCGCGACGCCTTGCGTGTCGGAGCGGCCAAGTCCGGTCTGCATACGCCCTTCCGCGACGGCACCTTGCAGGACATCGCCCGCGAAGCCCTGGCCATTGCCCGTGTCGGCCTTCGCGCCCGCGCCCGGCAGAATGGTCATGGCGAAAGCGAGACGCTCTTCCTTGATGATCTCGACGAGATCGTCCGCACCGGACGCACCCGCGCCGAGGACCTGATCGACCGTTTCAAGGGCGAGTGGGACGGCTCGATCGAGCCCGTTTTCACCGAGTGCGCCTACTAGGCCTGACGGCGAAAATCCGTGTCCGGATGAACGCCGCACACCCAAATGTGTAGCGCTCCCATGCATCAGGCCGTCGCCGAGGCTTGAGCCTTCTCCCCGCGCGTGGTCAATTGCGCCCCTATTTAAAGCCCGCGTGGGGCGGGTACTGGGGAGATACGCGTGACGGACACGACCGCAACGCCGGGCAATGCGCCCAATCAAGAAAACAAGGACACCTCCTTCTTCGGACATCCGAAGGGGCTGGCCATCCTGTTCTTCACGGAGATGTGGGAGCGTTTCTCGTATTACGGGATGCGCGGACTGCTGATCATCTACCTGACACAGCACTTCCTGTTCTCTGACGAGCGGTCCGGAGTGATGTACGGTGCCTATACGGCGTTGGTCTATATCATGACCATCATCGGCGGCACGCTGGCCGACCGTTATCTCGGGCAGAGAAAGGCCGTCACCTTTGGCGCCATCCTGCTGGTGCTTGGTCACCTCGGCATGGCGTTCGAAGGCAATGGCTCCCGCCAGGACATCACAGTCGCTGGCGAGACGTATGAACTCGAGGCCGAAGGGCGCGGCGACCGACAGCAACTTTTCATCGACTATGAGGGTGAGGCTCGCCTGCTGGTTTTCCGCAATGACAGCGTGCTGACCCTGACCGGCGAAAACGGTGAAACCCGCACATTCCTCGGCGAGCGCTACGACGCGACCGATCAGGAAGTGGAGCGCGCTGCTGAATTCGCCATGGTCGCCGAACCGCGTGGCTTTGTTGCCAATATCTGCAACACGTTCGGCCTGTCTGATTGCGCTGGTGAGGCGCCGGCTACCACCCTGGAATTGCCGGGCGAAGGTGAATTCCCGGTCACGGTGACGTCAGTCGGAGACGATGTTTCACAAAGCGTGACAATCGGCGGGGCGCTGTATCAGCTTGCCGAGTCGGAACTGAGCTACCTCGAGATCGTCGACGATAACGGTACCCGTGACAATGACGATGACACTGTCCTCACCTCCGTTGCTGACGGTGAGTACGCCGTCGGCGAGCCGGTGCGTGAGCAGCTCTACGTGTTCATTCTCTACCTCTCGCTGGCGCTGATCATTGCTGGCGTCGGCTATCTCAAAGCGAATATTTCGACGATTGTCGGCTCGCTTTACGGGGTCGAGGACAAGCGTCGCGATTCCGGCTTCACCCTGTTCTACATGGGCATCAATCTCGGCTCTTTCCTGTCTTCCATCACGTGCGGCATACTCGGCATTGTGTATGGCTGGGCTTGGGGTTTCGGTCTGGCCGGTATCGGTATGCTGGCGGGCCTGGTCGTCTTCCTCTGGGGGCAGAAATACCTCGGTGGACGGGCCGAGCCGCCGAATCCGGAGAAGCTGAAGAAGAAGGTCCTGGGCCCGATCACGGTCGAGCAGGCCTGCTATCTGGCGGGGCTTGGCATCATCGCGGTGTCGATGTCGCTGGTCATGAATGCCCACGTCATTCCGGAATGGTTTGTCGGCATGTTGGGCGTGGCGGTCTTTGTGCTGCTGGTTCTGTACAGCATCATCAAGCTCAGCGGTGTTGAGCGCAGCCGGATGTTTGCGGCGATCTACTTTGTGCTGGCGCAGATCCCGTTCTGGGCCCTGTTCGAACAAGCCGGTTCGTCGCTGAACCTGTTTACGGACCGCCTGGTCGACAAGACCATCTTCGGTTGGTCAGTGCCGGCTCCGGTGTTCCAGTCGCTCAATGCCGGCTTCATCTTCATCTTCGCGCCCATCGTGGCGTGGATGTGGATTGCCTTGGCCAAGCGTAATCGGGAACCCTCCACGCCTGTGAAATTCGCCTTTGGCGTCTTTGGCGTCGGATTGGGCTTCCTGGCGCTTGTAGGCGGTATGCAGGCAGGTGGTTCGGCCGCGATGACAGCGGTCATCTTCATCTTCCTGATCTACTGGATCCACACCATGGCCGAGCTTCTGCTCTCGCCGGTTGGCCTGTCCGCCGTCACCAAGCTGGCGCCCGCCCGGGTCGTCGGTATGACGATGGGGGCATGGTTCCTGTATTCTGGCCTGTCCAACTATCTCGCCGGCGTGATCGCGAAGTCGACCGGGGCCGAGACCGTTGGCGGACAATTGACCAATGTGGCCGCCGCCAAGGCGACGTATGTCAGTGTGTATACTCAGGTCGGTATCATCGCCATGTTGATAGCCTTGGTGATGCTGTTGATCTCACCGATCATCAAGCGACTGATGGCTGAGGCCCAGATGACTCCCCACCCGACCGAAACCGAAGCCGGTGGGCCGTCAATGGACCGGTCGTCCGACGCTCCCTAGCGGCGACGATCCGAACCAAAAAGAAGGCCGCGGAACTTCGGTTCTGCGGCCTTTTTCTTTGCGCTTTCCTGAGCGGATCAGAGCCCGGGCATCTGCACCCGGTCGCCATTGCATTGCGTGTCCTCGGTCGTGCCGGAGATCTCGAATACGCCGGCGGCACGGTCGACCCGGATGCGGGCGTATCGGAGCGTGTCCATGCCGAGGATCATGGCCGGCTCGTCGGCCCAGCCCAGTGCGTCGAATACGTCGAGATCGGATTGCAGGGCGGGAGCCTGGTCGACACACAGGCCGCCGATCTGCAGCTGGCGGATGAGGACCGGGCGAGCCTCCTCGCCATCGGCATCCTCGATCCCGGTGACGGCAACATTGATGTTGAACTGTACGCCGGCATCAAACAGGTGCCGACGCAGTTGGCGATTGATCAGCGTGTGCGAGCTTCCGGTGTCGATGATGACATGGACCGGTGCCGAGCGGCGGCGCAGCCGGGCTTCGCCGATCAGCAGGCCGCGTCGTTCGATCTGACCGTCCGGATGGCGGGCGGCCTCGCTGTCGAGGATCAGCTGGAGCCCGTCGAAGTCGATCTCGTAGCGGTCGGCGTCGATGGCGTCGGCGCCAAGCAGGCCGGCGACCGGCAGCGGGTGGTCGGCCGGGACGGGGATGACGACGCTGTTGACGCTGACCGCGTCGAGGCCCGGCACGTAGAGATGTTCGATCGGATATCGTTCGGCGTCGAAACGCGCATTCAGCGACTGCACCAGGTCGTAGGTCTCCCATTGCGACACGAAACCGATCTGCTCGGCGACCGTCTGTGCGATGGCGGTGTGACTGGCGCCGGTGTCGAGAATGAAGAGGCGCGGTTCGCTGTCCTCCAGGGTCACCGGCAGCAGCAGGTGGCCGCTGGCGGCCCGCTCAAGCTGGACATGGGTCTGGGCGGCGGCCGTGCCGGTCAGGGCGGTGCCGGCCAGGAGCGCAGCGAGTGCCGCTGCAGCAAGTCTCCTGGAACGGGGGCGTATCGGTTGGCTCGGCATGTGCGCTCCTCGGCCTGTTCGCGGCATGAGGGGCGCCGCGATGCCGGTGCGACGGTAACCCTGCGCCGACGCAGGTTGATCAACTCGCCCGACCGCGTTTGCAGGAAGGGCAGACCGACAACCTAGCCGCAGCCCAAAAGGGCCGCCACCGGATTGCGGCCTGCTCTCCCGATTGTGATCGGCAGCGGCGGGGGGCCACCGCTGCCGTCAACATCCGCGGCATCCAGGTCTAGAAGGTGCTGCGGGCGCTGATCTGATAGGTCTGTCCCATCGTGAAGTTCCGGTAGTCGGTCCCGTTGATGATGCCGCTGGCCCGGGACCCGTCATAGAAAACGCGCTGACGGTCATCGCCGGTGTTGAAGACGCCATCGACCTGGGCCCTCAGCGTCACACCGAAGAAGCGGGTGGTCTCGACATAGATGTCCAGATCGCCATCGGTATTGTTGTGCAGCTGGTATTCGCGCGAGCGGAACACTTCGCCGTCCGTAACCCAATGATAGTCCCAACCCCAGGCCATCTGGCTCTGCGGGAAGGTCTGGCGGAAATCGAGGGACAGCTCCCACTCCCGGGTTCCCGACCAAGGACGGTCGAAACCGGTCAGCGGGTCTTCGACATTGGTGTCATACCATTCAAGGAAGACATCCAGCACGGCATTGTTGATACCCAGCGCGTCGAGCGGAGTGGTCATGTTGCCGGTCACGCGCAGATTTGTGCCGTCGCCGATATTGCCCGGCGCGTCGAACACGCCGGTCGGGGTGACGATAGAAACCCAGCCATCGAGGTCCTCGACCCAGTCATAGCCGATCTGCAGCGAGAAGGAGCCGGCATCGCCGAAACGACGTTCCCATTCGGCTTCCAACGTCCAGGTGCGTTGCGGCACATAGTCCGGATTGCCGAGGGTGGAGTTGTTGTCGGTTACGTCGACCGAGGAGGCGAACTTGCCGAACTCCAGCTGATCGACGTCGCGACGGCCGGCAAAGCGGAAGCGGTTTCGGTCATCGGCGCGGTAGTTCAGCGTCACACTGGGCTTGGGATAGGTGAAGGAGCGGGTCTGCTGGGCGTCGCCGGTCTGGACAATTTCCGAGAACTCGTAGCGCAGGCCGCTTTCCAGGCTGAAGCGGTCATTGATCTGCCAGACATGGTTGGCAAACACTTCGCTGCGGCTTTCCTCCACGCGGGTCGCGGCGACCGGCAGGGCGATTGGCGTAATGGTAACGCCGTCATTTTCGGAGAGGGCCAGATGGGTGTCGCGTGAGTTGATCGCGTGTTCGCCGCCGAATTCGAGCGAGTGGCGTTCGTTCGGGTCCCAGGACAGGGTCTGACGGATGGCGGTCTCTTCCATTTCAGCGCCGGCGCTGACGATGACCGAGTCAGTGAAGCCAGCGATTGGATCATAGTTCTCATAGGCTTCCGGCCCGTCTTCCCAGCGGTCCCGGGTGGCCAGCAGCATGGTCTCGATCGAGATCTGGTCGGTCAGATCGCGTTGGTAGGACAGGGTACCGGAATACAGGCTGCCATGGTTTTCGGTCTCATTGTGCTCGAGCCGGTGCGGCGTCAGCGTGTCGCCAGCGACGCTGTCATACGCGGCATAGCGCACCCGATGCCAGGTCCAGACATTGGCGCGGGCGTCCATGCGCAGGCGTGAGCGGTCGTTGATATCCCAGTTCATGGACCAGCTGGGCGCGAACTCTTCGTATTGACGCTGGTCATTGTCGGATCCGCGCGAGAACTCGACGCCATTGCCATCTTGGCGCGACTCGCGGCGCTGGACCCTATTGCCGGACATGCCGGTGTCGAGGCCAAAAGTCATCTCGGTCGGGCCGACCGGCCGGGTGTAGGAGGCGATGATGCGCGGGCCGAGCCGTCCGCTGTCGGACAGCTGGATCCGGGCATCCCAGGAGCCGGACACGCCAGCCCCTTCACGCAGGACAACATTCACCAGCCGGGAATGACCGCGCATATCGTATTGCGGCAGGGCTTCCTGGATCAGTTCGATCCGTTCGACATCATCGACCGGAATGCGCTGCAGCACGGTCTGCAGGGACAGTGACTTGTTGGACGGGCGCCGCCCGTCGATCAGCAGATTGCCGAAGCTGTCACCCAGGCCGCGGCGGCTGGTATCGCCATTCGACAGTCCAAACCCCGGAACGCGCGAGACCATGTCCAGCGCCGTGACCGGGGCAAAATCCGTGAAATAGTCCGGTTGATAGGCAGCGACCCCCGGCTGCCGTTGTATCTGGGCCTGACCGGCATTGCCGGCGGCCGGAGCGGTCTGCATGGCACCCGCAGCCGTGCTTGCAAGTGCGCCGATGAAAACACCGGCCACCCCGTTCATGAAAATCCCTCGCATGATGTCCCTACGCTTTGTACCTGCCCAACTCCCCGTTGCCCTCCTGTACGGGTGACGTAGCTGCGGCGATACGTAAGCTTCCGTAACGTTGCTCACGCGGCTGTTATTTCGGCGCGTCGGGTAGCGGGGCCGGGCGGAGGCCCAGCCTTGTCATGTAACGGAAATAGGGTCCTGAACGGTCAGCGTCTGACTGCCCGGACAGGGTCTCATGAAATTTTGGTCAGATATGGAGCGAAGGCGAAATGGCGGTCTTCAACCGCCGGAACCACCGACGGTCAGGCCGGAAATCTTGAGACTGGGCTGACCAACTCCGACAGGAACGCCCTGACCGCCCTTGCCGCACATGCCGACACCGGGATCCATCTCGAAATCATCACCGATCATGGTGATCTGGGTAAGGGCGGTCGGGCCGTCACCGATCAGGGTCGCGCCCTTGACCGGGGCGACCACCTTGCCGTCCTGGACCCGATAGGCCTCGGTGCACTGGAAGACAAACTTGCCGGAGGTGATATCGACCTGACCGCCGCCGAAATTCACCGCATAGATGCCGTCCTTCAGACTCTCGACCATTTCCTCGCGCTTGTGCTCGCCGGCCAGCATGTAGGTATTGGTCATGCGCGGCAGGGGCGGGTGGGCATAGGACTGGCGGCGGCCGTTGCCGGTCGGCTTGTGGCCCATCAGGCGGGCATTCATCCGGTCCTGCATATAGCCGGTCAGGATGCCGTCCTCGATCAGCACAGAGCGTTCGGTCGGTGTGCCCTCATCGTCGATGGTCAGGGAGCCGCGGCGTTCCGGCATGGTGCCGTCGTCGATCACGGTGACGCCTTTGGCAGCGACCTGCTGGCCCATCCGGCCGGCGAAGGCGGATGAGCCCTTGCGGTTGAAATCACCTTCCAGCCCGTGACCGACCGCCTCGTGCAGAAGCACAGCCGGCCAACCCGGTCCGAGCACAACGTCGAACACGCCGGCGGGCGCGTCGACGGCATCCAGATTGACGCGGGCGATGCGCAGGGCTTCGTCGGCGAGCGGTTTCCAGGCGTCAGGCGTGATCCAGCGGTCGAACTCGGCGCGGCCACCGGCTCCCGCCGATCCGGTCTCGCGGCGACCGCCACGCTCGACGGTAACCGATACGTTCAGTCGCACCAGCGGTCGGACATCGCTTTTCAGATCGCCACCCGAGCGCAAGATTGAAACCGAGCGCTTGGCGCCGGCGATCGAAGCCGAGACCTGGACCACGCTGGCATCCCGGGTTCTGCAATAGGCATCAATCTCCTGGAGCAGCGCAGCCTTGGTCTCGAAACCGGGACGCGCGACCGGGTCGATCGCGTCGTAGAGCTTGCGATTGGTGCCGTCCGGTGGCGGTGCCAGGACACCGGCATGGCCCCGCTTGACGGCCGATGCGGCCTCGGCGGCGCGGCGTACCGCGTCCAGCGTCGGGTCTGAGGAGTGGGCGTAGCCAAAGGCATCGCCCGCAACGCAGCGCAATCCAAATCCGCGCGAGGAGTCCAGATTGGCGGCTTTCAGGCGGCCATCATCAAAGACCAGCGACTCGGAAACCTCGGTCTCCAGAAAAAGCTCGCCATCATCGGCACCGTGCAGGGCGTCATGCAGGATCGGCTGCACGCTGTCGGCATCAAAATCGAACTGGCTGATTGGATCATCGGACATGATGCGTGCACTCCCGGGGGCTTCTCGACACCATACATAGTCGAGCCGACCCCGGGCGTGAACACAAGCAGGCCTGTCGAGCACAGTCGCTCGTCGGGACGCCGGTGGAGCGGTGAACTAGCGTGACGTGATGCGAAACCGTGACAGCTCGTTTACCGGCCGGTCCCAACCCGGTCTGAGATGCCGGGCCTGACGGTAGGAGTCATAGGCCGCGGCGAGTTCGTCGAGAGCCTCAAGCGCGATGCCGCGATTGAGCCATGCGTCAGCTTCGCGGATATCATGGTCGCGAATGGCCAGGTCGGTCTGCTCGATCGCTTCGTGATATCGACCCAGTCCGATCAGGGCACAGGCCCGGTTAACGGCCAGGGCGCTGGGTGCGAACCCGCCCATTGATTCGGCGGACTCGAAATCGTCGAGTGCGTCGACATGCCGGTTCTGGTGGATCTTCAATATGCCCCGATTGACCAGTGTGGCGGCACGGTCACGCCGACTCACGCGGCCGTCGCGCAGGGCGATGTCGCAATCCTGCATCGCGCGCACATCATGGCGTTCGGCCATGGCGTGACGGTAACAGGCGGCGGCTGGGGACTGCCCCAGTACCTGCAGTTGTGCGGCTGCCGGAGTAGTACTCATACAAACCATCAGGGCAGCGAGTGAGACGAATGGACGCATCGGTCGCTCCTTTCCGTTGCTATGAACCGCTCCATACTAACCACGTGATGGAACAACGCCTGATCATAACTTCGCGAGCTGGACATGCGGCCTTTCGCAGCCGGTCATTCTCCTGTAATGCGGCGCCCAGTGTGTGAAGACACGAGAAAAAATACCGTTGATGGCCTGACAGGGCCGGAGACGCTCTCTATATTCCGCCGCCATCGGTGGGGGATTCCCGCCTTAATGCCTGACTTGTATGGGGAAGCCATGCGATTCCTGACCGCACTTGCGCTCACTTGGACGACTTTCGCTGCCACCGCGTTCGCTACGCCCGGCCAGCCGACTGACGGAGCGTTGGGCTTTCAGCCCGCCGTGACGCCGATCATGGAAGACATCGTGTCTTTCCATAATATCCTGTTGGTTATCATCACCGTCATCACGTTGTTCGTGATGGGCCTGCTGGTCTGGGTGATGATCCGCTACAACCGGAAGGCCAATCCAACGCCCTCCAAGAACAGCCACAACACGCTGCTCGAGGTCGTATGGACGGCGCTGCCGGTCCTGATCCTGATCGGTATCGCGATCCCGTCCTTCCCGCTCCTGTATTTGCAGGACGAGCTCCCGCCGGAGATTGACTTCACGCTGAAGGCGACCGGCAACCAGTGGAACTGGTCCTATGAATATCCCGACCATGAAGTCGCGGAGTATTTCTCGAACATGATCGAGGACGAGGATCTGCAGCCGGGCCAATTGCGCAACCTGTCGGTTGATTACCCGTTGGTGGTTCCGGTCAATGCGACGGTCCGTCTTCAGGTCACGGCGACCGACGTCATCCACAACTGGGCGATGCCGGCCTTTGGCACCAAGATGGATGCCATTCCCGGGCGCATCAACGAAGCCTGGTTCGAAGTGACCGAGGAAGGCGTCTATTACGGGCAGTGCTCGGAATTGTGTGGCCTGCGCCATGCCTTCATGCCGATCGAAGTCCATGCCGTGCCCCAGGACGTCTTTGACGCCTGGATCGCGGCCAAGGCCGAGGACGAATACTCCGAAGCCGCCGACGCGATCATCGCTGAATATACCGCCGCGCGGGAAACGCGCCTGGCGCAACTCGACTAGGGATGGGCTGAACCATGTCTGCTGACGCCGCTACGCACGACGATCACACCCCCAGCATGTGGGACTGGCGCCGCTGGGTGCTGTCCACCAACCACAAGGACATCGGTACGATGTACCTGGTCTTCGCGATCTTCGCGGGGATCATCGGTGGCGGCCTGTCCGGCCTGATCCGTTGGGAGTTGATGGAGCCGGGTCTCCAGGTCTTCACCGGTGAGGACACCGGCTGGGGAGCCCTGTTCGGGAACGCGCACAACTACAATGTCGTGACCACGATGCATGCGCTGATCATGATCTTCTTCATGGTCATGCCGGCGATGATCGGCGGTTTCGGCAACTGGTTCGTACCGCTGATGATCGGCGCTCCGGACATGGCCTTCCCGCGGATGAACAATATTTCGTTCTGGCTGCTGCCGGCCTCATTTGCCCTGGCGCTGATGTCGATGTTCGTGCCGGGTGCCGGTGCCGACCTGGGCTTTGGCGGTGGTTGGGTGCTCTACCCGCCGCTCTCGACTTCGGGCCATAACGGCCCGGCGATGGATCTCCTGATCCTGTCGCTGCACATTGCCGGTATCTCGTCGATCCTGGGCGCCATCAACTTCATCACCACCATCTTCAACATGCGCGCTCCGGGCATGACCATCCACAAGATGCCGCTCTTCGTCTGGTCGGTTCTGGTGACGGTCTTCCTGCTGCTGCTGTCGCTGCCGGTTCTGGCCGGCGCGCTGACCATGCTGCTGACCGACCGCAATTTCGGCACGGCCTTCTTTGATCCCGCCGGTGGTGGCGATCCGGTGATGTACCAGCATCTGTTCTGGTTCTTCGGTCACCCGGAAGTCTACATTCTCATCCTGCCCGGTTTCGGCATCATCTCGCACATCGTGTCGACCTTCTCGCGCAAGCCGATCTTCGGCTATCTCGGCATGGCCTATGCGATGGTGGCGATTGGTTTCATCGGTTTCCTCGTGTGGGCGCACCACATGTATACCGTTGGCATGCCGGTTGACTTGAAGGCCTATTTCGTCGCCGCGACGATGGTCATTGCGGTGCCCACGGGCATCAAGATCTTCTCGTGGATCGCCACCATGTGGGGCGGCTCGATGGAGTTCCGCACCCCGATGATGTGGGCGATCGGCTTCATCTTCCTGTTCACCGTCGGCGGTGTGACGGGCGTGGTGCTGGCCAATGCCGGCGTCGACCAGGCCCTCCACGACACGTATTACGTGGTGGCCCACTTCCATTACGTGCTGTCCCTGGGCGCCGTGTTCGCGATCTTTGCTGGCTGGTACTACTGGTTCGAGAAGATTTTCGGCGTGAAATACAATTCCTTCCTCGCTCGCGCCCAGTTCTTCTTCTTCTTCATTGGCGCCAATGTGATCTTCTTCCCGCAGCACTTCCTGGGTCTGCAGGGCATGCCACGCCGCTATGTCGACTACCCGGACAATTTCGAGTTCTGGAACTCGGTCTCGTCCTGGGGCTATGTGATCATGCTGGTCGGAATGGTCCTGTTCTTCGCGGTGCTGGTGGACGCCATTGTCCGTCGCCGCAAGGGCGAGGCCAATCCGTGGGGTGAGGGTGCCACGACGCTGGAGTGGACGCTGTCCTCGCCGCCGCCGTTCCACCAGTTCTCGGAACTTCCGAAGATCAAATAGGGCGGACTCTTGGACACCACCGTGACCCCAAGCGACCATCGCGCAGAGGGCGAGGCTGTTTCGACAGCCTCGCCCCGCGACTATTTTGACCTGATGAAACCGCGGGTGATGACGCTGGTCGTCTTCACCGCCTTTGCCGGTCTCATCGCGGCGCCGGTCGATGCGGATCCGTTCCTGGCCTTCATGTCGATTTTCTGTCTGGCGGTCGGTGCCGGGGCCGCCGGCGCCCTGAACATGGCCTATGACGCCGATATTGACGCCACCATGCAACGCACCCGCAAGCGACCGATCCCGCGCGGCGTGGTGTCGGTCAGCAATGCCTATGGCTTCGGTGTGGTCGCAGCGGTCCTGTCAGTGCTGTTGATGGCGCTGGCAAGCAATTACCTCGCCGCCGGCCTGTTGGCCTTCTCCATCTTCTTCTATGCCGTCATCTACACGATGATCCTCAAGCGCTCGACGCCACAGAATATTGTCATTGGCGGCGCTGCCGGGGCCTTCCCGCCGATGATCGGTTGGGTCGCGGTGACCGGCGAGATTTCGCTCGATGCGGTCATCCTCTTCATGATCATCTTCCTGTGGACGCCGCCGCATTCCTGGGCCCTGGCGCTCTACAAGTCGGGTGACTATGCCGCGGCCAATGTGCCGATGATGCCGGTCGCCAAGGGTGCCAAGTCGACCCGTTTGCAGATCCTGCTCTATTCCATCGTTCTGGTCGTCTTTGCCGGTGCGCCGGTCCTGACCGGACTTGGCGGCGCGGTCTACGGGGCGACTTCGCTGGGTGGCGGCGCGCTCTTCCTGCTGTTGGCCTGGCGGATTTTCCGCTCTCGTGCCGGCGAGGCCGGATCGGCCGAGGACGGCGCTCTCTATGCCGTGCGTGCTGGTGACAAGGCGGCCCGTGACCTGTTCGCCTACTCGATCGGCTATCTGACGGTGCTATTTGCCGCATTGATTGTTGAGCACGCATTTGGTGCCTATGTGATCATTCCCGGAGTGACACCATGACCCAAGACAATGATCTGATGAGTGCCCGCGAAGGCCTGCCCACCGGCGAGACCGTCAAGCTCACGCCTGAGCAGGAAGGCGCGCGCAACAAGCGCAATATCGTGATCGCCTGGTCTCTGGTCGGCTTCATGGTCGCTGTTTTCGCGATCACAGTCGTCCGTCTCGGCCAGACAGCGGCGGCAGGAGCGGGCGCATGATGCGACTGCCTGCCAACAAGAATACCCGCGTCGCGGCCTATGCAGCGATCGGTGCGGCGGCGATGGTCGGGGCGGCCTATGCGTCAGTGCCCCTGTACAACCTGTTTTGCCAGGTGACCGGTTATGGTGGCACGACCCAGGTCGCTGTCGGCGAGGCGGGCGAAATCCTCGACCGGGAAGTCACCGTCTATTTCGACGCCAACACCAATCGCAACCTGCCCTGGACCTTTGAGCCGGCGCAGCGGTCAATGACCGTCCGCCTCGGTGAAACAGCGCTGGCCTACTACACGGCGACCAATGATTCGAGTGTGCCGGTGACCGGTGTCGCGACCTTCAATGTCGCGCCCTACAAGGCCGCGACCTATTTTTCCAAGCTGGAGTGCTTTTGCTTTACCGAGCAGACATTGCAGCCGGGCGAGAGCATCGAGATGCCGGTCCTGTTCTTCGTCGACCCGTTGATGGACGAGGAAAGACGCCTGGATGATGTTGCCGGCATCACGCTGTCCTATACGTTTTTTGAGTCCCAAGACGGGGGGTCGGCCGCCGCCGACGCCGCGCCTTAGCATTGAACCTTTCGGGTGTGCCGCGTATCAGGGGCACACTTCGCTGATTTGAGATCGCAGGAGATTCGCGATGGCTGGGCATGCTGCCAAACACGACTACCACCTGGTTGACCCGAGCCCGTGGCCGTTTGTGGGCTCTGTGGGCGCCTTTCTTCTGGCTGTCGGCGCTGTCGGCAACATGGCCGGACTGGTCCATGCCGAGCACCCGCTCGCCTTCATGCTGGCCGAGGGATCCTGGGGCGGACTGATCGTCGGCTTCGGCGTGGTCATCTGGACGATGATCGGCTGGTGGGGCGACATGATCAAGGAATCCAAGCGCGGTGACCATACCGCCGTCGTCGATATCGGCATGCGCTACGGGATGATCCTGTTCATCGCTTCGGAAGTCATGTTCTTCGTGGCTTGGTTCTGGATCTTCTTCGAGTATGCGATCTTCCCGGAAGTCCGTCTCGACCCGGCCCTCGCGACCTTCCCGCCGGCGGGTGTGGAAACCTTCGACCCGTGGCACATCCCGCTGATGAACACGCTGGTTCTGCTGCTGTCGGGTACCACGGTGACCTGGGCCCACCATGCGCTCCAGCATGATGACCGAAAGGGTGCGATTACCGGCCTTATTTTCACGGTCCTGCTGGGCATGTTCTTCACGGCCCTGCAGGTCTATGAATACTCCGAAGCCCATTTTGCCTTCTCGATGGCGGATGGCGGCAATCTCTATGGATCTGCCTTCTTCATGGCGACCGGCTTCCACGGCGCACATGTGGTCATCGGGACCATCTTCCTCGCCGTCTGCCTGTTCCGCCTTCTGGCAGGCCAAATGAGCGCGAAGAAGCATTTCGGTCTCGAGGCTGCAGCTTGGTACTGGCACTTCGTTGATGTGGTCTGGCTGTTCCTGTTTGCCTTCGTCTACGTGGTTTATCAGGGCTGATAACTGACATGGACAAGCCCTCCCCGTTTTCCACTGGCGTCCAAGGGCGCTGCCCGGAATGCGGGGAGGGGGCCATGTTTGACGGCCTCCTGAAGATCGCCCCACGCTGTGATGTCTGCGGTGCCGGTTTCGAGAGCGCCGATGTTGGCGACGGGGCCTCCGTCTTCGTGCTTTTCATCGTCGGTTTCCTGGCGATGGTTCTCTTTCTCCTGTTTGAAGCGGCCTTCCACCCGCCCTGGTGGGTGCACGCGCTTTTGCAGCTGCCTTTCGTGCCGATCGCCTGCATTGTCACATTGCGACCGATCAAGGGCCTGCTTTTTGCGCTGCAATTCCAGAACGACGCCCAGGAGGCGCGGCTGGACGATTGAGGGGCGCCGCTTCTGGCAGGCCTTCGTTTTCGGCAAGGATCAAGACCGTCATGCTCCGCTTCCGGCCGCTACCCGTCCTCACTGTTTTTGCCCTGGCCAGCTTGGTCCTGCTGGTGATGCTGGGCGGCTGGCAGATGCAGCGCATGGCGTGGAAGAGCGATCTGATCGCCGCCTATGAGGCGCGCGGCGCGGCCGTCAGCTTTCGGGAGGCGATCTGTTCACCGCAGGCAGGCGCGGTTTCACCGCCGGTAACCGGTCCGGTGCCGCTGACCGGTGAGACGCTGCGGCTCTATGCCTTGCGTGAAACCGCCGGCTGGATGCGCCTGGCGCTGATGCGCGCACCGGTCTGCGAAGCAGGCGCCGCGCCGCGCTACCTGCTGGTCGAAGTGGCCTTCGAAGACTGGGTCAGCGGCGAGCAGACGACGGTCCAGACCTGGCGTGTCGAGACACCGCCGACTGCAGGCCTGTTCACCCCCGGCAACGATCCGGACACCAATGCGTGGTATAGCCATGATGCAGAGACGATGGCGGTGGCTCTCGGGATCGACCCGGGCTCGCTGCTGGATGTCTGGGCGCGCTCTGACAATGGCATGCCCCTGTCGCTGAGCCAGACGCCGCCGGCCAAGCATCTCGGCTATGCGCTGACCTGGTATGGCCTCGCGCTCGCCCTGGTCGGGGTCTATCTCGCCCTGCATGTCAGCCGGGGGCGACTGCGACGATCAAAGCCATCGCAAGATGGCGACAAGGACAAGAAGGCGGAATAACATCCGCCCCGTGACGGAGATGGAATTTGGCAGTCTGGCGCGAAACTTCATGGGACGAAACACTGACCGGTCAGGGCATTCGCCTGCGGGCTCCGACCCTGTCGGACTATGAAGGCTGGGCCAAACTGCGCAGTGCCAGCCGCACCCACACCGAACCCTGGGAACCGGCCTGGACAAGCGATGAGCTGTCCAAGGGCGCTTTTCGCCGCCGGATCGAGCGCTACCAGGCCGACCGGGACGCCGGGTTGGGCTATCCGTTCTTCGTGGTCCGTGCCCGTGACGATGTCCTGCTGGGGGCCTGCAATCTCAACAATGTCCGACGCGGCGTGCTGCAATCGGCCGATATCGGCTACTGGATCGGCTCGCCCTATGTCCGCAAGGGACATACGGGTCGGGCAGTCCGGCGGGTGCTGGCCTTCGCCTTCGACGAACTCCGCCTGCATCGGGTCGAGGCGGCCTGTCAGCCCGCCAACAAGGCGTCACGCCAGCTTCTTGAATCGGTCGGCTTCATCCATGAGGGGCGTGCGCGCTCCTTCCTCAACATCGCCGGCGAGTGGCGTGACCATGATCGCTTCGCCATCCTTTCGAGTGATTTGCGCACATGACCGAAACCGGATTTGAAGCCGGAGTGAGGGCGGCCGGTGCTGTCGCCTTCGCCTGTGACCCGACGGCAGACCAGGTCCGGCTGACCGGTGACACCGCCGCGTTCGGGCTCGAGGCTGAGGCCATGGCCTGGCAGGATTTCCTCGATCGGCTGGGACCGGCAGACCAGTCGCGCCTCGTCGCTGCCATGGACCGAGAGCTGGTGGATCTTCGCATCCGCCTGATCGGCGCTGATGACCGACTGGTCTATGTCCGGCTTCTGGGCCGTCGCGACGCGGACGGGCGGGTTGAAGGCCTGATGACTCCGGCGGGTATTGCCCGTGAACGGTCGAGCCGGATCGGCGAGGAGCATACCCTGGCCAATGCGGTGGAGAACGGTGAGTTGCTGGCCTGGTACCAGCCGATCATCTCACTGGACAGTGGCCGCCTGGCCGGTTTCGAGGCGCTGGCGCGCTGGGATCGTCCGGGCGTGGGCGTACTGGCGCCGGATGACTTCCTGGCCATGGCCAGCGAGCTGGACCTGCTGAACCGAATATCGACGACGGTGCGCGGACATGCGGTGGCGGACCTGTCATCCTGGCGCAAGGTTCATCCGGGGGCTTCCGGTCTCTTCATTTCGGCCAATGCGACCGTCAGCGAGCTGGTCGACCCGAATTTCGTCACCGCGCTCCTGGCGAGTGTTGCGGAGGCGAGGCTTCCGGCCGGCGCGTTCAAGCTGGAAATCGCAGAAACCGAGATCATGGACGACCCGGACCTGGCCGAGAGCGCCATGCAGCGCCTGGCGGGAGGCGGCATCTCGCTGGCGCTTGACGATTTCGGCACCGGCTATTCCTCCTTGGCGCGGCTCGACATGCTGCCATTCGATGTGGTCAAGATTGATCGCTATTTCGTTCGGGCCATGGCCGGAGACGAAGCCGCCGGTACCGTGGTGCAGTCGGTGATCCAGCTGGCCACGCATTTCGGCATGAAGGTCGTCGCCGAAGGAGTCGAAAATGCCGCGGCTGCAGACCGCCTTGCAGCGATTGGCTGTCAGTATGCGCAGGGATATCGCTATGCCGGAGCACTGTCGCCCGATGCGGCCGAACAGGCCCTGATCGACGGTCTGCCCGGGCACTTCAAACCACCTCTGCCGGCCTGATCCTGCCGGCCTGCACCGGTTGGCGATTCAGCTGCGGAGACGTTTCAGTGTGCCGGAGAAATTGAGACAGGCTGCGCCGTCCCCGGTGATCAGGCCGCGCACGAATATCAGCGAACCGCCCGCCCGCAACACCTCGCCCCGGGCCTCAATCAGTGCACCTTCCTTCGCGCCCGAAATGAATTCCGAGGTAAACGCGACCGTGACGCCGTAGCCGGACGGGGCCAATGCTTCGTGGGCGATCCCGAACAGGGCAAAATCGGCGAAACTCATCAAACAGCCACCATGCACGGCGCCCATGCCGTTGAGATGCCGGCGCTCGGCCCGGAAGGCCATTTCCGGTCCGTCAGCGCCGATGCGCATGTAAAAGGGTCCGACCGTTTGTTCGAACGGGTCATCGGGCCATATGCGCCAGCCGGCGAATTCGCCGGATTCAACGATTTTGGGAGCCATGGGCAGTTTCCGGAGTGGCGTCGGTCAGGCGTGACCGGACAGGGCGGAGAGGTGTTGCGGGCTGATCCCGAGAAGTTCAAGCGCCCGCGGCCATTTGTCTGTGGCATCAGTGTCAAACACAAGGTGTTCATCCATGTCACAGACCAGCCAGGCGTTGGCCACCAGCTCATCTTCCAGCTGTCCGGCACCCCAACCCGAATACCCCAGTGCCAGCAGGCTGCGTTGTGGCGGCGAAGCCGAGATCATCGCTTCCAGAATATCCTTTGTCGCGGTCAGACCGATCCGGTCGGTAACCGGCAGCGTCGTCTCGTCCCGGGCGTAGTCGCGGGTGTGCAGCACGAAGCCGCGATCCTTGTCGACCGGGCCGCCGGCCAGAACCGCCCGGTCCGGTACGGGCAAGCTGCCTTCGACTTCCAATTGCTCGAAAAGTTCGGGCAGTTGCAGTCCGTCGGCCGGCTTGTTGATGATGATCCCCATGGCGCCTTCCGGTGTGTGGTCACAGATCAGGATAACGGATCTGTCGAACCGCGGATCGCCGATGGCGGGCGTTGCAATCAAAAGCTTGCCGCCGAGGGAGGTCTCGTCCACATGTGTCGAACTTGCTGGAGCCATGACGGACATGTTCTCCCCAAAAGGGGGACGCGTCCAGCCGGGTTCCCGCTATCTTGCCGTGCGGATAGCCGCCACCATTGATCAACAGGAGAAATGCCATGACCATCTCGGTCGGAGATCGCCTTCCCGCCGCCAGCTTCATGACCATGACAGCTGATGGCCCGAACAAGCTGAGCACGGACGATGTGTTCGCGGGCAAGACTGTTGCCCTGTTTGCAGTGCCGGGCGCCTTTACACCGACCTGCTCGGCCAAGCACCTGCCGGGCTTTGTCGAGAAGGCCGCCGAGATTCGTGGCAAGGGCGTCGACACAATTGCCTGCCTTTCGGTCAATGACGTTTTTGTCATGGACGCCTGGGGCAAGTCCCAGAATGCCGGCGATGATGTCGTCATGCTGGCAGACGGCAATGGTGAATTTGCCAAGGCGGTCGGCCTTGAAATGGATGGAACGGGCTTCGGCATGGGCGTGCGCGCCCAGCGTTTCTCGATCCTGGTCAAGGACGGCGTTGTGGCCGAGCTGAATGTTGAAGCACCAGGTGAGTTCAAGGTGTCGTCAGCCGACCACATCCTGGGCCAGCTCTAGCGCCAACCCGTTCCGGGCTGGTTTGAATCAATCAAGAAGGGGGTTCGCATGGACTTTATCACGATCGGAATTGGTGTTCTTTTCGTCCTGGCGCTGTTCATCATCGCATCGGTGATCAAGACAGTGCCGCAGGGCAAGGAGTTCACCGTCGAGCGCTTTGGACGTTTCACGCGGACCCTCAAGCCCGGACTACACTTCCTGGTGCCGTTCATCGATACGGTCGGGTACAAGATGAACATGCGAGAGCGTGTTCTCGACGTGCCCAACCAGGATGTCATCACCAAGGACAATGCGACCGTTTCGGTCGACGCCGTTGTGTTCATCCAGGTGCTGGACGCGCCGCGGGCGGCCTATGAGGTCGACAATCTCGACTTCGCCATCATCAACCTGTCGCTGACCAATGTGCGGACGGTGATCGGGTCCATGGACCTGGACGAGACCCTGTCCAAGCGTGACGAGATCAATGCCCGCCTGTTGGGTGTGATCGACGCCGCGACCAATCCCTGGGGGGCCAAGGTCACCCGGATGGAGATCCGCGACCTGTCACCGCCGGTCGACATCACCGAGGCCATGGCTCGGCAGATGAAAGCCGAGCGCCTGAAGCGGGCCGAGATTCTCGAGGCCGAGGGGGCCAAACAGTCTGCCATCCTGCGCGCCGAGGGCGAGAAGGAAGCGGCGATCCGCGAGGCTGAAGGCCGCAAGGAAAGTGCCTTCCTGGATGCCGAGGCCCGTGAACGCGAAGCCGAGGCCGAAGCCCGCGCCACCCAGATGGTGTCGGATGCCATCTCCAAGGGCGATGTGTCGGCGATCAATTACTTCCTCGGCCAGAAATACATCGAGGCGTTCGGCAAGCTGGCGACCAGCGAGCAGCAGCGCACGGTGATCATCCCGGCTGAATTCTCCAACATCCTGTCGACGATCACGGGTGTGGGTGAGCTGGGCAAGGCGGCGCACGACGCCGTTTCGGAAGCCACGCGCAAGTCATAGCGGCTGCGCGGTCGTGAAGGAGGTCTCATGATGGAAATGCTGCTGTCGGTCTTTGACCGCATGAATCTCTGGGCCTGGTGGGCCGTCTCCGGCGTGATCCTGATCGCCGAATTGCTCACCGGCACGACCTATCTCCTGTGGCCTGCGGCGGCCGCCTTCCTGACCGGCTTTGTCGCCCTGGAAGTGCTCGGGGTTGGCTGGCCGGTCCAACTGGCTGTCTTCGCCATGCTGTCCTTTGTGCTGCTGTGGGCCGGTGACCGTTGGGTGCGCCCGTCGATGATGGCGGGAGGCTCCAGCGGGTTGAATGACCGTTCGGCTCGGATGGTCGGGCAGCGGGTGACTGTGGTGGCGGACTTTGCGTCCGGTCGCGGACGGGTCAGCTATGGTGACAGCGAATGGGCTGCCGAGACGCTGGACGGGACCAATCCCGTGGCCGGATCAATCCTGAAAGTCAACGCGATCAACGGCGTCGTTCTCACTGTTGTTTCGTAAGCGAAGAATTTGGGCGTCCCTGCGTATATCATATGACAGGGTTCGCTCAAATTTTAGCGATTGCCGAAAGCCGGCGGCAACCCGGTGCGCCTAAACCCGCGCTCACAGTCGTAACCAACAACGCCGAGTGAGCGCCATGAAAAACAATATCCTCTCCGCCCTTGCATGTTTCTCCGCGATCATCGCACCGGTCGCCTTCAGCGCTCCGGCTGCTGCCAACAACGGGCCCGAGCGGGAGACCGTTGAGCTGGTCGCTCCGGAGTATCCGCGTGGCGCCCAGCGTCGTGGCATCGAAGGCACTGTTCGCATTGCCTACTCGATCGACGCCAGCGGTCATGTCGTCAATGCTGAGGTGGTGGAGGCGTCGCCGGCCGGTGTATTCGACCGGGCCGCACTCGCCGCCATCGAGAACTGGCGCTACGCACCGGCTGCGGACCAGACAGACGGTCATTCCCGCGAGCTCGAGTTCCGACTTGGCGACTGATCCACAGCTGACGCCGGATTGACTGAAGAGCCGCCCCTCTCGGGCGGCTCTTTACGTTTTCTTGCCCATTTCGGCTGATCTTCGCATCCCTGACCGTCTCAGAAGTTTCCAGCAGGCCCCATCATGTCGGACAGTCGCGAGGAAAATCGCCTTGAAGCGCTGCACGCCCTGCGATTGCTCGATACCGAAGCCGAGACCGGCTATGACGACATCACGGATCTTGTAACCGCGGTTACCGGCGCCCGGATGGCAGCCGTCTCCCTGGTGGATCGCGACAGGCAATGGTTCAAGTCCGCCGTCAACCTGCCGGCGACCGAGACGCCGCGATCCTGGGCCTTCTGTCACCACGCCATCCTACAGGACGATGTCTACGAGGTCCCGGATGCCCTCGCAGATCCGTTGTTCGCCGACAATCCCCTCGTTACCGGGGCACCGCATATCCGGGGCTATGCCGGGGTGCCGTTGCAACTTCCGTCCGGGGAGAAGCTGGGCACGCTGTGTGCAATCCATGATGCCCGGTTGGAACTGGATGACAGGGCCCGCAACCGACTCGTGTCGCTGGCCCGAATGGTCGAGGACCTGATCCGCGAGCGCGCTGTCTCACGAGAACATGAACGGCTGGCGCTGGTTGCCCGCCACACCCATGCCTCGGTCGCGATCATGGACCGGGAGGGCCGTATCGAATGGGTGAACCCGGCCCTTGAGCAGTTGACCGGCTATGCGGCTGAGGAGTTGCTGGGCCGTCGGCCCGGCGATGTACTGCATTGCGAACTCTCGGACCCGATCATCGTCAAGAAGAAGGCAGAGGCCGTCCGCGCGGGCATCGAGTATCAGGGCGAACTCGTGCTTCGGAGCAAGGACGGCGGGACCTTCACGGTGTTGATCGAGTTGACACCAATTTTCGATGCTGACGGTACGTGTTCGGGCTTTATTTCGGTTCAGACTGACATCACCGAACGCAATCGGACCGAGGAACGACTCAGCCAGGCGCTGCTCGAGACCCGGTCCTTGATGGACGTGATCCGGGAGCACACGATCTTCAGTGTCACCGACCCGGATGGCGTCATTCTGGACGTCAACGAGGCCTTTTGCCGACAAAGCGGTTACCGCACTGACGAAATCATCGGACGGACCCACCAAGCCCTGCAAAGCTCCGGCATGCACCCGGACACGTTCTGGCAAGACTTGTGGGCGACCATCCGGGCCGGCAGACCTTGGCGCGGAGAAATTTGCAACCGAAGCAAGTCTGGCGAGATGTTCTGGGTCGACTCGATCGTCGCCCCCCAGATGAACGCGGCCGGGGAGATAGAGCGCTTCATCTTCATCCGGTTTGACGTGACCAAGCGCAAGCTGACCGAAGCCGGCCTGATCGAGAGCCAGAACCGCTTGGAGTCGCTGCTGGAGCGCCTGTCCGCTGTCACCGAGCTGGGCGGGATCGGAAGCTGGGAAATCGATCTCGATACCATGACACCGATCTGGGATGACATTACCCGCCAGATCCATGACGTGGACGCGGACTATCTGCCTGACATGGAAACCGCGATCGAATTCTACGCACCGGAAGTCCGCGACCTGATTTCAGCAAAGGTCGCCCATTGCGTCGAAACGGGCGAGCCTTGGGATATTGAATTGCCGTTCATTACGGCAAAGGACCGGCGAATCTGGGTCCGGGCCGTTGGTCGCCGGGTGCTGCGCGACGGAAGACCGGTACGCCTGGTCGGTTCGTTCCAGGATGTTACCGAGCGCCGGGAGCGTGAGGAGGAGCTGCGCCTTGTCTCGACACGGCTGGAGGTGGCTCTCGAAAGTTCGGGCATCGGTGTCTGGGACGTTTGCCCCTCGACAGGGGTCTATCACTGGGATGAGGGCAGTCGCCGCCTGTTTGACATTCCTGACGATGCACCCGATCCGTCGCCGTCCGACTGGATTGCGGGCATTCATCCGGATGACCGGAAAACAATTGCCAAGGCCATTGACCGCGCCTACGCGACCAAAGGGCACCTCAAGCAGGAATATCGATATCTGCGCTCGGATGGCAGCTATCGGCATGTGCGGTCATTTGGTGTCTATCGGGAAAGGCTTGATGCGCCGCCGATCATGACCGGCGTCCACATGGATGTGACCGCTGACATCGAACAGGCCGCCGCTCTTGACCAGGCGCGTGAGCGGGCCGAAAGCGCCAGCCATGCCAAGTCGGAATTTCTGGCGAATATGAGCCATGAAATCAGGACACCGCTCAATGGCGTCCTTGGCATGACCCAGATTCTGCAATTGACAGAGCTGACCGACAAGCAGGCCCGGCACGTCGAGACAATCCGCAATTCCGGACAGGCGCTGGCGGACCTGATTGACGACATTCTCGACATTTCCAAAATTGAATCCGGCATGATCGAGCTCGAGCGTCGACCGTTCGAGATGCAGGCGCTGGTCGCAATGGTCGGCGACATCATGGAGATGCGGGCCAAGGAAAAGCAGCTCGACCTCGACGTCACGCTTTCACCGGACGTGGCCCGGTTTGTGATTGGTGATGAGAAGCGGATCCGACAGGTGCTGATCAACATTATCGGCAATGCGGTCAAGTTCACCGCCAGCGGACGGGTCCGTGTCGACATCCTGGCCGGAGACGGACACAGCGTCGGTTTTCGGGTCAGCGATACCGGACCCGGTATCGACGCGGCCCATCAAGCGACCATCTTCGACCGTTTCGCCCAAGCGGACAGCTCCATTACCCGGCAGTATGGCGGGACGGGCCTTGGACTGGCCATCAGCCACGAGCTGGTGACCTTGATGGGCGGTGATATCGGCGTGGACAGTGTCATGGGCGAGGGTTCGACTTTCTGGTTCAACCTGCCCCTGCCGGCAGATGACAGCCGCAGTGCCACCGAGGCGCCGACATTGTCATCGCAGTCGGTCACCGGTGAGGATGCCGGAAAACGGATTCTGGTGGTTGATGACGTCCCGGCCAACCTGATGGTGGTCACGGCCCTGTTGCAGCACAATCACTACGACGTCATCACGGCCGTGAATGGCCGTGAAGCGCTCGACCTGCTCGGCACACATGTCTTCGATGCCGTGCTGATGGATATCCAGATGCCGGTCATGTCCGGTGACGAGGCGATCCGCCGCATTCGCGCATCAGATGCCGCATATTCCCGGATCCCGATTTTTGCTCTGACGGCTGATGCGACCCGTTCGACCCGCGAACTGTGCACCCGCATAGGTGCGACCGGCTATTTCACCAAGCCGCTCAATCTGCCCGATGTGCTGGAAGCCCTGCGTCGCGAGACTGCGCCCGGCCCCGCGATGGCGAAATGCCGCGATCAATCGCGACAGGCCTAGCGATCACGTGCCTCGGCCAGGCCTTCCCGGGCGAGTTCGTCAGCCCTTTCATTGCCCGGGTCGCCGGCATGGCCCTTCACCCAGCGCCAGTCGATCGTGTGTGACCGGGTCAGCTCATCGAGCTGTTGCCAAAGATCGACATTCTTGACCGGCTTTTTGTCGGCGGTTTTCCACCCACGCTTTTTCCAGCCATGGATCCATTTGGTGATCCCGTCGCGCAGATAGACGCTGTCGGTGATCAGGATGACCGAACGATCGGCCTTTTTGAGCGCTTTCAGCGCCTGGATGGCGGCCATCATTTCCATCCGGTTATTGGTGGTATCGGCCTCGCCGCCCTTGAGTTCCTTGCGGTGACCATTCCATTCAAGAATGGCGCCCCAGCCTCCCGGCCCGGGATTGCCGGAGCAGGCGCCGTCAGTGTGTATGGTGATGGTGCTCAAAGTGGGTACTTCTTCGCCATGTCGTCGACGCCGGCCTGGATGATCTCTTCCAGAACAGTCATGTCGATATCGGCCAATTTATTGATGTACAAACAGGACTTCCCGATCTTGTGTTTTCCGAGCCGGGCGAGTTTGTCCGAGTAATTGCTGTACCCGGGAATGATGTAGAGCACGAGATTGGCCTTGCGGGCCGAAAATCCGGTGCGCATGAAATCGCCTTCGCGGCCGCTTTCATACTTGTAGTGATACTCGCCGAACCCGATGATTGAGGGGCCCCACATGCGTGGCTCCCAGCCGGTTATCCGTCCCATGATTTCCAACAGGGTTTCGGCATCGGCACGGCGAGTCGGGTGTTCTAAACTGGCGATGAAGTCCGCGGGTGACGTTGCGGTCGGCTGGGTCTTGTTCTCGGCCATGTTGTCTGTCCTCAGGCTACGGCGCGGGGGAGTTTGAACACCACATCCTCATCGGTCACGCGAATATCTTCCAGCCGGACATCGAATCGCGCCCGGAACGCCTCGATCAGGCCTTCCACCAGATCCTCCGGTGCCGAGGCGCCCGCCGTGATGCCGACCGTGCGGATCGATCCGAGCGTGCTCCAGTCGACATCGGTTGCGCAGGAGACCAGGGCCGCCGCTCGAGCCCCGGCGCGCTGGGCGACCTCCACCAGCCGGACCGAATTGGACGAGTTCGGCGAGCCGATCACGAACACGATGTCGCTGCGTGGCGCCATCGCCTTCACAGCGGCCTGGCGGTTGGTGGTCGCGTAGCAGATGTCTTCCTTGTGCGGTGCCTTCATGTCCGGAAACCGTTCCTGCAAGGCGCTGACGATCGCCGAGGTGTCGTCGACCGAGAGGGTGGTCTGGGTGACGAAAGCCAACCGGGCGGGATCCTTCGGTTTGAACCGTTCGACGTCGGCCATGGTCTCGACCAAGGTGATGGCGCCGTCCGGCAACTGCCCCATCGTACCAACCACCTCAGGGTGACCGGCATGGCCGATCAGGATGATTTCATCGCCGTTCGCAAAATGCCGCTCCGCCTCGACATGGACTTTCGAAACCAGCGGGCAGGTCGCGTCGACATAGACCATATCGCGGCGCTCGGCCTCGGCCGGAACAGCCTTGGCGACGCCGTGGGCGGAAAACACCACCGGACGATCTGTCGGACATTCGTCGAGTTCCTCGACGAAAACGGCACCGAGCGCTTCAAGGCGCTCCACGACATGCCGGTTGTGAACGATCTCGTGACGCACGTAGACCGGGGCCCCGAAGCGATCGATCGCACGCTCCACGATCTGGATGGCCCGGTCGACACCGGCGCAGAAGCCGCGCGGTGCCGCGCGCAGGATGGTCAGCGGGGGGCGGGGTGTCGCTATCACGCTCATCTCTCCTTCAGCGATGGCGTTGCGGAAGCGGCATCGCCATCGTATGACCGTCCTAACAAAGAGCCCGGTCCCAAGCCAGCGGCCGGGACTGTTTCCAGGACAGGTAGTACACAATGTCGTTCAAATCCGTGCGTTCTTTAGCCGCCATGGCCGCCATGGCGGGCCTGCTGACCTCCTGCCAGAGCGTACAGGAAGCCTTGTCCAACCCGGAGCCAAACGCCGGCCCGTGCCCGTCGGCCCTGTCCTTGTATGACGCGCACCGGATTGTTGAACTGCGCAATGACGAAGTGATCTACGAAAACGTCGGCTTCACCGGTGAGATCCTGGCGGTCCGTTCGCTGTGCAGCTATTACGGCGAGCGCCCGATCCTCGCAAATCTGGAAATCGATTTCGGCTTTGGCCGTGGACCGGCGGCGCAGGGCGATGCCCGGACTTATGAGTTTTTCGTCGCCGTGACCCGTCGCGACATGGCCGTGATGGCGACGGAAGTCTTTCCGGTCCAGGTCCGGTTTCCGGCTGGTCGTGATCGGGTCTATCGCACTGAAACGATCGACGCGATTTCCATCCCGCGTGCCAATGAAGGCACGTCGGGCGTCAATTTCGAAATCCTTGTCGGCTTTGAGCTGACCGAGGAGCAGATCGCCTTCAACCGCTCCGGCCAGCGTTTCCGCGTGGCAGCCGGCCAGGACTAGACACATGCCTTCGATTGCCGATCAGCTCAGCGCTGCGCTGGGCGACGCGTTTGCCTCCCTCGAGCTGCCGCGCGAGCTGGGCCGTGTCACGCCGTCCAAACAGAAGCCGGAAATCTTTCCCTTCCAGTGCAACGGCGCCATGCCGGCGGCCAAGCAGGCGAAGACCAATCCGCGTGAACTGGCGGCGAAGCTGATCGACGCCCTGCACGGAATCCCGCAAATCGGGGCGGCGGAAATCGCCGGCCCGGGCTTCATCAATTTGCGTCCGGCCGAGTATCTCTATGGCGAGCGCGCGGCCGAGATCGCCGGCGATGAGCGCGCCGGTGCTCCGCTGACCCGCTCGCCCCAGACCGTGATGATCGACTTTGGTGGCCCCAACGTCGCCAAGCCCATGCATGTCGGCCATCTGCGATCGTCGGTCCTGGGCGACAGTCTGCAGCGCCTGTTTCGCTTTCGCGGTGACACGGTCGTGTCCGACATTCACCTCGGCGATTGGGGCCTGCAGATGGGTCATCTCATAACCGAGCTGCAAGACGAACAGCCGGGCCTGATCTATTTCGACGCCGACATCACTGACGGCTATCCGTCCGAGCCGCCGGTCACGATCGAAGATCTCGCGCGACTTTATCCGCAAGCCTCTGTCAAGGCCAAGGCCGACCCCGAGCGGCTGGAAATCTCGCGCACTGCAACCGCCGAGCTGCAGGCCGGGCGCCCGGGATACCGGGCCCTGCTGCGCCATTTCATCGATGTATCGGTTGCCGCGCTGAAACGCGACTTTGGCGCGCTGGGTGTGCATTTCGACCTGTGGAAGGGCGAAAGCGATGTCGATCCCCTGATCCCGGGCCTGGTCGAGGACTTCAAGGCGCGCAATGTCGCCGAGGAGAGCGAGGGTGCGCTTATCGTTCGGGTCGCCCGTGACGGCGACAAGAAAGAGCTGGCACCGTTGATCCTGGTCTCGAAGACCGGCGCGGCGCTCTATGGCACCACCGATCTGGCCACCATTCTCGACCGCAAGCAGTCGGTCGGACCTGACCTGACGCTCTATGTCGTTGACCTGGCCCAAGGCGATCATTTCGAGCAGGTCTTCCGCGCTGCCGAGAAAGCCGGCCTTGTCGCCGAGGGCGCGTTGGAGCATGTGAAATTCGGCACGGTCAACGGCACCGACGGCAAGCGCCTGCGCACCCGGGACGGCGGCACCTTCCGCCTGGCCGACCTGATCTCCAGTGCCATCGAGCGCGCCGATGAACGCCTCAAGGAAGCGGGTCTCGCTGCCGATGTCGGCGCCGAAGAACATGCCCGTGTGGCGCGCATGGTCGGGCTCGCCGCGATCAAGTTTGCTGACCTGCAAAACTACCGGACCACCAACTACGTCTTCGATCTGGACCGTTTCACCAGCTTTGAAGGCAAGACCGGTCCTTACCTCCTTTATGCCGCCGTGCGGGTGAAGTCGTTGATGCGCCGGGCTGCCGAGGCCGGTGTGAAGCCGGGCAAGATCCTCGTCAGTGCGCCCGAAGAACGCGATCTCGTGCTCTGCCTCGATGCTTTCAGCGCCGCCCTAGACAACGCCGCCGACAACCGCGCGCCCAACGCGCTGTGCGACCACGCCTTCACCCTGGCCCAGGCCTTCTCGAAATTCTATTCGGCCTGCCCGGTCCTCGTCGCCGAAGACGACGCGGTGAAGGCCTCACGTCTGGCATTGGCACAAGCGACGCTGAAACAGCTCGATCTTTGCCTGAGCCTGCTGGGACTGGAAGCGCCGGAGCGGATGTAATCTGCACTTTTCCCTTCGCCCGGCCCTTGGCCACCGCTCCCATGGAAGAGGCTCGGCGTACGGTCTGGCTTGAATAAAGCGAACGCTTGCCCGCGGGGCCTGTCGCACATTCAGCCCCGCGAACGGGGGAAGGCAGGGTTAGGTTCATCGGTTAGACTATTTTTCATCCCGATTGGAGAATCGTCATGCTTGTTGCCTTGATCGCCAGTCTTGCCGGCTTTGCCGCGACTGAGTTTGCCGATGATCCCGATCAGTATTCGGTGTGGATGCAGCAGTCCTGCCGGATCCAGCAGGTGGGGCGTTCCGGCGGCGTGCCCGAGGATCACACGGCCTTCTGCACATGCCTCGATCGGGAGATCCGGGCGGGTGCGAGTGGCCCCGTCTATCGGGTATTCGCGTTGGGCTCGCAGGGCGCCATCCAGGACCAGGCGATGGTGGACGACTGGGCTGCCGCCCGCGATACGGCTGCTACAGAGGCGGCGATGCTGTCGCCGGACGACCAGGCCCAAATCCAGCCTGTCCTCCAGTCCGCATTGGCCGCTTGCCTGCCGCAATCCTACCAGGGCGAGTAGCGCGCTTTTACCGCCGCGCGAGATTGACTCTCGAGCCGGGTTTCCTAAAGTCCGCCCCAATTGTCAGGCCTGCGTGAAACCGGGTGTGGCGGGACCAAACTCCCCGCGGGAGAGACCGGCGAATATGCCGGCGCCGAAGGCGCAACCGCCCCGGAAACGCTCAGGCCAAGGGACCGCGGGAGAGACGAACGCTGGAAAGCGGGTGAGGGATCAAAGCCTTCACCCCACCGACGGAGCAAGTGCGACCGGTCCCGATCGGGGGGCAATAGCGGCGCGCACGGAATCTCTCAGGTTCTCGGGACAGCGGGGGCGATCAGCTTGCAGGCCTTGCCGGGCTTGCAGGATCGCACCGTTGCAAGGACCCGAGATGACCGAAACGCTTCACAAGACACCGCTCCACGCCCTCCATGTCGAGCTTGGCGGCAAGATGGTGCCGTTTGCCGGCTATGACATGCCGGTCCAATACCCGCTCGGTATCATGGGCGAGCACAAGCATTGCCGTGAACAGGCCGGCCTGTTCGACGTCTCCCATATGGGACAGGCGCGCTATGTCGGTGACGAGGCGGCGCTGGAAGCGCTTTTGACCTGCGACCTCTCCGAGATCGGGGCTGGCGAACAAAAATACACCCTGCTGCCCAATGAGCGCGGCGGTATTCGCGACGATTTGATGGTCTCGCGCCCGGATGGGAATGGTATCTATCTCGTCGTCAATGCGGCCACCAAGGACGCTGATTTCGCGCATATCGAGGCCGCGACCGCCGGCAAGGGCACGTTGACCCGCATTCCCGAGCGCGCGCTTGTGGCGCTGCAGGGACCGGCGGCGAAAGACGTCATGGCGCGGCTCTGCCCTCAGGCCAGCAAGATGGTCTTCATGCAGTGCGGCGTGTTCACGCTCGACGGTGTCGAAGTGATGATGTCACGCTCGGGCTATACCGGCGAGGACGGGTTCGAGATTTCCATTCCCGAGGCCGATGCCGACCGCATTGCGCGCCTGCTGCTGGCCCAGGACGAAGTCGCGGCCATCGGCCTTGGCGCCCGCGACAGCTTGCGCCTGGAGGCCGGTCTCTGCCTCTATGGCCACGACATGGACGAAAACCGCACGGCAGTCGAAGCCTCGCTGATCTGGGCCCTGGGCAAGACGCGCCGTGAACGCGGGGACTTCCCCGGCGCCGACGTGATCGCCAGGCAGATTGAAGACAAGACCTGCCAGAAGCGGGTCGGCCTGACGCTGTCCGGCGCTTCGGCGCGTGAAGGGGCCGAGATCGCTGACAAGTCCGGCAATATCATCGGCATCGTCACCTCCGGCGGCTTCGGCCCGACGGTGAACGGTCCGGTCGCCATGGGCTATGTGAACCGCGATTTCATGGCACCGGGCACCGAGGTCGACATTCTTGTGCGCGGCAAGCCGCGCGCCGCCACCATCACCAAACTGCCGTTCGTACCGGCGAATTTCTATCGGGGCTGAGGCCCGGTTTTCCTATCAGGGGCAGGAGATAAACCCATGACCACACGTTACACCGAAGACCATGAATGGATCACCGTTGACGGCGATATCGCCACCGTCGGCATCACCGCTTTCGCCGCCGGTCAACTCGGCGATGTCGTCTTTGTCGAACTGCCGGAAGTCGGCAAGACCCTGGCCAAGGGCGACGAGTTCGCCGTCGTCGAGTCGGTGAAGGCCGCCTCGGAAGTCTATGCCCCGGTCGATGGCGAGATCACCGCCGTCAATGACGCCCTCGAGGGCGAGCCGGCCAAGGTCAATGAAGACGCCACCGGTGAGGGCTGGTTTGTCAAGATCAAGCTGTCCGACGCCGCCCAGCTCGACGGCCTGATGGACGAAGCCGCTTACAACGCTCATACCGCATAAAAGGGCAGACCCTATGCGATACCTCCCCCACACAGACACCGACCGGAAGGCCATGCTCGATGCGATCGGCGTGGCTTCCATCGATGAGCTTTTCACCGATGTGCCGGAAGCGGCGCGACTGGATGGTCTTATCGACCTGCCGACCAAGCAGACCGAGCTGCAGGTCGAACGCGCCATGGCGGCCATGGCCTCGCGCAATGTCGCGGCCAGCCAGGCGCCGTTCTTTGTGGGAGCGGGCGCTTACAAGCATCATGTCCCGGCGACCGTGGATCATCTGATCCAGCGTTCCGAATTCCTGACGGCTTACACGCCCTACCAGCCGGAGATCTCGCAGGGGACCTTGCAGACCCTGTTTGAATTCCAGACCCAGGTGGCGCTCCTGACCGGCATGGATGTGGCCAATGCCTCCATGTATGACGGCTCCACGGCCTGCGCCGAAGCGGTCATGATGGCGGCCCGCGTGACGCGGCGGACAAAGGCCGTGATGGCCGGTTCGGTCCATCCGCACTATGTCGAAGCCTCCCAGACCCTGGCCAAGTATTCCGATGTCTCGATTTCGGTGACGGACGCGGCCCCGGCCGATCTGGACGCCGTGATTGCCGAGATCGATGACACGACAGCCTGCGTCGTCATCCAGACGCCGGACATTTTCGGTCGCCTGCACGATCTGCGGGAAGTCTCGCGGATCGCCCATGAAAAGGGTGCTCTCGTCATCGCCGTCTTCACCGAAGCTGTGTCGCTGGGGCTGGTTGAAGCGCCGGGCAATATGGGTGCGGACATCGCTGTGGGTGAGGGCCAGTCGATCGGTGTCGGCCTCAATTTTGGCGGTCCCTATGTCGGCCTGTTCGCTTGCAAGGATGATCGTCGCTTCATCCGCCAGATGCCGGGCCGCCTGGCTGGCGAGACCATCGATGCCGATGGTCGCCGCGGCTATGTGCTGACCCTGTCGACCCGCGAGCAGCATATCCGCCGCGACAAGGCGACGTCGAATATCTGCACCAATGCGGGCCTGTGCTCGCTGGCCTGGACCATCCACATGACGCTCTTGGGCGAGAAGGGTCTGACCCAGCTGGCCCGTCTCAATCACGAGACCGCCTGCGAGCTGGCCGATGCGCTGTCAGCCGTGCCGGGCGTCGAGCTGGTCAATGAGACCTTCTTCAACGAGTTCACCCTGTTGCTGCCGAAGAATGCCGACCAGGTGGTCAATGACCTGGCGCGCTTTGGTGTGCTCGGCGGTGTGCCTGCCAGCCGCCTCTATCCGGGCCGGTTCGAGAATTATCTCATCGTCGCCGCTACAGAAACCAACACGCCGGAAGACATCGCCGTCTTCGCCAAGGCTCTTGCGGGAGTGCTCTGATCATGTCGATGAACACCCAAGGACGCCCCACCCGCATGGCCGACAATATCGCCCCCGATAATCTGGCAACCGGTGGCTATGCCGACACCATCTCCGGCAGCCGCGGTCTCGACCAGGCCGAGCCGCTGATCTTCGAGCGCGGCGACATGGATCGCTGCGGTGTTGATCTGCCGGAGCCGAAGGGCCTCAAGGCCCGCCTGGGCGGTCTCCAGCGCAAGGATGCGATCGGCCTGCCCGGTCTCGCCGAGCCGGAGACGATGCGCCACTATGTGCGCTTGAGCCGGAAAAATTACGCCATCGATCTGGGCCTTTATCCGCTCGGCTCGTGCACGATGAAGCATAATCCGCGTCTCAACGAGAAAGTCGCGCGGATGCCCGGCTTTGCTGATGTCCACCCGCTGCAGCCGGCCTCGACGGTGCAGGGCGCCTATCAGGTGATGGGCGAGCTGGCCCATTGGCTGATGACGCTGACCAACATGCCCGCCGTCGCCCTGTCGCCCAAAGCCGGTGCCCATGGCGAATTCTGCGGCATGATGGCGATCCGGGCCCGTCTCGACGCCGATGGACAGACTCATCGCCGCCGCGTGTTGGTGCCGGAAAGCGCCCACGGCACCAATCCGGCAACCGCCGTTCAGTGTGGTTTCACGGTCGACGAAATCCCGGCGGACAAGACCGGCCGTGTCGACATGGAGGCCTTCAAGGCCAAGCTCGGCGATGATGTGGCCGGCATCATGCTGACCAATCCCAATACCTGCGGGCTGTTCGAGCGGGACATTCGCGAGATCGCCGACCTGATCCACGAGGCGGGCGGCTATTTCTACTGCGATGGTGCCAATTTCAACGCCATTGTCGGCCGGGTCCGCCCGGGTGATCTCGGCGTTGATGCCATGCATATCAACCTGCACAAGACCTTCTCCACCCCGCATGGCGGCGGTGGCCCGGGTTCCGGCCCGACCGTGCTGTCCGAAGCGCTGGCGCCATTTGCGCCTGTTCCCTACGTCGTCGAGACGGAGAAGGGCGGCCTCGAGCTGGTCGAGCATATGGACGACGCCGAAGGCGACCCGTTCGGCCGCATGGCGGCCTTCCACGGCCAGATGGGCATGTTCACCCGTGCGCTCACCTACATGATGAGCCATGGCTCGGATGGTCTCAAACAGGTCGCCGAGGATGCCGTCCTCAATGCCAACTACATCCAGGCGCGCCTCAACCCTGTCATGACCGTGGCTTTCGAGGGCACCTGCATGCACGAGGCCCTGTTCGATGATCGCTTCCTGAAGGGCACCGGCGTCACCACGCTCGACTTTGCCAAGGCGATGATCGATGAGGGCTATCACCCGATGACCATGTATTTCCCGCTGGTTGTCCATGGCGCCATGCTGATCGAGCCGACCGAGACCGAGTCGATGAGCGGTCTGGACCGCTTCATCGAAGTCCTCGCAGCGCTCGCCACCGCGGCCAAGGCCGGTGACACGGACCGCTTCCTGGCGGCTCCGGTCCATGCCCCGACCAAACGCCTCGACGAAACCCGCGCCGCCCGCCAGCCGGTCCTGCGCTGGACCCCGCCGGAACAAGCGGCCGAGTAACGATTCCGGCATCCGGGACCACGCACTGCGCGGTCCCGGATGACAGGGCGGCCCTAATCCGATTAATTTATGCGCACCGTCTGAGCCGCAGGAGGTTCCGACGATCAGGGTGGGGTGGATAGTCCTGTCCTGCAAAGCCGGTTCGCGAAACCGGTGCGCAGATGCAACATCTTGCCGCCGACTGATGAGCGCGCCTGAATTTCGGCGCTTTTGTCTCGCATTGGGGTGATGTTTACGCGTTTATGGTTGTCTGTCCGTCCGCGCATCCCATATCGGAGATGCGCCCCGACGGACGGGGTTGGAGATGGTCGCAGCGATGAATGAGAGCCTGAACGGTTGGGCGAGAAGCCATCCGATTGGCGCCTTCGTGGTGCTGATCATCCGTGGCATCTGCATCGCCGTCGGCTTGCTGTTGATGGTGATCTCTGTTCCCGTCGCGATACTCACGCCCTTCCCGCTGGTCCCGATCGGCGCCTTTGTCGGCCTGATGGGCCTCATCCTGGTCGCCGGTGCTTCCAAGACGTTGCACGCCAAGATCACCGACATGCTGCGCAAGGTTCCGTGGCTGTGGAAGCGTGTTCGCTGGGCCTTCGGAGAGAAAGACGTTGACCCGGCGGAATAACCGGATCGTATTCACACCCAGTCTTTGCGGAACAGTGACCAGGCTGTCGCGGCCAAACCCGCGGGGACACCAGCGGCATCAACATGTTTCCACCAGTTGTGGGTCGCAGCGAGCACACCATCCAGCATTGCCTTGAGGCGTGCCGGCTTGATGTCGGCAAACCGCCCGAACCGCACCAGATCTTCGAGCTCGAAATCATCGGTTTTTCCCGACAGTGACATCTGGTGCTCCGACGTCCAGGCGCCGGACGGATTGTAGGCGTAGACAACGTCATAGGCCGGGGCGAGGGACCATTGTCCGGCCCTGTCCATCAAAAAGGCGATATTCTTCACATGATCATCCTGGTTGCGGATGACGATATTGAGGAGGGCGCGCCGGACCATCTCCTCGCGGGCCTGGTGGCCGAGACCCAGCATGCGGATCGTCTCGATGGCCTGCTCATAGCTGTAGGCGCGTGACTGGTTGAAGTCGAAATGACGCATCGCGCCAAGGCTCTGCATGTGCAGCTTCTTGCCGTCGCTGGTCCGGTCGAAGCGACGGGTCATGAAGTGTGCCCGCCCGCCTTCTTCGTGCAGGCGGCAGTCGGTCATCACGATCCCGGCTTCGCGGGCGAGCAGGTGGCAGGCAAATTCAAGACGGCCATAGCCGAGGGGATCGGCGACTTCCTTGTCGGCATTCTCACTGACCCCGTCGAACTTCAGCAGCCAAGGCTCAAAACCTGTGGACTGGTCGAGTTGACCTGAACGAAATGCGCCGCTACCGGGATTCCAGGCGAGTACAGCCTTGGCACGGGCGCCGCCGGCTGATGTCCCGACCCGCAATATGTCTTCGAGGACCAGATGGTCATCATCGCCGGTGAGGCGTCCCTTGAGTTCGAGGCGGTCCTTGACCAGGCTGTCGGCCAGCGCGACCAGTCCGCTGATGTCCAGCGACCGCCCCACGCTCGGTGACGGGGTGCGCGCCGACGGTTCGAACTCGAGCGCGCCCATGCCGCGGCGGCCCGTATAGCAGAGACGCTCGACCGGGTTGAAACTGTCTGGCTGGCGGCCTTGTTCGGCAAGCCAGCGATTGATCAGCAGATTGCCGAACTTGTCGGGCAGGCTGTCGGCGAGGAGGCCGGGCAGGCCCTTGAAGGTACCGCGTGGCAGGTCGGGGAATTCGAACACGCCAGGCCGCAGTGGCATGGCGAGCGGGGCGGGCTGGATGCCGGAGTGGGTGAACGCCGGAACGTATTCAAAGACGCCGATATCACGGTCATCATCCCACAGGACAGCCCCGATCCGGCGGCCCCACAGGATCACGTCGGCTCGCGTCATGCTTCGTCCTCATCACCCCATTGCCAGGGACGCTTCGGGGCCTTGGCGCTGTCGCGAACGCGTTGACGGGGGTGTTTGCGAGCGCTGCGCGGGTCGAGCGGACTGAGCGCGGCATCCGGTACCAGCGCCAGAAGACGATCATCCATATCCAGTGCGCGGAGCACCCGGGCGACCGTGTCCAGCGTCCCGTTCCCGCCCGCCTCCAGACGCCGCAGGGTTCGGCTGGAAATGCCGGCCTGTTCGGCGAGATCTTCCTGTTTGATGTGACGGGCAATCCGATAGCGTTCGATCCGCGCCCCTATCTGTTTCAACAGGGCGTCAATGGGCAGGACTTCGTCTGAGTAATAATCTGCCATAATTGTCCGTTTATATCTTCAAATTGTTATTAACGGACAATTATGTCGTTTTGGAAAATTTGTCAAACCGGACGTATGCGTCCCGTTATAGGTGCTAGGTAGCCTTACCGGAATATAATGTCCGCTTATGCGACTGAAGCAGAAAAAAGCCCGCGACACACATCGCGGGCTTTCTGCAATTCCGGTTCCGGCCTGAACTAGTTCAGGCGCTCACCGACCGACTTGATATCGGCATCAACGAGTTTGTTGAGGTCGGCCTTTTTCAGCTGGGACTTGAAAATCACCTCGGCAGCCTGTGCGGCCAGTTCAGCTGCTGCCGCCTTGACGTCAGCGGCGGCCTGGGCCTCGGCTTGGGCGATCCGCTGTTCGGCCATGGCGGTGCGGCGTTCAAGGCGCTCCGTCATTTCCTTGCGGGCTTCTGCCTTCAGCGATTTGGCCTCGGTCTTGGCCTGGGCGATGATGGCGTCTGCTTCCGCCTCGGCCTCACGCTGCTTGCGCTGGTAGGAGGCCAACATCTCGGCGGCTTCCTCGCGCAGGCGCTTGGCTTCATCCAGCTCGTTGGCGATGCCCGTCGCGCGGTCGTCCAGCGTCTTGGCGATCGTCTTGTGAACGCCCATGTGCAGCAGAAGGCCAAAAAAGACCAGCAGTGCCAGGAAAGCGTAGAAGGACGGGTCGCCTGGCTGGGCGGCAAGCCATTCCAGGATGGACTGCTCTTCGCCGTGACCGGCGTCTTCAGCACGGATCATCATGGCTTAAGCCTCCTTCGCCTTGATCAGCCCGTCGACAGCCTTGCCGGCATCAGCCTCGGAGACCTCGACGCCAGCCAGCGATGCCACAACAGCGGACGTTGCCGTGGCGGCAATGCCGCGCACTTCGGCGAAAGCCTTGTCCTTGGCCTTGCGGATGGCGGCTTCCGACGCTTCCTGCTTGGCGTTCAGCTCGGCTTCGACTGCGGCCGTTTCCTTGGCAATCTCGGCGTCCAGCGTCTTGCGCGTTTTGGCGGCAAGGGCGTGAGCCTTGTTGCGGGCTTCGGCGAGCGATTTTTCATACGCTTCGCCGGCGGCCTCGGCATCAGCCTTGGCTTGGGCGGCAGCGTCCAGATCGTCGGCGATGCGGTCGCGACGGTCTTCGATCGTCGTCTTGATCTTCGGCAGGATGAGACGGTCCAGCGCGATGTACAGGATCACGAAGGCAATCGTCAGCCAGAAGAGCTGCGACGCGAAATAGGTCGGGTCGAAGGGCGGGAACACGCCCGAGTCTGCATGATCGGCAGCAGCGTCGGCGACGTGGTGGGCCACTTCTGAATGCGGTGCGTGCGTCATGGGACGCCGGCTCCTCTAGTCAGGTGGAGCGAAGAAGTGCGGCCGCGCCGGGTGGCGCGGCCATCACTGAATGATCAGGCCACGAACAGCAGGATCAGGGCGATGAGCAGCGAGAAGATGCCCAGCGCTTCGGTCACGGCGAAGCCGAAGATCAGGTTGCCGAACTGCGACTGTGCAGCCGACGGGTTGCGCATGGCACCCTGCAGGAAGGAACCAAAGATGTTGCCCACGCCGATGGCTGCGCCGAGCATGCCGAGGCAAGCGAGGCCGGCACCGATGTATTTGCCCATGTCTTCCATGTCAGAAACTCCTTTTGAGGGGCTGTATCAGTTTGTGGTTAGCGGTGACGCCTGCGGATCAGTGACCCGGATGCAGGGCGTCGTTGAGATAGATGCAAGTCAGGATCGCGAAGACGTAGGCCTGCAGGAAGGCGACCAGGAATTCCAGCGCCGTCAGGCCCAGTGTCATCGCGAAGGGGAAAATGCCGGCCAGATAGCCCGGCAGTTCGCCCATGCCCATCGAAGCCGAGCCGGCCGCCAGCATGACGATGAAGCCGGCGAACACTTTCAGCAGGATGTGCCCGGCGAGCATGTTGGCGAACAGACGCACCGAATGGCTGATCGGACGGGACACGAAGGAGATAATCTCGATCAGCGTCACGAAGGGCAGGATGAAGATCGGCACACCGGAAGGTACGAAGATCTTGAGGAACTTCGCGCCATTCTTGAACACGCCATAAACAATCACGGTCAACCAGACCAGCATCGCCAGGGCGACGGTCACGATCAGATGGCTGGTGATGGTAAAGGAGTGGGCACCCGGCGCCGGGAAGTAGGGGAACATGCCGAGCATGTTGGCGACCAGGATGAAGATGAAGAGCGTGAAGACGAAGGGGAAGAAGCGCAGGCCTTCCTGTCCGGCTGTCGAGCGGACCATGTCGGCGACAAAGCCGTAGATGATCTCGGCCACCGACTGGGCGCGATTGGGAACGAGCGCGCGGCTCGACATGGCGACCAGGAAAAGCACGATGGTCACGGCCGTCGTCAACACCATGAAATAGCTGGAGTTGGTGAAAGCCAGATTCAGACCGAATGCCTCGAAGGGGAAAACCTCGTGGACTTCGAACTGTTTGATCGGGTTGGTGTCTGCCACGCCCGGCCTCTTTCATGTCTTGCGGCTTGCGCCGTCCTGAACCCGTGAAACCGTCAGGCGTTATCGCCGTCCGACTCCGATGTTATCTCGCGTGCGGCGCGCACAACATTGAGTGTGCCCGCCGCGAAACCCAGCATGGTGCCGATAATCAGACCCCAAGGACTGATTCCGACGAGCGCGTCGAGCACATAGCCCAGTACGCCCCCGACCAGAACACCGCCGAAAAATTCCGACCCGTAGCGCATGCCCAGGGACCAAGCGGAGTTGGGCTGTCTTCCGGCCGGTTCCTCGTGCTTCGCGCGCTTCGCATCAATGCGCTGCTGCAGCTCGTCGAGATCGGCTCGTGAATTGTTGCGCTGGCTGTCGTTTTCGCCTGACATGTTTGACCGGTCTGCCCGTGGGAGAAGAGCCCCCCAGCAGGCGCGCGCACACTATCCACGGGCCTCGGCCAAGTCAAGCAAGGCTGTCCCCTGTGTAAGTCTCTGAAAAATATGTTGGTATAAGCTATTCGGCAGCGATCAGCTGTTCCGCACCGACGAGGTCGACCGAGACCAGCTGGGAAACGCCGCGCTCGGCCATCGTCACACCGTATAGACGGTCCATGCGCGACATGGTCAGCGCGTTGTGAGTGATGACCAGGAAACGGGTCTCTGTGAGGCGACGCATTTCCTTCAACATGCGGCAATAGCGATCGACATTGGCGTCATCGAGTGGCGCATCGACTTCATCGAGCACACAGACCGGTGCCGGGTTGGACAGGAAGACGGCAAAGATCAGGGCCGAGGCGGTCAGCGCCTGCTCACCACCGGACATCAGGGCCATGTTGTCGAGCTTCTTGCCTGGCGGGCAGGCGAAGATCTCGAGGCCGGCTTCAAGCGGATCGTCATGCTCGGTCAGGCGCAACTCGGCATGCCCGCCTTCGAACAGGGTCTCGAACAGGGTCTGGAAATGGTTGTTGACGATGTCGAAGGCTTCCAGAAGGCGGGCCCGGCCCTCGCGTGACAATTCGTCGACGGCCTTGCGAAGGCGGGCAATGGCCTCGACCAGGTCATCACGCTCGCGGGTCATCTCCTCGATCTTGGCCGACAGTTCCTCGGCCTCGTCATCGGCACGCAGATTGACCGCACCCAGGCGTTCGCGGGACTGGCGGGCCTCATCCAGCCGCCGTTCCAGTTCGGTCGGGCTCAGCTTGGACATCTCGTCCTCGTCGAAGCGCGTACTCAGTGTGCCCGGCGCTTCACCGGTCGCGTCCTGCAAGCGCTCGGTGGTTTCGGTCAGGCGTTCGCGGGCGGCGTTGAGCGTCGCCTCGGCGGCGGCCCGGCCCTCTCGGGCTGCGGAAGCGGCAGCCTCGGCCTGGCGGGCGGCGCTATCGGCGGATTTGACTTCGCTTTCGTTGGCAGACGCGGCCTGGCGGGCGTCTTCGGCGGCCGACCCGGCGGCCCGCAGCTTGGAGGCCAGCTCGAACAACTGGTCCTCGATCACTTCCGGGCGGGCGCGGGCGGTTTCCAGCCGGGTCTCGGCTTCGGTGCGTTCGCTGGCGATGTCCGCGAGGCGGGCCTCGGCCGATTTGCAGCGTTCGGCCCAGGCGTCATGGTCGCGCTTGAAGCCCATGCGGCGTTGGCGACGTTGTTCCCGCTCGCGCTTCAGGCTCTCGAGCGCCGCGCGGGCATCGGCCGCGGCCGCGCGCGCTGCGTCCGCGGTCTCGCGGGCGGCGTCGAGTGCGTCGGTGTCGCCTTCGGCGGTCTCCGCCTCGACCAATACGGCCCGGGCCTCATCGATGGCCTTGCGGTTTTCAGCCTGTTCGGCGGTGAGTCGGTCGAGCCGTTCCTGCAGCGCCGTGGCGCGCGCGGCGTCCTTGGCGGCGCTTTCCCGAAGGTCGGACGTGCGGGCCATCGCTTCGCGGGCCCGGCGCTCGGCCGGCGCGACATTGGAGCGGGCAGTCGCCTCGGTTTCGCGAGTGGCCCGGGCGGTCTCGCGCGCTGCCACTTCAGCCTCGCACGCCGTGTCGTGGGCAGCGAGGGTATCGTCCAGTTCGACCTGAATGGCGTCGAGCCGGTTCTTCTGTTCCAGCCGGGCCACCGCGGCTGAGGGGGCATCGGCACGCGCTACCAGCCCGTCCCAGCGCCACAAATCCCCTTCACGGGTCACAAGGCGCTGGCCGGGTTTGAGTTTGGCGGCAGCCTCAAGAGCCTTGTCGGCCTTGATGACACCAACCGCGTCCAGCCGCGCCTTCAGGGCCGGCGGTGCCTGGATGTGGTCGGACAGCGGCACACAGCCGCCCGGCAGGGCCTCGGCATGGCAGGTCGTCTGCGCCCAGTGGCGCGCCGCATTGGCATCGAGCGAGGCGTCAAGGTCATCCCCCAGGGCCGCAGCCAGCGCGTGTTCATAGCCCGGCCGGGCGCGGACGGCTTCGATGGCCGGCGACAGGGTTTCGGCTTGTGATCCGGCCAGCAATCGCTCCAGGGCCCGCATCTCGCGCTCAAGGGTTTCACGTTGGCCGGATGCTTCGCGCCAGGTATCGGCCGCGGCTTCCAGTGCCTGGGCGGCTGACTGGCGGGCCTGCTCGGCTTGTTCCAGGGCAGCGCGGACCTCTGCCAGGTCGGCCTCGGCGGAGGCGGCAGCGGTCTCGGCGGTGTCCAGTTCCGCCAGAGCCGTCGAATTTCTTACCCGATCGAGCTCGGACCGAGCGCCATCGATTTCGCGCTCGATCTGGCCGAGCCGGGCTTCGTGGCGAGACAGGTCGCGCCGGGCGCTGTCGATGGCAGCCCGCTTGTCGGCAGCCTCGCCAGCCCGGGCGTCCAAAGCGTCCTCGGCGGCCTGCCGGGCGGCCTCGGCCTGGTCTGATGTCTGCACGGCCGCGTCCAGCGCCGCCTGCTCGTCTTGGGTTTCCGTATCGATCCGGGCGATCTGCGCCTCGGCCTCGGCGCGGCTGGTGCGGGCATCCTCGGCGATGTCGGTTTCGCGCCGTGCCGCGTTGGCGAGATCGTCGAGGCGACGTTCCAGGCCGTGGATGGAGCGCTGCACGTCTTCCGCATCGCGCTGCAACCGGTCGCGCTCGCGCTCGAGCAGGCGCAAGGCGGCCGCGGCCTCGGCTTCGGCCTGTCGAGCAGGTTCGCGCGAAGCCGCGAGGACTTCGGCGCGCGTCCGCGCTTCGGCGGCGGCGAGGCTTGAGTCCTCGGTTGCGGCCCGCTTTTCAGCCAGCACACCCTCGGCAGTCTCGACAGCAGTGGCGGCCTCGCGCCAGCGATTGAGCCAGACCGCGGCTTCCAGCGCCCGGATCGAGGCGGACAGCTTGCGGTAACGCGAGGCCTGCCGCGCCTGTCTTTGCAATGAGCCAAGTCGGGCGGTGATCTCGTCGATCACTTCCTGAAGCCGGTCCAGATTGGTCTCAGCACCCTTCAACCGCAGCTCGGCCTCGTGACGGCGGGCGCGCAGTCCGGACACGCCGGCGGCCTCCTCAAGCACGCGGCGACGGTTCTGAGGCTTTGATGCGATCAGTTCGGAAATCTGGCCCTGGCGCACGAGGGCCGGTGAGTTGGCACCGGTGCCGGCATCCATGAACAGGAGTTGGACATCCTTCGCCCGCACTTCCTCGCCATTGATCTTGTAGGCGGATCCGGCGCCGCGGGTGATGCGTCGGGTGACGTCGAGCGTGTCGGCGTCGTTGAATCGGGCCGGGGCCAGCTTGTCGGCATTGTCGACGGACAGCACGACTTCGGCAAAGTTTCGGGAGGGGCGGGCGTCGGTTCCGGCGAAGATGACGTCTTCCATGCCGTCGCCGCGCAGCGATTTGGCAGATGTCGCCCCCATCACCCAGCGCAGGGCTTCGAGCAGATTCGATTTGCCGCAACCGTTGGGTCCGATCACGCCTGTCAGGCCCGGATCAATCCGCAATTCCGTCGGTTCGACGAATGACTTGAATCCGGCCAGCCTCAGCTGTGTGAACTTCACCCGGTCTCCCTTGCGCCGCGAAATACCTGTATCGCATCCAATTGCGGCGCTGGCGTGAAGGCCTGCCTAGTCAGCCGAATCGGACTCTTCAAGGAAGTGAAGGATGATTCGGCGGAAAGAGTCTCCGTCCAAACGACCCGGCACGGTGTCACCGGCAATCATCAGGGGCTCGCCGCCATGCAGGAAAATGGTCGGTCCTGCCGTTGCGTGATTGTGTCCGGCCTCGCCGTCGCCGGGGTGGCCGATGGAGAGGAGTTCACCGGCAATGATGAAGCTGGGGGTCGAGGTGACCCCGTCTTCCGATGCCTGCACCGCCAGCGCCGTCACATGCTCGTTCATCTCGGTGTTGCGGAAACAGGCCAGCAAGGTTTCGGCCGAGCCACCGGTGGCCGCTGCAATGCGATCGTAGACGGCCAGTACATCGCCGCCATCTCGGGCGGTCTGGAAAATGTTGGCCTGTTCGTGAAAGAGCAGGTCGACGGCGTCAAAATAGCGATCTTCCGGCACACATTCCGTGAGAATGACGCCGGCACCGGCGATTTGCGGCGGTGCGGTCAGCATCGGCCGGATTGAATAACGGATCAGCCCGGTCTCAACGAACTCGGTCTGGATCATTGGCCAGACCTCGGTCTGGAAATGCGCACAATGCGGGCAGGCAAAAGACGCGTATTCGATGATCAGCAAGCCCGCGTCCGGATCGCCGGTGACCCGGTCGGTCGGGCGCAGCTCTCCCGCGCCCTCCGCGAGTTGGGCCTGCGCCATTCCTGGCAGTGCCAAGGCGGCAATGAGGACGGACAGGCCGGCCAGAAGACGCGTGACTGACATCACCAGACCTATTCCTCGCCGCTTTCGGCGCCGTCATCGGCGGCGGGCATCGCAGCATCGGTGTTCTCGGCGATCAGGTGATCGAGAATCCGGCGGAAGGTCTCCGCATCGGAAAAATTCGGGACCGGCTCCCCGTCGATGATCAATTGTTCGCTGCCGAGGAAATAGGTGTAAGCGCTTTCGCCGGGGGCGCGGCGGGAGTCGAGCAGCTCGCCATTGAAAATGAAGCGCGGCGTGCCGGTGATGCCCTCTGCGCCGGCCCGATCGTTGGCGTCCAGGATATCCTGGGTGATGGTCTCGTCAGACAGGCACTGGGTAAAATCGGCTTCGCTCATACCCATCGAACGGGCGATGGCCAGGTACTGGTTGCGGGCACTGCCCTGTGTCTGCGCGGCTTGGAAAATGGCGTTTTGCTGTTGGAACAGCAAATCGACCATGTCGTAATACCGGTCTTCCGGCACGCAATGGGCCAGCGAGAAACCGGCAATGGCAAACTGGGCCGGACCGGTGATCATTTCGCGCAGGACAAAACGGACCTGCCCCGTTTCGATGTAGTCGCTCTCCAGCATCGGCCAGACTTCATTGTGGAAGGTGGCGCAATGCCCGCAGGCAACCGACGCATACTCGATCATGGTGACCGGTGCATCCGGGCTGCCGAGGCCACGATCTCCGGCCCTTTCAAAGCTGGTCTGACCAGCGGACGGGGCGTCACCACTACCGCCGCAGGCAGAAACAGCCAGAACTGCGGTCATGGCCGCGGCGGAGAAAAGTCGTCGGGTCAGGCTCATTCAGGGTCCCCCTGCCAGATGGTCACGATCCCTCACGGGCTTTGACCGCACGTTCAAAACGGTTAAGCGCGGACAATAGACGCGCCTCGGGTGTTTGCTCCACCCCTTCGTTCACTTGTGACGATGTTTTCATCGGCTTCACATCCGCTTGATCGCCGGGTTTGTTGCGCTTGAACGTGGCGCTGGCCTGACCTTGCAGGATGCGCAATCGGGTCGGGGCCCGGTCGCCGGCAAATGTCCTCACACGCTCCAGGATGCGTCTTGATTCGGCCTGCAGGATGGCGGCCGCCGCCCCGCGCGCACGTATGACAAGCGTATTGACCCCGCCCGACCGTTGCACGGTTTCCGGCTCGCTCCACTTGGCCAGGCGCTCGCCGACAATCTCGGTCCAGTGCTCGCGCAATTGCTCGACGCCGACCCCGAAGCGTCGTGCGAGGGGGCGCAGGACGCGCTCCATCGCCCGTGCAGTGGAGGGCAGGGGTCTGGCGGCGGGACGGCCGCGCCGACTGTTGATGAAGTCGGTTGCAGCCTGTTCCATCGTTGACGGGGGCGGTTTGCGCATCATGCTTCCAGTTTCGCTTCGAACGTCTTCGCCTGCAACCGGTCTGCCCTTCAACCCATGCCCCATGACATCACCCGCCTCCGCCGTGAACTGCTGGCCTGGTACGACCGTGAAGGTCGCACATTGCCATGGCGGATCAGGCCGGAAGAGCGAATTGCCGGCGGGCCCGCCGCCGATCCCTACGCTATCTGGCTGTCGGAGATCATGCTGCAACAGACCACCGTACCGCATGCGACACCCTACTGGCATCGGTTCCTGACGCTCTGGCCCACCGTTCAGGACCTCGCCAGGGCGCCGCGCGACGACGTGCTGCGGGAGTGGGCCGGACTGGGTTATTATGCCCGCGCCCGCAATCTGCATGCCTGTGCGATCCTGGTGGCGGGCCAACACGGCGGACAGTTTCCGGCCACAATGGAGGGATTGCTGTCGCTGCCGGGCATTGGTGACTACACCGCGAACGCCATCCTCGCGGCGGCTTTCGACAAGCCGGCCAGTGTGGTCGATGGCAATGTCGAGCGGGTGGTCACGCGTCTCCACCGGGTCGACACGCCGCTGCCGAAAGCCAAGACGGAGATCCGCAAGCTGGCCGCTGCGATCTCGGATCCCGACCGGTCCGGTGACTATGCCCAGGCGATCATGGACCTTGGCGCGACGGTATGTACGCCGCGCAATCCGGCCTGTGCAGCGTGTTGCTGGGCTTTTGCCTGTTCCGCGAAAGTAGCCGGCGACATGGAGCGGTATCCGGTCAAGGCCGCCAGGAAGGTCAAACCGGTCCGTCGCGGGTCTGCCTGGCTGGTGCGCCGGTCCGGGCAAGTCTGGCTGCGCAAACGCGCCGATGCGGGGCTGTTGGGCGGAATGACCGAGGTGCCGTCCTCACCGTGGCTTGAAACCGGGGATGACGGCCTTGCGCCGCCGCTCGCGGCGGATTGGACCCGCCGCGGTGAAATCCGCCATGTGTTCACCCATTTCGAGTTGCGTCTCGAGGTCCATGAAGCCGAGGCCGGTGCCGGTTGGGAGCCGGAGACCGGGTACTGGGTGGATGAGGCCGCGCTCGATGGCGAAGCCCTGCCCAGCGTCATGCGCAAGGTGCTTGCGGTGCGCCGGATCTAGTCAGGTCGCCAGGGCCGCAATTCCAAGGCCCGGCGCATGGCGGCGAACAGGCTGGACGGGTTGAGGGGTTTGGTGGTGTAGGCGTCCATGCCTGCGGCGAGGCAGATGTCTGCATCCTGCTCGGAGGCATTCGCGGTCAGGGCGACGATCGGGGTTTCACGCCAGGCGGCGTCGCTCTCGCGCAGGCGCCGGGTCGCTTCCAGCCCGTCCATGACCGGCATGCGGACATCCATCAGGACAATGTCGAACGGCTCGGCTGCCAGCGCCTCAAGTGCGGCGTGGCCATTCCCGGCCTCGGTGATAGTGACATCCAGCGGACCCAGATACGCAGCCGCAACCTGCCGGTTGATGTCATTGTCCTCGACCAGCAGGATTCGCAGTCCCCGCAGGGTCTCGAACTCGGCATCACGGGCCAGAGATGTCGGTGAACGGTCGACCGGGTCGACCTGTGCCGCGCCCGACTCGCTGGCGATGATGGTGAGGGTGAAGGTGGATCCCTGGTCCGGCTTCGATGTGGCGGTGATGTCGCCGCCCATCAGGCGGGCAAGATCGCGGGCAATCGACAAGCCCAACCCGGTACCGCCAAACTCGCCCGCGATGGCAGCGTCGCTCTGGGTAAAGGGGGCAAACAGTGTGTCGAGCTTGTCGGCCGCAATACCAATACCGGTATCGCGAACGCAGACTTCCAGCAGGCCGTCACTGCCGGTGCCGGCAATCCAGCTGGCCGAAAGGCTGACGGAGCCGGTATTGGTGAATTTGATGGCGTTCGAGAGCAGGTTTGTCAGGCACTGGCGCACGCGCAAGGGGTCGAGTAGCAGCTGATCGGGCAAGCCGGGATCGACGTCGATCCGGAAGGCGAGGTCTTTGGCTGCCGCCGCCGCTTCAAACAGGATGTGCAGGTCGCGCAGGAGCCGGGCCGGATCGGTCTCGACCGGCGCCAGACCCATCTTGCCGGCTTCAATCTTTGACATGTCGAGCACGTCGTTGAGCAGTTGGGTGAGGGTTTCGCCGCTTTCCTGGATCATTCGGGCCTGGTCCTGGCGTTGTTTCGACCGTGACGTCGTCCTCAACACCCGCGCGAGGCCGAGTATCCCGTTCAGCGGCGTGCGTATTTCGTGACTCATTGTGGCAAGGAAGGTGCTCTTGGCCTTGTTCGCCGCTTCCAGCTCGCGCGTTCGCTCGGCGACCCGGGCCTCGAGAAGATTGAGCGCATCCTCGTTCATGGCCCGTTGTTCTTCCAGCGTGCGGGCGAGTACGCCGAGCTCGTTCTGGCTGTCCAGCAATCTGCCCAGGGAGCGGTTTTCCGCGGCCGGACGCGGGCGCGTGGCACCGAAATGCCGGGTCAGGTCGACCAGTGGCTGTGCAACACGGCGGAACAGGATGAAGTAGGCGAGGATGGCCTGGATGATCACGCCCAGAATGCCAATTGAGAGCGTGATAACGAGTTGCGCGGCAATGTCCCGGCGCAGGATGGACCGGTCAACAAGCGACAGCGTCATCCAGCCGGGACCGCGAAGTCGGGAATAGGCGATCACCCAGCGGCCATCGCTGCTGGGCAGCACGCCGAAATCGCGCGTCGCGGGCTCCAGTTCCAGCCGGTCCATGATGGCACGCAAGCCATAATGTTCGTACAGCGCCTCAACGCGAGCCTCGGTGACGGTCGCACCGATCAGTTCGGGGTGAGCGATCAGATTGCCGAACTGGTCGATCAGGAGATTCTCGCCATGCGGCGGCGGCCCGGCCATGGCGGCTGCGAAATAGTCCTGCAATTGAATGGTGGTGCCAAAGGCGCCAATCGGCACGCCGTCCACGTCATAGGGTGTGAAACAGCCAGTGGTCAGGGATTGTTCTGTCCGCACGGAGATCAGTTGGGTCAGCTCGGCGCAGACAAACACCCGATCCGGATTGAGTTGCGGACTGACCAGTTCGACGAAGTCGACGGCGTTCAGGTCGAAGGTCGCGGGCGCATCCCGACGATAGAACATCAGCCGGTCTTCACGAGTGGCCGCCGAGATGACCAGTTCGTTGGTGAAATTGAAGTAGTAGATGTTGTCGATCAGCCCGGACAGGGCCTGTCCCGCCGAGTCGACGACGAGATAGGCGGAGACCAGCCGGCGGCGATCCAGGGCGGTCCAGCCGTCCGGCGGGTTGAGATAGGCTGCTACCCCGAAATGATGATTGCCCAGACTGTCGTGATACCCGTCGAACAAGCCATCTGCGCTGCGCCGCGTGCCGTCCGGCTGGAGCGGAAACAGATCGTCGAACCGGGCTTGCACATCGGTGTCGTTCAGGGCGTCCAGCCGCGCCTCGAGACGATTGATGGACGTTTGATGGGCCTGTTCGATGGTGTCGAACAGGCCGGCATTCCGGCGTCCACGCTCGTCAATATAGTTTTCAAGCTGCGCCAGCTGCTGGTTTTCGAGATCGGCGGAGAAGGCGAGGGCGGCCATGATGACGCCGGATCCGGACACGACCAGCGAGGTCGCGAGCACGATCATAAGAATCAGCCAGGCGATCGACCTGTGTCCCGAACTGGTCTGGACAGGCCTTCCGGCCGTCGGATGATCGCCCATGCAGCGCGCCTCAGTTTTCCAGCGTGGCTCTGATTTCGGCCCGCATCACATCGATCGGCGCCAGGCCCTGCTTCGTGCGGACGTGCCAGTAGGTCCAGCCATTGCAGGACGGGGCGCTTTGCAACTGGGCGCCGACCTGATGGATCGAACCGGCATTGGTTCCCGCGATCAACGTGCCATCCGCCCGGACACGGGCCGTATTGCGGCCCTTGGGGCAATAGAGCGTATCACCGGGCTTGAGCATGCCGCGTTCCACCAAGGCGCCGAACGGGATGCGCGGCTGGGCGCGTTTGGACTGGGTGACGTCGAGCGTGTCGCTGGCGCCGCGCGTGATGGCGGCAAGGCGCTTGCGGGCGACGTCCAGATAGGCGGTGTCGCGCTCAATACCGATATAGTGGCGGCCGAGGCGCTTGGCGGCGGCGCCGGTGGTGCCGGTGCCGAAAAAGGGGTCCAGCACGACATCACCCGGATTGGTGGTCGACAGCAGGACGCGATGCAACAGCGATTCCGGTTTTTGGGTCGGATGGGCCTTCTTGCCGTCCTCATCCTTCAGGCGTTCGCCGCCAGTGCAGATGGGCAGGGTCCAGTCGGATCGCATCTGGACGCCGTCATTGAGCGCCTTCATGGCCGCATAGTTGAAAGTCGGGCGGGCGTCCTTGGTCTTGGCGGCCCAGATCAGGGTCTCGTGCGCATTGGTAAAGCGCGTACCCTTGAAATTCGGCATCGGGTTCGACTTGCGCCAGATGATGTCATTGAGCACCCAGAAGCCGGCATCCTGCAAGATACCGCCGACGCGGAAGATATTGTGATAGCTGCCAATCACCCAGATGGCGCCGTTCGGCTTGAGGACGCGGCGGGCCTCCTCCATCCAGTTCCAGGTGAACAGGTCGTAGTCGTCGAAGCCGCCGATCTGGTCCCAGTCATTGTCGACGGCAGACACTTTCGAGTTGTCGGGACGATGCAGGTCGCCCCCAAGCTGGAGATTGTAGGGCGGGTCGGCAAAAACCAGGTCAACGCTCTCGTCGGGAAGTGATTTCATCACCTCCACGCATTCCCCTTCAAGGATCTGGTCGATCTTTGTCTTGGCCATCACGCGCCGCTCCACTCCCGATACAGAGGCAAGTTTTTCGGCTTTCAGGGCTAACGGGCCGTTAATCCCGCATCAAGTTATCCACAGCGATTCGCATTTGTGGAAAACCGGGATTCGAGTGCGGCGCGGACCGGTGCGTAGGTGCGGCGGTGAATGGGGCAGGCGCCGATGGCCTCCAGGGCGGCCTTGTGACTGGCGCTCGGATAGCCCTTGTGCCCCTCGAAACCATAGCCGGTGAAACGACGGGAGGCCTGCTCCATCAGATCATCCCGCACCGTTTTGGCAATGATCGAGGCTGCCCCGATGCAGGCTTCCTTGGCGTCGCCCCGGACGATGGCCTCAGCCGGGCAGGGCAGGTCTGGGGGAAGCCTGTTGCCATCCACAAGGACAAGGACAGGGTGGACCGGCAAGCGGGCGACGGCGCGACCCATTGCTGCCATCGTGGCGTGCAGGATGTTCACGCGGTCAATCTCGGCCGGCTCGGCAATCCCGATGGCCACCCAGGCATTGTCCCGGATCAGGGCAAAGAGCTCCCGCCGCCGGCGTTCGGACAGGGCCTTGGAGTCGCCCAGTCCGGCGATTGGCCGGGCGGGATCGAGGACGACCGCCGCAGCGACCACCGGACCGGCCAGCGGGCCGCGACCGGCTTCATCAACACCGGCGACGGGGCCGGTGCCGCGAAGGTCCTGTCCGTTAAGGCTATGATTGTCTTTTTGTGGGACGGTTACGCTCAAAGCAGATCCTTTGGGGCATTTGGTGTATCGCGTCTATTACTGCCTGACGGTCGAACACGATCTTGGACTTGTCGCTGTGGCGGCTCTTTTGTGTGCGCTCTCGGCGCTCGCGGCAATGTTCATTGTCCGCCGCGCAAGAGAAGCCGAAGCGGGCCGTCAGTCGGCCTGGCTGCTGTTTGCCGGCTTTGTGACCGGTACCGGCATCTGGGGCACCCATTTCGTTTCCATGCTGGCCTACGAAACCGTGGTTCCGATTTCTTTCGGCCTGGTTGAAACAATTGTCTCTCTTTGCCTTGCGATCGTCGTGTCCGCCTGCGGCTGGGCATTCGCCGTCCGTTCGGGGGGGCGCTCGGGCGCCTTGATCGGCGGCGGGTTGGTCGGCGCCGGTATTGCTGCCATGCACTTCATGGGCATCGAAGCGATGCGCGCGGGCGCGGTCATAACCTGGGATACAGGCCTCGTCATCGCTGCGCTTGTGCTGGGCGTGCAATTCACCGCCGCCGCTGCAGTTCTGGTCATGGGGCAATCCCTGAAGCGCGGACTGGTCGGCGGCACCGTGTTGCTGGTCAGCGGAGTGATCAGCCTTCACTTCATCTCGATGGGCGCGATGCAGGTTGTACCGGACATGGCTGCCGCTGCTTCCGAGTCGGGGCTGTCCCCGAAATTGCTGGCGGTCACCATCGCCCTTGGTGTGGTTTTCGTCGTCAGCGTGGGACTCGCGACCGCCGCCATCGACTTGCACCTGGGCAAGCGCCGTGTCGCCGAGAACGCCCGGATGCGGGCTCTTGCGGAAGCAACATTCGAGGGCATTGCCGTCGTCCGCGATGGCCAGATGTACGACATGAATGGTCGCTTTTGCGACATGCTCAATCTTGAGCGTGAAGACTTGGCCGGCACGCCGATCGCCAAGCTTGCCGTCGGGCCGGACGACATCGCGGTCCTGCAGGGCGACCATGATGGCGCACCGGCGACCTGCCATTTGCGCTGCCGGGACAGGGCGCCGATCACGGTGCAGGTTCGTGCCCGTGTCATGGATTTCGACGGGGAGGCGTCCCGGATTTTCACATTCAGGGACGTGTCGTCGGAAGAGCGCGCCCGCGCCCGCATCACACATCTGGCACACCATGACACGCTGACCGGGCTGCCCAACCGCCTCAAGTTTCGCGAAGCCTTCGAGGCCAAGCTGCGCGATGCGTGGGATGATGACAGTCAGGTCGCGCTGATGTTCTTTGATCTGGACCGCTTCAAGGAAGTCAATGATGTGCATGGGCACGCGACCGGTGACCGGCTTTTGGTGGCGGTATCGGAGCGGCTGCTGGATGCCTTGCCGCGCAACGCGATCGCGGCCCGTTTGAGTGGCGATGAGTTTGCCGTGGTCATGCCGGACGTGGACAGCCGAGAAGAAGCGTTGAACACGGCCCGGCGCGTCGTCAACAATGTCGGGTCGCAGCTCAGCCTCGGTTCGTTGCACCTGAAGGTGTCGGCTTCGGGCGGCGTGACCATGTTCCCGATGGACGGTGAGGATCCGGATCGCCTGATGAACCAGGCCGATCTCGCCCTTTACCGGGCCAAGGGGCAGGGTCGCAACCAGGTTTGTGACTTCGATCCAAAGCTCGGCCTGATGATGCAGGAACGGCGGATGCTGGAGGCCGATCTGGCACTGGCGATTGAAGACGATCTGCTGACCTTGAACTACCAGCCGCAGGTCCGCCTCGGCGACGGATCCATCTGCGGCTTTGAAGCGCTGGTGCGCTGGCATGATGAACGCCGCGGCGCTGTGGCGCCAACCGAGTTCGTCCAGATTGCCGAGGAAACCGGACTGATCCTGAAAATGGGCGATTGGGTTCTGGAGACGGCCTGCCGCGAAGCGGTCAACTGGCCGAATGGTCGGCGTGTCGCCGTCAATGTCAGCCCGGCCCAGTTCAAACAGGGCAATCTTGTTTATTCGGTCCAGCGCGCGCTGGCGAATTCCGGCCTCGATCCGGCCCGTCTCGAGATTGAAATCACCGAGGGTGTGCTGATCGATGACGAGGCCCGCGCACTGAAAGTGCTGCGTGGCCTCAAGGATCTTGGCGTCGGTCTGGCGATCGATGATTTCGGGACCGGCTACTCATCGTTGAGCTACCTGCGGGCCTTCCCCTTCGACAAGATCAAGATCGACCGGTCCTTCATCACCGGTCTTCAGAATGACCCGGAAGCACAGATCATTGTACGCGCAACCATCGATCTGGCCCGCGATCTGAACATCGCCGTCGTTGTCGAGGGGGTCGAGGAATTCGACGAGCTTTGCGCACTTGGCTTTCAGCCGGACCTCGTGCTGCAGGGCTATCTCCTGTCACGCCCTTTGACCCGCGGCCTGATTTCAGACTTCGACGAGGCCTCGAAAGTCATCCGGGCCGAGATGGCAACCGTTGTTGCGTCTGCCCGTCCCCTGCGACAGCGCAGCGCCTAGCGAGGCCGGACGTCTTCCCTGAAACGCCTCGTCGGGCCGCCCCGCATCACGCGCCACCAGAACAGGATGGCACCAACCGGTAGCGCAGCCTCGATGATCCAGGGATCGACGAGGCTGTCCCGCGTGACAGACGCCCCGAACAGCCGAACTGAGAACAGGTTGAGATGCACACTTGTTTCGGAGCTGGTTACGCCGGGCGCCTCCAGCCATATAGCTGTGGTTGCCCAGTCCATGGCCAGCACCGGGAAACAACCCGCGAGGATGAAGATTGTCCACAGGATCCGCCGCTTGACCCGTTTGAACCGGTAGAGGCTGATGGTGGTGATCAGGACAAAGGCGACGATCGACATGGAGAGACCGACCCACAGCAGGCGGGACAGGCCCCAGCTGTCCACGCCGTCGGGTCCTGCAGCCGACCGATCGATTTCAGTCAGGTTGAAATGGGTGATCTGCCAGGCGGCGTCGCCGGTCCGCATCAACATCAGCGACAATGACAGGTCTGTTTCCGGCCAGTGCAGCTGGTAGACGACCGTCAGGCGACTGACCGATGCCGATCCGGTCGAGGCCGACATGTTCCTGTGGGCACCGACAAGCGAAATACTGCTCAGTGGTGATGTCGGCTTGATGGTGGCGATGTTGTCGAGAAGTGTCGGGAGGCGGGACGTGTCCAGATCGGGGTGCCAATGGGCTGCGACCGGCTCGGTGTCGCCGTCAATGGCGAGAGCCTGTGCGGCGGCCAGCATGGGTCGCGCATCATCGGGAATGATCCGGTCAAGTGCCGATTGGTAAAGCTGGCACCCGCCCAGACTGAAGGCCAGCACGGTCACCAAGATCCGAATGATCGACATCGCCAAACTCCCCCATCCCCCACATTGATTGCCTTGCGGGCGGGGTAAAAACAAGCGTGCTTCCCGCCGTCAGAAAAGCCCAGGTTGCTGTGCCGAGCCAAGTGGCCGCTCGAAGCGGCTTGTGTCCAGCGCGACCCGTGGCGCATCCAGACCGTAGCGTTTGATGGCGTTTCGAAAGCGGCTGGCGACCAGTTTGGCGTAGGGACCGGTTCCGCGGCCTCGGCTGCCCCAGTTGGCGTCATAGTCCTTGCCACCCCGCATTTGCCTGATCAGTGACATGACGTGCCCGGCGGCCTCGGGGCGCTTGTCCGCGAGCCATTCCCGGAACAGGTCGCGGATTTCCAACGGCAGGCGCAGCAGAACATAGGCCGCGTTGTCGGCGCCGGCCTTTGCTGCCGCTTCGAGCAAAGGCTCGATTTCATGATCGGTCAGGGCTGGTATGACCGGTGCCATCATCACGGTGACCGGTATGCCAGCCTCTTTCAGGGCGGAGATTGTCTCCAGGCGGCGATGCGGTGCCGCGGCACGCGGTTCCATGTCGCGGGCGACTTTGCGGTCCAGCGTGGTGATCGAGATCGCGGCCTTGACCAGCCCGTCGGCGGCCATCGGTGCTAGAATGTCAAGGTCGCGACGGATCAGGGCAGACTTGGTGATGACGCTGATCGGGTGCCGGTAGCGGGCACAAACCTTGAGGATGTCGCGCGTGTGCTGCCGCTCGCGTTCCAGTGGTTGCCAGGCGTCTGTATTGGCGCCGATCATGATCGGTTTGGCTTGGTAGCCAGCCTTGTTGAAATGGGCTTCCAGCAGGTCCGGACCATTCGGCTTGGCGAAAATCACGCTCTCGAAGTCGAGGCCGGGAGAATACCCCCAATAGGCGTGACTGGGGCGCGCGTAGCAATAGATGCAGCCATGCTCGCAACCCCGATAGGGATTGATCGACTGGTCAAAAGATATGTCCGGTGACTGGTTGGTCGAAATGATCGACTTTGATGCGTCCCGCAAAACCATGGTCGCCAGTTTGGGCGCTTCGCCATCGGCCTCGGTCCAGCCATCGTCGAAGGCTTCCCGCCCTTGCGCCTCGAAGCGCCCTGATTTGTTTGACCGAGCGCCCCGACCTCTTGCTCCGGGGCGGTGGGGCAAGGAGGCCTCCTGAGGGGCATTAAGGGCGTAGCCACCAGGGCGCTCGGTCATGTCCGCATCATGACTCAGTTTCGGAACAAATCAAGAACAAATTTGACGCATTGAACAGACATGTCCGTCTCGGTCCTGGTGAGATGTTCAGTTGGAAGACGCGAGTTCGTCCTGAAGCGTCAACATGTCCTGCCAGGCGAGGCGTTTTTCACCGGGGCGGGCGAGCAGGAAACGCGGAGAGAAAATCGGCAGCGCCTTGATTGATGTTCCGGTCGGCTCTCCGGCCGGGTCACGCAGTTCATAATCCACCCAGCGCCCACGCAGACGTGTTATGGCCGTGTCGCTGCGCAACAGGGCACGCGCGCCCAGCTCGCCGGCGAGAATCAGCAGATCCGGCTTCTTCAGGGCGATGTGCCGCTCAATGAATGGCAGGCATTGGGCGATCTCGTCCTGGGTCGGGGCGCGGTTTCCGGGAGGCCGCCAATTCAGCATGTGGATCACATAGGCCTGGTCGCGGGAGATGCCGATGGCAGCCAGCATCTGGTCGAGCAGGCGACCGCTTCGACCGGCAAAAGGTTCACCACGCTCGTCCTCTTCCCGACCCGGCGCTTCTCCGACCAGCATGACGCGAGCTGCGCGATCCCCGCGGGCAAAGACTGTGTTGCGGGCCGTGCGCTTCAGGGCGCAGCCTTCAAATGACTCGATGGCTTTTTGCAGGGAATCGAGACTGTCGGCCTTGCCGGCCAGGGCCCGGGCGTCCGGCCCGGACGACGGGCTGTCACCGAACCCGGCCGCCCGTGCCGCCTGCGGGGTCGCGGCCCGTACGGGCTCGGAGGGCATCTGGCGTCTTGGGTCGGCCTGGCGGTCAGGGTTCGGCTGTACCGGAGCGCGAGGCGTCATGACCGGCTCGTCCATCTCGATGCCGGCATCCGCCCACCAAGCGATTAGCGCTCGCAGCGCTTTCTCGTCTTGTGGCGTGAGAGTGGGTCCGGGATCGGTCATGGTTGACGTGCACGTTAACGTAATAGCTTTGATCCCGACGGCGGGACGCGCTAGATGGGTGTTTGATCCTAGGGTATGACCGAAGACCTGCAAGCCGAACACCGCATTAAACAGACGCTGACCAAGAAACGGGAAGGGTGACAGCCAGATGACCGACGCCGCTATCGAACGCGAATCCATGGAATATGACGTCATCATCGTCGGAGGCGGCCCGGCCGGCCTGTCCGCGGCGATCCGGTTGAAGCAGATGGCCGCCGAGACCGGCAGCGAGATTTCCATCGCGCTGCTGGAAAAGGGGGCCGAGGTCGGTGCCCACATCCTGTCCGGCGCGGTTGTTGACCCCAAGGCCCTCAACGAACTCTTCCCGAACTGGAAGGAGCTGGGCGCGCCGCTCGAGGATGAGGTCAAGACCGACATCTTCGAGGTTCTCGGTGCCGCCGGCTCGATCAGCCTGCCGACATTGATGTTCCCGCCACTGATGAGCAATCACGGCTGCTACATTGTCTCGCTGGCCAATGTCTGTCGCTGGCTGGCCGAGCAGGCCGAGGCGCTGGGTGTCGAGATTTATCCCGGTTTCCCCGCCGCCGACCTGATCGAGGAAGATGGCGTGATCAAGGGCGTTCTGACCGGCGATTTCGGTCTGGCCCGCGATGGCGGCCACAAGGATGGCTACCAGCCCGGCATGGAGCTGCGCGGCAAGTACACGCTGATCGGCGAAGGTGCGCGTGGGTCGCTGGCCAAGAAGCTGATCAGCCGTTTCAACCTGTCCGAAGGCAAGGAACCGCAAAAATTCGGTATCGGCATTAAGGAGCTGTGGCGCGTGAAGCCGGAGAACCACAAGCCCGGCATGGTCAAACATACCATGGGGTGGCCGCTCGACGGCCAGACCGGCGGCGGGTCCTTCATGTACCATTTCGGCGATAATCTGGTCTCGGTCGGATATGTCGTCCACCTCAACTACAAAAACCCCTACCTCTCCCCGTTCGATGAGTTCCAGCGTCTGAAGACACACCCCGTCATGGAGACGGTGTTTGAAGGCGGCGAGCGCATCTCCTACGGAGCTCGCGCGATCACCGAAGGTGGCTACCAGTCGGTGCCCAAGCTGGCCTTCCCGGGTGGCGGCCTGATCGGGTGTTCGGCCGGTTTCGTGAATGTGCCGCGCATCAAGGGCAGCCATAACGCCATGAAGACCGGCATGCTGGCCGCAGAAAGCGTCTTCGCAGCCATCACCGATGGCCGACAGCATGACGAGCTGACCGAATACCAGACGGCGTACGAGAATTCCTGGGTCGCCAAGGACCTCAAGCGCGTGCGCAATGCCAAGCCGCTTTGGTCCAAGCTGGGCACGTTCTGGGGCGTCGCCTTTGGCGGGCTGGACATGTGGTGCACCACGATTTTCGGCGGCTGGTCACCTTTCGGCACGCTGGGGCATGGCAAGACGGATGCGGAAAGCCTCGAGCCGGCGGCCAAACACAAGCCGATCGATTATCCCAAGCCCGACGGTGTCCTGACTTTCGATCGCCTGTCCTCGGTCTTCATTTCGAATACCAATCACGAGGAAGACCAGCCAATCCATCTCAAACTGTCCGATGCGGAGCTGCAAAAACTGTCCGAGCTGGGCGAGTTCGCCGGGCCGTCGACACGCTATTGCCCGGCCGGGGTCTATGAATGGGTCGAAGACGAGACATCCGGCGAGCAGCGTTTCCAGATCAACGCCCAGAACTGCGTCCACTGCAAGACCTGCGACATCAAGGATCCCAACCAGAACATCAACTGGACCACGCCCGAAGGCGGCGGCGGTCCGATGTACGCGAATATGTAGCGAGAGCCGCCTCCGGCCCTTGCGCCGGACGGCCAGCGGGGCGAGCATGCGGGCATGAGTTTTCCTGTCCGCATGCTCCCCCTGATCCTTGCCGCCACGGCGCTGTCCGCCTGTATCAGCCCGCCCGTGCCGCCGGAGGATGACGAGGCCTCTGTTTACGGAGCTTTCCTTGCAGCCCGCTATGCGGGTGTGAACCGTGACGTGGCCAGCGCCGCCGCGAATTATGCCCGTGCCCTGGATCAGGCCCCCGGTGATCCAACACTGGCGGACCGCGCTTTCATCACCGCCCTGCTGGCTGGCGATCGGCACCAGTCCGCCCGCCTTGCCCAAGCGACCGTTGATGTCGGCGATCCGAGCCGTCTGGCGACGCTCTATCTCGCCGCTGACCAGATCGCCCGACGCGATTACAATGGAGCGATTTCCAGCCTCAATGCGGCGCCGGACTATGGACCATTCAACACCCTGATGCGTGACCTGCTGATGCAGTGGGCCATGATGGGTGACGGTCAGCAGCTGGCGGCGATGGACGCGGCCAATGCGACAGCGGCCCCCGAATTCCTGTCTGCACACCTGTGGCTGCACAAGGCCATGCTTGCTGATGTCGCTGGCGAGACTCAAGCCGCCGACGGGGCTTACCGGACCGCGGCCTATTCATCGGTTTTTCCGCGTCTGGCGGCGGAGATGTACGGAAATTTCCTCGAGCGTCACGGGCGTCAGGACGAGGCACGTGCGCTCTACCAGGCCAATCTCGACGCCAGTCCGGATGAGCCGTTTGCGCTGGATGCGCTGAGGCGCCTAGATGCCGGTGAACGGCCCGGGCGACGACCATCTGTGCCGGAAATGGCGTCCCGGTCCTTGTTCGGACCCGCTACGGAACTGGCTGCCCAAGCTGATATGGACCTGTCGGTCATCTATCTGCGCATGGTCGAACGGCTGGATCCTGCCTACGCGCCAACCCGGTTGAGCCTGGCCGGTACACTCGAACGAATCAGCTTGCCCGAAGCCGCGCTGGCGGAATATGCGGCGGTGGTTGAAGGCCCCTTCCGTTTTGCCGCCGACATAGACCAGATCTGGCTGCTCGGCCGACTGGCCCGGACCGAGCAGGCGACGACGCTGGCCCGGCGTCTGGTCGATGAGAGCGGCGATATCGAAGCCCGTTTGTTGCTGGCTGATTTGCTGCGGGTTCAGGGGCAATGTCCTGAAGCCATCACGCTGTACGAGCAGGTCATTGCGGACCGCGAAGCAGCCGGGCAGGGCGGCGACTGGCGCTATCATTATTACGCCGGAGCCTGTCACTACGATGCCGACAACTGGCACGATGCCGAGGCCCACTATCTCGCTGCGCTGGATCTGGCACCGCGCGAAAGCCGCATCCTCAATGATCTGGGTTATTTCTGGATCGATCGCGGCGAACGCATCGATGAAGCCTTCGAGATGATCATGTTGGCGGCGGAACTCGATCCGGAAAACGGTAATGTGATCGATAGTCTGGGTTGGGCCCATTACCGACTCGGCCAGTACGAGGCAGCCGTGCAGGCGCTGGAACGTGCGGCTGAACTTGCACCCGGCAATGCCACGGCCAATTATCATCTTGGCGATGCCTACTGGCAGGTCGGCCGCTATCTGGAGGCAGGCTTCCAGTGGCGGCGTGCGATCGATCTGGATCCTCGCCCGGAGCAACGCGACGGGTTGGAATACCGCCTGACACACGGTCGCCCGCCCTCCGGTCAGCCGGAGAGAGCGGTGACTGTCACCGAGGTGGCCCGGGATGTCGCGCCAACTGACGGTACAGGCGAGCCTTGAATAACGATCCGGTCACCGAATGCGCTGCCGCCAAGGTCAATCTGACCCTGCGAGTTGGCGCCGCGCGTCCCGACGGCTATCACCCGCTGGACAGTCTGGTCGTGTTCGCTGACTGGGGCGATACCGTCGAGGTGCGACCGGCCCAGGGCCTGCTCCTGACCATGTCGGGCGAGGCGTCACGGGCGCTCGCTGCGGACAATTCCAATCTGGTCCTGAAAGCGGCGCGGGCCCTGCAATCGGCCGCAGATACCGATGCCGGTGCCATGATCCGGCTCGACAAGCAGATACCGGTCGAAGCCGGTCTGGGGGGCGGATCGGCCGATGCCGCGGCGACCCTGCGGGCATTGAACCGCCTGTGGGGGCTGGACTGGTCGCTTGATCGCCTGGCCCAGCTTGGCCTGACACTGGGAGCAGATGTTCCGGCGTGCCTTTATTCGCGCCCCTTGCGGATGCGCGGGATTGGCGAATGGATCGACATCCTGCCGCGTTTCGGAGCATTTGAGGCGGTCATCATCAATCCGGGCATCAGCGTGCCGACCGGTCCGGTCTTCAAGGCCTTCGACCACGCCGACCCGGCGCCATTGGCTGAAGCCGAACCGATCGGCGAGGACAGGCTGGAGTGGCTGCGCGGCGAGCAGAACGCGTTGGAACCGGTGGCCTGTGACCGGCATCCGGAAATCGCAGCGACCCTGGCCTGGTTGCGGGACTGCGACGGGGTCGAGCTGGCCCGAATGTCCGGTTCCGGCGCCAGCTGCTTTGCGCTGTGCCGTGACCGCGCCACCGCCGAGCGCGTCGCTGCGGCGCATGACGGTTTCGCCCGCGCCGTGCGACTGGGCGGTTCGGGACAATGATGCCGCCGGGATTTGTCTGGCTGCTGGCCTTTGTGTCCGGCCTGGTCGTTGCGGGCCTGGTGATGCGTGCCGGAATTCTCGATCATCCCAATGCCCGGTCCAGTCATGTCCGACCGACGCCGCGCGGCGGTGGCCTGGGACTTGTCGTCGGCTTCCTGCTCGCGCTGGCGGTGACGCCGGTGGCGGCACCGGCCGACCAGGCCATTCTGGGTGGGCTGGCGCTGTGTACGGTGTTGACTGCCATTCTTGGCTTTCTCGACGATTTGGTGAGCCTGAACGGTCGGTTGAAGTTCGCGGTACTGCTGATCATCAGTCTCGCACTCGCCGGCATGACCGGCCCCGTGACGGATCTCGGTGTCGCGCTGCCCTGGATGCTCGGCTGGCTGGGTTCGGCCTTGTACGTGTTCACCTTGGCAAACACCGTGAATTTCATGGACGGGTCGGACGGATTGCTGGCCTCGACCCTGATCCCGGCGGCGCTGGCAATGGGTGTCATGGCCGACGGTCCCCTGGCCATTGCGGCGTTTTCCCTGGCCGCATCCACAGCCGGTTTTGCCGTCTGGAACGCGCCCCTGTTATCGGCAAGGGGACGCTTGTTCAGCGGTGATGTCGGCGCCCTCGGAGGTGCCGTGATCTTCGCCGGCTTGTCTCTGGCCTGGGCCTCGACCGGCCCTGCCGGGTCGGTGTGGCTGGTGCCGCTTCTGGTCCTGCCGTTGCTGGGGGATGTGTTGCTGACGATGGCCGCCCGTGTGCGGGCCGGTCGCTCCCCCTTCACTGCTCACCGGGCCCATGCCTACCAGCTGCTGATCTCGATCGGGTTGAGTCACCGGCAGGTCGCGATGATCTGGGGTGGGATGAGTCTGGGCTGTGGCGTGTTGGCGCTTGTGGCCAGCGCCCTGCCGCTGCCGGCCCAGCTGGTCAGCCTAGTCGCGGCGGTGGTGGTGTTTGCGCTGGGCCATCGCCATTGCCGCAAGCTGGCGCGCATCAAAGGCCTGGACATCCACCAGTAGCGATATTGGGCGGGCGTGATCAGTAGGCGCGGTCGACGACGAAATCGGCGAGATCTTCAAGCGCGGTCCGCCACTTGTTGGCCGGAAAGACCGTCAGGGCCTCACGGGCGCGACGGGCATGATTGCGGGCCTGGTTGACGGTCGCTGCAAGCGCACCATGGGCGTTGACCAGCCTGATCGCCCGGTCGAAATCGCCTTCGACCTGATCGCCTTGTGCGATGACCCGGTTCCAGAACCCGGCTTCCTCACTGGAGGCCGCCGCGATGGCGAGTGCGACCGGCAGGGTGACCTTGCCCTCGCGGAAATCGTCACCGGTCGATTTGCCGAGCTTGGCCGACGCGCCGCTGTAATCGAGCGCGTCGTCAACAAGCTGGAAGGCCAAGCCCAGTTCGCGGCCATAGGTTTCCAGCGCGGCCTCCTCGGCTTGCGGGCGGTCGGCGACAATGCCGGATACCTGCGCTGCAGCGGCAAACAGGGCGGCGGTCTTGGCGTCGATGATCTGCATGTAGGTCTCGACCGAAACCCCGACATCCTTGACCGCTGAGAGCTGGCGCACCTCGCCCTCGGCAATCGTGGAGGCGGCATCGGAGAGGACGCCGAGCGCTCTCATAGACCCGGCCTCGACCATCAAGGAAAAGGAGCGGGCGAACAGGAAGTCCCCGACCAGCACCGAGGAGGCATTGCCCCAGACCAGATTGGCGGCCGCCTTGCCTCGTCGCATGCCGCTCTCGTCGACGACATCATCGTGCAGCAGGGTGGCGGTGTGGATGAACTCGACGGCGGCGGCCAGCTTCAGCGGCGCGATGTCTGTGCAGCCAATCATGTTGGCGGCGGCGACCGTGATCATCGGCCGGACGCGCTTGCCGCCGGCCTCGATCAGATAGCGGGCCAGTTCCGGGATCAGCTCGACATGACTGTCCAGCCGTTCAAGAATGAGGGCGTCGACCCGGCGCATGTCGTCATGGGCCAGCGTTGCGAGCGCTTCGGCCGCATTCGGCCTGTCGGCGCTGCTTGCGACCGTTGCCGTTTTGACACTCACCATGCTGTCCACGCCAGCTGTCCTCTTGATGCAGGCCCGATTGCTTCCGACAATAGAAATCGAGCGACCGCCCGGCAAGCGCAAGGGGCGGTGACGAAACAGCACAGGTCCGGCGGGCGACCCCGACCGGTCCCATCAACGGCAATCAGCGCGGAGGCGTGTCCCAAGTGAAAGAAGTCCTGCGGACCAATGACCCGGTCAAACTCTCCTACGCCCAGTCGCTGCTGCGCGACGCCGATATTGAACCGATTGTCCTCGATCAGGGCATGTCATCGATGTATGGCGGCGGACTGCCGATGATCCGAGCGCGCATTATGGTGGTTGATGAGGATGCCTGGCGGGCGGAGCAATTGCTCGCGGATCTGCGCGAGGAGGACGCGTGAGTACCACGCTCGACCGCCTGCTGGATGGCCGGGTCGTCCTGCGGCAGGGCCGGGACGGGTATCGCGCGGGCATGGATGCCGGCCTGTTGGCTGCCGCGCTGGATGCCGATGGCGGTGAAACACTGGCTGAATTTGGCTGCGGTGCCGGCGCCGCGCTGTTGTGCGCGGCCTGGCGTCTGGATGGGGCGAACCTTGTCGGCGTTGAACGTGATCCCGCTGCGGCGGGCCTGGCCGGCGAGAATGCCGCAGCCAACGGCATGGCGGCCCGGGTGCGGGTCCAGAATGCCGACATCACCCAGTTGGGAACCTCGTTGAAGGTCGACCAGGTGTTCTTCAATCCGCCCTTCTTCGACGACCCGTCGGCGCTTCGTGCGCCGAAAGACGAAAAGCGCGCCGCCTGGCTGACCGGCGATGTGCCCTTTGCCGACTGGGTGCGCTGTGCCGCACGGGCGCTGAAGGCCAAGGGCCGGTTGACCCTGATCCATCGCGCCGACCGGCTGGCGGATATCCTGACTGCGCTCGACCGTTCCTTTGGCTCGGTGGTGATCAAGCCGGTCCATCCGCGGGCCGGTGAGGCGGCCAAACGGGTCATCGTGCGCGCGACCGTTGGCGGCAAATCGCCGCTGGTCCTGCTGGCCCCGCTGATCCTGCATGAGGGCGAGGGGCATTCCACGGAGGCGGACGCGATTTTACGCGGCAAGGCCGGCGTGGAGATGGCGCCATGATCCTGACATGCCTGCTCGTGCTGCTCGCTGTCATCCTGTGGCTGGCCTTTGCCGGTCGCGGCCGCAGGAAGCGGGACAATGCCGCCGAGGCGGCCCGACGCGCGGTTGAGGCCCGCTTTGAGCCGCGCGAGCCGGATGCTGCGTCGCACAAAGACGAGGACTCGCGTGCTTGATCAGGCGGACTGACTTGCCTAATGTCCGCGCGATTTCTTGATCTCGATTTATCCAGCGGGAATTAATGCCATGACGGTCGAAAAAGCGCCCTCCTTCCAGGAGCTGATCCTCCGTCTGCAGGCCTATTGGGCGAGCAAGGGGTGCGCCATCCTGCAGCCCTATGACGTCGAGGTCGGCGCCGGCACGCTGCATCCGGCGACCACGCTGCGCTCGCTTGGTCCGCGTCCCTGGAAAGCGGCCTACGTCCAGCCCTCGCGCCGTCCCGGCGATGGCCGCTATGGCGAGAACCCCAACCGGCTGCAGCACTACTACCAGTTCCAGGTCCTCCTCAAGCCGTGCCCGGCTGACCTGCAGGACCTCTATCTCGGCTCGCTCGACGCCATTGGCATCGACCGCGACCTGCATGATGTCCGCTTTGTCGAGGACGACTGGGAAAACCCGACCGTCGGTGCCTGGGGCCTGGGCTGGGAGGTCTGGTGTGATGGCATGGAAGTCAGCCAGTTCACCTATTTCCAGCAGGTTGGCGGTCTTGATGTCGATCTTGTCTCCGGCGAGCTGACCTACGGGCTCGAACGCCTGGCGATGTATGTCCAGGGCGTCGAGAACGTCTACGACCTCGACTTCAATGGCGCCGGCATGAGCTATGGCGATGTCTTCCTGGAAGCCGAGAAACAGTATTCGGAATTCAATTTCGAGCATGCCGATGTCGACATGCTGATCGAATGGTTTAAGGGCGCGGAAAACCAGTGCATGGCGCTGCTCAATCTCGACAAGCCGCTGCCACTGCCAGCTTATGATTTCTGCCTGAAAGCCTCCCACCTCTTCAACCTGGTCGACGCCCGCGGCGCCATCTCCGTCGCCGAACGCGCCAGCTGGATCGCGCGGGTGCGGGAACTCGCCAAGGGCTGTGCGGATGCCTGGGTGAAAAGTGAGCGCGCGCTGGTGGAGGCTGACGCGTGATTTGGCCGATCAAATCGCTTGTCATCCCGGCCGGATGCCCTGCGACAGCGGGGCGCAGAGCCGGGACCTACACGCGCGCGGCCCGGCAGAACGCACCGCAGGCTTTCGCGGCCATGCGACAGGGATCGAGCTACTGGGTCCCGGATCTTCGCCCGGCTCAGGGGCGGGCGTCCGTCCGGGATGACAAGGTGAATTTGGCCGCAAGCGGCAAGAGGGCCACACCATGAAACTCCCCCTTCGCGGTGGCTGCCAGTGCGGCGCGGTTCGCTATGAGATCAGCGAAAACCCGCTGACGCTCTATGCCTGCCATTGCACCACCTGCCAGCAGCAGACCTCATCCGCTTTCGGCCTGTCCATGCTGGTGCCGCGGGACGGGTTCAAATATCTCAAGGGCGGCGTGGCGGCCTTCTCGATTCCGACCGACAGCAAGTCGAAAAAGCTCGGCCATTTCTGCGGTGATTGTGGCACGCGCATCGCCCATGACACGGCGGGCAAGCCGGCCCTGTCGCTGAAAGCCGGTACGCTGGACGATCGCGCCAAGCTGCAGCCGGTCGGTCATATCTGGGTCAAATCAGCCCAGGACTGGATGATTTTCGATAAAGACGCGCTGATTTATGACGGCGCCCCCGATGACGGCTATTTCGCGTTGATGCAGCGCTATGCCGACCAGGAATACGCCTGACGGCGGAAATGAAAGCCCGACACGATGTCTGAACTCCTGTTTGAAATCTTCTGCGAGGAAATCCCGGCCCGCATGCAACCGCGCGCCGAGGCCGACCTGGAAAAACTGCTGGGCGACCGGCTCAAGGCGGCGGGTCTGGGGTGGACCTCGCTGAAGACCTTTGCCGGTGCGCGTCGCCTCGGCCTCGTGATCGACGGCCTGCCGGTCAAAACCGCCGATGTCAGCGAAGAGCGCAAGGGCCCGCGCGTCGGCGCGCCGGACAAGGCGGTTGAAGGTTTTCTGCGCGGGGCGGGCGTGGCGTCGCTGGACCAGTGCGAAAAGCGCGAGGACAAGAAGGGCGAATTCTGGGTCGCCCGGATCGAGAAGCCCGGCCGGGCCACGACCGAGGTGATTGCCGAGGCGATCCCCGACATGATGAAAGCCTTCCCCTGGCCCAAGTCGATGAAATTCGGCGAGGGCGAAAAGGCCCAGCGCTGGGTCCGTCCGATCCAGCGGCTGGTGTGCGTGTTTGATGGCGATGTTGTGCCGGTTGACGTGTTCGGCATCACGGCGTCGAATGTCACCGAAGGTCATCGCCGCATGGGGCGTGGGCCGTTCACGGTGTCGGATTTCGCCGGATATAAGTCAGTGCTGGAAGGCGAGGGGCATGTCCTGCTGGACCGCGCCAACCGCGAGGCACTGATCCTGGAAGGCGCACGCAAGGTCTGTGTCGATGCCGGGTTCGAACTGGTCGAAGATACCGGTCTGCTGACCGAGGTCGCCGGCCTGGTGGAATGGCCTGTGCCGGTGCTGGGTGAGATGGATCCGGACTTCCTCGACCTGCCGCCGGAAGTCATCACCCTGACCATGAAGACGCACCAGAAATACTTCGCGGTGCGTGACCCGAAGGCCGGTCAGCTGGTCTCCAAATTCGTCACCATCGCCAATCAGGTCGCGCCCGACGGCGGTGTCGCCATCGCCGCCGGCAATGCCCGCGTCCTCTCGGCCCGCCTGTCCGATGCTCGCCATTTCTGGGACAATGATCGCAAGACGCCGCTCTCGGACATGGCCGCGCAGCTGTCGAAAGTGACCTTCCACGAGAAGCTGGGCACGGTGGCCGACAAGGTCGAACGTGTCGCCGCCCTGGCCCGTGAACTGGCCCCGGTCGTCGGTGCCGATCCGGACCTGGCCGAGAAGGCCGCCCGCCTCGCCAAGGCCGATCTCGTTTCCGAAATGGTCTACGAATTCCCCGAGCTGCAGGGCGCGATGGGGCGGTATTATGCGCTCGATCAGGGCGAGGACCGGGCTGTCGCGGATGCGATCAAGGATCACTACAAGCCGCAGGGTCCGTCTGATGAAGTCCCGACTGCGCCGGTCTCGGCGGCCGTCGCACTGGCCGACAAGCTGGATACGCTGGTTGGCTTCTGGGCGATTGATGAGAAACCGACCGGGTCGAAAGACCCGTTTGCGCTGCGCCGAGCTGCGTTGGGGGTTATTCGGGCGCTGTTGGATGGCGGAATTCGCATCCCACTGAAACGTGCTATCCAGAAGGCTGATTTTGCCTTGGCCGAGTATGCGAATGCAGGCGGCGGATTCAAAGGAGGTAGTTTCGAAGACTTTGGTTCCGACCTCCTCGCCTTCTTCGCCGACCGCCTCAAAGTCCATCTCCGCGACGACGGCATCCGCCACGATGTCATCGACGCCGTCTTCGCACTCGGCGATGACGACCTCGTTCGCGTCACCCACAAGGCCCGCGCGCTGCAGGCCTTCCTCGATACCGAGGATGGTGCGGCGCTGTTGGCGGGGAACAAGCGGGCTTCGAACATTCTGGCCAAGTCGGAGGATGATCTGTCCGGTGAGCCGGATGCGGATTATCTCGCAAACGCTCCCGAAGTGGCCGAGCGTGCGCTGATCGCGGCGCTGGGGGCGGCAGGACCGGCAGCCACCAAGGCGCTGGCGGATGAGGATTTCGCCGCTGCCATGACGGCCCTCGCATCCCTCCGTGCACCAATCGATGCATTTTTCGAGCAAGTGACCGTCAATACCGACGACGACGCGTTGCGTCGCAACCGTCTTCTTTTATTGTCCGCCATTCGGACGGCCATTCGCGCCGTCGCCGATTTCGACAAGATCTCAGGCTAGGCTGGATGTATCGATGGCAGGCATGGTCGTCCCGACACACCCTCCCTCTCCCCGGGGAGAGGGATCAAGGGAGAGGGGGGAGACACCGCCATTGCCAGGATGTGTTGCCAGCGGGATTGTCCCCTCATCCGCCTATCAGGCACCTTCTCCCGGGGGAGAAGGCCGGCTTGCCCGCACATTCGCCGCACCAGGCCAGACTTTGACTTCCGGAGTTCGATAGCATGACTGCAGATACCAAGTGGGTTTACGCTTTTGGCGGTGGTGACAGTGAAGGTGAAGCCGGCATGCGCGAGCTGCTCGGTGGCAAGGGTGCCAACCTGGCCGAGATGGCCAAGCTGGGACTGCCGGTCCCGCCGGGTTTCACGCTCACCACCCAGGTCTGCACGGCGTTTTATGACAATGACCAGGCCTATCCCGACACGCTGAACGGCCAGGTCGAGGCGGCGCTGACCAAGCTTGAGGGCGCGGTCGGCAAGTCCTTTGGCGATCCGTCCAACCCGTTGCTGGTCTCGGTCCGTTCGGGCGCCCGTGCCTCGATGCCGGGCATGATGGATACGGTTCTGAACCTCGGCCTCAATGACCAGACCGCCGAAGGCCTGGCCAAGCTGTCCGGCGATCGCCGTTTTGCCTATGACAGCTATCGCCGCTTCATCCAGATGTATTCGGACGTTGTTCTGGGTGTTGATCACAGCGTGTTCGAGGACATCCTGGACGGTTTCAAGGACGATAATGACTATTCGCTCGATACCGAGCTGAGCGCCGACGACTGGGTCAATATCGTTGCCGAGTACAAGGCCGCCGCCGCGCGCGAGCTGGGCCGCGACTTCCCCGCCGATCCGCGCGAGCAGTTGTGGGGTGCCATCGGTGCTGTTTTCGGCTCGTGGATGACGGATCGCGCCAAGACCTATCGCCGCCTGCACGACATTCCGGCCAGCTGGGGCACGGCGGTCAATGTCCAGGCCATGGTGTTCGGCAACATGGGCGAGACCTCGGCCACTGGTGTCGCCTTCACCCGCGACCCATCGACCGGTGATACCGGCTATTACGGCGAGTACCTGGTCAACGCCCAAGGCGAGGACGTGGTCGCCGGCATCCGTACGCCGCAATGCCTGACCGAGGCGATGCGCGAAAAGATGGGCGACGACAATCCGTCGATGGAAAAGGCGATGCCGGAGAGTTATGCCGAGCTGGCCGCCGTCTTCGACAAGCTGGAACGCCATTATACCGACATGCAGGACATTGAGTTCACGGTCGAGCGAGGCCGCCTGTGGATGCTGCAGACCCGCAATGGCAAGCGCACCGCCAAGGCAGCGCTGAAGATTGCCGTCGACATGGCGTCCGAAGGCCTGATCTCGACCGATGAGGCGGTGATGCGGGTCGACCCGGCGCAGCTGGACCAGCTCCTTCACCCGACCCTGGATCCCAAGGCCGAGCGCGATGTGCTGACATCGGGTCTGCCAGCTTCACCCGGCGCCGCTTCCGGCACGGTGGTGTTCGACAGTGACGAGGCCGAGGAGCTGGCCAAGACGGGTCAGAAGGTCATCCTCGTGCGTATCGAAACCTCGCCGGAAGACATTCACGGCATGCACGCCGCTGAAGGCATCATCACCGCCCGTGGCGGGATGACCTCGCACGCCGCCGTGGTGGCGCGGGGCATGGGCCGTCCCTGCGTGTCCGGGGCCGGTCAGATCAAGATCGACTATGCCGCCAAGCAGTTCGCGGTCGGTCGTCGCATCGTCAAGCATGGCGAGATGGTGACAATCGATGGCGCCTCGGGTCAGGTCCTGATGGGCGAAGCGAAGATGATCAAGCCGGAACTGACCGGTGATTTCGGCAAGCTGATGGTCTGGGCCGACAAGGCCCGCCGGATGAAAATCCGCACCAATGCCGAGACGCCGGCGGATTGCGAAACGGCCGTCGAGTTCGGCGCAGAAGGTATCGGCCTTTGCCGCACCGAGCACATGTTCTTCGATGCCGACCGGATCGCCGCCGTGCGCGAGATGATCCTGTCGAACGACCAGGATGGCCGTGTCACGGCGCTCGACAAGATCCTGCCGATGCAGCGCGATGATTTCGCGCAAATTTTCCGCATCATGGGCGAGCGTCCCTGCACGATCCGCCTCCTGGATCCGCCGCTGCACGAATTCCTGCCGCACACCGAAGAAGACGTGAAAGACGTTGCCACCGCCACCGGCTTGCCGGCCGACCAGCTGATGGCGCGGGCGCGTGACCTGGCGGAAAGCAATCCGATGCTGGGCCATCGCGGTTGCCGTCTGGGCATTACCTATCCGGAAATCTACGAGATGCAGGCGCGGGCGATTTTCGAGGCCCAGGTCGCGGTCGAGAAGGAAACCGGTTTCCAGCCCCTGGCCGAAGTCATGATCCCGCTGGTCGCGGCACCTGCCGAACTGGCCATCCTCAAGGCGCGCGTCGCCGGCGTTGCCAAGGCCGTGGCCGAGGAAAGCGGTGGCAAGCCGAAATACCTGATCGGCACCATGATCGAACTGCCGCGCGCGGCCCTGATGGCCGGGCTGATCGCCGAGGATGCCGAGTTCTTCTCTTTCGGCACCAATGATCTCACCCAGACCACCTTCGGCCTGTCGCGCGACGACGCCGGCAAGTTCCTCAGCGAGTATATCGAGGCGGGAATCTTCGAGAAGGACCCCTTCGTCACACTGGATCGCGATGGTGTCGGCGACCTGGTTCGAATCGCCGCCGAACGCGGTCGGACGACCCGTCCGGACCTCAAGCTGGGCATTTGCGGCGAGCATGGCGGCGACCCGTTATCGATCGATTTCTGCGAGGAAACCGGCCTCGATTATGTGTCCTGTTCGCCATACCGCGTGCCGATTGCGCGCTTGGCAGCGGCCCAGGCCCGCTTGCGTCGTCAGTAGCATCCGATTGGAATCATGCATGAAAAACTCGCCCCTCTTGGCAGGGGCGAGTATTTTCTTATTTGTAACCAAGCGCGCGTCTTGACCGTAAAGGTGGCCTCACATAGAGAGGCGCGCTCGTTTCACGAAGGATTCAGGTCCGGCGGGTCATGATAATCTCGTCGCTGAACGGCATGATTCGTGAGAGGCCGAACTTGACGTTGGACAGGAAATACGGAGACCGAATGGATCTCGACGCGGCACGTAGCCAGCAAAAGCAGGTAGCGACAGCATTGCACATGCTGGCGACCCTGGTGCTGTGCGCGCTCACCGTCCTGCTCCTGAATTCTGCGTCTGACCGGGCCCGTGAACAGGACGAGACCCTGATCTGGCAGGCCATGGCCTCGCGCTATCTTCAGGCCGGCGATGTCGATGCGGCCTGGCAAGCGCCGGATCAGTTGCGTATTGCCTCGCTGCTGCTGCAGGCCGACAGCGATGCCGGCGTGGTGCTCACCGCCCGCCCGCTCGATGATTTGCGCACCTTTGACAGCTCCCATTTCGAGAACGCAGCCGGTATCAGCGCGCAGGTCGATTGCTTGGCCCAGGCCATTTATTACGAAGCCCGCAGCGAGGGTTTTGTCGGTCAGCTGGCCGTCGCCCAGGTTATCATGAACCGGGTCGACAGCACGCACTATCCCAACTCGATCTGTGGTGTTGTCTTTGAAGGCGCCGAGCGCCGCACCGGTTGCCAGTTCAGCTTTACCTGTGACGGGTCGATGGAACGCCAGGCCCGTGGTCGCGCCTGGCGCCGGTCGCAACTGGTGGCCCAGCATGCCTATATGGGCTTTGGCCGCGACGTCACCCGCCGCGCCACGCACTACCACACGGTGGCGGTCGATCCGTACTGGAACGATAATCTGGTCCGGACGCGTCGCATCGGCACGCACATCTTCTATCGTTTCGCCACGCGCCGCGAACGCGCGGCCGGCATTGTGCGCGAGCGCGACGCGTAGCCGTTGCTGATGGTCGGGTTTCGTTCGACCTTTATTCCTTACACCGCGTCCAGTTCGGCCGGCAGAGCGTCAGCGAACGCCTTCAACTCGCACAGCCGGGCATACCAGGCCTTGATGCGGCCACCGGTCGGGCGCCAGCCTGCGAGGCCGAGCTGAGTGATGTTCGAGCCCAAGACCAGGTCGGCGATGCTTGGCCCGGGTGTGCCGGCGATCCAGTTAGCATCCGCGAGCACCGAATCTATCAGCGGAACCAGCTCGGTCATCACGGTCTTGCCGCGCTCGATCGCGTCCAGGTCGCGATCGGCGGGTGGGGCAAATACCGAGTTGAAAACTATGTCCGCTACAGCCGGTGCCATGCGTGACTGGCCCCAGTCCGTCCATTGATCGACTATGGCGCGATGCGCCAGCTCCGTCGGGTACCAATCGTCGAGCCGGTGGCGATTGCACAGATATCGCAGGATGGCAGTGGATTCGTGGAGAACCAGGTCGCCATCGATGAGCGTCGGAACCTGATGATTGGGGTTGATAGCGAGGTAGGCATCAGACATGTGCTCGCCCTTTTCCAGCGCCACCAGGCGTGGCTGATAGGGCAGGCGACAGGCGTCCAGCAGCGCGACAACCCGGCGCGAATGCTGTGAGTAGGGATGGAAATAGAGCGTGTACATGGCGGGGCTCCGCAAGGCAGGCCGCCCAGCGCGGCCTGTTCGGTGAATGTTCTACGCCAGGGCTCCTGACAGCCTTGTGGCAGGAGTGATCGCGCTGCATCACGCTTGGCCTCGCCAAATTCATTGTTAATGTGTTGTTTCTAGTCTGCGTGTTCTGACCGAGTGCTTTTCTTGAGTTCCCGTGGAGACCGCATGGCGATCGCGCAATCCGGCAACACCCCTGACCGACTTTGGCTGTGCATGGCCGACAGCAACCGTACGCGGATTTTGTCGCGCGCGCTGGCCAAGGGCTTGGGCATGACCGTCTATTTGGGCCCGACCATGGACCAAGAGGGTCCGGTTGCGATCATCGTTGCCGATGATGCCCATGCGAGCCGGATCGCCGAAGCACGGACCAATGCTGCGCCCCGGCAGCGTTCCTTGCTGGTGACCGCCCGAACACGCCGCGCCGGTGCCGATATATTCCTCGATCATGATGCGGATGCCGGGACAGTCGCCAATGCGATCGAGGCGCTGAGTCGCTATCGTGCCAACGAGATGTTGATACCGGCCGACGCCGGCATCGGTCTGGGCGCCACACAATCACTCGAAACCGGCGAGTTTTCGATCCAGACCCGGGAACAAGCCAGCGATGTCGCCATCCTGCTGGCGCGGGCAACGCCAAGGCCCTGTGCAACAGCGGTCGGACTTTATGTCCTGCTCGCCAACGCGATCGAACACGGCAATCTGGGCTTTGATGCAACCGAGAAAGCCAAGGGATTGGCCGAGGGCAATTGGACCCGAAAACTCGCCAAGCGCATGGCCGAGGCAGAGTTTGAAAACCGGCGGGTCCGTCTGCGCTTCCAGCGCGGTGGCCGGATCCTGTCCTTCATCATCCAGGATGACGGCGACGGGATCGACGCGGACACGGCTGAAATGGCAGACCCGTCCCGGGCCGGCTATCGCGGCAAGGGGATCAAGTTGGCCAAGTCGATGGGCTTCGGTCAGGTCAATTATCTGGGCGTTGGCAATACGGTCGAGGCGGCGATCCTGTTGCCACAGGTCGTCGAGGCCGGGCAGGCGGCACGGGCGGCTGTCGCGCGTTGACGCGGTCCGCCGGAATGAACCGCATCTGAACCGGCCACTCAGGCAAGCCTCATCGTCGCCGCGCTAGTGTCAGCTCCACAACGGAAATTCATCCGGAAGGGAGCCGCACATGATCCGCCTCAAAGCCTTTGCCAGCATGCTCGCCCTGGGCGCCGCCATGGCGACCGCCCTGCCGGTCGCCGCGCAGGCGCAGAACCGCAACGGGATTGACCTTCAGCCAGGTCGCGATTGTGGTATCCAGGTCTATCTTTCCAATTCCGCCGGCATGGCCGTTCCAAAGGCCGATGTCGCCCTGAACGGATCCTATGTGTTCCGCCTCTACCAGGCGATCCCGACGAGCGATCTCAACCTGGCCCTCAGCGGGCGTTTCAGCAGCGATGGTGTTCGTGACACGGCGCTCGCACGTAACAATTTCGCCCTCGGATATGTCGTTCCGGGAGGATATCGCGGCATGGACGAGATCCGTGATGCCGAACTCGGCCAGGACGCCATGTTGCTGGGCTCGCTTCAAGTCTATGACCAGGCCGGCCGGCTGACCTGCTCGACGCAGCAGGTGGATGTCTATCCGATGAGCCTGTTCACCTTCAGCCGGCCGGTCGTTCGCCAGAACCGCAACCGTATCGCCGTTTCCGGTCCGACGCCGGCCGAACAGGCGCAGGCACGAAACGCAGCGTCGAACGCGAATCGCGCAGCCGCGCCGGCCGGGGGCAGACGCCTGACTGCTGCCCAGTGCGCCCGCCTTCGTGCCGCTCGGCCAGCCCAGTGTTCCTACGACTGACACGGACTTTTTTCTGCCCCTCGACTGGCCCGCCCTGCTTGCAGCGGCGGGCCTTTTTCTTGGGAGGTCCGGCAACATGAACAAAACCGACCGGACCATTCATCTACCTGTTCCGACAATGAATACCCCTCTCAGCATTCGCTCATCACCGCCTCGTTAAACCAGAGTCAGGCTTCGATGCATCGGGCGTCGGCCACCACAAACGGAGTAGTCACATGAAGACCCGCTTTCTCATCGCCAGCGCCCTCGCGGCAGTTTCCATCCTCGGCACGGTCGGTGCCGCAGAAGCCCAGTCGCGCAATCGCGTCTCGGTTGCCCAGCAGGGCTATCAGAACGACATCGCCGGCCGCCAGTCGGGATATCGCCAGAGCATGGTGATCAACCAGCGCGGTGAGCGCCAGTATGTCACCGTCATCCAGGACGGTGCCCGCAACGGCACCACGGTCGGCCAGAACGGTCGCTACAATGAGGCTCATGTCGACCAGTATGGCCGCAACAACGACGCAGTGGTCGGCCAGCAGGGCCGCAACAATTACGCGTCGAACATCCAGACCGGCAATCGCAACATTGTTGGCGTGTCCCAGATGGGCCGCAACAACACCGCGGTGACCAACCAGTATGGCAACAACAACGCCGCTGGTGTGATCCAGGTCGGTAACGGCAATTCCGCCAACCTTCGCCAGTCCGGTTCTGGCAACGTGACCCTGATCATCCAGGGCGACCACTAGGACGACCCCGCCTGGCGCAGCGGCACCACGCCGCTGCGCCGACCGGGCCGCCCCCAGCCAAGGAGGCTGACATGGGTATGAAGTTGATTTCCCTGAGTTCTCTGGCGGCATTTGCCAGTATCTGGTTCGCCGTTGAGGTTGACGAAGCTCCGTCCGAAGCAAGGATCGCCCAACTCGGGTCCGGTCCGGCCTGCGGGATAGACCTCACCGAGACCGTTGACGGTCTGGTTGTGACCGCGTGGAGCGCGCCGGATGCCGGTGCCAGCTGGGACATGATCATCACCCAGCGTACGGGCGGTGGCTCGTTCGACATCTACCAGGCCGGCGAGATTGGCGGGCGCGGTGACGCGGCTGTCATCCTGTCTGACATAACCCTGGACATGGAGACCGATTTCAATGCCCGGCTCTCCACCTGGAGCCCGCAAGGCGAGCTGCTTTGCCGTTGGGGGCAGAGTGCCTGACAGGCGATCGGCTGTTCGGCCTGGCCGGGCAGGTGAAACCAGTGAGACCGGGACACCGCCCTGCGGTTCCCGGTTCGCTTGTTTCCAGCTCCGGCTGTACGAGTCGGCGGTCAACGTCTTGCCCCCGCCCGGGGCACTCCCCATCTGAGCCTCACCAATCAATGGGGAGACACCAAAATGAGCCTGACCCTGTCATCCGTGGCCCGCACCCAGCTGGACCAGCTCTATCGCGCACTCGACATGATCCTCGCCAAGGGCGAGGCCCATGCACGCAGCAAGGATGTGGAGGACGACATCTGGCTGAACTGGCGTCTCGCACCCGATATGTTCCCGCTGGCCCGCCAGGTGCAGCTGGTTTCTGACTTCACGGTGCGCGGCATGTCCCGGCTTGCCGGCGTCGACCCGGTCTCGATGGCCGACGATGAAACCAGTTTTGCGGCGCTGCGGGCCCGCATCGCCAAGGCCCGCGAAGCGGTCTGGGCGCTGGATGCAGCCGCCATTGACGCCGATCCGGGCGCCGACATTACCTTCCCGGCCGGACGGGACCGGGAAATGACACTGCCGCGTCAGGCCTATCTCCAGAATTTCGTTTTGACCAACGCGCTGTTTCACGCTTCCACGGTCTACAACATCGTGCGTCAGCTCGGCGCGCCGGTGGGCAAGGCCGACATGATGGGGATGGGCAACCGCTAGCCGGCCCGGTCGCGGATGATCACAAGCCGGCCGGACAGCGCCGAGCCGCATGTCCGACCGGACCCGGCCTTGGCAAGGCGTCAGCCCGGCCCTACTTCCAAAGCATGAGCCAGACAACCGACCTTCCTGAAGAGCTGCCGCTTTTTCCCTTGCAGGGTGCCATATTGCTGCCTGGCGAGATCCTGCCGCTGAATGTGTTCGAGCCCCGCTATCTGAACATGCTTGATGATGTGCGCAGGGGGAGCCGGTATCTTGGCATCATCCAGTCGCGGTCGGGCGGCGATCCGGAGCGGCCGGAACTGGCTGGTACGGGAACGGCCGGGCGACTCAAGCAGATGCAGGAAACCGATGATGGCCGTTATCTGATCAGCCTGGTCGGTGTGTCGCGCTTTCAGCTGGCCGCCGAGCTGGACCGTCAAACACCTTACCGGATGGCGAAGGTCGACTACACGCCCTATGCCGTAGACCGCCAGCCTCGGGCTGCCCTTGAGGGCGATCGAACCCAGTTCCTGCAACAGCTCGAGGCCTGGTTCGAAGCTGAGCAACTCACGGCGGACTGGTGCAGCCTGCAAGCTGCGCCACTCGCGAAACTGGTCGATCAGCTGTCAATGTCCGCGCCGTTTCCGTCGGCTGATCGGCAAGCCCTGCTGGAAGCCCGGGACCCGGCGGAGCGGCTGCAATTGATGCAGGCTCTGCTTGAAGTGGGAACAGGCGGTCGCCCGGGCGGATCCGTGCACTAGTCGCCGGGTTGGGACTACCCGCTCAGTCCTTGACGTTTGGCGTGAGGATGGCGTCGAGCCATACCCGTGCAGCCTGGCGCGAGCGACAGGCCAGGGCGAGGCCGCCGCGGGTTTCAATTTGCTCGATGATCCGGGTGGTCTGGCTGGTCTGGTCCGGGCGACATACGATGGCGGTCGGGACATGATGACAAAGCCTTGCCAGCAGCCGGGCGCGTTCGTCCCACTCGAAATCGGTGAACTCATACTGTGCCCCGCGGACGTCGAACAGGATGCCGCCGATATCCGAATTGGCCATGAAGGACTGGAAAGAGCGCCCCGGATCGCGGCCCATGTCTGACGTGCGGGTCCCCTCGGTCCGCATCTCCAGCACATGGCCATCGATACGGATTTCAAAGCCTTCCATGGAATAGGCCTGGGCCACACGCTCTCCCTTGGTTTCGCAGAAGGGGCGGTTATCGCGACAATCATGCCAAGAATAAGGCCGTTTGGCCAATTCCGGGCAATTCCCGCTCAAAGCGGCGATGCAAATTCGGGTAGCTATCCGGTCTTTCGGGCGAGCGTCGCAAAGCTGGTCGGCATGTACGGATCAAGGCGGGTCGCGTCCGGCGACCACCGGTCTTCGTAAAAACCCCCTATGGAAAAGCCGGCATCAATCTGTCCGCCGATCTGCTCCTGCAGGCTGTGCGAGTACTCCAGCGCATCTCGGTTGTTGATGCGGGCATCACGCAATTTCGCCGGCAGGTCGCGCACGGCTTCGAAGGGCAATCTGTAGCGCACGGTCAACGGCCCCCCGGCGTCCACATCGTCGTGATCGAACAGGAAAAAGTCGGGATTCATGAAGCCTGACAACAATCGTCCGTCGGCTCTGAGCACGGCCGCGCAATTGCGCCAGACCGGCTCGAGCCGGCTGGCGAAGACATTCGAGGTGGCATGAAAGACCAGGTCATAGCCTCGGTCGACCGCGCCCGAGAAATCCGTCATGTCGGCTTCGACCGTTGTCAGCGATAAATGTTCGCGGGCTGCGACTTCGGCATCCTTGGCGAGTTGGGCCGGTGACAGGTCGACGCTGGTTACTTCGGCTCCGGCTGCAGCGAGGATGGGCGCCTGCTGGCCGCCGGCACTGGCGAGGCACAACACGCGGGCGCCGGCGATGTCGCCGAACCAGTCACGTGGTACCGCCTTGTTCGGGGTCAGGATGACCGACCAGTCGCCCGAACGGGCCGCGTCGATGGTGGCCGCGTCAACGGGTTGGCACCACTCGCTTGTTCCACTGTCGCTCTCTGCGTTCCAAGCGTCGCGGTTATGGTCATGCACATCCATGAAAGCCTCCTGCAACAGGGGCGATAACCCCCCGACGCAGGTCCGGCAAGCCGTTCAGTCGGCCTTGCGGGCCTTCAGGCAGGCGCAATCCTTCATCTCCGATGTGCACAACCGGTCCAGCCATTCGTCCAGGGCGAGGGCGAGAATGCGTTGCTGGGACCAGCTCATCTGTACGGACACCGTTCCCAGCCGGCGTTTCTGCTCCGCCGTCAGCCTCACGCTGGCCCGGAATACGAGGGGCGCGTCGGGACCGGGCAGCGGGGGCGGCGAATTGGGGGCCGCCGCCCCGCTGCAACACCCGCCCTGCGGCGAAGCGGGAGCGGGTGTGTCCATAGCCGGTTGGCCCGGCTTTTGGGGACCCGTTTTCAAGCTCGACCGCGGACTGGGCGAACCGGATTTGGGCGCGACCAGGCCGTCCCCGGAACGCGGCAGATCTGCATCGCGGCGGTGTGGACGGTCGGCGTGGGAGAGCGAACCGGCTGGCTCGGGCAGGGCCGGGCTGGCCTCTCCCTTGCGGGCCAGAAGACCGGCGTGAAGGCTCGCATATTTGGCGCTCATGGCGGTGTCCTCCGTTGGGGTCAGGCGGTATAGCGGCGACCGAAGGGTTGGTGGGGCACACGGCGGCGATCGGTTTTTCCCGGCGGTGGCCCGGCGTCGGCCTGGCGCCGTTCAGCGCCGTCCCAGTTGGAATTGGCGGACAAGTCGGGGCGCGGCTGGGGACTGGCAGCGAGCGCATAGCCAGGTTGGCTTTCCAAAGCGTCCGCGTCGTCCTCGACCTCCTGGCCGGACATGCCAGCGGTTGCCGGCGACAGGATATCAGCCTCGAAGGTCGAGCGCGGCGGGCGGTCCAACAGGTCCCGCGAGCCATCCGCCCGCATCCGCATCAAGCGGTCATCCAGATAGGCCCAGAGATTGGCAACCTCGGCGGCGGACCGGCTGGTTTCGGAGACCTCGCCGACCGTGCGGCCATCAATCATCGAGGCGGCAAAGTCGACCCGGTGATGCAGGGTGACCGGTGCGACGGTACCGTGTTGGGACAGGGCGACCGCGGTCTCGCCGGTGATCCGGGCCCGGGCCGTGGCGGAATTGATGACGAAGACCAGCGGCTTGTCCTGCATCTGCACGATATCGACTGTCGGCCCGACAGCGCGCAAATCATGCGGGCTGGGCCGGGTTGGCAGGACAACCAGATCGGCATGGGTGATCACCTCGGCAATCGTCGAGGTCACCGCCGGTGGTGTGTCGATGATGATCAGGCGGTAGCCGGCCGCTTCCAGCAGCTTGATGTCGCGACCCAGATCCGGCACCGAGATACGGGCGAAGGCCGGCACGCTGCTGGCCCGGGCATTCCACCACTTGGCCATCGAGCCCTGCGGGTCGGTGTCGACCAGGGCGACGGGTCCGGCGCCGCACAGTTCGGCCTGGACCGCCATGTGGGCGGACACGGTTGTCTTGCCCGACCCGCCCTTTTGCGACGCGAATACTACCACCTGAGCCTTGCCTGTCATGACGTGACCTCTCCCGTCCGGCCGCACCCGGGCGACCTCCAGTGCGGTCATGAAAGCAGGCATGTCTTGCCCGAGGTCTAAGTACGGTTGGGGGATTTGAGTCGAAATTTCGGTGAATTGTCCCGGTCCGCCCGCGGCGGCACCCGGCATGGGGGACGGCTCATCAACCAGTCCCGCCCGTCCCGATGGCGCGGTCATGCTAGACTGGACGCTGGCAATGGAGGCTGTGACATGACCGAGACCGCGCTGAACCGCTATATCGCCCTGTTCGAGGCGCTTGAGCGTGCCCGGCCAAAGCCGGACAGCAGCGCCCGCCCGTTTGCCGCCTCTGCGCTGGTGCGCGCACCGGCAGGGGACGGCACCGTCAATGTCCGCGCCTTGACCACCCGAACCCGCGAGATCTTTCGGATCCTGAAGGAAGAGTCTGGTGGCTGGCGCGCTCCCAGTGGCACGCTGCGCTGGATCTATGCGGCGATGATGGCGGCCCAGTCGATTGACCCGCATCGCTATTTCGCCATTCGCAACGCGTTGAAGGCGACCGCCAAACCGTCTGGCACCGGCTCGCTCTATGCGGGCGGCTCACGGGCGGCCCTGGTCCTGTCGCTGTCGGATGAGAACACCGAAACGCTTATCGCGCGCTTTTACGCCATCAAGGAAGCGATCAAGCCGCCCTGGTATCGCCGTGACATGTCGGTGACCGACATGTTTGCCGCCGCGCATGCCGCCGAAGGGGCGAGCCCGAGCGAAGTGGTCGCCCGTCGCGACCAGGCCGAGGCGGTCTTTGCCGCCGATCGCGTGCTCAAGGGGCACAAGCGTGAAGGCGCCCGTCTGTGCGCCCTGATGGGCACCAGCCCGCATCAGGTGGTGGCCGGCTTCGGCGCCTTGCGCGAGGCTGTCCGGGCCGAGCGAAAGCTGCGCCACGATCACGACAAGTCTATGCTGGTCGCCTGGTCCTGCGAAGGCCTGACCGCCGCCGATATTCCCGCCTTGGCCGATATCCGCGAAGCCTTGCCGCGCCAGTGCCGCGGTGCCGGCAATGCCCGCACCCGCCTGGCCCAGCAGGTGCTGGTCGCCGACCGACCCGCCCCGCCGGCCGGCAGCCTCTCTGCCCTGACCGCTGTCATCGCCGCCCAGGCCGCCATGATGGCCGCCGTTATCGCCGGCAGTTCGGTCGCGACGACGTCGGCTGCCAGCAGCTAGGCCGATTTTCCAGTTGGGGCAGGCAGGAAGCGGAAGGCGACCATGCCCGCCAGCATGGCAGTGCCAAAAATCCAGACCGGCGGACCGCCAATGGTCAGCACGGTCAGGGCCGGGCCCGGGCAAAGGCCGACCAGCCCCCAGCCAGCGCCAAACATCACCGCGCCTGCGGCTAGCCGGACATCGATCTGGCTGGCCGTGGGTAGGGCGAAGTCACCGCCCAGAACCGGCCCGCGGCGACGCCAGGCGAGGCGGTAGCCGATCGCGGTGACGGCGAGGGCGCTGCCCATGACCAGCGCGAGGGACGGGTCCCAGGCGCCGAAGATGTCGAGAAATGCGAGCACTTTGGCCGGGTTCGTCATCTGCGCGATGACCAGGCCCAGCCCGAAAATGAGGCCGGCCAGCCCGGCGGCGAGATTGCGCATCATGTTGCCCCTCCTGCGATCAGGCCGGCGAGGCTGCCGCGCATCAGCGTCACCGTGACCATGCCGACCGCCATGAAGACCAGCACTGAGATCAGCGACCGGGCCGACAGGCGCGACAGGCCGCACACGCCGTGCCCGCTGGTACAGCCGGAGCCCAGCCTGGTGCCGAACCCGACCAACAAGCCGCCGAGGATCAGAAGCGGCCAGCTGGCCGTGATGTCGACTGCCAGGGAGGGCCTGGCCTCTCCCGGAATGAGCAGCATGATCAAGGGAGCCGCAATCATCCCGCCGAGAAAGCAGATCCGCCAGGCCCGGTCTCCCGGCGCCCCGAACAAGGCCGTGCCCAACAGCCCGCTAATCCCGGCAACGCGCCCGTTCAATGCCATCAACAAGACGGCCGACAGCCCGATCAACGTGCCGCCGATCAGCGCCGATACCGGTGTGAAATTTTCCATGTGAACCTCCGATCAGCTCAGGTCAGGACACCTTACATCAAGGCGTCGGGGCGTTGTGAAACAGTAACCGCAAGCCTGTGCCGGACGCAGCATGTCGGGATGGCGGATAGGCGGGGTAAGTGATAGCGTTACAAGACCAGACAGAGGTAGGGGCGCTTTGCGAAATGCCGATAACGCACCGGTTTGACACGACTACGGGCATTTTATTCTCCAAGGCCAGTGGCGACATCACGCCGGAGGACGGCCTGCAATCGCATCGCGAAATTGCCGACTATCGCAGCCGCCATGCCAGTCTGAAGCTGGTTGCGGATATGCGCGACGCCGCCGTTATCGCCTCCCCGGACGAGGTGCTGGCCATCATGCAGGCCTTTTTCCACATAGTCGGGCCCGATATCCCGGTGGCGCTGATTGTGCCGGATGATGCGGCCGACCCCAACCCGTTGCTCGCCCAGACCCAGGCTTTCATCGAGGGAGGCCGAATGCGTGTTTTCCATCGCGAAAATGCGGCGACGTCCTGGCTGCTTGATGGGGCGCCCCGGTCTCGGGGCTGAGCCATACCCGTTCGCAGCGGGCGCAAAGGTCCGTCCCCGGACCCGGGAAGATGGCGCAAGGCGCAGTCTGGCCCCGTTCAGGCGGTTCGGTCATTTTCCGCTCATCTTCGCCGCGCTAGTCTCATCGGCAACAATCGGGGGAATCACCATGACGATCACGCTCAGCCAGTTGACCGCCACCAGCCTCACCGCGCTTGCCTTGCTCGCGGCACCGGCCGCCGCTTTCCAGAAAGGCAGTCCACCCGCCGCGTCGGACGATTGCGACCATGTCGCCATGGCCCATTGGGGCGGCGATCCCGACAGCGGGCTGGTCGCCGAAGCGGTCACGATCTGCGGCGAGGATGGCCGCGTCCGCGCCACGCTCACCCTGGTCGCCAGTGATGGCGAGGTCCGCTTCCAGCGCCAATACCCCACTGACGAAGTCATGCTCCTCGCCTCGCCCGCCGAGGGCGACATGCCGACCCGCCTCGACTATTGGCTCGCCGCCTTCACCGACCTCGACAACACCACCCACATCCCCGGCGAGGACGCCGAATTCCCCTTCTACCCGGCTGACGGCCTGACCGACGCCGACATCAACGCCCTGCGCGACGAGGGTCGCGACATGGCCTGCTACATCCAGGGCCTGGAAAGCGCGAACTGCCTGGTGCGCGACGGCAAGGATGTCCGCGAAATCGGGGTGTGGCTGTTCCCGGGCTAGGGTCCTTCCCCACGATCAAACCACCGTCATCCCTCGGTCGCGGCAAAGCCGCGATCCGGGGGACCGCATCCACCCTGCCGGTCGTCTTGCCTCCGCCAGCGCGCCCTGATGACCACCCGGCGAGCCGAGGTCCCCCGGATGCCCGCTGCGCGGTCCCCGTGGGATGACGGAGATTGAGGGGGTGAAGCGAGGAGCGGGAATGCCGCCACCAGGTCCTTCCCCTTGATGGGAAGGTGCCCCGAAGGGGCGGAAGGGGTGAAACGCGTGAGCGTTCCGTCACCAACCGCCCATCACCCACTCCGTCTGGCCGCTGACGCGCCCAGCCACCTCGCCCATCAAGGGCGAGGACCCACTGCCCCACCTCCCACCGTCATCCCCCGGTCGCGGCATCGCCGCGATCCGGGGGACCCCATCCACCCAGCCGGTCGTCTTGCCTCCGTCAGCGCGCCCGGATGACCACCCGGACAGCCGAGGTCCCCCGGATGCCCGCTGCGCGGTCCCCGTGGGATGACGGAGATTGAGGGTGTGAACCGAGGAGCGGGAATGCCACCACCCGGTCCTTCCCCTCGATGGGGAAGGTGGGCCGGCGCGGAGCGCCGGGTCGGAAGGGGTGAAACGCGCAGCGTTCTGTCACTGACCGCCGATCACCCACTCCGTCTCGCCCTGACGGGCGATCCACCTCGCCCATCAAGGGCGAGGACCCACTGCCCCACCTCCCACCGTCATCCCACGGTCGCGGCAAAGCCGCGATCCGGGGGACCCCAGCCACCCTGCCGGTCGTCTTGCCTCCGCCAGCGCGCCCGGATGACCACCCGGCGAGCCGAGGTCCCCCGGATGCCCGCTGCGCGGTCCCCGTGGGATGACGGAGTGTTGGGAGCCAGAGTGACGTTCTGTCCCCGCTTGCGGGGGAAGTGGCCCGGTGAAAAGCACCGGGTCGAAGGGCCGAGCAAAGCGAGGAGATGCCGAGGAAAATGGTGCGTGTCAACGGTTTCCTCAGGGTGTCCTATTTTGCAGTTTACTCCCCTCTCGCACCGGCTCTATCGTTTAAGTTGCTGAAAAGAAATTTTGATTCTAGGGTTCTTAAATTCTGAAGGAGAGGGCGGTATGAGCTTCAAGGATTCTGTGTCAGGGCTGGCCGATAGATTGGCCAAAGCAAAGTCGCAAGCCGACATATCAGAGGAGGCTACCAAACAGGCCGTGATCCTTCCTTTTCTCAAGGAATTAGGGTTCGACGTTTTCGATACGACTGAAGTCATACCCGAATACACGGCAGATGTTGGTATTAGGCGAGGAGAGAAGGTTGACTATGCCGTTGCGATCAATGGCAAGATCGAGTTCATTGTGGAAGCCAAGCCTTTGAATGCGAACTTGGGTTCAGTTCAGTATAACCAGCTGTATCGGTATTTTGGTGTGACTGAGGTACGGATCGCGATCCTGACAAATGGGGCCGACTACTGGTTTTTCACGGACATCGATGCGCCCAACAAGATGGATGAGCGACCCTTCTTTAAATTCTCTCTTGAAGCCTATGACGACGGCGACCTTCGTGAATTAGAGAAATTCTCCAAGTCAGCCTTCAATATCGACCTGGTCCAAGAAACCGCAGCGGGCCTGAAGTATTCCCGACTGGCGGGAGCCTATATTACAGAGCAGATACAGAGTCCCGACGATGAGTTTGTGAAGCTGGTTGGGCGGAGCTTCTATGAAGGCAATCTGACCGCAAAAGTGGTCGAGGCCCTGAAGCCTAATATTCGCCGCGCTTTTGATGACATCATTCGGCAGCGTGTCCGCCAACGGCTTGAAGTTGCGCTCGGCGATGACGATGGGGACGAACAGGACGAGCAGGACGAGCTGGCGAGCGCAGCGCTAGTTCCGGCAAAAGGCGGGGTTCAAACCACCGACGAGGAATGGCAAGCGTTCTTTATCATACAAGCCATAGCCGCGGAGGTGACGAGTCCGTCCAATATCACAATTCGCGATGCGAAAGCCTATTGCGCAGTTCTGTTCGGCGACAATAACCGCAAACCAATCTGCCGATTGTTCCTTGAAGGGAAAACCAAGTCGATCAGCTTTTTCGATGCAGAGAAGAACGAAGAGAGGGTTCACGTCGGGGGGCCGGGTGATCTTTACCAACACCAAGCGCGGATCAAGAACGTCGTGGCGCATTACTCAGATGCGATGGGAGGCAATTAGATGCTGCGGTTGGGGCTTAGCTTCCAAGGCGGCGACGCTGATGATCATTTAGTGCCGGCGAAAGAAGCTGGTGATGCTCTTATCGGAACTTCTAACGCGTTGAACAGGGCATTTTTTCTAATGGAGTTTGGAAAAGCTCGATTTAAAGGTCCCTACTCCGAGAATTTTCAACTGTCTATTTCCGCACCACAGAAAGGAAGTCTCGAGGTTCCGTTCCTAATTGCAATTGGTGCTGGTGCAGCAGCTAACCTTACCGCGGACGCGGTTAGGGTCGGTATCCGATACCTTTTTAATAGGGGTATTGGAACTGATAACGACGAAGAGTTGGGGCCTTTAGATAAAATTGCGCCAGGGACGCTAGAATCTGCGGTTGAATCAATCGAGTCGCCATTGCGGCAGGCGCACAAGGCAATCGGTTTCGGAGTTGAGCGAATTCGGCTGAAGTCAGGCGACGATGACTTGGTGACGTTTGATGAGCGTTCGAAGTCCTTCTTAGGCGCAACTCGATTTGATCCTATGCCTGTTTCAGCCGTGGCAAGGGTCTCAAATATCAGCGGGATTGACCGTTCAGGCCGGGTGTTCTTGCCGCACATCGGTCGCAACGTGACATTCAAGATGGATGATGCAATTACGGAGTCTAGCATTGAATTCCTAATGTGGAGTCACCGGCAGTACATATTGAGGAAGCAGAATCGGGATGTGATTATTAAGTTCAACCAAATATTGGGAGGTGACGGCAAAATAAGATACATAAGAATACTACAATGTAGCGAGATAGACGAAATGTTAATGTAGTTGTCATGTGAGGCCCAGAACATTTTTATAATGGCAACAAGGATGGGTTATTTGTATTGGGTTGATGGCTTGCGGATAAGATTCGCGCAGATGTGCTACAGGTGCCATTTTCCGACGACTTTGAATTAGACGAGACTTGTGGCCCCCTCACTCCCCCCTTAACTTCAAAACCTCATCCCGCAGCCGCGCCGCTTCCTCAAACTCCAGATCCGCCGCCGCTTCGCGCATCCGCTTCTCCAGGTCCGCAATCACCGCGACCACATTATCCCCCGCCACAAATGCCGCTTGATCGGCCTCGCGCAGGCCCTTCGGCCGGCCATCGCCCTTCTTGCGGCCCTTGGCCGCCACGCCGCGACCCTTGGCTTGGGACTCCATCACTTCTTCCAGGATGTCGCTGATCCCTCTGGTGATCGTCGTCGGGGTGATGCCGTGTTCTTCGTTGTGGGCGATCTGTTTGGTGCGGCGGCGGTTGGTTTCGTCCATGGCGCGTTGCATCGAGCCGGTGATGCGGTCGGCATAGAGGATGACCTTGCTGTCGGCGTTGCGGGCGGCGCGGCCGATGGTCTGGACCAGGCTGGTTTCTGATCTGAGGAAGCCTTCCTTGTCGGCGTCGAGAATGGCGACGAGGCCGCATTCGGGGATGTCGAGGCCCTCGCGCAACAGGTTGATGCCGATCAGCACGTCATAGACACCGAGGCGGAGATCGCGGATCAGTTCGATGCGTTCGACCGTGTCGACGTCGGAATGCATGTAGCGGACCTTCAGGCCCTGCTCGTGCATGTATTCGGTCAGGTCCTCGGCCATGCGCTTGGTCAGCGTGGTGACCAGGGTGCGCAAACCCTTTTCGGCGGTGGCGCGGGCCTCGTCGATGACGTCATCGACCTGGCTGGCGCCATCTGTGGAGACCGGGCGGATCTCGACCGGCGGGTCAATCAGGCCGGTCGGGCGGATGACCTGTTCGGTGAACACGCCGCCGGTCTGGTTCAGCTCCCACTGGCCCGGCGTTGCCGAGACCGAGATGGTCTGGGGCCGCATGGCGTCCCATTCCTCGAATTTGAGCGGGCGGTTGTCGAGACAGCTCGGCAGGCGGAAACCGTGATCGGTCAGCGTCTTCTTGCGGCTGAAATCGCCCTTGTACATGGCGCCCAGCTGCGGGATCGAGACATGGCTCTCATCGGCGAAGACGAGGGCGTCTTCCGGGATGTACTCGAACAGTGTGGGCGGCGGCTCGCCCGGCTTGCGGCCGGTCAGATAGCGGGAATAGTTCTCGATGCCGGCGCACGAACCCGTGGCGCCGAGCATTTCCAGATCGAATTCGGTGCGCTGTTGCAGGCGCTGGGCTTCCAGCAGCTGGCCATTGGCCTCCATCCAGGCGAGGCGTTCCTTCAGCTCGGCCTTGATCTTGACCACCGCCTGATTGAGCGTCGGCCGCGGCGTGACGTAGTGCGAATTGGCGTAGAATTTGACCGATTTGAGCTCGGTCATGGTCTTGCCGGTCAAGGGATCGAACTCGGTGATTTGCTCGACCTCATCGCCGAAAAAGCCGATCCGCCAGGCGCGGTCATCATAGTGGGCCGGGAAGACTTCCAGATTATCGCCGCGAATGCGGAAGGTGCCGCGGATGAAGGCGGCGTCATTGCGGGTGTATTGCAGGTCGACCAGCTGGCGCGTGATGGCGCGCGGGTCGGCGATGTCGCCGGGCTTCAGCTCGAAGGTCATCGCCGTATAGGTCTCGACCGAGCCGATGCCGTAAATGCACGACACCGAGGCGACGATGATCACGTCATCGCGCTCGAGGATGGAGCGCGTCGCGGCGTGGCGCATCCGGTCGATCGCCTCGTTGATCGAGGATTCTTTCTCGATGTACGTGTCGGTGCGCGGCACATAGGCCTCGGGCATGTAGTAGTCGTAATAGGAGACGAAATACTCGACGGCGTTGTTTGGGAAGAAGCTCTTGAACTCGCCATAGAGCTGGGCGGCGAGGGTTTTGTTGGGCGCCAGGATCAAGGCCGGGCGCTGCACCGCCTCGATGATCTTGGCCATGGTGAAAGTCTTGCCGGTACCGGTGGCGCCAAGCAAGACCTGGTCGCGCTCCTCATCCTTCAGCCCGGCGACGAGTTCCTCGATCGCCTGCGGCTGGTCGCCCTTGGGGGAATACTCTGACACGCACTGGAAGCGCTGCCCGCCCTCGGACTTTTCCGGCCGGTCCGGGCGGTGCGGCGTCCATTGATCCGCCGTCGACACGCTGGTCAGCGTGTCGAGCACGAAGTCTTCCGGGGCAGTGAGGGTGTCGTCGAGGGTCAGCTTGGCCATGGGGGGAATATGTGACGGCGCGCGGGCGAGGGCCAGTGCCGCACTGCGACCTCCCTGCCACCGTGCTGTCAGGAGGGCTCATACCGTATGAGCTGCTGTTAGGCCGGTGTTCAACCGCTTGTGTCTATTGTCAGGGCAGGAGATGACGATGATCGCCCCGCTACCGCCTTCGCCAGACCGTCTCACCGTGCTGCTCGTCGATGACAGCCGCCCGGTCCGCGCCGTCATTCGCACCTTGCTCAACGGACTCGGTTTCGCCCGCGTCTTTGAAGCCGCTGATGGAGACGAGGCGCTGGTGCTGACCCATACCTGCCGACCGGATTTCGCGCTGATCGATTATGATCTCGGCCTCGCGACCGGCCTCGACCTGGCGCGGCGCCTGCGTGCTCCGGGTACCGGAGCCGCGCCGGACCTGCCGCTATTCCTGCTCGCGGCGGACGGTTTTGCCCACCTGGCGCGCGGCGCCGCGGCTGCGGGTTTTGCTGCCGTCCTGCCCAAGCCGGTCAATCCGCAAACCCTGCTCGCGGGACTTGCCGGCTGCCTCCCGGCCCCGACAGTATTGCCTGCCGCCTCGCTCCTGGGTAGTGCGGGCGCAAGCCGGAGCTGATTGATGCCGAATGAAACGCTCGCCGGACTCACCATCCTGGTGGTCGAGGATGTCACCTCGATCCGTAGCCTGGTGGTGAAACTGCTGGAGCGATTGGGGTGCGAGGCCGTGTGCGAGGCGGCAGACGGCGAAACCGCCTGGCACCATCTCAAACGGCGCAAATTCGATGCGGTTCTGCTCGATTTTGAATTGCAGAGTGATGACGGCGTCTCGATCGCCTGGCGCATTCGCGGTGATGACGGTTTGATCAACAAGGCTGTGCCGATTGTCCTGCTGACCGCGCATGACGAAGCCCGGATCGTGGAGGCGGCCAGCAAGGCCGGCGTCGATGACTATCTGGTCAAGCCGGTGATGCCGGACCGTCTCGGGCTGCGCATTCGTGCGGCGATCGACAAGCGTCAGGACAAGCTCGACCGTCAGGCGCGCAGCACGGAAGTGTCCTGGAAGGCCTGATCAGTCAGCCCGTGGCACGGCCGTTGAGTCCGGCCACTGCTCCGGGAAAATCAGCCCCTCGGTATCAAATCCGCGGGCTTGCAGCGAGGCCAGGCGCGCGTTGATAAAGGCATCGCCCGGTTGCGGCTCTCGGGCCAGGATCCACAGATACCGGCCCTGCGCCTCGGACACGATGGCCCAGCTATAGTCATCTGCGAGATCGATGATCCAGTAATCCCCGAAGAACGGACCGAAAAAGCTCACCTCCAGTTTGGCATTGCTGTCCGGGTCGGCGATCCGGGCACGGCCCTCGGCGACATCGGCCGGACCGTCCAACCCGTCTTTCCAGCAGGAATTGAGCACCCGGATCAAGCCGTCGGGACGGCGTTCATATTCCGCGATGACACCATCGCATCCGCGTTCAAACCCATGATCGGCCCGGGCGATTTCAAACCAGCGGCCCAGATAGCGATCCAGCTCCACGGCTCCGATGGTGGCGGGTGGGGTGTCGCCCGCAAGCCGGTCAGGCGGTGGCGAGGAGCAGGCGGACAGGGTCAGCAGGGCAGTGAGGGCCGCGAGGCCGGGCAGGAAGGGGCGCATGGGGACTCCGGTTCACACGTGTCCGACAGGACATGGGCCGACCCTCGCCACGGTCAAGACGGATGACCGCGAGTCGGTGTCAGCCGCCAAGGGGCATCACGCGTCGTCGTAGACGTCGGCCTCGATCACGGCATCCAGACCCAGTTCGAGGTAATCGCCCAGCATCGGTGCGCCAAGCAGATAGTCCTCGGTCGGTCCGGTGCGGCGGCTGCGGGCTTCGCGGACGGCGCGCGGAAAGTCGGGCCCTTCAAAATCACCGCGACCGATCCAGTACAGTGCCACCAGTTCGGCCTGGGCTTCCTCGTCGAGCGAGCCCAGCCAGTCCTCTATTTCGGTGCGAATCGGGTCGGTGTCGCCGGTCAGCAGGCTGTCGACGGCGTCGGTTTCACCGCTGTCGGCATCCCGCTCGAAATCGTCGATCTGTTCTTTGCTGTCATAGGCGCGGGCCCGGTCGATCAGGGTGCGCACCATTTTCTCTGCGATGTTCATGACCATGCCTCTTCAAGCTGTCGGATTGAACGCAACGCAACGTCGAAGAGGCTAGCACATTGTAGCCTGTCTGTGACCTGTCGATCCGGACAACGGCGTGCGGCAGACTGTCACCGCCGCACTCCAGCACGGTCAAGACTTGGTTAAGGCGAGCGGTGCACAATCGCCCTGTCCGTTGATTCCCTTTCGCGATTGCGAGAATTCATGTCCGGCAGTTTCGACCGCATCCGTGTTCTCATCGTTGAGGACAATGCGCACATGTCGACCATCCTGCGCACGATCCTGCAGGGGTTCGGGGTGCGCACGATCGTGGAAGTGCGCGACGCGGCCGACGCCTTCGAGACCATGCGTGACGTCAATCCGGATTTTGCCCTGGTCGACTACATGCTGGGCGACCTGAACGGGCTGGAATTCACGCGGCTGGTGCGCACCGCCTCGGACAGTGCCAACAAATACCTGCCCATCGTCATGGTCACCGGTCACACCGACCGTTCCAAGGTGATCGAGGCGATCAATGCCGGGGTCAATGAGTACCTGGCCAAACCGGTTCGTCCGGTCGACCTGTTCCACCGCATTACCGCCCTGATCGAACGGCCGCGCCGCTTCATCAAGGCGCCCACCTATTTCGGCCCCGACCGTCGCCGCCGCCAGGACCCGCGTTTCGCGGGCCCGTGGCGCCGCGAAGGCGACGACGAGAATTCAGCCGCCAGCTGAGGCCGCTCAGGCGGGGCTTTCATCCCCGACAATCGGACGTCGAAAGACCGTGCTGTTGTGTGAAGGGCACAGTTTTTCGGAATATAGATATGCGGCTGGTTCGAAGTCGACACCTGAATATTCCTCGGCAATAAGCGGCCATCATTCTCCTGGGGATTTCATGTACAAGATTTTGAGTGCAGGCGCCGCCTTGGTCGCCATCGTTAGTGTGCCTGCTCAGGCCTATGAAGTGGCCGGCGGTGAGCTGTCCTTCAATGTCGGCACGCGGTATTCCAGCGTCAGCAATATCGCCTTCCTGCAAGGCGGCGGCGTGACCGCCGATGGCGATAACAGTTTTGCCATCAATGCCGGGGCCGGCTTCGAGCGGACGTTCGGGCAGAACGGGCGCCTGTCGCTGTCCTATGGCTGGACCTCGACCCGCTATGACGCGCAGGGCAGCCGCGACAATGAGCTGCAGAGCGCTGCAGCGGTCTATACCCACCGGGTCGGCATCGCGACGCTGGGCGTCAGCCACGCGCAAGCCTGGTATGATCTGGACGGTTCGTCCTTCCTGCAAGTGTCCAGCAGCAGCGCCTTTCTCGGCGCGCCAGGCCCGTTGGGCTCGGTGCTGGTGGGACGCTACAGCCACAGCGAAACAGAGCTGGAGGGCGGCTTTGCCTTCCGCGACGCGCAGACTGACACATTCGGCCTGACGGCGCAGCGCCAGTTCGGCGCGACCACGCTGCAGATCGGCGTTTCCGCAGCTGAGGAAGACGCGGTAGCGGTCGAGCTCGATCATGACAGTCGCACGCTGACCGCCTCGCTGTCGCAGCCCGTCCTGGTGCTGGCCCAGCCGCTGCTGGTGTCGCTGAGCGGCAGCTATGCCGAGCGTGATTATGACGCCATCAACCCGGTGATCGGCATGGCCCGCGAGGACGAGCATACCCGCCTGGCCCTGTCGGTCAGCCGCAGCTTCGCCGACGGGCTCACCCTGAGCGCCTCGGTGTCCGACCTCGCTGCCACCTCCAACCTGCCCGCCGCCGACTACGACCAGAGTGTCGTCAGCGTCGGTGTGAGCATGAATTTCTAGAGACAAGGGGCTGCAGCGCCGGTCGGAGAGACGTCCGGGCGCGCGGCGAAGGAGATACAGATGAAACGCAATTTGAAACTCGCCACGGCCAAGACGCTTTTGGCCGGCGTGCTATTGGCTGTGACCGGCTGCCAGACCGTCCCTGATAATCCCAATGGAGCGGCGTGTACGACGGGGTACGCGGCCTTGGGAGTGTCGGGCAATAGTGTGATAAACAGCAACACCGGTAACGTCAGGATTCGCGCTGCCAGTGGAATCTCTTCACTGAAGCGCGAAAACGGCAACATTGTTACCGCTGTGGGGCCGGTATCGTATGCCGTCATCGTATCGCACATCATGGGAAACCTTTCGGCGAGCTCCGCTGACGCTTACATGGCGAGTAGCCCGAACGCGAACCGTGACGCTGTCGAAAAAGCCTTCGTGTTTATACGGGCCGGCGCCGAAAACGCCCGCGCCACCGGTAACCCTCCGTGGCTGAATACCGCCATGATGGTTTGGACCTACATGGGTCGTTGTTCTGCGGACGAAAACTTTGGATCCGGAGGGCAGTCTCAGGCTCAGTCACCGGCCCTGACACCGGCGCAGATCTCCGCCTTTGGCGCCCAGGCGCCGTCCGTTACCGGAGGCCTGCCGCAGGTCACACCGCCGGCCGCCCTGAATATTCCCACAATCACCGCCCCGCAGCTCGCCGACAGCACGGCGGCGCAGGCCCGTCAGCTGGTGAATGACACGATCCGCCAGATCATCACCGAGGCGGCGACCCCGGAGCCCGCTCCGGTGTGTGATGGCATCCTCATCGACGATGTGTGCGAACCTTTTTAAGGCGGAACACAAGCTTGATCGGGTCAGCCTGGTCAGACGCCCGGCTCTCTCTTGAGGGCCGGGCGTTTTGCTGTGCGTTGGAGGACGTTCCGGCGCGCGCAGGCGGGCCGTCCTGGTCTGGCCAGATCCGGGCGCGACCGCTGTCAGCCGTGTCGCGGCGCGCGTTTATCGGCCTACCACGGGGATATGGTAACCCGGCAGGTGGACGTGTCGGCCTCCATGTCTATCAGCTCGGCAGTCACGGAAATGGATTGAAGATCTGCGTGGCCGCCGTGCAAATGGGCGGACTGCCTTCGGCCCATTCGAACGCGATCGAGACCCTGTCGCCACACGCCACCGAAAAAGTCATCGTGCCGCCCAGCGCGTCATGCGGATCGTCATTTCCATTGGTATAGGTCACGATCTGGCCGGGGTTGAGGTCTGACCCCTGCAGTGGGCGCTCGTCCCAGTTGCCACCGGTCAGTTCGGCTGAGGTGAGGATCACAGGGCTGGGCGAGGCGACCCGGATCTCGACGGCGAGGCTGCGCGCAAATTCTCCCTGCAGGCGTTTGATTTTTACAGGCTTGAGCGTGTCCGGCGCGAGTGTCTGAGCGTCAACCTGGGTGAGGGGTGTCGACATCAGCGTGGCGGCCAGGGCAAATATTGACAACATGGGCAACTCTCCCCGATTGCGGCGCCGAAGTCTGGCATGTCCGGCGCTAAGATCGTCTGAAGCCGGGCAGGCTGGCTGGCGCGTCGCGCGCCGTCAACGGCCCTCAAGCGCCGCTTGCTCGACCTCAACCCGGCGATAGACCGAATACACAATCACGGCCTCATCCGCACCGACCGCCTTGCGTTTGCGGATGATGGTCGAAAAGTCGGCATTGTTGACCAGCAGGTCAGGGCCGAGATGGGTCAACTCCTCGCGCAGGATCAGGGCGGTGTCGCAGCTCAGCGGGGCGCCGCATCCGGAGCGGCAGGCAATCGCATCGGCCTGGTCCAGCAAGCCCTGCATGCGTTGAGCCGCCGCCGTATCCCCGACCAGCACCCGCCCATAGGAATCAAAGCGGATATCTTCGAGGTGATAAAGGATTCCCCATTCGCTCTGCATGTGGCTCTCCACGCTACACGCATGAAGTGTACTTGTTTTGTTCTGCCGCTTCAAGCTGCAATTCGTGACCCGTTCAGAGGGCGGCAAGCGCGGCGCTGATCTCGGCCTCGGTCGTGCACCAACTCGTCACAAAGCGCGCCGACCCGTCCGGCCATTGGTAGAACCGGGCGCCGGCGTCGCGCAGTTGTGCGGCGCGCGTCTCGGTCAGCCGGACGAAGATCTCGTTGCCATCGACCGGGTGCAGCACGTCCGCCCCGTCCCTGGCGGCAAAGCCATCCGCCAACGCGCGCGCGCGTGCATTGGCGCTTCGCGCGAGATCAAGCCAGAGATCATCCTTGAGCCAGGCCTCGAACTGGGCCGCCATGAATCGCATCTTGGGGGCCATGTGACCGGCGCGTTTCTGGCGGGCCTGAAGTTCTTCGAAGCGATCCATGACCGACGGGAAGAGGATCACCGCCTCAGCGCCCAGGGCGCCATTCTTGGTGGCGCCAAAGCACAGCGCATCGACCCCGGCCTTCCAGGTCAGTTCGGCCGGGCTGCAGCCCAGCGTGACAAGGGCATTGGCAAAACGGGCACCATCCATGTGAACGCAGGCGGGCCGTTCCTTCACCCGGCGGGCGCGGTCTGCGACTTCAGCCGGCGTGTAGGCGGTGCCGCTCTCGCTCAGATTGGACAGGGACAGCACACGAACCGGGCTGGTATGGACAAACCCTTCGGGGATTTCCGCCAGCGCCCGTTCAAGTCCGTTCATCCCGATTTTCGCATGGTCGCCGGGCAGCGGAATCAGCTTGCCGCCGCCGGTGAAGAATTCCGGCGCGCCGCGCTCGTCACGGTGTATGTGCGCCTCGTCATGACACAGGATTGCGCCATGCGGCGGGCACAGCACCGACAGCGCCAATGCATTCGACGCCGTCCCGGAGACCGCGAACAGCACTTTCAGGTCGGTCTCGAATATGTCTTTCAGGCGCGTTTCGACCTGGGCCGACAGGGGATCGGCCCCATAGGACGCGGCAAAATCGCGATTGGCCGCGGCAATCGCGTCGATCAGGGCCGGATGGGCGGGGGCGGTGGTGTCAGAGAGAAAATTCATGAGTCGCAATGGACAGACCGTGGCGGCTGACGTCAATCGCGGAAGGCGGGGTCGGGAACCAATGGCGGCAGGGTGTCGCGCATCTGGTCAGCCGACGAAGTCGGGCGAGCGCTGGCATCGGCCATCGTCGGCTGTCCGCGCAGATCCCGCCCGGGATAGGGATTGTCGTCGAACAGGGCGCGGATCTGGTCCGCCGTCAGGTTGATCATCGCCGCGCTGGCCCGTTCCCGGTTTTCCTCGCTGGTAAATTGCAGCATCGGCAGATCGTCATTGCCGTCGGACAGCGGGCATGCGACCGCAACCCGGTTGGCGGTCGAGGTCGACTGGCAGAACACCGAACGCAGGGCGAACTCCGTATTGCTGCCGCTGTCAGGGAAGGGGATCGCCTGGCGGTCGTCATTGAACGGATTGACGTCGCTGAGGATATTGGGAGCCTCGATCGCGGGGGCGGCCGTGGTCGGCGCGCTTGCCTCTGCGACAGCTTCGGGTGCCGTGACGATCTCGGCAGGTGTCTCGGCGACGGTGTCCGGCTCGGTCTCCGGGATGGTTTCCGGCGCGATCTCGGGTTCGGCCTGCGGCACAGGTTCGGGCTCGGGCTCGATTTGTGGCTCGGCGATCGGGTCCGGCAGCGATACGAAGACGAGGTCCACGACTGTCACCTCGGGACTCTGCGGTTCGGGACGCTCCGGTTCTGGACGGGGCGCGAAAAGCAGGCCGATGATGATCAGGAAGTTTGCGGCAAGCGCAAGCGCACCGGCCGTCAGACGGCGGCGCAAGGCATCGGAAAGGGGCGTTAACAACACCACGCCCGGTTCATCCTCTCGCTCGGCCCCCGCCGTCACCCGACCTGCTTAGACCAGTGCGTCGCCGGATGCCAGAGAGATGGCGCGGGTGAACTGTTCAGAGCGTGGTCACCGGTTCGGCCCAGACAACATAGCGGTCCGGACCGGGTAGCAGGCTGCCGAACGGCCAGCAGGTGACCAGAGCCAGACGGGACGGGCCGATCGCTGGTTCGATGCCGGAGCGAGCGGCGTCAACGACTTCGGTGGTGGTGACACGATAGTGAAGGGGAGCACCTTCAGCCCGCTCTACAATCACGATGTCACCAGGGGTCAGCCGTTCGAGGAAGGCAAAATGGGTGTCACGATGGGCGGCGATGACGCTGACCCCGGCCTCGCCGGGCCGGGCGGCCGCGTAGAGCAGGGCCGGTCCGAAGGCGAGGGCCTCGCCGCCGCCATCGGACAGGACGATCGCGTGTTCGCCAAGAGACGGGACGGAGAGTCGCGCCACGGGCCGAAAATCGGCCCAGGGCCATGGTGTGGACGCGGACTCTCCGTCGATTGCGCGGGTCCAGGCCTGTGCAAGCAGAACCTGCGCAATATCAGCCTTCACCCCCAGCCAGGTCCCCTGCGCAAAGACAGTGAGACCGGTCGCCAACAGGCCGAGGGCCACAAGGCGGGAGGGAGGAAAGCGGAAGGCGGCAAAGCGGATCACCACAAGCGCTCCTCGCGCCGGGTGATCAGCCAGATCAGGGCGAGGACCATCATCAGGCCGCCCAGGATCAGGAAGATTTCGCGCGGCGTTGCCGTGGCGGGCAGGGCCAGTCCGGCGCTGCCAGCGGCGGTTCCATCGGTCATTGGCGCAGGCCGTGCGGCGAACAGTCGGGCATCGGCGGAGGCGTGGCGGACCGCGGGCGCATGCTCGCGTTCGACGGCGTTCAGGTTCCAGCCGTCCGGCACCATCGCAGGGACCTCACGGCTCGCCAACGCAGTCTCATCCGGTCGGGCCGGAGTCACATCAACCGCGACCAGGCTTGTCAGTCGGGACACCAGGCTGAAGGCGAGGGCGGTTTCCAGAACGGCCGCGTCGATGCGGTTGGCGGGGACATCCTGGAAGCGGGTCTCCTCGAGGGCGCGAATGCGATTGCGACCGAACAGGGTGGCGATTCCGTGGCCGTCCCGGGCGTCTGCCAGTGAAAGGGTCTGGCGCCACGGCGCGTCGGCGGTTTGACCTTCGATGACCATGTATCCGTCGCGGCCGGCCAGGCGGGCGGTCAGCGTGACCGGTTCCCCATGATAGAGGTCGGGCAGCGGCGCCGGCCAGATCTCGCTCAGCGATCCGTCCGGGAACAGCGCGTCCAGATCGGTCATGACCGGGCGTTCCAGCGCGGTGAACAGTTCGGCCATGCGCGCCTCGACTTCGCTGACCTGTCCGATTTGCGTGGCGGTGCCACGGCCGAGACGGGCGGCGCGGCTCATGAAATAGCCGTTCGGTGCCGATCCGATTCCGACCGGGAACAGGCGTGAGCGACCGAGCCCGGCCTCGATGGCGGCGAAAAGTTCTGCTTCATTGCCGATCGCGCCGTCGGTCAGGAAGACGATCTGGCGGACGCGGCTGTCATCATCGGGGCTGGCATCGTGCAGGGCCGCGTTGAGGGCCGGCAGCATGACCGTGCCGCCTTGCGCCTCCAGCCTGCGGGCAAAGGCGAGGGCGATGGCGACATTGCCCCGGGTGGCATCAACCGCCTGCGGGAAGACCTGCTCCATCGTGTTGTCAAAGCGGATGACATTGAAGCGGTCGCCTGGCTCCAGGCGTTGCAGGGCCGTGATCAGCGCGGCGCGGGCCTGGCGCATGGAGGCGCCGCCCATCGACCCGGAATTGTCGATCACGAAAATGGTCTCGCGAGCTCGCCGCGGCGTGTCGTTTCCCAGCTCCGCTGGCGGCAGGACCTGGGCCAGCAAATAGGTCTCGCCCTGCCACTCTTCGACAAAAAGGGCGGCGCTGGCGGCCGTCGGGTTGGCCGGGCGCCAGGTCAGGACAAAATCGTGATTGGCCGGTATCGGGCCGTCGGCAAGGGTGATGCGGGCGGAACCATCGGTTTGTCGTTCGACCAGGGTGGCATGGTAGAGGCTGGCGATATCGCCCAGCGCAAAGCCGGCGTCGAGGCGGGCGGTGATCGTGACGGGCAGGCGCAGCCGGTCGCGCGGTTCGGCCGAGGATGGCATGACAGGCGGGGTAATGCGGGACGCGTCGGACACAGCGGGGCTGTTGGTCGACACCATCTGTAATCCGTCACCGTCCGGAATATAGCGCGGGGTCAGACCGAGTGGCTGGGTCAGCCGGTAGCGACCGTCGGAAAATCGCGCCACGTCCTGATACTCGAACTGGACGATGATGGTCTCGCCCGGCCCGATATTGGCGACCGAGGTAGTGAACATGTTGGGTCGCTCCTGCTCGACCAGGCTGGCGCGCTGGCCGTTGGCACGGGCGGCCTCATACGTCCGGCGGGCGGCCTGGCGTTCCTGGATTTCGCCTTCGATGAAGCGGTCGCCGACTTGCATGCGCAGCCGGTCGACACCGCTGTCTTCCGGCATCGGAAACACATAGGTGGCTTCGACCCAGGCGTCGGTCGGGTTCTCGAAACGCTGGGTAATGGTGGCGCGCACGACCGGTCCGGAGATGTCGAAACTGATATCGGTCGCCACCATCGGTGCGGGAATGTAGCGGCCGGGCTGTATGGTCTTGATGAGGAGGGCGCCCTCATTGATCTCGGACAGGCGGACCATGTCACTTTCACCGATCTCGACCGGGTCGGGCACATCCGCTCGCGCGTCCGACCAGAGCAGCGCCGAGGCGGCGAGCACCGCGATGGCGAGTGTGAGCGCGAACCAGGCCTGTGAGCCTGCCGGATGATGCGTGTGTGCGGCCGCCATGCGAACCTCCCCGTCATGTGCCGGTCGCCTCGCGTTGCGAGGGTGCGTGCGGGGCGACCGGCTTCCCTGTCCACGGTCACGCTGTGCCCCGATCGCGATTGGGACAGGGCGGTAATGCGGCGATTGCGGGGAAAATTGGGGCCATGTCAGGGCGGTCGCCCGGGGTCGACATGATGGCGAGCCATGCATATTCGCTGCCTTGGCATGGCGATCTTGCACGGCTGGGGGATTGGCGGGCCGGGCGAGCGGGACTAGGCTTTTGCCTTCCAGTCGACCTTCACCGGGACATCATCATGACCTTCACGCCGTCCGCCGCGCTCCAGCGCGTCAAACCCTCCGCCACGCTTGCCGTCACCCAGAAGGCGCGCGAACTCAAGGCCAAGGGGATTGACGTGATCTCGCTCGGTGCCGGTGAACCGGATTTCGACACACCTGACCACATCAAAGAGGCGGCGATTGCTGCCATTCACCGCGGTGAGACGAAGTACACCAATGTCGATGGCACGCCGGCACTCAAGAACGCGATCATCAAGAAGTTCCGGCGCGACAACGGCCTCGATTATGTCGCCAACCAGATCCACGTCTCCACCGGCGGCAAGCCCGTCATCTACAATGCGCTGCTGGCCAGTCTGAATACCGGTGACGAAGTCATCATCCCGGCGCCCTACTGGGTGAGTTATCCGGAGATGGTCCGCCTGGTCGGCGGGACACCGGTCGTGGTCAAGGCCGGGATCGAGCACCGTTTCAAGATCAGCCCGGACCAGCTCGCCGCCGCGATCACACCGAGCACCCGCTGGCTGATCCTCAATTCGCCGTCCAACCCGACCGGCATGGGCTATACCCGCGACGAGCTGCGCGCCCTCGCGGACGTGCTGCTGGACCATCCGCATGTCTGGGTGATGACGGACGACATGTATGAGCACATCGTCTATCCGGGGTTTGAGTTCGCGACCATCGCCGAGGTCGAGCCGAAGCTCTATGACCGGACCCTGACGATGAACGGGGTATCGAAGGCCTATTCCATGACCGGCTGGCGGATCGGTTATGCCGGTGGACCGGCGGCGCTGATCAAGGAGATGGGCAAGGTTGCCTCCCAGACCACCTCCAACCCGTGTTCGATCTCCCAGGCGGCGGCGGTTGAAGCGCTCAATGGCGATCATTCATTCCTGGAAGCTCGCAACGCGGCGTTCCTGCGGCGCCGCGACAAGGTGCTGGAAGCCATCAACGGGTCGGACGGGCTGGTCGCGCCGACACCGGAAGGCGCCTTTTATGTGTTTGCCGATTGCTCTGGCACGATCGGCAAGAGAACCCCGGATGGGACCGTGATCAACAATGATACGGATTTCTGCGCGGCCTTGCTCGGGTCCGAAGCGGTGGCTGCCGTGCCTGGCATTGCGTTCGGACTGGAGCCCGGTTTTCGCATCTCCTACGCCACATCGGATGAAGCCCTCGCCGAGGCCGGAAAGCGGATCCAGAGGTTTTGCGCCTCACTCCGTTAGCTATAGATTATATTGATACGAGACCCAATAAATCCTGATTTGAATTATAGAGTCCCGCACCCTACATAGGGGTCAACGCAGCGGAAATTCCGCCAGCAAGGCAATCAAGGAGAACGACATGGGTATCAATATGGGACTGACCGACACGCAGCGTGAAGCCATGGCCAACGCGGTGACGGCCGTCCTGGCGGACACCTATGCGCTCTATTTCAAGACGCATGTCTACCACTGGAACGTCACCGGCCCGCGCTTCCATGACCTGCACGCCCTTTTCGAGACTCAGTATAATGAATTGTGGATGGCGACCGATGTCATCGCAGAGCGGATACGAGCCCTCGACGTCGTCGCTCCTCGCTCCTACGGCGAGATGACCGACGCAGCGTCAATCAAGTCGGGCGGAGACGCTACCGAGGCCAATGACATGCTGCGTGATCTCCTGAAAGGGCACGAGACCGTGGTCGCGACCATCCGCAAGGCCCTGACCCTCGCGTCGGAGCATGGCGACGAAGCTACGGCCGACATCCTGACGCCGCGTCTGACCGAGCACGAAAAGTCCGCATGGATGCTTCGCTCGACGATCGGCTGATTGTCCCGGCGAGGTATGTGATGAACGCCCCGGCACCCCAGGTGTCGGGGCTTTTTCATGCCCGGACGTGCAGTTGGTCCGGACAAAAAAATGCCCCGACTCCAAGAGCCGGGGCAGTGATGGTTGTGCGGGCCGGGGAGCCCGAAGGATATGGCGCCGGGTCCGAAAGGGGAGGAGAGGGACCCGGCGCGATCTTGCGCGCCCAAATGGGGAGGAGGGGCGCACAAAACTCAGAAAGGGGAAATCTGAGGAGCGGCGTGATCGCCGCGTCGGGTGGGTATATGTGTGATTGTTGCCGCGAGCGGAAGCGCCATCGCGTCATGTCTGATATGCAAAAATCGAGATTTGACACAAAGTTGCCATGCAATGCCGGATAGGCAAGCTGGCCCACTCACAAGTGACTGATTTTCCGGTGCCAGCCGGGCGAAAATGTGGCTAGCTCTGCCAGCGGCGCGCCTGCTCGATCAGAAAATCCCGGAAGGCGACAATGCGTCGTGAGCCGCGCAGTTCGCTGGGATAGACGAAGAACACCTCGAAATCGGGTCCGTCGAGGTCGGGCAGCACGCGGACCAGGTTCTTGTTCTCCCGGGCCACATAGTCGGGCAGTGCGGCGATTCCCATGCCGGCCTCGACGGCTTTCATCACGCCATAAATGGTATTGACCTCGATCACTGCCGGGCGGGGTGCGGCGCCGTCCGCGCGACCGGCTTTTGCCGCCCAGTCAAGGCCGGGGATGGGGGCCAGCTGTGGCGGGCCATAATAGATGATCGCGTGGTCATCCAGCTCGGTCGGCGCACTTGGGGCCCCTTTGCGCTCGATATAGTCGTGGCTGGCATAAAGGTGCTGGCGTACGGACAGGAGTTTGCGCTGGACAAGATCATTCTGCGTCGATGGCCAGGGCCGGATGCCGACTTCCGCTTCCAGGCCGGCCAGGTCGAGTTCGTGGTCATCGAGCATCAGGCGGATGCGGATATTGGGATACTCATTGTTGAACTCGGCCAGGCGCGGCGCCAGCCAGATTGCCCCGAGGGCGGTCGGCGCGGTCACCTTCAACTCGCCGGACGGCTCGTCGCGGGCGTCATGCACATGGGCTTCCGCGATGGCAACCTTGGAGGCGATCTCGTGGGCCGCACCGTAGAGCAGATTGCCTGGCTCGGTCGGGATCAGTCCGCGCGCGTGCCGGTGGAACAATGTCACACCGAGATCATCCTCCAAGGCGGCGATCTGGCGGCTGACGGCGGACTGCGACAGACCCAGCATCTCGGCGGCCTTGGTCAGGGACCCGGCCTGCGCCGCGGCGTGAAAGGTTTTCAGCTTGTCCCAGTCCATGCCCGGCATCTCCCCCGATTGGAATCAATGCGGGCAGTCTAGACACAAAGTGGCAAAGCGCGAGCCTAGCGGTTGGTCTCGCCTTCGCTGTCAGGGGCATTGTCGGACGCTTGGTCGGACGGCAGGTCCGGATCGATGGTCGGCAGGTCTGTGGTAAAGACCTCGCCATAGCGGCCTTCATTGATCAGCTCGATCCGCCGTTCGCGGACCGCGGTCAGCAGGATTGCCGCGTTCGGCGGCAGGGTCGCGCAATTGGCGACCACGCCGGTCGGCTGGGATTGTGGGCCGCTGCCAAAGGCGAATGATGTCATGGTGGACGGGCCGGCGACGCCTGTACAGCGGCGCGAGCCATTGATCATGTCGGCGATCTGCCAGTCCGACACCCGCGCGGAGACAGGGCGATCAACGTCGATCTGCTCGGCGGTTTCCTCGTTGGCGTACTGGCGCAGATGGGAGCGGAGATCGGCGTCGAAATCCGGGAACAGAACGCGCGCCTCATCATAGACCTCCGAGACTCGCAGCTCGCGATTGTTGACCTCGACCCCGCGCAGGGAGTTGACGAATTCGCGGGCCGTCCCATCCAGCTGCTGCCACACCGCATTTCCCGTATAGGCGGAGCGACGCAGCTCCGGGCTTCCCACAGAGCCATTGAAAAAGCCGTACATGACCCGAGGGTCGTCCCAATTGGCATAGACAATGCCGTGGCGGATGTCGTTGAGGCTGAGGCGTTGTCCCTCAACGGTCAGGATCTTGGCATCGAACACGTTCTCATCGGTTCCGTGGGCCTCCATGCGGTCGATCCAGTGAACCGGGTAGTTCAGCATGGTCTGTTCGATGATGGCGACGTTGTAGAGGTTGAACCAGTAGGCCAGTTGTTCGTCGCGGTTGAGCCGGGCAAGGCCACCGAACTGGTCAGGCAGGGCCTCCAGATCTTCGCGCATGAAGGTAATGGCTTCGCTGTATTCATCGTTGAGCACGTGATAGACGACGCGATTGCCTTCATGCCGGTAGCGGCTGGTGTTCGCGGTGTTGATGCGGGTGCCGGTCAGCACCGGACGGTCACGCTCCGGCATCCGGTCCATCGGTGGAACGTTGAGCACGATGCCGCGCAGGATCACCGACCAGCCCTCGTGGTCAATGACCAGGTTTGAATTTTCGTTCGCCTGCGCGAAGACGGACAGGTTTGTCGGCGTCTGGGCGTGAGCCGCACCTGCGGGCACTGCAGCCAAGGCAATCAGGGCGATGCTGGCAAGGAATGTACGACGCATGGGCTTGTCTCCACTCACGGAACGAATGCGCGACTGCGCTTTTATCGGCGCGAATCTAGCCCGACATGCCGCCAAGGCAAGGGGGACTGGCGTTAAATGAATTCCATGTTGCCGGTCCGGCATGCTCTGACGGAGACGCCACATTGCGCCTCCCGGAACCGTCCACGACCGGCCTATTCCTGCGACGCGAGGAAACGTTCGGCATCAAGGGCAGCCATGCAGCCCATGCCGGCCGCGGTGACAGCCTGACGATAGATGTCGTCGGTCACGTCGCCCGCGGCAAACACGCCGGGAATGGAGGTTTTTGGCGTTCCCGGCTCGACCACCAGATAACCGCCCTCCTTGGTCTCGAGCTGTCCCACGAACAGCTCTGTCGCCGGCGCATGCCCGATCGCCACGAAAAACCCGTGGGCCGGGATGTCAGTGGTCGTGCCGGTCTTGACGTTTTTCACGCGGACTGCGGTCACGCCGGCCGGATCACTGTCCCCGAGCACTTCTTCGACTTCACTGTCCCACACCACTTCGATCTTCTCGTGCTTGAACAGGCGGTCCTGCATCACTTTCTCGGCCCGCAGGCTGTCGCGGCGGTGGACCAGCGTGACCTTGGAGGCGAAATTGGTCAGGAAGAGCGCTTCCTCGACGGCGGTGTTGCCGCCGCCGACCACGACGACTTCCTTGCCGCGATAGAAGAAACCGTCACAGGTCGCACAGGCCGACACGCCAAAGCCCTGGAATTTCTGCTCGCTCTCCAGGCCCAGCCATTTGGCCTGGGCACCGGTGGCGATGATGACGCTGTCAGCCGTGTAAACCGTGCCGCTGTCACCCTTGAGCACGAAGGGGCGGGCGTTCAGATCCGCCTCGACAATGATGTCGGCGACCATGTCGGTGCCGACCTTTTCAGCCTGCTCGCGCATCTGGTCCATCAGCCAGGGGCCCTGGATCACGTCGGCGAAGCCGGGATAGTTCTCGACATCGGTGGTGATCGTCAGCTGGCCGCCCGGCTGCAAACCGGCGATCAGCGTCGGCTCGAGCATGGCGCGGGCCGCATAGATGGCAGCGGTGTATCCGGCAGCGCCGGAGCCGATGATGATCAGGCGCGAGTGGCGCGTCTCGGACATGGTCGAACCTCGAAGTCGTTTCGGGGGCGTGCCCCGGCATGGGAGTGATTGGGGTCTATATAGGCAATCGTTCGGACTTTGCCTGCCCGGCGTTGCAGTCCGGCTTTTGCGCCGGTCTACTCGTTGGCGGGTGGCAGCAGGGCGCGCACCAGGTTGGCATCTCGACCGCCTGGCCAGTTCATGGTCGCGAACGGGTCCTCGCCGGCCGCCTCGGTGGCGATCAGATGGGCGGCATACAAGTGCGCCGAACGGGTGCCCGACCGGCAATGCATGACGACGGGACCGTCCTGGGCCGCGAGAATGTCCGCCAGTGCCGTCGTCAATGACGGATCGGCACCGTGGGCGCCGCCGATGGGCATGTCCACATAGCGCATGCCGCGCGCTTCAACGGCGGCTGCCAGGTCGAAGGGCAGGCCGGCGGTTTCTTCCGGCGTCCGAGAATTGATCACGGTACGCGCACCGGCGGCGGCCCAGGCATCCAGATCGGCTTCATCCGGCTGGCTGGCGAGCCAGACCTGGTCGTGGCGGGCCACAATCGAGGCGTCGTCCTGCAGGGTCATGGTCACTCCCAAAAGGCTTAGAAAGGCGATGAATATCGGCATCAGGCGGCCTTGATGTCCGATTGGCCACGGTGGCCCCGGAATTGGTCGAGAACAGCGCGGGCGGCGCGTCGGGTCTCGTTAAGTGGCGGGTAGGTCCAGCGATCCAGCCGACCGAGATAGGGGCGAACCGCGCCGCAGGCCTCCAGTTCGGCATGAAGCAGGGCGAACTTGCCCGGCGTGCCGGTCAGAGGCAGGACATAGACCGGCGCGCCGGTCGTGCTGGCCTCAACCAGCATATTGGTCGATTCTTCCGTCACGAAAATCCACTCGGCCGCCGCCAGGAAGGTGAAATAGGGGTTCTCGCCGGCGCCGCCACCCTCTCCCTCGCCATCATGATACCAGACCCGCTCACGCTGCCCGAAATGCGCTCTCAGGGTCGCCCGCACGGTGGCCGGGGTCCGGCGGGACACCGTGACCATCAAGGACGCACCGTCTGCGAGCAGGCCATCCAGGCGGCTGGTAAGGTAACGGGCACTGGCGTTGTCCAGCTTGAAGCGCTTGGAATTCCCTCCGATCAGCACAGCCACGCGCGGGCCGGGAAGCATTGCGAGGCGCTTCGGGAAGCGCGCGTTCGCTGCCGCCAGGACTTCCGGTGTCACGCGATTGGGCGAGCCGGTCATGGACAGGGCGTTGGACCGTACCAGGCGGTCGTGTGACGGCGCGACGATCAGGTCGAAATCGTCGTGACGATGTCTCGGGTCCTGCACATAGACAAATTTACAGTCCGGGAAAATGCGCCGGTGTCGGCCGGCAAACGGCACTGCGGCACGCCCGCACCCGATCCAGATATCGGGATGGGAGTGGGCCGGTAGCGTCACAAACCCGTCCTGTCGAACAGTGATCCGCTCGATGCGGTGCGGCACTTTCAGTTCGCGCCCGACCGCCTCGGCCAGGCCGAGGGCCTGGTTTTCTATGCCGCGGCGACCGTCGGAAACGACCCAGATCGTCGTGTCATGGCGTGCAGGATCAGACATGGGCACAGTTAGTAGCCGCACGCCCGGAGCCGTCAAGCACGCGGCTCGCTTGACAGGGCGTGTTACGCGTGTAGCGTAATGTGACATCTGTAGCGTCAGTCGCCGCTGCCTGCCCGGCATGCCGCGCGAAAACTGGACCGGAGTGATCGCATGACCGCCACCGCCCCCTCCCAGGCCGAATTGGCCATCCTGAAGCATCTGTGGACCGCCGGCCCCCAGGCCGCCCGGGAAGTCCAGGACCGTATCGCCGGCTCGACCGGTTGGTCCTATTCGACCACCCGGACACTGCTTGCGCGGATGACGGAAAAGGGTCTGGTCGCGCGGCAGGACGTGCACGGCCTGTCCGTGTTCAGCGCCAAGGTCGAAAAAGTCACCCTGATGGGACGGTTGATCCGCGACTTCGCGGCCAATGTGCTGGACATGGACGGCCCGATGCCGGCGACCGCCTTTGCCAACAGCCGCCTGTTCTCCGAGCAGGAGGCCGAGGCGCTGACCCGGTTGCTGGAGACGTCCGGCGATGCCAGCGAGGGAGATCCGAAATGAACGGTTTGCTGGACGCCATCCTGATCGGGGCAGCGTTGTCCCTCCTGTCGGGTCTTGTCGCTTTGTGCTTCGCGAGCTGGCAGACCCGCCGCGGTCGGGGCGGATCGGCGCTCTGGCGCGCGGCCCGCTGGGCCGCCCTGGCTCCACTGCTCCTCGCTCCGCTGATCTATGCCATACCCGAAACAAGTGTCGCGCCGATGCACGCGCCGCTTCCGGACGCCGACCTTCCGGCAACGCTTGGTGGCCCGGCTACGGGCATCGCCGGATCTGACCCCTTCACAGTTTTCATGGCTTTCGAGTGGCTGCCGGTTCTGGTGGCGCTCTATGGCCTTGGCTTGCTGTTCACCCTGGCTTGCGCGGGCCTCCGTCACTTTCGGCGGTCGGCCCTGTTGAAAGGCAGCCGACCGGCGCCGGATGTCGCACAGGACTACCTGTCCGTCCTGGCCTCGCGGGTCGGTGTTGAAACGCCCGACTTTCGCCTGCGGGACGGACTGGCATCGCCGCTACTGACCGGGTGGTCGCCGGTGATCCTGGCGTCGCCGGACCTTCTCGATGACACAACCGCCAGCCGTTACGCCCTGACCCATGAGCTGGTTCATTTCCGGCGCGGCGATGAGCAGGACCGTTTGCTGGGTGCGGCTCTGGTGGCGGTGTTGTGGTTCCACTGGCCGCTGCGCCGGATCGAACGCGAACTCCATGAGGCCCGCGAAATCGACTGCGATGCAGAAAGTCTGGAGGCGCTGGGGGGCGCTGAGCGCAAGCCCTATGCGGCGACGCTTATCACCATGATGCGAAGCCCGGCCCATCCGGTGTCGGCCTTCGGCCCCGATGACAGGAGACATCGAGAAATGCGTATCAAAGCCATACTGTCCGGCCGTTCGGCCCGGTCGTCCTCGCGCCTGCTGGCCGTGCTGCTGACCGGCGTGTCCATCCTGCCCGTGGCCTGCGCCCAGGCCGCCCTCACTGATCGCACACAGTTGGCGGTGGATCTGTCCACCCCGGCCGACCATCGGGTGGCCCGCTTCCACGCGGCGCCGCATGTGGACGGCGAAATCGACGCGGATCATGAGCTCCACTTCGACGAGAATATTCATGCCGAGCATGATGTCGAGAGGGAGTTCCGACATGACAGCGAGTACGGCCACAGGGTTTTCCGCACCGAAGAGGGCAATGAGCTCCGTTTCGATCCGCGTGACCTGGATGCCGACGAGACTGTGATGTTTATTCCGGAGGATGATGAGGGCGAGACCGTTATCTTCACCTCCCGCGATGGCGGGACAGGCGGCTATACCTTCATCGACGAGGACGGCACTGTCGCCCGCTTCGATCCGGCGCCGGGTTCGGTGTGGGAGACTGACGATGGCATCTTGCGTCCGTTGGCCCCGCCCGCCGATCCGGCAGAGGCTGTTCCGTCCGCAGAGCCTGCACCTGCCGCTCCCGCGAGCGAGCCGGCCCCGGTGCGTGATGCGGCCGAACCCGCCGCTGCGCCGCGGCCTGACGGCCGCAAGCTGACGGCCCCGACGCCGGCTGCCGCGCCGACGGCTCCAGCGTTCACCCACACCGTCGCCGATGGCCGCATCTCCAGCCGCTACGGGCATCGCCCCGCGGCGCCGGCCGGAATTCCCCGTGATCACCGGGGCACAGACATTGCCGCCCCGACCGGTACGCCGATCCATGCACCGGGGGCCGGCACCGTCACCCACGCGGCTGCGGGCCTGAATGGCAGCGAGGCGTGGGGCAATACGGTGGTCATCGACCACGGTGCCGGCTGGCAGACGGTCTACGCCCACATGGACGGGTTTGACGTCGAGGTCGGTGATTTCGTCGATGCCGGCGAGCAGATCGGCCGCGTCGGATCCACCGGTCGCTCGACCGGTCCGCATGTCCATGTCGAACTGCGCCATGATGGTGAGCGGATTGACCCAGCCACCTGGCTGCCCGGCCTGCGCTGACTTCAAGCCACTGCAAGCGTATGAGGAAATTGGAGCCGGTCCGGCAACGGGCCGGCTCTTTTCATGGGGCGGGGATAGCTGGGCTTTCAACTTGCCGGTACGGCCCTGATCGGCCCATCATCCCCGTATGAATGACCTCCAAGCAGTTTTTCAATGGTCGGGGATGAAAATGGCAGAACGTGAATTCGATATCGTCGTATACGGGGCAACAGGCTTTACCGGGCGTCTGGTGGCCGAGTATCTCGCTGCAGAGCATGGCGCCGTGTCCTGGGCCATGGCCGGACGGTCAGAGCGGAAGTTGGCCGAGGTGCGCGACTTGATCGGCGCTCCTGCGAACACGCCCCTGATCGTGGCTGACAGCGCCGACGCGGCCTCGCTTGATGCGCTGGCGGCCCGTGCCCGCGCCGTCATCACCACCGTCGGCCCGTATCAGCTCTATGGCGAGCCGCTGGTGAAGGCCTGTATCTCCGCCGGGACTGACTATGTCGACTTGTGCGGCGAGCCGGCCTGGATGCACGACATCATCGCCGATCATGATGCCGCGGCGCGCGAGAGCGGGGCCCGCATCGTTCTGTCCTGCGGGTTTGATTCCATCCCGTTTGATCTCGGCGTCTACCACCTGCAACAGGCCGCCATTGCCAAGACGGGTGCTCCGATCAGTCGGGTGAAAGGCCGCGTCCGCAAGATGAGGGGAACTTTTTCCGGCGGGACCGCGGCGAGCTTTGCCGAGACGATGGTCCGGGCCGGCAAACAGCCCGAGATCATCGACTGGCTGCGCGACCCCTTCTCACTGGTCCCCGGTTTTGATGGCCCCAAGCAGCCAAGCGGCTCGAAGGTGATCTTCGAGGAGGACCTCAATTCCTGGGCCGCACCCTTCGTCATGGCCACGATCAACACCAAGAATATCCACCGCTCCAATGCCCTTCTGGGTCACCGCTATGGCGAGGACTTCGTCTATGACGAAATGTTCCTGACCGGGCCGGGCGATCAGGGCGAAGGCTTCGCCAAGATGGTCGCCAACGACAAGTCGATGTCGGAAAACCCGCCCAAGCCGGGTGAAGGACCGTCTAAAGAAGAGCGCGAGACCGGCTTCTACGATGTGATGTTCACCGGCCTCACCAAGGACGGAGACCGCATGACCGCCAGCGTCTCCGGCAAGCGCGATCCGGGCTACGGCTCGACCTCGCGCATGATCGCCGAAGCGGGCCTGTGCCTGGCGTTCGATGTCGACCGCGACACCACGCCGGGCGGTGTTTACACGACGGCACCGGCGATGGGAGAGGCGTTGATTGAGCGCCTGCAAAGGCATGCGGGACTGACGTTTGCGATTGAGGAGTAGGCTCCGCGGTCTGAAACGCGAGGCTCTTTGAACTCGTCATTGAACACGGGACCTGGTACTGCGCCAAGCAAGGCCGGGCTCCAAGTCGGCAGTCGAGAAACGCTCGAACCGGGCCATAAATCCCATGCCAGCCAGCGGGCCTCAGAGGTTCAGTCGGGTCAAGGGCGCTTGCGCCGCGTCGCGGTTTCACCCTTGACCCGACTGAACCTCTGAGGCGGAATCCCGGCAAGAGAATTAAGGGGAACTCCGCTCGCGCGCACCGATTGACGGCTCGTCCTGACCGTGGAGAGGCAGGAGTCCTGCGGGCATCCCCACAACGCAAAACCGGCACCCCATCGGAGCGCCGGTTTGGCAAGTCATCGCGTGGGACGAGTGGGCCTAGCCCCAGCTCACCGACATGATCTCATAGCTTTTCAGCCCGCCGGGCGCGTTCACTTCCGCGACGTCGCCGACTTCCTTGTTGATAAGGGAGCGGGAGAGGGGGGAGGAGATGGAAATCTTGCCGGATTTCACATCCGATTCGTCCTCGCCGACGATCTGGTAGGTTGATTCCTGCTCGGTATCCTCGTCGAGCACGGTGACGGTGGCACCGAACTTGACGGTGTCGCCGGACATCTTGGTGATGTCGATCACCTGGGCACGGGCGAGCTTGTCTTCGAGCTCCTGCACCCGGCCTTCGATCCAGCCCTGGCGCTCCTTGGCCGCGTGATACTCAGCGTTTTCAGACAGATCGCCATGCTCGCGCGCCTCCGAAATCGCCGCGATCACGGCCGGGCGTTCGATGGTTTTCAGACGTTTCAGCTCTTCGTCGAGGGCGATCTGCCCGGCAACGGTCATCGGGATCTTGTTCATGCGACCACTTATCTTCGGGAAAGAGGAGACAGGCTAGCCTCCGCTTAATTGACCATCAAGAGTAGGTCTGCAGCGCTTGGGGTTCAAGCGCTCCCTCATCAATGCGACGCAGCGATGCAATCGCCGCCCTCGCGGCCGAAGCGGTGGTGTAACAGGGGATGCGGGCTTCAAGGGCAGAGCGGCGGATGGAATAGCTGTCCAGATGTGACTGGCGCCCCTCTGTCGTATTGAAGATCAACTGCACTTCGCCATTCTTCATGGCGTCGACAATGTGCGGGCGGCCCTCAAACACCTTGTTGACCCGGGTCACCGGAATGCCTGCATTCTCGAACGTGCTGGCCGTGCCGCCGGTCGCAAGAATGGTAAAGCCCAGCATTTTCAGGACACGGACCGGTTCGATCATCGCGGCCTTGTCGCCTTCCTTCAGCGAGATGAAGACGGCGCCCTTGCGTGGCAGCGCGATGCCGGCCCCCAGCTCGGCCTTGGCAAAGGCGGCTTCGAAGGTGGTGTCGATGCCCATGACCTCTCCGGTCGAGCGCATTTCCGGCCCCAGCACCGGATCGACGCCCGGAAAGCGCGACCACGGCATGACCGCTTCCTTGACCGAGATATGTTTCGGCGCCGGCACTTTCAGGCCGAACTCCTTGAGCGGTGTGCCGGCCATCACCTTGGCGGCGATCTTGGCGACCGGCTGGCCGATGGCCTTGGCCACGAAGGGCACGGTGCGCGAGGCGCGCGGATTGACTTCGAGGACAAAGATCTCGCCATTCTTGACCGCGAACTGGACGTTCATCAGGCCCTTCACGCCAATCGCCTTGGCCATGGCGACGGTTTCGGCCTTCAGCTCGGCGATCATCTCGTCGGACAGGTTGTAGGGCGGCAGCGAGCAGGCGCTGTCACCGGAATGCACGCCGGCTTCCTCGATATGCTGCATCACGCCAGCGACCCAGACATCTGTGCCGTCACAGATGGCGTCGACATCGATCTCGTCGGCATCGGTAAGATAGCGGTCGAGCAGGAGCGGCGATTTGCCGGACACATTGACGGCCTCACGGATGTAGCGCTCGAAACTGTCCATCTCGCGGATGATTTCCATGGCCCGGCCGCCCAGCACGTAGGACGGTCGCAGAACCAGCGGGAAGCCAAGCTGTTCTGCCGCCGCCCGGGCTTCCTCGTCGGTCGAGGCAATCGCGTTGGGCGGCTGTTTGAGACCCAGATTGTCGAGCAGGTCCTTGAAACGTTTGCGGTCTTCGGCCAGGTCGATGGCATCCGGCGCGGTGCCGAGGATCGGTACGCCCTCGTCTTCCAGCTCTCCGGCCAGCTTGAGCGGCGTCTGGCCGCCATACTGGACGACAACACCCAGCAGCGTGCCGTTCTCGCGTTCGGTCTCGATCAGCTCGAGCGTGTCCTCGATGGTCAGCGGCTCGAAATAAAGGCGGTCGGCGGTGTCGTAATCGGTCGATACGGTTTCCGGATTGCAGTTCACCATGATGGACTCGATGCCCATCTCGCCAAAGGCAAAGGCGGCGTGACAGCAGCAATAATCGAACTCGATACCCTGGCCGATGCGGTTCGGTCCGCCGCCCAGGATAATGGCTTTCTTCGCATCCGTAGGATTGCTCTCGCAATCGGTCTGGCCGCCAAAGGCCGGCAGCTCATAGGTCGAATACATATAGGGCGTCGCGGCGAAAAACTCGGCGGCGCAGGTATCGACACGTTTGAACACCGGGCGAACGCCAAGGGCGCGGCGGGCCTTGCGGATGTCCGCCTCCTCGACCTTGACCAGCTTGGCGAGGCGGGCATCCGAGAAGCCCATCGCCTTGATGTCACGGAAGGCGTCGGCCGTGTCGGGCAGGCCCAGCGTGGCGATGTCATCCTCTGTGGTGATCAGTTCAGCGATCTGGCGCAGGAACCAGGGCTCGTAGAGTGACGCGCGTTCGACCTCGTCAACCGTGAGCCCCTCTCGGAAAGCCTGGGCAATGACCCGCAGACGGTCCGGCGTCGCCAGGGCAAGCGCTGCGCGGACGGCTTGCTTGCGGGCATCGATATCGACGGCGTCATCAACGCCGGGGATGTCGATTTCGTCAAAGCCTGTCAGGCCGGTTTCCATCGAGCGCAGGGCTTTCTGCATGCTCTCCTGGAAGGTGCGGCCAATGGCCATGGCCTCGCCGACCGACTTCATCGAGGTCGACAGCTTGGCTTCGGCGCCCGGATATTTCTCGAAGGCAAAGCGCGGGATCTTGGTGACGACATAGTCGATCGTCGGCTCGAAGGCGGCTGGTGTCGCACCATCGGTGATGTCGTTGGCGATCTCGTCGAGCGTGTAGCCGACGGCCAGCTTGGCGGCGACCTTGGCGATCGGGAAACCGGTTGCCTTGGACGCCAGGGCCGAGGAACGCGATACGCGCGGGTTCATCTCGATGACGACCATCCGGCCGTCAGCCGGATTAACGGCGAATTGAACATTCGACCCGCCGGTCTCGACACCGATCTCACGCAGCACGGCGAGCGAGGCCGAACGCATGATCTGGTATTCCTTGTCGGTCAGGGTCAGAGCCGGGGCAACGGTAATCGAATCGCCCGTATGGACCCCCATCGGGTCCACATTCTCGATCGAGCAGACGATGATGCAGTTGTCGGCCTTGTCGCGGACAACCTCCATCTCGAACTCTTTCCAGCCAACAATCGATTCCTCGACCAGGATTTCGTCGACCGGGGAGGCATCAAGGCCTGTGCCGCAGATATGGCGGTATTCTTCGACATTGTAGGCGATGCCGCCACCGGTGCCGCCCAGGGTGAAAGACGGGCGGATAATGGCTGGCAGGCCGATCTCGCTCATCACCGCCTCGGCTTCGGCCATTGAGTGGACGGTGCGCGAACGCGGGCTTTCCAGCCCGATCTTGTCCATCGCGTCGCGGAAGCGCTCGCGGTTTTCGGCCTTGTCGATGACGTCGGCCTTGGCGCCGATCATCTCGACGCCGAACAGGTCCAGCACACCACGCCGGTCCAGTTCGAGGGCGCAGTTCAGCGCCGTCTGGCCGCCCATGGTGGGCAGCAACGCGTCCGGGCGTTCCTTTTCGATCACCTTGGCGACCATGTCCGGCGTGATCGGCTCGATATAGGTGGCATCGGCCAGTTCCGGGTCGGTCATGATGGTGGCCGGGTTGGAATTGACCAGGATGACCCGGTAACCCTCTGCCTTCAGCGCCTTGACCGCCTGAACCCCTGAATAGTCGAACTCACAGGCCTGTCCGATGACGATGGGACCGGCGCCGATGATCAGGATGGACTGGATGTCGGTACGTTTGGGCATGGGCGTGGCCTTCTTTTCCCGTCTCGTGCTTGTCGCGGCGTGCAAGTCATGCGCGCGCGCTTGTCGCGGCCTTCCGGGGACGGAGTGCCGTGCAAGCGATCAGTTTTGGTGCTGAAGCGGGTACCTATCGCGGAATCGGCGTCATGGCGAGGGGTAAACTGTGCGAATTGGTGATTTCGCGACAAGCCATTGAAACAACCGAGCTTCACCCGCTCACAATTCATCGTTCCAAGACGCCCGCGCGCCAGGCCGTGTGTCGGCAATCGAAACAGCACGCTTTCGGCTGACCCGGCGTGAGGGTGGGGCAGCGAAGAGGGCTGGACGTCAGTTTCCGCGACGGCTGGGGGTTGGGTTGATCACGGTGACGCGTCCGATTGCCGACACTGCTTGATTCAACTAATATCAGAAAAAATTCAAGTTAAACTTTAATTCATAGTCAGGTTGCCATGTCTGCCATCGATGCTGCGGAGCGCCCCTCCGATCACCATATCCGCCGTCTCAGCCGATTTCTGGTCTGGGGCGTGAGCCTCGCGGCCATCCTGCAATTGCCTGTGGTCTGGTGGATGTGGCTCTTCCCGGTGACGTCGGACCTCGCGGCCAATCCGATGCCGGGTGACGGGTTGGGCGGCGGCGATTTGAGCTGGTTCATCTTGCCGGTGCGGCTCGGCGCGGCCGGGCTCGCCTCCATCGGCGCGCTGATCACCTTGTACGGTTTCTACCATTTGCGCAGCCTCTTCCGGGAAGCGGCCAGAGGCGCTTATTTTTCCGCCGCGGCTGTGACCGGTTTCCGGCAGTTTGCGCTGGCCAGCCTGGTCGGCGCGCTTTGGGACCCGGTCGAGCATGCGCTGATGGGAGTCTATCTCACCGTTGCCAATCCCAATATTCCCAATGCGCTGGAGATATCGCTGGGATCGGGCAATCTGGGGTCTATCGGCGCAGCCCTGGTCTACTTCCTGATCGCCTTCATCCTCGCCGAGGGGCGCAAGCGCACTGAGGAACTGGAGCTGATCCTGTGAGCGAGCCGGATGCTGCTCCCGGAGAAATCATTGTCCATCTCGACGTGCTGCTGGCCCGACGCAAGGTCCGCTCGAAAGAGCTGGCCGACCGTATCGGCGTGTCCGAGCAGGCGCTGTCGATGATCAAGACCGGCAAGATCAAGGGCATCCGCTTTTCCACCCTGATCGCCATCTGCGACGCGCTGGACTGCCAGCCGGGCGAGTTGTTCGAATTCAGGCGGCTGCCGGACTAGAGCTTGCCGCCCAGTGCCAGGAATTCGCGCCGCATGTTGGCTCGGGCCTTGTCGCCGAGTTCCGTTTCGAATTGATCCGTCAGGAAAGTGCGTTCTGCCGCCTGCGCGTCCTTGAGGAAGGCACGCCGGCCCTGTCGATAAAGCAGGCCGGGTGCCCAGCCATATTCTTCCCGCACGCCCCCGGCATAGCGGTCATAGACATCCTCTGGAGCGCCAAGGATGGAGTAGTCGACGTCAAGAAACAGAGCGTCATCATTGTCCTGCCCGCCATCCTGATGGCTGGCGGTGGCCCGGATCAACGTATCCACCCGCCCTACCAGGCCGGGATCGGCACCGAGGCCGGGCAGTTCCGCACTCGCCCGGTCAGCGCTCTTGGCTTCATTATCCCTTCGATGCGTGTCGTAGAAGATGTCGTGATACCAGGCCGCCATCCACACCCGCGCCGGTTCGGTCAGCGTGTCGTGCAGGCCGTCGAGCCGATCGAAGATATCGATCAGATGCGACAGGCCATGATAGCGGCGATGGGGTTCGCTGTAGGCGGACAGGATGCCGACGATCTCCGTGTCGCCAGGCTTCCAGCCGAGCCCTTTCATCTGGACGTGCCAGCGCGATCTGAGCACATGGGCGAGGTCAGTCATTGATCAGCTCCAGATCGCGCCACAACATTGGCTGGATGTCGGCCCGTGTCCCGGCCACCCGCTCCCCGACCAGCCAGTGGGCGCGTTCGTGGAGGAGGGGGATGATGGCCATCTGGTCGTGGATGCGTTCCATGGCCGCCAGGTAGAGCTGACCGCGAGCTCGCGGCTCGTTCTGCCGTCTGGCCGCTACCATCAGATTGGCGAAGGTTTCGTCATCCCAGTTGAAATTGGCGGCGAACCCGTCCGGTGCGAACGGGTCGAGCATGAAAAACGGGTCTGATTTCAGGCCGCGATTGAAGCTGGCGATGGCGATGTCGAAACCGCCGCCATCGACGGCCTGGTAGAGATCGGTGGGATAGCTGACCAGCAGCTCGGTCTCGATGCCGAAACGGGACCAATCGTCGCTAATCGCCACGGCAAGACGTTCGCCTTCACCGGTTGTGGTGCGGATCTGGAGCGGACGGCCGACGCCGCCGGCCTGCGCGGTCAACTCGGAGTGTGTTACGACCGCGCCGGGCAGGACAAATTCGGTGGCTGCCGCCGTGTCGGCGTAAAACTCATGCGCCAGAAACTGCCGGTCGATGGCCCGGGACAGCAAGCGCCGAACCCGCACATCGTCCAGCGGAACGCGCGCATGATTGACTTTCAGGTATCGCAGGATCGGCGCGTCGAAGCTTTGGAACTGATCGCCCAAGCGTTCGCGCCAATAGTCGATCTGGTTGGCTGGCGGCCGGTCGGCGAGGTCGTAATCGCCGGCGCGGAAGAGGCGCATGCGAGTGGCGTCCTCGCGCACACCGTCAATGCGGATGGCGGGGATGGCGACCTGGTCCGCAGCGAAATGGCGAGAATTTCGGACCAGATCGAGGCTCATCTGGCTCTCGGCGGTGACGGTGTAGGCGCCAGACGTGACGATATGCTCCGGGCGGACCCAGTCCAGGCCGACGCGTTCGATGACATGGCGCGGGAAGGGGTAGAATTCGCGCATCAGCGTTGGCAGCAGGCCCAGCGGTGTGTCGAGTCGGAATTCCACAGTGCGGGCGTCGAGCGCGTTTACGCCCAGCTGGTCCGGCCCCATCTCCCCGGCATGTATCGACCGGGCATTGGCCACCGCATAGAAATCGCCCAGCACGGCGAAGCTCTGCGCCGGATCGACAATGCGCCGGGCCGACCAGGCCACGTCTTCAGCCGTCAATGGATGTCCGTCCGACCATGTGAGCCCGTCGCGCAGCCGGAAGGTCCAGACCAGGCCGCTCTCATCCACCGACCAGCTCTCGGCGAGGCCCGGCCCAACCGAACCATCCGGTGCGTACTCCGTCAGACCGGCATGGATCTGCTTGTAGACCAGAGCCGCCGCCGCAAATTCACCGCGCGCCGGATCGAGACTGTCGGGCAGACCGCTGGTGGCAACGCGCAGGAGGTCTGGTGGAGGCCCGGAGCGGCCGCAGGCGGCGAGTGAGGTGGCAGCAGAGGCCGCGAGCAGGGTGCGTCGGTTCAGCATGCCGCCATGATGGCGTGATTTGTGGCGGGCTTGTCCAGAAAAAGTGGGAGATAACTTGTTTGATCCCGGCGCCGCTCGCGGCGCAGGCCTGACCATAACCATCTTGTCAGCCAGCGCGCCGTATCCGGATTGTCAGGTCAAGGGTCGCGTAGCGGCCGCTTCGCGGTTGCACCCTTGAGCTGACAATCCGGATACGGCTGAATGCCGCCAAGAGGTGTATGGGCAATCTCGCGCGTCGCGCCAGCCGGTTACTGATGGACGCCTGCCCCTAAGCCTCAACCCGCCCATTCAACTCACCGACAAACCGGTCGAAAACGCCGAAGCTGTCCTGCGGGCCGGGGCTGGCTTCGGGGTGGTGTTGGACGGCCCAGACGGGCTTGTCGGTCAGCTTGAAGCCGGAATTGGAACCGTCGAAGAGCGAGACATGGGTCTCTGCGGCATTGGCGGGCAGGGTGGTGCCGTCGACGGCGAAGCCGTGATTCATCGATACGATCTCGACCTGGCCGGTCTCGTGGTTTTTCACCGGGTGATTGGCGCCGTGATGGCCCTGGGGCATTTTCGCGGTCTTGGCACCAATGGCGAGCGCCAGCATCTGGTGGCCGAGGCAGATGCCCAGGGTCGGGATATTGGCGTCGAGGACGGCCTTGATCGTCGGCAGGGCGTATTTGCCGGTCTCGGCGGGATCGCCCGGGCCGTTGGAGACGACGACGCCATCGGGATTGAGCGCCTTGATGTCATCGATCGAGGCCTTGCCGGGCAGCACGGCGACGCGGGCACCGGCCCCGGTCAGCAGGCGCAGGATATTGGCCTTCACGCCATAATCGAGCACCACGACGCGAGGTCCGTCTTCCGGTCCGACCGCATAGCCTTCGCCGAGCGTCCAATTGCCTTCCGTCCAATCGCCGCCCTCGGTGCGGGCGACGTCGGCGGCCAGTTCGCGGCCTTCCATGGTCGGCGCGCCGGCGGCGGCGGCCTTGAGGGCCTCAATGTCGATATTGCCGGCAGCGTCATGGGCAATGGCGCACATTTGCATGCCGCCTTCGCGGATCTTGCGGGTCAGGGCGCGGGTGTCGATGCCGGTCAGCGCCACAATGCCGCGCGTGCACAGCCATTCCTCGAAAGTTGTATCGGCGCGCCAGCTGGCCGGCGGGGTGATCCTGGCGCGGGCGATCATGCCGACAGCCGCTTTGCGGGCCTGCGGCGAGGCGGCTTCCTCGTCTTCCCCGTTGGCGCCGACATTGCCGACATGGGGGAAGGTGAAGCAGACGACCTGGCCGGCATAGGACGGGTCAGCCAGGATTTCCTGGTGCCCGGTCATCGCGGTGTTGAAGCAGACTTCGCCCAGGGCGATGCCGGTCGCGCCCGTGCCATGGCCCAAAAAGACGCTGCCATCGGCCAGAGCCAGCGCGCCGGTCGGTGTGGGGGTCGGCGTGGACGTCATGGCTAGTCTCCAAGCATCTGGCTGGGCGCGTCGGAGCCGACCGGAATCGGTTGGCGGCGAGGGGCGGGTAAACGGGCGCTCTGCTAGTCTCTAACGCGGGTCGGGTCAATAGCCCAGCGTTGCGGCGGCGCGTCGGTTTTGCCGCCTGCGCGCCCGGCTTGCCGAGCCGGTCGACCGGTCGTGATACTGCCAGTGAATTCGCAAGGAGCGGTCCAATCATGTCCGACGACGTGCAGGCCTACATCTCGGAAGGCAATGCCTGTCTGAAATCCGGCGACCGCAATGGCGCAGCGCTGGCCTGGTGCAGGGCCCTGGATGTCGACCCGCACCTGGCGACCGCTTGCAATAATCTCGGTGCCATCAACCTGATGGGCCGTGCCCCATGGCTGGCGCTTCCCTTCTTTCTGACCGCGACCCGTCTCCGGCCCGACCAGGCGAGCTTCTGGATCGGGCTTGCGCGCACGCTGGTTGAGCTGGGAGAGCCGCGGCGCGCTGCGGCCTGCCTCGACAAGGCGGCCAGCCGGATCCCCGAAGACCCGGCGCTGCGGGAAGCCTGTCGGCAGTGTCCCGCCGACGCGGAGATCAGGGCCCGCTTTGACGGCCTGGCTGACCGGTCCGGGCAGACCGAGGCAGTGGAGCAACTGGCGGCGATCGGTGACGTGCCGCCCGGCAGCGATCCGGCAGTCTGGTTGGACCGGGCGAAGGCGCTGGTCTGGAGCCTGCCCGACCGACCGGCGCTGTGGATTGTCTTGTCCCGCTTGGCCTTGCAGGCCGGTGATCCTGTGGCGGCCGAATTCAATGCCCGTCACGCCGTCGCGCTTGCGCCAGACGCAAGCGAGAGCTGGTTGGCGTTGGCCGGCGTGCTCGCACAATCCGGCCACCGATCCGAAGATGTGGTGCGGGTCCTGACGCGGGCCTTGGTCCTGTGCGGCCCGCGACTGCTCCTGGCTGAAGCCCTGTGCAACCGGTTGATCGCCACGGGGCGGGCAGACGAGGCGCTGGCGGTATTGGACCGCCTGCCGTCCGAGCGGATCGGTGATTCCGCCCGCTGGTTATTGTTGAAGGCCCGGGTCCATGAGGCGGCGGGAGATCGTTCGACGGGGGCGGCGCTGTTTTCGGACGCCCTCGCCACAACAATCGAACCGGTGGCCCTGTTGCTCGCGGCGGCGGAGTTTCACGAGCGTGACCTGAAGCCGGGCGCGTGGCTGGAGCTTTACGAATGCGCCCGGCAGGCGGGGGCGCCTCTCGACCAGCCCGACATCCACCATGCTCTGGCGCGCGCCCTGTTTCGGTCGGGTAAGGTCGAGGCGGCGCAGGCCGCGGTCAGGCGTGCGCTCGACGGTGCGCTGAGCGATGATGCCCGCCGGGTCGCCGGCTTCATCGCTGGCCAGATTGCCGACCGCCTCGGCCAGCACGACGAGGCCTGGCGGCATTTTGTGACCGCGAACGCATTGCTTGAGGCCGTATGGGAGGTGCCGGGGCGGTGCGACCACACCGTTCCGCTGGCACGGCTGGCCAGCCTTGATCAACGTCTCGAGGCCGAGATCACAAGCGCCAGGCCGGTCGCGCAGACGCCGGATGACCGTACGGACAGGCAGGGCGGCGCCGATCTCGCCTTCCTCGTCGGTTTCCCGCGTTCGGGTACGACCCTGCTGGACAGCGTCCTGCGTGCCCACAGCCGGGTCTTGGTGCTGGAAGAGGCGCCGGTTCTCATCGAGGCGCTGCGGATGCTGGTGCCGGGCTTCAGTGGTGACGAGACTCTGTTCTCCGAGGACTGGCTCGATGCCATCGCCGCGGCTGAGGTAGCCGACCTCCGCGCCGCCTACCGCACCCGGCTGGCGCACCACGCCGGGACGGTGTCCGCTGGCGTGACCGTGATCGACAAGCTGCCGCTCAACATGAACTGGGCGGCGGTGATCCACCGGATCTTCCCGGCGGCCGGCTTCATCCTTGCCCGGCGGAATCCGCTGGACGTGGCGCTCAGCAATTTCACCCAGGATTTCGCGCCCAACAATGCAATGATGGTGATGACACGGCTCGAGCGTATCGCCCGCTTCCACGCCGCCAGTTTCGACCACTGGGACCGGTTCGTGGACTGGCGCAAGCCGAGGCTTGCCGAGGTTCGCTACGAGGCACTTGTCGAGGACCTACGATCCGAAGTCGCTCCGATCCTGTCGATGTTGGGCCTGGAATGGGAGGATGGACAAGCGCGGTTTTACGAGACCGCCCGGGCGCGAGGCCGGATTTCCACGCCGAGTGCCAATCAGGTCACACAACCGCTCTACACCCGGGCCCGAGATCGCTGGCGCAATCATGCCGAGGCCTTGTCCGACCCTGTTTGCGAACCCTTGCGGCTGCGGGCCAGAGCTTGGGGTTACGATGTCGATCCGTATCCTGAAACCCGTTGATTTGCGGCGGACCCGGTCGATCTTGCAAGGTCGCCAATCGATCACCATTTACAATCGGACTTGATTCTTTGCTGCCAACGGAATAATCCCCGGCCCCTCGTTTCGGGGGCAAATGTCGCTTGCGCGTTTTGCCAACAACAAAAGGCCCGGCATTGTTCGAAACAATCGGCACGCGACCGCGTGCAATCGACAGGTTCTTCTCCCCGGAGAGCCCGTCACAAAGCGCCACCAAAGGCGCCCGGATAGGTTTGATTGCCACCATGTCACTTCGTGAACGCATCACCACGGATATGAAAACGGCCATGAAGGCCCAGGACAAGGCGCGTCTGTCGACGCTTCGCCTGATCTCGGCTGCCATCAAGGATCGCGATATCGCCGCTCGTGCGGAAGACCGCTGCTCCGGCTGCGGCGACACCGAAATCATGACCCTTCTCACCAAGCTGGTGAAACAGCGTGAAGAGAGCGCGGAAACCTACGAGAAGGCCGGTCGTCTCGACCTCGCGGAAGCCGAGCGGGACGAAGCCGCGATCGTGCGTGAATACCTGCCCAAACCGATGGATGACGGCGAGATTGCCGACGCGGCCCAGTCCGTGGTCAGCGAGCTCGAAGCCAATGGCCTGAAGGACATGGGGCGCTGCATGGGCGAGCTGAAATCGCGCTATGCCGGCCGCATGGATTTCGCCAAGGCGGGCGCCAAGGTGAAAACCCTGCTGGCTTCGGCCTGATCCGGATGCGGCCTGCAGATTGAGGGCGTGACGCGCGCGGCTTTCGCGCGCATCATGCACGGCTGATCTGTGTGGGGCGGGTCGCGGTCACAGGGTAGTCGACGGTCATGCGTCTCAATGAGGACTTCATCGACGAGATCAAGGCGCGTGTGCGCCCGTCGGACCTCATTGGCCGGTCGGTCCCCCTGAAACGGCAGGGCCGCGAATTCGTCGGTCTCTCACCCTTCAAGAAAGAGCGCTCGCCCTCGTTTTTCGTCAACGACGAGAAGCGCTTCTATCACTGCTTCGCGTCCGGCAAGCATGGCGACATCTTCACCTGGCTCGAAGAGATGGAAGGCCTGTCCTTCATGGAGGCGGCCGAGCGACTGGCTGGTGAGGCCGGGCTGCGCCTGCCCGAGCCGGATCCGGAAAGCCAGCAGAAGACCCAGCATCGCAAGTCCCTCGTCGAGTGGATGGAAAGCGCCCAGGCCTGGTTCATCCGCGCGCTGCGGTCACCCCAGGCCGAGGAGGCGCGCCGTTATCTCAAATCACGCGGCCTGACCGGTGAGGATTGTGTGCGTTACGGCATTGGTTATGCGCCGGACAGCCGCACCGCCCTCAAGGACGAGCTGGTCACCGCCGGGGCGCCGGTTTCCGACCTGATCGAATGCGGTCTGTTGATCGAGCCCGACAGCGGCTCGCCCTATGATCGTTTCCGCGACCGCATCACCTTCCCGATCCATGACCCGCGCAATCGTCTGGTCGGTTTTGGCGGACGGGCGCTGTCGAAGGATGCGCGGGCGAAATACCTCAACTCGCCGGAGACCCCGATCTTCCACAAGGGCTCTGTTCTGTATCGCTACCCCGAAGCCCGCAAGGCCGCGTCCGACCCCAAGCAGGATATCCGCGGCCTGATCGTCGCCGAGGGCTATCTCGACGTGATCGCGCTGTCGCGGGCCGGGCTGGAGCAGGGTGTCGCGCCGCTGGGGACCGCCATCACCGAGGAGCAGATCCAGCTGTTGTGGCGCGCCGGCGGTGAGCCTGTAATGTGCCTGGATGGTGACAGTGCCGGCCGCGCTGCGGCGTTCAAGGCGGCCGACCGTGCCCTGCCATTGCTGCAGCCGGGCAAGACGCTGCGCTTTGCCTTCATGCCTGACGGCAAGGACCCCGACGACATCCTGCGCGAGGAGGGTGCCAATGCGCTCCGGGCGGTGTTTCGCGAGACACGCTCGCTGGCCGATCTGATCTGGGAGCGCGAGGTTCTGGTCGAGCCGTTGGACGATCCCGACCGCCGGGCCGGTTTCCGTCGCCGTATCCGGGCCCTCGTCAGCCAGATTACCGATGGCGATATCCGCGAGGAGTACAAGCGCGAGTTCGACCAGCGCATGGATGCGCTTTTTGGCGCCCGTCCGCAGCCCGGGCAGCGTGGCCGTCGCGGACCGTGGAAACCGGGCAAGGGCGTGGCGCTGGGGGCGACGGCGGAGCTGCGCAACAAGCAGTCCAGACAGGCGGATCCGACCGCACGGCTGGGACATCTTCTGCTTGTCGCGGCCATGGAATACCCGGAAATCGCCGCCTCGCAGGTCGAAACCCTGGCGCTTTTGCGGTTGGGATCGCTTGACAGGCTGCGCGACGCCGTTCTAGACGCCTGCTCTTCTGGGCAGTTTGTGCAGACCGACACGCTACGGGCCGAATTGGCCGATGCCGGATACGCGGCAGAGATAAAGCGGCTCGACGGTGAGCGCAGACCCATGCGAGCGGAACTGGGCGGTATGGAGGCGTCTCCAGAGGTGAGGGCAGAAGCTTGGAAGCGGCTGGCTCACGCCTATATGGAACGAAGCGAAGCACAGACACGTCGTGATGAGGCGCGCGCCCGTCTGGACGAAGAACTCAAGCAGGCGGATTCGGAACGCTTTCGGCAGGTAGTTGACGCCTACCGGCATGAAAGCTCTCGTTCGGAGTCATCCTGATGCGTATAATTCTGATTGCGCGCCCCAAGGGCGGCGCGACAAGGGACGATTAGATGAGCAAATCGGCTGAAGCCAATGAAGCGACGGAAAATTCGGACGGTCCGCTGCTGGACCTGACCGACCAGTCCGTCAAGAACATGGTGAAGACCGCCAAGAAGCGCGGTTATGTCACCCATGACGAGTTGAACGCGGTGTTGCCGAGCGAGGAGTTCTCGTCCGAGCAGATCGAGGACGTGCTGGCCCAGCTGTCCGAGATGGGCATCAATGTCGTCGACAATGACAGCGATGTGGATGACGACGCGGCCGAAACGGCGAAGCCGGCGAAGGGTGCTGCCGCCGCGTCTGCCTCATCATCAGATGATGATGACGATGACAGTGACGATGAGGAAGAAAGCGACAGCCGCGCAGTGGCCGGCGCCTCGAAGACTGCCGTCACCGGCCTCAACACACCGTCCTCTGCCGATCGCACCGACGACCCGGTCCGCATGTACCTGCGCGAGATGGGTTCGGTCGAGCTCCTGTCCCGTGAAGGCGAGATCGCCATCGCCAAGCGCATCGAGGCCGGCCGCAATGCGATGATCCGCGGCCTCTGCGAGAGCCCGCTGACCTTTGAAGCCATCATGGTCTGGCGTGACGAGCTGCAAGAGGGCCAGGTCCTTCTGCGCGACATCATCGATCTCGACGCCACCTATGGCGGCCAGCAGGCCGAGGCCGCCGAGGACGATGACGAGAATGCCGACGGTACGGGCGAGGGTGAAACCCCGACGCCGGCCGGTGGCACGACGCCGAAGCCGGAGTCCGATGATGAGGACGACGACGAAGACGGCAAGAAGTCGGAAAAATCCGGCGATGATGACGACGAAGAAGACAGTGAATCATCATCCAGCGATGATGATGACGATGATGATGAAGACGGTGTTTCGCTGTCGCTCTCGGCCATGGAAGCCGAGCTGCGCGACGGCGTCATGGAGACGCTTGATTCCATTGCCACCGACTTCGCCGCCTTCCGCAAACTCCAGGACAAGCTGGTTGCCGCCCGGATTGAAGGCAAGGACCTGACCAAGCAGTCGCGTGAGAAGTACGAAGGTTTCCAGAACGCCATCGTGACCAATCTCAACACGATGCACCTGAACAATGCCCGGATCGAGGCGCTGGTCGAACAGCTCTATGCGATCAACAAGGAACGCATGGCGCTGGAGGGCAAGCTGCTGCGCATGGCCGATGCCCATGGCGTGCCGCGCGCCCAGTTCATGGACAGCTATTTCGGCAATGAGCTGAACCCGGAATGGCCAACCTCCATGGCGTCGACCTCGAAGGCCTGGGCCCGTTTCATCGACCGTGAAGGCGTTGACGCCGGCAAGATTCGCGACGATCTCGCCGATCTGACCCAGCGTGCCGGCGTGCCGATCGAAGACCTGCGCCGCATTGTCCGTACCGTCCAGAAGGGCGAGCGCGAAGCGCGCGTGGCCAAGAAGGAAATGGTCGAGGCCAACCTGCGCCTCGTCATCTCCATCGCCAAGAAATACACCAATCGCGGCCTGCAATTCCTGGATCTGATCCAGGAGGGCAATATCGGCCTGATGAAGGCCGTCGACAAATTCGAGTATCGCCGCGGTTACAAGTTCTCGACCTATGCCACCTGGTGGATCCGCCAGGCGATCACCCGCTCGATCGCCGACCAGGCGCGCACCATCCGTATCCCGGTGCACATGATCGAGACGATCAACAAGATTGTCCGCACCAGCCGCCAGATGCTGCACGAGATCGGCCGTGAGCCGACCCCGGAAGAACTGGCTGAGAAGCTCGCAATGCCGCTGGAAAAAGTGCGCAAGGTGATGAAGATCGCCAAGGAGCCGATCTCCTTGGAGACGCCGATCGGCGACGAGGAAGACAGCCATCTGGGCGATTTCATCGAGGACAAGAATGCCGTCCTGCCGATCGATGCCGCCATCCAGGCCAATCTGCGCGAAACCACCACCCGGGTCCTCGCCAGCCTCACCCCGCGTGAGGAACGTGTCCTGCGCATGCGCTTCGGCATCGGCATGAATACCGACCACACGCTGGAAGAAGTCGGCCAGCAATTCTCGGTCACTCGCGAACGTATCCGCCAGATCGAAGCCAAGGCCCTGCGCAAGCTCAAGCACCCAAGCCGGAGCCGGAAGCTTCGGAGCTTCCTGGATAACTGATCCACGCCATGCGTGGATCATCCCGGTCGGCGTAAAGCGGCGATCCGGGATCCGGATGTGACGGGTTCAGACATTGAAAAAGCCGGCCCTTGGGCCGGCTTTTTTGTGGCTGTGTGAGGACGCCTTTCTTCCCCATTAAATGGGGGTATTGCCCCCACGGGCGACCCACCGCCCCCAAAGCGGGGAGGGAAGCGCCTCGCCAGACGCGTGCATGGCCGCTAGGTTCTGACCCATGCCCCTTCACCGCCTCCATATCCAGACTACCGGCCCCGGCCTCTACGATGTCGCGCAACAGGCCGAACGTTTCGTATCCGAACAAAGTTGTGCAGACGCACTCCTCACGGTCTTCGTGCGCCACACTTCCTGCTCGCTCGTGATCCAGGAAAACGCCGATCCGGACGTCCAGCGGGACCTTCAGTCCTTCTTCGCCCGGTTGGTGCCCTCGGGGGACGATCCGTCGATGTCGTGGCTCGCCCATACCGCCGAAGGGCCGGATGACATGCCAGCGCACATCAAGGCAGCGCTGACCCAGACCTCGATCGGGATCCCGGTGGCTGATGGGCGGCTCGCACTGGGGACCTGGCAGGGCATTTACCTGTTCGAGCACCGTCGTCGGCCACACCGTCGTGAACTGGTGTTGCACCTGACCGGCTGATGGTCCCGGCCGGTCCGGCTCAGCGGGGCCCTGCGGTCGCGGGCCGGGAGGAGCGACGGATGTGATTGCCAAGCAATAGGCGCCGCATGGTCCGCTCCAGCGCCTCCGGATTCAGCGGTTTTTCGGTATGTGCATCGAAACCGAGCATGGCATAGCGATTGACCTGATCAGCCATGACATTGGCCGTGATCGCCACCGTCGGTGTCGGCAGACGACCCTCGGCGCGTTCGATCGCCCGGATCTCGCTGAGTGCGTCCTCGCCATTCTGCACCGGCATCTGTATGTCCAGCAGGACGATATCGTAGCGGCCGGTGCGGAAGGCGCTGACCGCTTCTTCGCCGTTTTCCACCATGGTCAAATCGACCGAGAGCTTGTCGAGATAGGCCTTCAGGACAAGGCGGTTGGTCAGATTGTCCTCGGCGGCCAGGATGCGCACGGGCTGCCCGTCCACCGTCAGGGGGCCGCCAATCGAGATCAGGTCGGGGGTTCGTGTCGCCTGGACGCCGGCGACGACAGGCTCGAGGGGCAGGCGAACGGTGAATGTCGCCCCTTCGCCCGGCACGCTGGATACGTCGATTCTGCCGCCCATTTGCTCGGTCAGCCCCTTGCAGATCGCCAGTCCCAGACCGGTGCCACCGAAGCGCCGCGTGGTCGAACTGTCGGCTTGCACGAACTTCTCGAAAACCGCGCGGCACTGGTCATCGCTCATGCCGATCCCGGTATCGCGGACCGTCAACACGATCTGGTCGTCGTCGACGCCCTCCGCCGGCCCGGATGCCGGGCCCAGCGTCATGGACACCTGCCCGGCGGCGGTGAACTTGATCGCATTGGCAACCAGGTTGTTGGCGATCTGTGACAGGCGAAGCGGGTCTCCGAGGCGCGACAGCCCGGCACGATCACTGACCTCGACGAGGAGCGTCACGCCCTTCTCTTCGGCCGCATCGCGGTACAGGGCCTCGATGCGAGATCCGATAATGGCGAGATCAAACGGAACCACATCCAGCTCGATCTGGCCGGCTTCGATCTTCGACAGGTCGAGAATGTCATCGAGCAGGTGCATCAGCGTGTCGCCGGATCGAACGATGACATCGAGCTTGCTGAGGACGTCGGCGGGCAATTCCCTGTCGGCCAGCACCCGCGCCATGCCCAGAATGCCATTCATCGGTGTGCGGATTTCGTGGCTCATATTGGCGAGGAAGTCCGACTTCGCCCGATTGGCCGCATTGGCTTTGTCGCGGGCCTCGATCAGGTCGGTGATGTCGGTGATCGACCCGGCCATGCGCACGGCCCGCCCATCATTGCGCTGGGCGACTCCGCGGGTGCGAAACCAGCGGTACTCGCCGTTTGCGCATCGGAATCGGACTTGCAGGTCATGTTCGATGCCATGCCTGATATGTTGCTCCAATGCTTGCGCCGAGCGCTCCCGGTCGTCCGGGTGGATGTCTGCGGAGTAGGTGCGGGCGTCGAAGTGTGCCGCCTCCTCCGGGTAGCCCAACAGGGCCCGGAGCCGGGGTGAGTGGTAGAGTGTTCCGGTATCGAGGTCCCAATCCCAGAAGCCGTCCGATGATCCGCGAACAGCGAGTGCCATCCGCTCCCGATTGCGCTCAAGCTCGTCGAATGCGGTCTCGCGCTCGAGCGCGAGTTCGGATTGCCGCACCCGGCCGCTCAAAACGAGGTGGGTGCCAAAGCCGATGGCAATCGAGAACAGCACGCCGAGACCGAGGAGGAAAATCGGAATGGAGCTGAACTCCTCGGCATAAAGCTGCCGTGCCGGGTAGAGGTTGACCGTCCAGACAGACCCGGGCAGCGCGACTGTCCGTTCGGCTGTCAATTGCAGGCTGACCGGAGTCCCGGTCGCATGGATCGTCTCGCCGGCCTCATTGACCTGGATGGCGACGGCTTCGGCGTAGTCCTGCGGCAGGCTCGCGGCGACCATGTTGGCCGCGTCAAACACGCCCACAATCAGGCCATTAAACCGGTCGCCGTCAAATAGCGGGAAATAGGCGAGAAACCCCGAGCCGCCCTGCAGTAAATCGATCGCGGCGCTGTTGTTGGGCCGACGGGTGTTGACGGCTTGCATCACCGCCCGTGACCGATACTCCTCAAACAGGATGTCGAGCCCGACAACCGCCTCATTGCCCGCCAGCGGCTCAACCCATTCAAGCTCGAAATCCGGATTGGCCCACTGGACAGAGCGAAGCTCGGAATGGTCACCAATGTATTCCAGCGCGTCGGCTCGCCAAACGGCTTCGTCCGTCCCGCCCGCCCGGATCCAGCGCCTGGCCATCCGCTCCAGGCCCGTCAGGTTCATCCCGACACGTTCGGTCAGATTGTATTCGAGATTGGAGGCGATCTCTTCGAGATGCACACGAACGGCATAGTGCTCCTGGGAGCGGACATGCAGCGATAACGCGGTGAAGGCCACCAAGCAGAAAAGGGCCGCGCTGAGCGGAATGAGCAGGCGATAGCGTGGCATGGGGGACCTCAGCTGTCCCCAACACACACCAGCAGGGTTAATTCCCGCTTTACGGGGCTGCCACGCTGTTGTCGGCCCGGGTCGGCCCCGGGCCGGACCGGGTCAGGTTTTCGATTTGGTCTCGCGACGACGTTTCAGCAGACCGGCCAGCCAGCGTGAAGCGAACCAGCCGGTCGGTACGATCACCACCAGCCAGGGCAGGAAGCCGGCCAGGAAGGTGAGCATGTTCGCCAGTCCACGGGCAAAGTTGCCGGTCAGATTGTGCAAGGCGCGATTGAGTGGATCGAAGGCGCTGCGGGAAACCGGATCGACTCGTGAGGTGTAGTTCAGCGTGAGCGCGGACATCGACACCCGTCCGCGAAGCGCTCGGATGCGCGCTTGCGAACCTTCGATATCGCCCTGGACCCGGGCCAGTTCACGCTCGACCCGAACCAGTTCGTCGACGCTTACGCTCGGTCGTTCGAGGAGCGAGGTCAAACGGTTGCGCAGGGTTTCCTTGGCAATCAGGCGCGCTTCCATATCGACAATAGTGGCGGTCAGGTCTTCAGCGGTCTGGGTCTGGTTGCGGATCCGGCCATCGGCGTTTTCAAGCTGGCCCGACAGGTCTGACCGGAAGCGATCGATCCAGGCCGGCGCGGCGCGCAGGGAGAGCGTGGCGGAGACGCCGCGATTGCCTTGCTCACGGATGTTGGCGCTGACGACCTGGCAGGAGTCCGGGCCAGACCCAAGGCAGGCGTCGCGATGGGATTCGACGAGATCCGATGTTGCGGAGGCGGCGGTCTCGAGCTGATACCCGTAGCTGTAGGCGACCAGGCGTTCGCTGTCTTCGCTGCCTGATGGCTCGAGCCCGTTATCGCGTCCGCGGGCAGCGCTGTCCTGTGGTGATTGCGGTGCCGGAGCCGGTGCAGCTGCGTAGCCGGGCTCCTCTTGGATCGCGTTGCTGACGGCGAACATGCCGAAGGCTTCTGCGGGCCGGTCATCGTCAAACACGGAGCGCTGCTCGCACGCGGCGAGCAGGCTGAGTGAGGCGAGGCCCATCACAATAACTCGTTTCATCGTCGATTCCCTTCGGCCGCCGCGAAGACGGGGCGTTGCATCCTTCCCGGTACCATCCATCCTGATGAGAATGGCGACCAAAGGAAGGCGGGCGCCCTAGCTGTCCTCTTCCCCGGTCAGCAGGCGCTCATAACTGTCCACCAGGGCGAGATAGGGAGGCACCGGCGTGTTTTGAATGCCCGAGCCCGTATCGACCGCCATCTTGATCTCGAAATGAAGATGGATCGTGGTGGCGGTATCGCCAAACTCGTTGGAGACATAGCCAAGACGCTCGCCACGCTCGACCCGATCGCCCGGTTCGACCCGTAGTGTGTCCTTGTCGAGATGCAGGTAGGTGTAGCGGACCCCGCCATCGGTCATCAGGCGGACCGAATAGGTGCCGATCGAGGTGATGGTCCCGGCGTCCGACGCGACGGCCCAATGGGTGTCGTCCTGGCAGCTGGCCGGGCGGATGTCCTGGCCCTGATGGCCGACACCGGCCGGGCACATCGGGGTGCCATAGCCGCGGGTTTCGCAGAAATTGTCGCGCCAGGCATAGGCATAATTGGCGGCGTTGCACTGGCCTCCGGCCGGCCCGAGATATCCGCCATGGCCGTAGACCTGGCTGTTGGCATAGGCCTGGCCGGCCTCCATCGGGAACCGCATGTCCGGCGCATAATTGATCTGGACTGTCTGGCCGGTGCCCGAATCCTCCGCCAGGTCGCCGGCAGGCATGTAGGCGAAAGGATCGCCGGACCCGTCCACGGGAACTGCGGGTGGTTCCGGTTCGGGCTCCGGTTCGGGCTCCGGTTCGGGCTCCGGTTCGGGTTCGGGCAAGGCGTCGGGCTGGGCATCGGATTCTGTGTCCTCTGCACCGACGGGGTCCTGATCGGGTCCGGCCGGATCGGTTTGCTCGACCCCGGCCGACGGTGCCGGAACCTCATCGGCGGGCCACCAGATCATGGCGGCAATGCCGGCTGTGGCGACCGCGGCGGCGAGGGTGAGTTCGGCTTCGCGTGACATTACTGACCTCCTGCGTCGGGTGTGCCGGCGGCGATGATCAGCGAGTCGGCGAGATTGCGAATGTAGGCGTCGGAAGAACAGCGTGGATCGCCGGTCGGGCGGTCACATTCCACCGTGATGGAATAGGCCGCTCCGTAGCGGTTGAAGCTGAGCTCACGGCCATATTCGGTTTCGCTGATGCGATAGCCGTCAGCGTTGGTCGCATTCAGGCGGCGGGTGCTCAGCGGGTCCGATGCGTGTGCGTGAGCCAGCCGGGTGCCGAACACCTCGACCACGAGGCCCGGCGCGATCACCGACAGGGTGTAGAAATCCTGCTGCGGGAACAGCAGCGTCCGGGCGTCATTGCTGACCGCAAGGGCGGCAGTGTCCGGGATCAGGACCGGCAGCCGTGTCGCAACGACGCCGGCCGCTTCCGGGTTGGTCGGTCGGGCGAAAGGCAGATTACCCTGGGTGACCGCCGAAACGGTGTCAAAGCGACGCAGTTGACGGGCCTGGAGCAACGCATCCTCGGCGGCGGCGACCCAGTTGATCGACATGGCCACCGGAGCATCGGGCCTTGGCTCGCGGCCCGGCTGCAGCCGGGCCACCCGGCGCAGTGCGGCTGTCGCGAGATTGTCCGGCACAGCCTGGCCCGTTGCTGCCAGGCCAGCCTGTTGACCGCCGGCCTGTTGCAGGGGGGCCTGTTGGTGTTGCGCAGGTGAGCCCGCGGTGACCAGCACCATCGCAGCGAGCGGGGTCACAAGGGTCAGTCGGGACGTCATGATCATCTCCCCAGAGCAAGAGTATTTCCTGTTCTTGCACGCCCAGCATGAACCGTGGCTGAGGCTGGACCGGGGCGATCGTTCATCGGCAATGATCAGACGGTGCCCGGCGGCCGATGGCGGAGGTCGGAGGCGGCCGGCCGCGGAGGAGACGAGCCGGCGAGGTAGGCCAACACTGTTGTGACGCGCGCATACGGAGGCCGGGCGTTGAAATTCATCGCGCCAACCCGTATGTGCAGCGCAATATGTTGTTGCTGGAGTAGCGCGATGCGCCTCACCATGATGAAATGCAAGCTGCACCGGGCCACGGTGACCCAGGCTGACCTGCACTATGAAGGGTCGATCTCGATCGATCGCGACTATCTCGAGGCGGCGGGTATCCTGCCGCACGAGCAGGTCGATGTGCTCAACATCAATAATGGCGAGCGCTTTACCACCTATGCCATCGAGGCTCCGCGCGGCAGCCGGACCTTCGGCATCAATGGAGCCGCGGCGCGTCTGGCCCAGGTCGGGGACCGGATCATCGTCGTGGCGTATGCCGAGATGGAGGCCGCCGAGGCCGAGCAGCATGATCCGGTCGTGGTCCTGCTGGACGAGCACAACAAGGTCATCGCCAAGCCCCAGGCGGCCTGATTTCGCTCACTGATTGATGCAGAAATCGGCGCTGACCGTAGCCGTGAGCGTCAGCTCGCCGGCGGCAATGGGCGTCGATCCGAAGCTGTCTGCGGCCATCATCCGGCTTTCATAAACCGGTTGCGGGCGGTAATTGCTTTCGCCCATCCGGCGTATCCCGCACAGTTCGAAACCGGCCGCATCGGCGAACAGGTCAGCCTTGGCCAGCAAGGCCGCAATCGCTTGGCGACGCGCATTGTCCATCGCCTCACCGGTGTCTTCCGCGCCGAAGGTCACACCATTTATATTGTTGGCACCGGCCGACACCATCGCATCGATGACCTGCCCGACCCGGCTCGTGTCGCGGACCTTGGCGGAGACTTGGTTACGAGTCTCATAGCCGATGATTGTGCGTTCGATCTGGTTGGGGGCCTGGCGGTCGGCATAGACCGGCGATACCGACAGCTGGGCCGTCTGCATGTCGTCACTGTCGACGCCGGCGCGGCGCAGGGCGTCAAACACCTGGCTCATCGCGGCTCCGTTGGCGCGGACGGCATCCCGGGCGGTTTCGGCGCGGGTCACCACGCCTGAGGAGACCGTCGCGAATTCCGGAGCGATCTGCACTGTTGCGCTTTCCGAGAGCGACAGGGTCGGCTCGCTCTCACCGGCCTGGGCGAAAGCCGGTGCGGCGAGGCTGGCGACGAGGGCGGTCGAGGTAATCAGGGCGCGGATCATGAACAAAACTCCGTGGCGAATGCGCCGACCGCTCCGGGATGGAGGCGGCAGCTCGTTGGCGTTGAGGACGAGACTAGCACTTTCGCGCCTGAGCGCACGCTGAACGCGCGCGGTCCATTTTCGCCATCATGATGTCAATGCCGTAACATTGCCTGCACACCCGTCTTGGCGCGCCCGCGAAGAGCCAGTAACCATGGGCCCACGCTTTAACAGCGGGGCCTGTAGCTCAATTGGTTAGAGCCGGCGGCTCATAACCGCTTGGTTGGGGGTTCGAGTCCCTCCGGGCCCACCATATTCCCGATCTCACGGCAATTTGCTTCGCAAATGCCTCCGATGGGGCGGCCTGGCCGGCCGACGCGCGGTCGCGCTTGCGAACCCTTCGGGTTCGATGTTGTTTCGTCCAGCTCCACCATTCCTTCGACCTTCCGGCGGTCCGCTGCGCGGACGCCTTCGATGGGGTGGGCTGACCGCCCGGCGCGCGGTCGCGCTTGCGAACTCCGCGGGTTCGAGGCCGGTTCGCTCGGCTCCATGATTTTTGCATCGCGTCGAAAAGCGGCTTCAGGTGATGTCCTGCGGTCATTGTCTGGCCAGCGGCCGAACCCACAATGGCTGTGCGAGAATGTGATTGCCTTACGCAATCAAAGGTGTGAATCCTTGTCAAGCACACGGTTTTATTAACCTTGGGTGCGCTAGCCTCCACAGGCACTCGAGGAGGGACACGGCGACATGCTCTGGAGACAGATCGACCGCTGGACAGGCGCTGATCCGCAGATCGATTTCGATTATGCGGTCAAGTCGCGCATTGCCGTCGCCTATACTGCGATTTTCACCCTCATGGGTCTGGTCAATGCCGGCGTGCTCGCCTTTGTCCTCGACGGACGTCCCGGCATGGTCGAGTTGGGACTGGGTTCGGCTGCAATTGCGGCCGCCGTCGGGATAGTCGGTTTGCGCCTGCGTCGACCGAACCTGACCATCCTGGTGATGATCACGTTGGCCACGCTGGTCCTGTTCGCAGCGGCTTGGGCCAATCGGGGCTCCTTCCCTCCGGCGACGCTGTATCTGCCCGGCATTGTCCTGGGCGCCTATATCGCCTGGGGCGCGCGGGCGGCGATCGTCGCCATCGTTCCGCTGGCGGCCTATTTCGGACTGATCCTGGTCACCGCCGATCATTCCAATACCGGCGCCTTGGGGTTTCGACCGACGGAATTGCTCAACATGCTGGTCGCAGCCGGCTCGCTGTCCTGCGTCTGGATTGTCCTTTTCGGCTCGAGTTTCCGGTCGGCGACACGAGATGCCCAGAACGCTCTGACTGACGCGAACCACCAGCTGGAAACCGCTCTGATTTCGGCGCAACAGGCCAATCGCGCCAAGTCGGATTTCATCGCCAATATGAGCCATGAGGTCCGCACACCGCTGAACGGCGTGCTTGGGATGACCAATGTGCTACAGGCGGACACCACGCTGACCGATGAGCACCGGCGCCGTCTCGACCTGATCGATGACAGCGGCAAGGCCCTGCTCGAACTGCTCAATGGCATTCTCGACCTGTCCAAGATCGAGGCCGAGGCGCTTGAGCTTGAAGCGCGCAGCTTTGACCTTGCCGGCTTGGTCAACAGCACAACCGAACACTGGCGACCGCAGGCCGAATCCAAGGGTTTGACGCTGACTGTCAGCAATCAACTGGGTGACGAGGCTTTTGTGATTGGTGATCCGATCCGCTTGCGCCAGGTGATCAACAACCTGTTGGGCAATGCGGTGAAGTTCACCCATACCGGTCGGATCAGCGTGTCATTGGCGGCGATTGGTGAGGTCCGTGACGGCAAGACCCGAATTCGCCTCGCTGTCCGGGATACCGGCATAGGCATTCCCGGCAGCAAGCAGGAAGCGATCTTCGATCCGTTCAGCCAGGTCGACGCAACCGTGACCCGGCGCTTTGGTGGCACCGGGCTCGGGCTGGCGATCTGTCGACGCCTGGTCGCGAAAATGGACGGCAAGATCACACTGTCGAGCAAGATGGGCCGCGGCTCGACCTTTACGGTCGACCTGCCGCTCGAACGGGTTGCGGCGAGCGCACAGGAGACCGTCAAGCGCGGCGTCGTGTCCCTTGAACCGATCGAGGCATCGGGCCGCGTCCTTGTGGTCGACGACGTGATGACCAACCAGCTGGTGATCAAGGCCATGGTCCAGCAGATCGTGAAGGCGGACGGGTTGATCGTCGACTGTGCTTCGGGCGGACGCGAGGCGGTCAACAAGGCGACGTCGCTCGCCTATGACCTCGTGCTGATGGACATCCAGATGCCTGAGATGGATGGCGTCAGCGCGATGCAGTGCATCAAGGGAACGCGCAAATCGGCGGACGCCCGGATTGTCGCTGTGACGGCCCTAGCCTCCGACGATCACCGGCGCGAATTCCTGGCGGCCGGGTTTACCGACTATCTGCCAAAGCCGGTCGAGATCAGCGAGCTTCGCCGAGTGCTCGAACAGGCCCTCGTGACCGAACGGCGTTCGGAGGAATCCCCGCCGGACGAGAGCCGGGCGATCCGGACCTGACGGTCAGATTTCCGCAACGATCATTTGCGGGCCGCCCGCCGCCAGCGCCCGCTGAAGCGCCGTGTCGAACTCACCGGCAGTGCGCGCCGTCTGACCGGGCACGCCAAACCCTTCGGCCAGTTTGATCCAGTCCATCCGCGGGTTCTCGAGCGACAGCATCTGCTGGGCCGCAGGTCCCGGATCGCCGGCCCCCACGCGTGCCAGTTCGACATTGAGTACCAGATAGGAGTGGTTGGCGAACACCACGTTGATGACGTCGAGCTTTTCCCGGGCCTGGGTCCAAAGGGCCTGTAGCGTATACGCCGCCGCGCCATCGCCGCAGAGTGCGAAGACCTGTTTGTCAGGACAGGCCATTGCGGCGCCGATTGCCTGGGGCATGCCCGAGCCGATGGCGCCGCCGGTCAGGCAAAGCCAGTCATGTCGGGGCCCATGCTCGATCCACGGAAAGACGCCCATCCCGGAGGTGGTGGCATCATCGCAGATGACGGAATCGTCGGGCATGTGACGCAGCAGGGAAATGCCGACATAGCCGGGATTGAGGGCTTCGTCGGGAAACAGCTTGGGCGCTTGCGACTGCGCGGGCAGGTCGGGCGCTGCCGGATTGGCATCCAGGGCGTCGGCCAGGGCATTCAGCCCGGCGATGACGTCGTCCGCAGGACCGGCCAGGGTCTCGGTAGTCGTGCCGGGCGGGGTCAGCTCACCGGGCTGGTCGGGATAGGCGAAAAAGGCGACCGGAGGCTTCGATCCGGCGATCACCAGGAGGTCGGTACCGGCCAGCTCCTCGAGGGCCTGTTCCCCAAAATAGCCAAGGCGTTTGGGGGAGACGCGGCCATGCCCGCGCGCGATGCGGGGCACGAAAGTGTCCATGAACAACCGGGCGCCCGTGGCCGCGGCAATTCGGCCGGCAGCAGCCAGACCGGTTTCGAGGCAGGCGTCATTGCCAAGGAACAGGACCGGAGCGCTGGCGGCGCGAAGAGCGGTGGCGACAGCCGAGATGCGGGCCGCGGAAACCGGATTCGGGCCGGGTACGGGCCGGGCCTCCAGCACGCTGGGTTCCTGGTCCGACCAAGCGCAATCGGCCGGCAGGATGAGTGACGCGACACCCCGTTCCGGACCGTATGACTGCTGCACCGCCTCGATCGCCATGGTGGAGACGTCCGACGCCTCAGCCACGCATCCCACCCAGCGCGACATCGGCCGGCACACGCCGGCGGCATCCGAGGTCAGCGGCGCGTCGAGCTTGATGTGATCGCGGGCGTGGTCGCCGACAATGTTGACCACCGGTGCATAGGCGCGGCGGGCATTGTGCAGGTTGGCGAGGCCATTGCCGGCGCCCGGGCCGAGATGGAGCAGGGTACAGGCCGGCTTGCCGGCCATGCGGGCATAACCGTCCGCGGCACCGGTTGCGACGCCTTCAAACAGGCACAGGACCGAGCGCATCCCTTCGGTTCGGTCGAGTGCGGCGACCATGTGCATTTCGGACGTGCCCGGATTGGTGAAGCAGACATCCACTCCCTGATTGATCAGCGTTCTGACCAGGCTTTCAGCTGCAAACATTGATCGACCCCGTTGTGTGCTTGGTTGCTTGGATTTGGTGGCGAGACTAGCGCGGCTGGCGGACAAAGTCCGGCGACAAATCGCGCGGGCGCGCGGCGCCGACCAGTGCCATGTCGCGCGCCAAGGCGGTGATCAGGATGTCGAGTGCTCTCTCGACACCTGGCTGACCGCCGGCACCCAGGCCGAACAGGTAGGGCCGTCCGACCGCGACGGCCGTCGCACCCAGCGCCAACGCCTTGATGATGTCGGTGCCGCGGCGGATGCCGCCGTCAAGGATAACCTCGGCCTGTCCCGCCACCGCAGCCACAATATCGCCAAGGGTGTCGATGGTTGCGGGTGCGGTGTCGAGCTGGCGGCCGCCATGATTGGAGACCCAGACCGCATCGGCACCGATATCCAGGCACCGGCGGGCATCATCGGGCCGGGCGATGCCCTTGACGGCGAACGGTCCGCCCCAGGCCTCCTTCATCCATTTCGCGTCGGCCCATGTCACGGTCCGGTCAAACTGGCTGTCGAGAAACTGGATGATGCCCATCCCGCCGGTATCCATGTCGGCCCAGTTGGCGGCTTGGATGGGCGGCGAGCTTGCCATGTCCCAGAGGTAACCGGGGCGGGCAAGGACCTGGGCGACCGTCCTGGTGCTGATCTTGGGCGGAATGGTGAAGGCGTTGAGATGGTCTCGCTCGCGATTGCCGGCGACAGGGACGTCGACGGTCAGGATCAGACCGGTAAACCCCGCCGTCCGCGCACGCTCCATCGCCTGTTCGACCAGTGCCCGGTCTTTCCAGACATAAACCTGGAACCATTTCGGCCCGTCGGTGTGCTGCGCGATGTCTTCGATGGTGGTCGAGGCGAGGGTGGACAGGCAATAGACCAACCCCTTGGCCTTCGCGGCCCTGGCCACGGCAGCCTCTCCGGCTCGCGGATTGAACAGGCGCTGGGCCGCCGTCGGCGAGACAATGATCGGCGCCCGGCAGGGCGCGCCCATCACCGTCGTCTCCAGCTCGATCCTCGAGACGTCGACCAGTGACCGGAAATTCAGCTCATAGTCCGCATAGCGCCGGTCGTTGCGACCCAGCGTGATCTCGTCGTCGGCGCCGCCGTCGATATAGTCGAACACCATGCGCGGCAGCCGTTTGCGGGCCAGGTGCCGCAGCGCCTCGATATTGTGGGCCTGGTCAATCGCTGTCATGGGCGCCAGCGTTGGCCCTTTCAGTCCGGACGGTCAAGGCTTGGCGGACGGGGCTGGGCAGGTATGGCTGGGCGGGTATCCGAGCGGATGCCGAAGAACAGCGCATACAACACCGGTACCGCAACCATTGTCAGGACCGTCGCGAAAGTCAGGCCACCGATAATGGTCACGGCCATGCCCTGGAAGAAGGCGTCTGCGAGCAGCGGCGTCATGCCGAGAATGGTGGTGCTGGCGGCCAGCAGGACGGGACGCAACCGGCTGATCGATCCCTCGCGCACCGCGTCATTGCGGTCCGCCCCGCTGCGGATGCGGACGTCGATCTCGTCAACGAGGACAATCGCGTTCTTGATCAGCATTCCCGACAGCGACAGCAGGCCAAGAAGGGCAGTGAAGGAAAAGGCGACATTGGTCGCCAGCAGGCCGATCACGACGCCATTCACCGACATCGGCACGACCGACCAGATGATCAGCGGCTGGCGGACCGTGGCGAAGAGCAGGAAGGAGATGGTCAGCATGGCCACGAAGGTCAGCGGCAATTGCCCGCCCAGCGAGGCGTTGGCCTCGGCGGATGCCTCGAACTCGCCGCCCCATTCCAGCGCATAGCCGGGCGGTAATTCAATGGCTTCGATGATTGGGGCAAAACGCGCAAAACCTTCTGACGCCGTCTCCCACGGATGAGGGTTGGCACGGACCGAGATGGTGCGGGTCCGGTCACGGCGCTGGATCAGCACGTCTTCGAATTCCAGCGTGAATTGCGACACGATCTGGCTGATGGGGACATAGGCGGATTGTTGCGGACTCCACACCAGGCGATTGTCCAGATAGCCAGGGTCGGCGCGCTCGGATGCCGGTGCCCGGGCGAGGATCGGGATCAGGGTTTCGCCCTCGCGATAGGTGCTCACCTGACTGCCCTCGGTTGAAAAGCGCAGCGCGTTGGCGATATTTTCGCGGGTCACGCCGATGGTGCGGGCCCGCTCCTCGATGATGCGGGGGCGCAGGACTGGTGTCCGGTTGCGCCAGTCCGTGCGCAGGTCAATCACGTCCCCATCGCGGGCTAGCGCGGTGATCGCCTGTTCGGACAGGGCGCGCAGGACATCGGCGTCGGGACCGGAAAAGCGTGCCTCGAGCTTGGCGCCGGTGGGTGGCCCGAAAATGATGCGGTCGGCCCGGACTTCGGCATCCGGCACGGTCTCGCGCACATGTGCCACAATCCGGTCGGCCAGCGCCGGAATGACGTTGATATCGGCGGTCCGCACAATCACCTGGCCATAGGCCGTGTTGGGTTGCTCGGCGGAATAGGTCAGCATGAAGCGGGTCGCCCCGGCACCGACGAATGTGTCGATCGCCACGGTCTCCGTTTGATCGGCGATGAAGACGCCGATCTCGCGCAGGGTCTCGTCGGTGGTCAGGATGTCGGTGCCTTCAGGCAGCTCCACATTGATGTAGAACATCGGCGTGTTGGTGGCCGGAAAGAAGGAGTTCCGCACCTGACCGAAGCCGGCATAACAGACGACCGTGACACCGATCAGCAAGGCAAGAACCGTCCAGCGGCGTGACAGGGCGAGGTTCAACAGGCCGCGATAGCCGTTGAACAAGCGACCCGAATAAAGGCTGGTCTCATCCGGCGCGCCACCCGTCGCGGCTTGGGCGGCCTGGCGCTGCGCCGCAAACAGATGAAAGCCGATCAGGGGCACCACGGTCACCGCAATCACCCAGCTCAGCAGCAGGGAAATGGCGATTACGGCGAACAGGGAGAACAGGAATTCGCCAGTCGCATCCGGTGACAGGCCAATACCGGCAAAGGCCAGGATGCCGATGATGGTGGCGCCCAGCAACGGCCACTGGGTTGACGCGACGGCTTCTTCGGCAGCCTGCATGCGGGGCTTGCCGCGCATCACGCCGGTCAGCATGCCCTCGGTGACGACAATGGCGTTGTCGACCAGCATGCCCATGGCGATGATCAGGGCGCCCAGGGAAATGCGTTCCATCTCAAGGGAGAACATGTTCATGAAGAACAGGGTTCCCGAGACGGTCAGCAGCAGGACCGCGCCGACCGTCAGGCCGGCCCGCCAGCCCATGAAGATGCACAGCACGCCGATCACGATGGCGATGGACAGCGCCAGACTGACCAGGAAATTGTTGATCGCGGCGCCCACCACCAGGTGCTGCTGGTAGATCGGGTGCAATTCGACGCCCAGTGGCAGCGTCGGCTCGATCTCGGCCAGGCGGGCTTCCACCGCATGGCCGACATCGACGATGTTGGCGGTCGGCAAGCCGGCAATGCCCAAGGTGAATGCGCGGACATTGTTGTGATAGATCAGCTGGGACGGGCGTTCGACGGCGGCGCGGCTGACCTCGGCAATGTCCGACAGGCGGATGGCCTGGTCGCTGTTGCGCGGCGTGATCAACAGGTCGGATATGGCATCGATCCCGCCAAGCGTCTGTGGAATGTCGACCCGCACCAGGCGTCCGTCGAGCGGGGCCGAACCGGCGAGGACGACCGCGTTCTCGCGCTCGAGATTTTCCAGCAGGTCGGAATAGGACAGGCCCAGCCGGGCCAGGTTTTCCTGCGGTATCTCGATATAGATGCGTTCGTCCGGTTCGCCGTCAACGGCGACCTTTGCCACATCCTCGACCGTCAGCAACTCGCGCCGCAGGGCGCGGGCAATGTCGCGGATCCGACCGTCGGAATAGCCGTCCGCGGTGACGGCATAATAGATGCCATAGGTGTCGCCGAAATCGTCGTAGACAACCGGTGCTCCGGCGCCCGGTGGCAGGGCGGCGACGGTGTCGCGGACCTTGGCACGCAGGCGGGTCCAGACGTCGGGCATGTCGTCGCTGTCGATGGTCTGGTCGATGGAGATGTGGATTTCCGACATGCCCGGTGATGATTCCGAACGGATCTCCTCGACCTCGCCCAGCTGCTGGATGGCGATTTCCAGCGTCTCGGTCACTTCCTGCTCGACTTCCTCGGCGGTGGCGCCGGGATAGGGCGTGAAGATGATGGCTTCCTTGATCGTGAAGGCCGGATCCTCCAGCCGCCCGACATTGAGGAAGCCGGTCAGCCCGCCGATCAGGCAGAACAGGATGACCAACCAGGTCAGGACCGGCTTCTCGATCGACAGTCGGGCGAGCGTGCTCGCCAGAGGGGCGGGCGAACTCATTGCGACGTGCCAAAGCGGGCGGATTCGGACAGGGGCCGGACCGGCATGCCGTCGTGAAGCGCCGATACACCGGCCGTCACGACACGGTCACCAGGCGCGATGCCGGCGGTGACAATCACTGTGTCGCCGTCAAATCCGGCGCTGGTGATGGTCTGCGGGACCACGGTGCCGGTTTCGTCCTGATACACCCAGACCCGTTGCGTCCCGTCCGGCGCGGCGGACACCGCTGAGAGTGGCACGCGGAGACCGGTCGGGGCGTCGGCCGTCGTCGCAAACTCGGCATATACCGTCGCGGTCATGCCGGGCAGGATGTTGGCGGGCAGGTCGGCCGGCAGTGCAGCCAGCGCCCGATAGGTTCGGGACGCGGCATCCGGTTCCGATACCAGTTCGCGCGGGATCAGGGGGAAGGTCTGGCCGGGCAGGAAGGCAAAGGCCGCTTCCAGGGTCACCAGGTCGTCTTGGTCGAACGTGGCCACCATGCCCTCGGAGATCGGTATGGACACCCGGAGCTCGGACACGTCCATCAGGCGCACGACCGGCTGGCCGGGGGCAACGATCGTGTAGTTGTCGACCAGGCGGCGACTGACCAGGGCGTCGAACGGGGCCGTCAGGGTCGCATAACCCAGATTGCGGCGAACCGTCTGCAGCGCTACTTCGCGCAGATCGTAATTGGTCTGGGCGCTGTCGAGCGCTGCCTGGGAGGCGATACCCCGCGCATGCAGGGTGCGCTGGCGTTCCAGCTCGGTATTGGCTTGCTGCAACTGGACACGGGCTTCGCGCTCGGCCCGCTGGAAGTCTTCCCGGTCCAGCGCCGCCACCCGGGTGCCTTGTGTGATCAACTCGCCCTCGTTGAGGGGGAGGTCGGCCAGTTGGCCACCAACCTGAAAGGCCATGTCGACGCTCAGTCGCGCCTCGACCCGTCCGACAAATTCGTGCCGCGTTTCGCCACTCTCGGCGACCACTTCGGCGAGCTGGACCAGGCGCGCAGCGGGCGGCGCCGATACCGGCTCCTGCGTGCAGGCAGCAAGAGCCAGGCTGGTGCCAAGAGCGATGGGGAGGAAAGGGCGGGTCATGCGTAAATCTCGTGAGCCAGGCTCAACACCCGATCGCGGATCGGCTGGAGCTGGTGGTCGGGGACGTGGTTGAAACCCAGCAGGATGGACAGTTTGAGGCCGTCCATGGCGAGCAGGAGGATTTGTGCGGCGATGGGGTCGGGTGTGGCGTCCGCCAGGCGCTGGAAGGTCGACGACAGGAACTCACGTGCCGGGTCCAGCAATTCGGGGTGTTCAGCGGAGGCCGCGAGCAGGGCCATGGAGACACTGTCATGGGTGCCCGAGCGGTTGAACATGTCCTGGATAACCAGCGGCAGCACCGGACTTCCGTCCGCCGTGGCCCGGGCCTCGGCGGCCGCGATCTCAGCGCCGATTTCCGCCATCATGCGTTCGACCATGCCGGTCAGCAGGGCAATCTTGTTGGGGAAATGGTAGAGCACGCCGCCTTTTGAGACGGCGGCTTCGGCGGCGACGGCATCGATTGTCAGACGACCGGAGCCTTCGCGGGCGACCACTGTTTCAGCGGCATCCAGAATGGTGTCGCGCGTCGACGGTTTGCTGGTGGTCATGACGAATACCTGTCTGATGTTGCGCCGCATATAAACCGTCCAGACGGTACAGTCAATACCGTCCGGACGGTGCAGTTTCTCCCCTATGAGGAAACCAGAGGGCACAGTCTGCGACGCGCGCGGTCGAAAAGAAGATTACAAATTCCCATTATTCTACCGGTCGTTGCGTTGCGGGCGACTTGCCCGCCCTGACTAGTGGAGGCTGGGCGCTGGCTCTTCTACAGACCGGGGATGGCACCGGGCGGGTGCCGTTACCCGGAGCAACCCATGTCGTCCTTCCTGCGCCTCTTCGCAGCCGCCAGCCTTATGGCCGCTGTTGTCACTGTGGCCCCCGTTGAAGCCTATGGCCGCGACGGCCACCGCATTGTCTGTGACCTGGCCTGGCGCTACCTGTCCGATGAAACCCGCACCGAGATCGAACGGCTGGTCGCCCAGGATCCTGAATTCGATCATTTTCGCGATGTCTGTTCCTGGGCCGACCAGGTGCGGGGTTCCACCCACCGGCACACGGCGCCCTGGCACTATATCAATCAGACCCGCGACGATCCGCATGTCGACGCCGAAGACTGCGCCGAGGGCGGCTGCATCACCTCGGCCATCGACCTTCATGCCGGAATCTTCGTCGACCGCTCGCGTTCGGATGAGGACCGTCTGGAAGCCCTGAAGTTTCTCGCTCACTGGATGGGCGACATTCACCAGCCCCTGCACGTCTCGATCGAGGGTGATCGAGGCGGCAATGACATCAATGTCCTGTGGCGCGGCGAACGCCGCTCCAATCTGCATCGGGTCTGGGACAGCGAGATCCTGCTCGACTACATGGCCGAGACCTGGCCCTATATCGATGAAGGCGACCGCTGGGCCCAGCTGGCCGACCAGCTTGCCGCTGACATCCCGCTCAATGGGATCAGTGTCTACACACCACTCGCCCCGATCGACTGGGCCCAGGAAAGCCACGACATCGTCCGCTCACGCGGCTTTGCCTATTACTGGGCCAATGCCGAGGAATTGATCGAACCGGGCGACGCCTATTACGCCCGCAACCTGCCGATCAATCTGCAACGCCTCAAGCAAGGCGGCGTGCGCCTGGCCGGTCTCCTCAACCAGCTGGTCGAGGAGCGCCAGGTGTCCGGAACGGGCGCGGCCACGGGGTCCGGCGCGCTGAACTAGGCTCTATTCGACGGCGAATACGGCACAAACTTGTGTCTCAAACCGCATCGGTTCGAAGTCGGCGGCGAGGGCAAAGTTGCCAGCCTCGGCCACAAGGAATCGTGGGTCGATCGTGTTTGCGACTGCGAGGGATTCCCCACTGACGTTCGTGATCGGTGACGGAGCCGCAGTGTCTGATCGCCGTATCCGGCTGCCTGTGACCACGACCCGGTCTCCGTCCTCATTGCGACCAAGCTGCCGATAATCACCATTGTCCAGCCCGGCTGGCGTGGCCGGCGGACGCAGGCAGGGCTGCTGGCCTTCCAGCAGGATTTGTACGGGTCCAAGTTGGCCACCGGCTGACTCGGCGACAATGCGGGCGCGTTCGGTGGCATCATCTACGGCGGCGGCGAAGGCCTCTCGATAGAGCTCGGCGCTGGGTTGCATCGAGAATTGCACATCGCGTGAACGGGCTGGCCCTGCCGCCATGGCGGCACCGCGCACGTCGGCAAGGTGTTCGAGATCAAGCGCGATCACGTCGATGGTCACCGATGCCGTATAGCCCAGCAAAGCGTCGGGATGGCGATTCTCGACCAAGCGTTCCGTGAATTCACCCGTCGCTTGGGTGACCTGCTCGTAATAAGGCGACACCGACAAATCGGAGGTGATGCGGATATTGTCGCCATCGATCTCACGCATCGCTTGCGTTACCGAGTTGGCGCGCGCCACGGCCTCGGCGACGGCGTCTTCGCTGACTACATTGCGGGCCTCGAACGTAACCGAGAATTGGCCGCGATTGGGCAGGACTTCGATATAGGCGCGGCCAATGGCCTCAACGGAGGCGGTCCGGGACCAAACCGGTCCGCTTGTATCGGTTTCGCTCCCCCCAAACCCGCATCCGGCCAAGACCATGGCCGGCAGCGCCACCGCCGATAGTATGACTGATCGCATGTCAAATACTCCCCATTTCCGGTCGACATACGGTGCCGATTCCTGGGCGGCTCCAACCGCAAATGGTGCCGCATTGTCACGCAGGCACAGATTTTCGGGGAATCATCCGATTGCTCACGAGTTCTGCTTGTCGCGCTTGTTAGGGTTTGGTTAATATCCGGCCCGTGCGGCGTACGCGTGGGGGTGAGTATGATCGACGGTGTGGACAATACGGTGCTCTACGGCGTGGCCGGGGCCGGCCTGTTTGTCCTGATCGTGGCGATCAGTACCATCTCCCTGTATCTCAACCGTCAGCGCGCGGTGTCTGACGAACGTCAGGTTTACAAGCTGCGCCGCAAGCGGGTGGCACGCTATGAAGACGCCAAGAAAGACTACGAGAAATTCCGCAAGAAGATCGAGAGCGGCAACACTGTCCTGATCGATCTCATTCATGATCTGGGCGATGATTTTGTCGGTCGCGACAGCGCCCAGCAGCAGATCGCTTTCGACGAGGCGTTTGAGGCCGTCGCCTCGATCCGCCAAGCCAATCCGCGGGCCCGGATCATTGTTGTTTTGCACACGCTGGGTGGCTATGCCCGCCCGGCGCACATGATCTCGCTGGCCTTGAAACAGCACCTGGCGAAAGCCAGGGCCAAGGGCCACTACAATCCCAAGCGCGAGCCGCAGGTGATCGCCTATGTGCCCTATGTGGCCATGTCGGGCGGAACAATGATCGCGCTGGCCGCCGACAAGATCGTCATGGACCCGACCGCCTCGCTCGGCCCGATCGACACGATCTATGGCGGCTTCCCGACTGAGGCCTACAAGGAACTCCTCGCCCAGAAGGGGCCACTGGCGACCCAGGACGTGCTGGTCATGCTGGCGCATGAAGCCGAAAAATATGATCGCTATGCCGGCAAGGTGGCGCGCGACATTGTCAATCCGGTGCACCGGGTCGACGAGAAAGTGGAGCATCACATCGCTGATACCCTGTCAGCGGGCACGCTGTCGCACAGCCAGGCGATCACGCCGGAGGACGCCAAGGCGCTGGGGATGAACGTCAAGACCAAGATCCCTGATCTCATCTACGGTCTGGTTGATGCCCGGATCCGCATGATCCATACCCGGCTCGAATTCGAGGCCCGGCGGATGGAGGATGAGGACGGGCCAGGTGACGGCAAGGGCGATGAGGCGGAGCAGGCGGTTGGCATGGCTATTGAACGTGCCATTCGTCAGTCGCTGCGCGGCAATGTGCGCCTGTGACCATGCGCCTGTGACCGTTCACGCTGCCGACACCCCTTGAACCTTCGCCGCCGGGCTCCGATCTTCCCGTCAGCCAGCAAGGGATGATCCGATGAGCTCGAAAGCCGACGACTACCAGGAAGTGCGAAAGCAGATCGCCGCCGTGATCGCCGGTGAAACCAGCCGCACTGCCCGTCTGGCAACCGCCAGCTGCCTGCTGCGCGAAATGTTCGGCGAGCGCTTCTTCTGGACCGGCTTTTACGAAGTCGATCCGGCCAAGCCGACCGAACTTGTTGTTGGCCCCTATCAGGGCACGATGGGCTGCTTGCGCATTCCTTTCGGTCGCGGTGTTTGCGGCGCGGCGGCGGAGACCGGCGAGACCCAGCTGGTCGAGGACGTCCACGCCTTCCCGGGCCACATCGCCTGCGACAGTCGCTCGAACTCGGAAATCGTCGTGCCGGTCCGCGATGCCGGCGGCAAGCTGGTCGCCGTGCTGGACATCGACTCGACAGAGTTCGGCGCTTTTGATGCGGATGACCAGGCCGGGCTGGAAGCGATCTGCGGCGATCTGCTGACGGTCGACTGAGGCAGGGCAAACGGTCTGAAAAATACGGGTGGTCGTGCCTTCAAGGGTTTGGGCATGGCACGACCACCCTGTCCCGCCCGTTTGGGGTCCGCGTTCAACGGCGGCGTGCGGGATATGAGGATGTGGCGCTCGCTATCGCGCCACGATTTCGACACGTCGGTTGAGCGCCCGGCCATCGTCCGAGCCATTGCTGGCTTCCGGGGCGAGGGGGCCGACGCCGGCTGCTTCGAGCCTATCAGCGGCAATCCCGTAATCTTCGACCAGGGCCGTGACCACGGCCGCGGCGCGGCGCTGTGAGAGTGACATGTTGTAGGCCAGCGCGCCGGACATGTCGGTGTGGCCGACCACGTAGAGTGACAGCGTCGGTCGTTCGGTCAGCAAGTCGCGCAGGGCGGTCAAGGCGGTGACCGAGTCCGGCAGCAGGACGTCGCTGTCATGGGCGAACAGCAGGCCGTCGACACGGACATGACCATCGGCGTCCAGCCCGGCGGCCAGCGCTTCGGCGGAGATGGTGACCATGCCGCGATCCATCTCGTCGGTCTCGACAATGACGATCGAGGTGGTGTGGCGACCGACGCCGATGGCGACATAGGCAAGGTGGCCGTCAAAGCTCAGCGTGCCGGCGGTGTAGTGTGAGTTCGGTCCGTTGATCGCCCGCATGCCATTGGCCTGGTAGAAGGCGTTGCGAGTCGAACCGGTGGTGCACGATCCGTCGCGGGCGCAGGACCAGATCGGCTGGTAGCCGGCGGCGTCGAGCGCGTCGCGATAATTGGTGAAGATCTCCAGCTCCGAGCGATCGTCGGGATTGTCATAGTCCAGCTTGGTGACCCGGCCTTGCACCGGCGTCGTGATGGCGGCGCGGGCGTCGAAATCGAAACCGGTGATCAGGGCGTATTCGTCGAACCGCCAGAACTCGCCGCTTCCGGTCGAGCCTTCATAGGGTGTCACCAGGGGGTGGCCGTCGACGCTCTCCTGGGCCAGCACGACGGTCGCTGTGGCGGCGAGGATGAGGGCGAGGGTCAGGCAGGTGGCGATTGCGCGGATCATGATCATCCTCCTTCACATTGGCTCATGGCGGCAAAGCTGTTGGTCGGGGCGTGGTAGCAATGAACGATGCGATTATCGCCCTCCGCCGTTTCGCGGATCCGGTTGGTCGCATCGAGGGTGACCGCGATCAGCACGTATTCGTAGTCCTGGCCCCATTCGCCTTCCAGGTCATCACCGGCACCGAGCAGGTTGGCGTTGATGTCGAGGGGTTCGACAGCATTGGCTGCGAGGTCGGGGACGCGGACGACATAGGGCGCGGACCAGCCGTCCCCGCTGCGTTGCCCGGGGCCTTCATTGAGGCTCAGATGAACTTCGACCGGGCAGCGATGCAGGGCGTGGAAGTCGCGACTGCCGGCATTTTCCACCCGGATGTGATTGGCCAGCCGGTTCAGCGTCATGGCGCCACCACCATTGGTCCGGGTCTCGACCCGCAGGGCCATGTCGGGTGACAACGGTCCGGGATTGGCTGGCATCTGGCCAAAGCGAAACTCGATGTCGAGATCGATGGGCAGCCGGTAAACGTGGCAGGGATCTTCCTGCGCGGTGGCGACCGGTTGGCCAGGGTGTTCATCGTCATCGTCTGTGTGCGGGTCTTCATCCCCGCCATCGTCGGCCTGACCGGTTCCGTCGTCGCCGACACTGGTCCAGGTGGTGGGGGGCTCGCCGATATTCTCGATGAAGATCACGCCGCCGCCGCGAAACTCGCCATTCAGGACCAGATTGCCGATGGTGACCGGGTGGACCGGTGCGGGAATGAACAGGCCCAGATGGTCGGAGTGGCCGGGTGTCGACTGCTGATGCACGGTGCGCCAGCTCATGCCGGTATGGAAACTGCGGACCTGGACGCGAAACTCCCGGGCTGTCTGGCAGTCCGGGTCAGCGAAGGCGACGGCTGATGTGATCTGGACAAATCCGTTGGCGTCGGAGGCTGTCTCCGGCCAGTTGATGCTGTTCCACAGGCCGCCGGGTGTGCGGGCCTGGACCCGGGTTGCCAGCGCTCCCAGAGGCCAGGAGCTGGCGGCGAAATTTCCAACGGCGGGCTGGTGTCCGACCAGTCGTGTCGAGACCTGCCAGCGGCAATTGGCGTCCGCCGGCGCGGTCATCGCCAGCGCCGTCATCATGCTTGCCACAAATACCAGAATCCGCATCGCGTCCTCCCATCCATTGTCGGGGACAGAATACAGTTGTTGAATTTTTATTCAATGAATATATTTTCAACCAACTTGATTTGCGTGTGGAGTGGTGATTTGGCGAAAGGACGGCGCGAGCAAAAGGACGAGACCCGGGCCAAGCTGGTCCGGGCCGGCAGCGTCGTGTTCGCCGCCAAGGGCATTGAAGGTGCCCGTATCGGTGACATTGCCCGCGAGGCCGGTGTCGCCATGGGCACGCTCTACACCCACTTTTCCGACAAGGAGGCGCTGTTCATCGAGGTGATGCGGGCCGGCAAGGATCTGGTGCTGGCCGGACTGGCCATCGCCCAGCAGACGCCCGGCTCGCGCGAGGTCAAGGATCGCGCCGCAATGGAGGGCGTCGTCGCCTTTGCCGCCGAATTCGGTCCGCTTTTTCGCCTGCTGCTCAGCCGCGGCGCCGGCTCCGACCCGATGCAGCGCGAAGTGGTCGACGCGATCGCCGGAATCCGGATTTCCGAACTGCAACAGGGCCAGCGTGACGGCTGGGCCCGCTCCGATCTGGATCCGCAGGCCACCGCCCGCTGTGAGGTCGGCGCCGTCTTCCACCTGCTGGACTGGTGGCTGGACGATCGCAGCCGTTTGAGTGATGAGGCGGTGGTGGAGCAACTCTGCCTGATCCGCCGCTTCGGGGTGGAAGGGGTGATACCGGATGGCGCAGCCTCATGACCGATCACAGTATCGAACTGGACGGACGGGTCGTCAGATACGCGCTGCGTCGGTCGGCCCGGAGGACGATCGGCTTCACCATCTCGCGTGACGGTCTGACAGTTGCCGCGCCCAAACGGGCCGGAGCGCGCGAAATCCGTCGCGGACTGGAAAGCAAGGCGGGCTGGATCCTCGCCAAGCTGGACGCCTGGGCCAGCCGTCCGGCGCCGCGAGAACCGGGTTTCCAGACCGGCGAAACCCTCCCCTGGCTGGGCGGCGAGCTGACTCTCGAGCTGCGCGGCGAGGGTGTCCGAACAACGGTGCGCCGCGATGGTGACAGACTGATCGTCCGCCATGATCCGGACCTGACCGGCGAGCTGCGTCGCCGCACGCTGGGGCAGGCGCTGCAACGCTATTACAAGCGCGAGGGCACAGCGCTGATGACGCCCCGGGTCGAGCACTATGCCGCCCGGCTCGACCGCCCTGTTCGCAAGGTCATCGTACGCGACCAGAAACGCCGCTGGGGGTCTTGCGCACCGGACGGGACGATCCGGCTGAACTGGCGATTGATGGGTTTCCCCGAACCATTGATCGACTATGTCTGCGCCCACGAAGCCGCCCATCTGGTCGAGGCCAACCACTCGCCCGCCTATTGGCGTGTGGTGGAGAGCCTGATGCCGGACTGGAAGCCCCGTCGCCGGCAAATGCGTGACGAGGCGGATCGCTGGGTGGCGTTCTAGTCTGATTGCCTCTCGTCCATCAGCTTGCGGTTAAAATAGTCCACGATCATCGTCCAAAGATGCACCGAGCGGTCTTCCCCGCGCACGCCGTGGCGCTGGCCCGGATAGGTCATCATTTCGAAATCGGCGCGTTGCTGTTGCAATTCCGAATAGAGCCGGACTGAGTTGGCGAAGATGACATTGTCGTCGGCCATGCCGTGGATCAGCAGGAGCGGGGTCACGTAATTGTCCAGATGGGCAAAGACCGAGGATTGCTCATAGCCGTCGAAATTGGCGTCCGGATGACCCATGTAGCGTTCGGTGTACGCGGTGTCATAGAGCGTCCAGTCAGTGACCGGCGCCCCGGCGACACCTGCCGCCCAGGCGTCCGGCGCCTGCAGGGTCGCCATCAGCGTCATATAGCCGCCATAGGACCAGCCCCAGATGCCGACGCGGTCCGCATCAACAAAGTCGAGGCTCTTCAGGTAGTCCAGCCCGACCAGCTGATCCTCGACTTCGACCGAGCCCATGCGGTGACGGATGTGACCTTCAAACTCGCGGCCGCGATTGGCGGCACCGCGATTGTCGAGGGTGAAATAGACATAGCCGCGCTGGGCAAACATCTGCGCCCGCATAGACTGCCAGCCACGATGGACCTGCTGGCTGTGCGGTCCGCCATAAAGATACTGGATCGCCGGGTATTGCCGGTTCGGATCAAAGTTGGCGGGGAGGAATATCTGGTAGTGCAGCTCGGTCCCGTCGGCCGCGGTCAGCGTGCCGTATTGCGGCGTGATGTGATCCTCGACATAGGGGAAATAGGGATGCCCCTCGGCCAGGGCATTCTCCTCGATCCAGCGGATGCGGGTGCCGTCGACCGCGTAGAGTCCCGTTTGCGGCGGGGTTTGCGGGTCTGAATAGGTGCCGATGAAGGTGGCTGCATCACCGCCGAACCGGGCCGACCAGCGCCCGTCTCCCGAGGTGATGCGGGTCGGCGCTGCGGCACCGTTCAGTGGCACCGAATAGATGTGCCGTTCCAGCGGTGTCTCGATCCAGCCGGTGAAATAGACCAGCCCGTTGTCCCGATCGACCGCATTGATGCCGTCGACGACCCAGTCGCCCGAGGTCACCTGCGTGATCAGGCTGCCATCGGACGCGCGGTGCTGGATGTGGCGGAAACCGCCGGGCGTGTCCTCGCTGGTCCACAGGACTGTGCCATCTGACAGGGCGCGGAAATCATTGGTCAGATTGATCCAGATGTCGGTGGTTTCAACTAGCCAGGGCGAGGCCGCCCCGGTCGCCGGGTCGGCGGCCAGGATGGTCAGCTGGTCCTGCATCCGGTTGAGAACCTGGACATAGGCCGTCTGGCTGTCGCGGGCCCAATTCACCCGGGCGAGATAGATATCATCGGTTTCGGCCAGTTCGACCTGCTGACGTGCCCCGGTTGCCCGCTCGGCGATGAACAGCTCGACGATCGCGTTGTCGGTTCCGGCGCGGGGGTAGCGCTGGTCGACCACGCGGGCCGATCCGTCGGCATCTATTTCCATGCGCTGGACATTGTCGACCGGGCTTTCATCGACGCGGGCGAGGGCGATGTATTGCTCGTCCGGCGACCACCAATAGCCGGTGCGACGGCTCAGCTCTTCCTGGGCGACGAATTCCGCCATGCCCCAGGAGACGAGGCCGCCGCCTTCGGTGGTGATGGCGGTCTCCGCGCCGGTTTCCAGATCAATCACGTAGAGGTTTTGGTCGCGCACAAAGGACACGAAATTGCCGCGCGGGGAGATGCGGGCATCGGTCTCGTATTGCGGCGTCTCCATCAGCCGCCGCGCTGCGCCGGTCTCCACATCGACATAAAAGACATCGCCGTCCAGCGGCACCAGGATCGCGTCGCCCTGAGTGTCCCAGTCATAGCGCACGATGCCGGTCGAGGAGATACGGGCGCGTTCACGCAGCTGGCGTTCCGCCTCGGTCAGCTCGCGCTCGTCCGGCGCCAGGACCTGGCTGTCGACCAACAGATACGGCTCGCCGCCATCAATATCCATCGCCCAGAGATCGAGCACCGAGGCGTCGTCTTCCTTGGCCCGCAGGAAGGTCACGCGGGAGCCGTCCGGCGAGAAGCTCAAGGCCCGCGGCGCGGCGCCGGTCAGGGAGGGGCTGGCATAAAGGCGCTCGATGGAGAGAGCGGGTTCCGGCGTGACAGCGGGTGTCTCGGCGGCGGGCTGGCAGGCGGCCAACAGCGTGGTGGCGGCAGCAAGGCTGGCGAGGCGAGTGAGCATGAAGTTTCCCCGGTAGGCTTTGTCGTCAGTTCTAGGGGCCTGGTCCATCGCTGGCCAGACCGGTTTCAGCAACCTCCCCGCCCCTACTGGGGGACAGGTATAATTAACGCGCGGACCGGGCGTCGCCGGGCGGATCCATCGTGGCGCGTTAATTATACCTGTCCCCCGTTCAGCACCTATGGCGCCACGGCGCTTACGCCTGGCGTTTGGATGGGAGGGAGCGGGATGTCGGCCGGAGCCGATAAAGCGCTGATTTGATAACGGTAGGCTTCGACAAGCATCCCGCTCACGGAGGTTTCCCGGGCTGTCTCCACCCCGATTCCAATGCGCCAGGTACTGAGGGTCGGTCGTTTAGTGCCCTTGGACCTGATCGCACGCCCTGCCGGAGTGTCGGGCTGTCATCCCCGCACGCGGACAGGCTCCGCTCGTTTCCGGGCACAAGTGACTGAGCTCGCGCCTCCCGTCCCGAAAACCAAAGCCATTATGGGTTGGCGGGAGATGGGTGGGGATAAGTTTTCGCGGATTTTAGCTGACACGCACTTTCCCTCTCCCTCGGGAGAGGGTCAGGGTGAGGGGTAAGTCCCGGTTAAAGCAGGAAAATTCCCCCTCATCCGGCCTCCGGCCACCTTCTCCCAGGGGAGAAGGAAAGGGGTGCGTGGGCGGGGATAGGCGGTGATCTTTCCACCTACGCCGCCACACCGCCGCCGCCACAAACCCGTACTCATATTCCCGGATGGCGCGGCGCGCCTCCGGGAAAATGAGAGGGGACGGAAATACAGAGCGGCGTGTCGGAGTCACGTCGCGGGGCGAAACATCAGCACAGCACATAGGGCTGGTCAGCCGGCGGGCATTCGCCGCCGCCGTCCCAGAACCCCGTTCCGCCGCCGCCGGCCGCAGCGCCACCGCCACCGCCGCCACTGCTGCTGTTGCCGCCGCCGTCATCTTCCAGCGCAGCACCCAGGCCGATCAAGCCGCCCGCAACGCCTCCAACAACGGTGCCCGGGCCCGGCACACCGCCGGTCGCCAGCGTTCCGAGAGCAGCTCCTGCGGCGGCGCCGGTCAGAACTTTGAGCGCACCGCCAAAAAATCCGCGTTTCCTGAGGAGCGAACGCGTTGAAACTTTCTGACGCGGGCGCATGCGCGGCGAATTTCCAAGTTGGGTCAGATGCGCGGTGACAGTACCGCTGCCTCTTGTGATGCTGACCTGGAGGCCGCCCGACAGGTCCAGCCCGTCGTCTTTTGTAAGCGCAACCTGACCGCTTGTGGCCGCGTGCAGTGTGTCCACGATGTCGTCCCAACCGTAGCCGGAAGCCGCGCTGACTGCGGCGTAAGCCATCAGAGTCGGCCCCGAGAAGTCATCGCCGCCATCCACAAGCATGGTGGTCAGGGCCCGGCTGGGAGCTTGGTCGTTCAGGGAGGGCAGCCACGATGTGAAGGCCCGCTGGGCAGACGGATTGTCAAACACCATACGTGCCGCGTCACGCAGCCAAGCGTCGTTCATCAGGTTGCGGCTTGCGGTCACTCTCTGAGCGAGAAAGGCGTCGGTATCCGGCAGGTCTCGCAATGCCGCTGACGCGGTTGCGCGTCTTGTCGCGGCGGACGCCCGGCGAACTCGGCCGATCGAAGCGCTGGCGCGCCGGCCTATGTTCAGCTGATACGGTCCCTGAGCTGCTCTGAGACCAGCGGCGCCTCGTCGTGGCAAGGTTGGTGCAGTTCGGTCCTGGGCCAGCGAAAGTCCGGTGAGTCCGGCTGATGCGACGACCGCGGTCGAAGCTGCCAGAAATGCGCGTCTGTCCATGTTGTCCCCCATTGTTGAACTCGCCATGCAATCCTGTTTCCCGAGATTTGTGAACCCAGGCTTGTTTGTTTCTTGATTGTCGCCTGTGAGGCCAGTTGCGACCGCTGTCATGAGCCGGAATCCGACCGGTGGCGCCGCAGCCGGCTCCGGCGCTTCGGTCAACTCTCCTCCCGCATTGCCCTTGCAGCATCTCTCAGCTACACGGTGCGGCTCAAGATTCCCTGCCAGACAAGAGAGCCTCTCCCCCATGGCCGCTTACAAATTCGTCTATCACATGGACAAGCTGTCGAAGACCTATCCGGGCGCTGCCAAGCCCGTCTTTGACGGAATTTCCCTGCACTTCCTGCCCGATGCCAAGATCGGTGTTGTCGGCGTCAACGGTGCCGGTAAATCGACCCTGCTGAAGATCATGGCCGGCATGGATACCGAGTTCTCCGGTGAGGCTTGGGCGGAAAAGGGTGTGAAGGTGGGCTATCTCGCCCAGGAGCCGCAGCTCGACGAGAGCAAGACGGTCTGGGAAAACGTGATCGAGGGCTCGGCGCCGAAGCAGTTGCTGGAAGCCTTCAACGCCATCTCGATGAAGCTCGCGGAAGATTATACCGACGAGCTGATGGAAGAGATGACGGCGCTCCAGGAAAAGATCGACAACGAGAACGCCTGGGACATCGATAGCAAGATCGAGATGGCGATGACCGCCCTGCGCTGTCCGCCCGCCGACTGGCCGGTCACCGACCTGTCCGGTGGTGAGCGCCGCCGGGTTGCCCTGTGCCGCCTCTTGCTGTCCGACCCGCACATGCTGCTGCTCGATGAGCCGACCAACCATCTCGACGCCGAGAGTGTGCAGTGGCTGCAGAACTATCTGGAAGACTTCAAGGGCGCCGTCCTGGTCGTCACCCACGACCGTTACTTCCTCGACTCAATCACCACCTGGACGCTCGAGCTCGATCGCGGCCGCGGCGTGCCCTATGAGGGTGGTTACTCGGCCTGGCTCGAGCAGAAAGCCAAGCGCATGTCCCAGGAAGATCGCGAAAAGAGCGCCAAGGATCGCGCCCTGATGCGCGAACTGGAGTGGATCCGCTCCTCGCCGAAAGCCCGTCAGGCCAAGTCCAAGGCCCGTATCAAGTCCTATGAGGACCTGCGTGACGCGGCCGAGCGCGCCGAGATCACCACGGCCCAGATCACCATCCCGCCGGGACCGCGCCTGGGCGGTGTCGTGGTCGAGGTCGAGAATCTCAAGAAGGGCTTCGAGGACAAGCTCCTCATCGACGGCCTGTCATTCAAGCTTCCGCCGGGTGGTGTGGTCGGCGTGATCGGCCCGAACGGTGCCGGTAAATCGACCCTGTTCAAGATGATCACCGGCCAGGAAACGCCGGACGAGGGCACCATCCGTCTCGGTGACACGGTCAAGCTGGGCTATGTCGACCAGTCGCGCGACACGCTCGATCCGAACAAGACCGTCTGGCAGGAAATCTCCGGCGGCAATGACATGATCGAGCTGGGCGGCAAGGAAATCCCGTCGCGCGCCTATGTCGGCACCTTCAACTTCAAGGGTGGCGACCAGCAAAAGAAGGTCGGCCTGCTGTCGGGCGGTGAGCGCAACCGCGTCCACCTCGCCAAGATGCTGCAGACCGGCGGCAATCTGCTGCTGCTCGATGAGCCGACCAACGATCTCGACGTGGAAACCCTGGCGGCGCTGGAACAGGCGCTGGAAGCCTATCCGGGCTGCGCGGTGGTCATCTCGCACGACCGTTTCTTCCTCGACCGTCTGGCCACCCACATCCTCGCCTTTGAAGGCGACAGCCATGTGGAATGGTTCGAAGGAAACTTCGAGGACTATATCGAGGACAAGAAGCGCCGGCTCGGTCCGGACGCCGACATGCCCAAGAAGATCAAGTTCCAGAAGTTTGGGCGGTAGCTTGCTGTCCGACGACGAGCTTCGTGAATTGAGGGCCTGGCGGTCACGCCAGGTCTTCTTCATGTTCGCGCTGATTGTCTTCGTTTTGCCGCTCTTCGCCGTCCTGGTCCTCGCGGCTGTGCGTGGTGCGGACGGGGATTCGCGACAGGTGCTGTGGCTGTCCGTACTGGCCTTTGGTGGTGTGGCAGCATTCCTGGCCCGGGCTCCCTGGCGGTGGTGGCAGGCTGGGCTGGACCTTGCGGACAACAGCGCGCAGGAAGTCGGTGGGTTTGCGGATATCCGGATGCGCGGCGGGTTCGGTCTGATTTCCCTGCCCCGGGAAACCTTGCATCTGGGCGGCGAGCGCTTTGCACTTCTTCCGTTCTGGCGCGAACAGCTGACGCCGGGCCTTGCCTATACGATCCGCTACGCGCCGCGCAGTCGGGCCATCCTGTCGGTGTCGTATCGCGCCAACGCCATGGCAGACGCGCCCGTCGAGCCGCTGCCGGACTATCTGCGCGACCTGACCGCTCGCGACCGCCAACTCATTGGTTTGCTCGCTGAGGGTCTCACCGACAAGGATATCGCGCGGGAACTCAACCTCTCGCCGACCACGGTACGGACCTATAATTCCGATCTCTACCTGAAGCTCGGCATCAAGCGCCGCGGCCAGGTGCGGCCGCTGGCGCTGCGGTTTGGCTTGCTGGATGGGCCGACCGACAAGGCCTGACACCTGTCAACTGACAGATTGCCAACATCTGTCGATGGTCGGCTGACCAGCGGCGCGACAGCCTCTCTGCGACCACTCAGGGAGAAAACATGTCCGCAAAATCCGCAAGCTTTGACAGTCCGTGGCGATTCTGGCCCGGCGTCGCCATCCTCGCCGCCGCCATGACGGGATACATGCTGCTCAGCTGGGCGCATATGGAATTCGTGCGCCAGACGGTCGGCCTGGACGCCTATCTGGGCGAGGGGCCGCGTCTGCCGCCTGAAGTGCTGATGATCGGTCAGATCAACAAGGCGGTCGCCGTACTGGCCGCCATCGCGATCGGAGCGCTGGCTCTGCACCGGGTCGGGCCGAGCCGGGTCGGTCTGGTGGCCGTGTCGGGACGATGGATATGGCTGGCGGTGTTGGTGGGGGCGGTCGCCTTTGCCCTGCGCCTGGTGCTGGCCAAGTTGATGGTTGTCGTCATGCCGGACTGGATCGCTTTCATGGGCACACCCTTTGCGCTCGACCCGGGCAACGGGGTGTGGATGAGCGTCGGGTTTCTGGTCATGACCATTCTGGTCACGCCCTTTGCCGAAGAGGTTTTCTTTCGCGGCTTCCTGTTTCGCTGGATGTCGGGCAACCGGCCGGTCTGGCTGGCGGCGCTGGTGTCCTCGGTGATGTTCGGCGTCGCCCATATCCTGCCGCCGCAAGCCATCTCGGCGGCGCTGATGGCGCTCATCCTGTGCTGGCTCTACTGGCGCACCGGCTCGATCTGGCCGGCGATTGCGGCCCATGTCACCAACAACGCGCTGGGCATCGGGCTGGGCCTCGTGCTGGCTGGGGGACAGGTATGATTAACGCGCAGCCATAATTAACGCGCAGCGCGATCCGTGAAACGGGACGATGCCTGACGCGTTAATTACACCTGTCCCCTTTTCTAGAACCGTCGCGCCGAGAACGCCTCGGCCGGTACCGGTGTTGCCTCGCCATCCATCAGCGCTGCCAGCAGTCCGGCCGAGCCCATCGCCTGGGTCCAGCCGAGGTGGCCGTGGCCGGTGTTGAGCCACAGGCCCGGCGCACGGGTCTCGCCGATGAAGGGGCGTCCATCCGCAGACATCGGACGAAACCCGCACCAGGCCTTGTTGTCGCCGGCCAGCAGGGTGTCGGCGAGGGTCGGGTAGAGGCGGCCCAGCAACAGGCGCAGATTGTCCACGCGCTCGCCGCGCAGGGTGCGGTCCTCACCGGCGAACTCCGCTGTACCGGCAATCCGCAGCGTGTCGCCCAGCGGGGTGACGATGGCATGCAGTTTCTCGTCGACGACCGGCAGGCCCGGGCGCCGGGTCAGCTGCGACATGTCGAGGCTGAGCGAATAACCCTTCACCGGGCGAACCGGCAGATGCAGACCCAGCGGGGCCAGCAGCCGGCGCGAGGCATGGCCGGTAGCGAGGACGACATGATCGGCCTCGATCTCTTCGGTCGGGGTGCGCACGCCGGTGATGCGGCCGGCCCGGTCGATCAGGCTGGTGACCGGTGAGCTGTACTCGAAACGGGCGCCCATGTCGGTAGCGACGGCTGCCAGCGCGCGGGTGAACATGTGGGCATCACCGCTCTCATCATCGGGATAGAAGACCGCGCCCGCGAGATCTGCGGCAACGTCCGCCAGCATGGGTTCGCGCTCTACCATTTCCGCCCGGTCCAGCACCTGCCAGCGCAGACCGGCATCGGTCAGGGCCTGGCTGGTCTGGCGGTCGGGTTCCAGCGCCCGGGCATCGCGGCAGACTTTCATCGTCCCGCGGGCGAGATTGGCGAAGTCGAGCTTGTGGGTGTCGCGTGCGGCCTGGGTCTCGGCCAGCGAATAACGCGATAGCGCGAAGTTCGCGAGCGACGCCGCCTCGAACCGTTTGCGTGTTGAATTGGCGAGGAATTTCAGCCCCCAGGGGATGAGACCCGGCAGCGGCGCCAGGCGCAGCTTCATGGCCGAATGCGGGTCAGGCAGGGAGGCCAGCAATTGCCAGTGCACGCCCGGCGCATTCCACGGCTCGGGCTCCGACGGTGTCAGCGCACCGGCATTGGCGAAGCTGGTCTCGCAGGCCGGGCCGTCATGGGCATCGAGGACGAGGACATCATGGCCGCGCTGGCGCAGGGCGTGGGCCGCGGCGACCCCGGCCAGTCCGGCACCGACAATGATGACATCCTGATTGCTCACACGGAACTCCTTCACAGCCAGCCTGAGCGGCTTGGTTTGAACTTCGCGGGGATACAGATAAAAGCAAGGCACAATCTGCACCTCTCAACCGGGATTTCATGGACGCTCTCGTCACACAGCTCAAAGCGCTTGCCGAACCGACGCGCCTGCGGATCATCGCCCTGTTGTCGCGTGGTGAGCTGACGGTGTCGGAACTGGTCTCGATCCTGGGCCAGAGCCAGCCGCGGGTATCCCGTCATCTCAAACTGCTCACCGATGCCGGCCTGGCCGAGCGTTTGCCCGAGGGCGCCTACGTCTTCTACCGGCTGACCGATGCCGGCGGCGGTCGCAAGCTGGCCCAGATGGCCAATGAGCTGGTGCCCGAGGACGATGCCGTCCTGACCCGCGACGTGTCGCGCCTCGAGGCCATCAAACAGGCCCGCGCCCAGGCGGCCCAGGCCTATTTCGAGAGCGTCGCCGAGGATTGGGACACGATCCGCTCGCTGCATCTGGCCGACCACAAGGTCGAGGCGGCCATGCGCGAGCTGGCGGGAACGGGCCCCTTCGATCTGATGATCGATGTCGGCGTCGGCACGGGGCGCGTGCTGGAGTTGTTCTCCGACCGCGTCGAACGCGGCATCGGCGTCGATATCAACCACTCCATGCTCAATGTGGCGCGCCTGAACCTGCAGGCGGCCGGCCTGAAACATTGCTCGGTGCGCCATGCCGACGTCGGTGCCCTGCCGTTCGATACCGCCGTCGCTGACCTGGTGACGGTGCACCAGGTGCTGCATTATCTGGAAGACCCGGCCCTGGCGGTGGACGAGTGCGCCCGCGTGCTCAAGCCCGGTGGCAATCTGCTCATCGTCGATTTTGCCCCGCACCAGCTTGAAAACCTGCGCGAGGACCATTTCCATCGCCGCCTCGGTTTTGCCGATGAGGAAATGGCCGACCTGATCGGTCATGCCGGTCTGGAACTGGCGCATCAAAGCGCGCTGCATCCGGATGAACCGACCGGGCAGCTGACCATGAAAATCTGGGTCGCCCGGCGCAAGGCCGCGACTCCCGCCTGACGCGAATGCGCTTCCAGCGATCGCGGTGTCGGTGTAGCGTCTGCCCGGTCTTGCAGGGGGGCAGACATGAAAACCACGTTGAACATTATCAGTATCGCCGCGCTCGGCGCGCTTGCGGGCGGCCTTTATCTGGGGTCCGGCAATGAAAGCGTTGATCCGCAACCGGTCGTCGAAGACCTCGTCGCGGTCACACCGGACCCGGCACCGTCGGCTGATACCGTCCCGGCGGATCCGCTGGATGCCGCCGACGCCGATGGCAGCGTCATGATCGATCCGATCGACAATGGCATTGTCTACACGGTCGCCGGAACGCAGTCGGGCTATCTGATCGCCAATTCCGAGATCCGCTTCGGGGACATCATTCTCGAGAATATCGAACTCTGGCCAGCCATGCCGGAATGCGACGAGCCGGCCTATCTCCGACTGGCTCTGGAAGACACGGCCGACCAGCTGGGCGAGAATGAGTACGGGCCGTATTACCGGATGTACGCGATGACCATCGACAGCGCGTCGATCACCGATGACGGTGTCATGATCACGGCATCAGACCCGGATCTTGGAACGCTGGTGATCGAAGCGGGCTATGTCGACGGGGCACTGGCCGAGTGGCAGGCCGGTGCCGACGCGATCGACACGCTCGCCATTGGCACGGCGACGCTCAACGGCGACACCCAGCCGGCCGGTTTCGCCTTCTGGATCGGCGACTGATCGGCGTAAATCGGGGTGCGGCGCGTTCCATCGAACTCAACGCCAACCATCCCCAACCCGACTGTCATCCCATGGTCGCGACCATGGGATGACAGCGGTCACAGGTTTGTGGGAGGGGAAGGTCGAGCATCCGCACCTCTTCCCGCTTGCCTTTTCCCGCGCGCCGGTGCTTGCATGCCCTTGAATGCCTTACGGGACTGCCAGAGCCATGGTTCGCAAGACAAGATCGAAATCCGATGCCCAGCCGGGTGCGCCCTCTGTCGTCATTGGCTGGCGTGAATGGGTGTGCCTGCCAGATCTGGGCGGGGTGCGGGTCAAGGCCAAGATTGACACCGGAGCGCGCACCTCGGCCATCCATGCCTGGAAGATCCAGCCGTTCGAGAAGGACGGGGCCAGTTGGGTCCGCTTCGAGCTGCATCCCAACCAGGATGACAACAAGACCCGGATCGCCTGCGAGGCTGCGGTACTCGAGAGCCGCATGATCAAGAGTTCAAACGGGCAGGAACAGCGTCGCTACGTCATCCGCACGCCGCTGCGTATGGGGCCCTATGTGTGGCCAATCGAGTTGACGCTGACGCGTCGGGATGAAATGGGATTTCGCATGCTGGTCGGTCGCACCGCCCTGAAGCCGGGTGCGCTGGTCAATCCGTCAAAATCCTTCCTCTGCCCGACCCCGGCTTAGTCCGAGGCGGGTTTCGTGATACCCGTTCCCGGCAACCACTATCCGCCACCCTGGAGACCGTCCTGATGAATTTGCTCATGCTGGCCCGTAACGCGAACCTCTACTCGCACAAGAGGCTCGTCGAGGCGGCCGAGGCGCGCGGCCACGAAATCGACATCTACGATACGCTGAAGATGTATATGAACATCACCTCGCATCGACCCGAAGTGCGCTATCAGGGCCGCGTTCTGAGTGGTTATGACGCGATCATCCCGCGGATCGGGGCCTCGATCACCGGTTACGGCATGGCCGTGGTCCGACAGTTCGAGATGATGGGCGTGTGGTCGGCCAATGAATCGGTCGCCATCGGCCGTTCGCGCGACAAGCTTCGCTCGCTTCAATTATTGTCACGCGCCGGACTGGGCCTGCCTGTCTCGGCATTTGCCCACGACACCTCCATGACGGATGACGTTCTGGACATCGCCGGAGGCGAGCCTGTCGTCATCAAGCTCTTGGAGGGCACCCAGGGCGTCGGCGTGGTGCTGGCGGAAACGCGTCGGTCTGCGAAGTCCGTGATCGAGGCTTTCCGCGGCGCGAAGGTTGATATCCTCGTCCAGGAATTCATCAAGGAAGCCGGCGGGGCCGATATCCGCACCATCGTGGTCGGCGGCAAGGTGGTCGCAGCGATGAAGCGTCAGGGTGCCGAGGGTGATTTCCGCTCCAACCTGCATCGCGGCGGCTCGGCCTCGAAGATCAAGCTGACCCCGGAAGAGCGCTCGACCGCGGTGCGGGCCGCGAAGGTCATGGGGCTCAATGTGGCCGGCGTTGACATGCTGCGCGGCAATCATGGCCCGCTGATCATGGAAGTAAATTCCTCGCCGGGCCTCGAAGGTATCGAGAATGCCACGGGCGTTGATGTGGCCGACAAGATCATTGATTTCATCGAGAAGACCGCCGTCACAGGCAAGACGAAAACCCGCGGTACCGGATGACACGCGACCCGTTCGAGATTGCCGGCGAGACCGTCGCGCCGGGTACGACCAAGATCGTCCAGATCCCGGTCTCTGTTCTTTCCGACCACACACCGATGTCATTGTCCGTGCAGGTCCTGCACGGCAAGCGACCCGGTCCCGTCATCTTTGTCTCGGCCGCCATCCATGGTGACGAGATCATTGGCGTCGAGATCATCCGCCGCCTCATCCGGACGCCGCAGATGCGCTCGATTGCCGGCACGCTGATCTGCGTGCCGGTGGTCAACACCTATGGCTTCATCACCCATTCGAGATACCTGCCGGACCGGCGCGACCTCAATCGCTGTTTCCCGGGCGCACCGACGGGCTCGCTCGCGGCACGGCTGGCCAACATCTTCCTGACCGAGATCGTGGAGCGCTGTGAGGCGGGGATTGATCTTCACTCGGCCGCTGTCAATCGCACCAACCTGCCGCAGATACGTGTCGATACGAAAGTGCCCAAGGCGCTGGAACTGGCCCAGGAATTCGCGGCGCCGATCATTGTCCACTCGTCCCTGCGCGACGGGTCGCTGCGCGAAGCGGCGCAGAAGCGTGACATTCCGGTGATTGTCTATGAAAGCGGCGAGGCGCTTCGCTTTGACGAGACGGCCTTGCGGATGGGCGTAAAGGGTATTCTGCGCGTGCTCGGCAAGCTGGGGATGATCCGTCCGGACAAGCGTATCAAGGCAACCTTGCGGTCAGAGCTGGGCAACAAGTCCAGCTGGGCCCGCGCCTCGATGGGCGGGGTCCTGCGCATGCACCGTGATTGCGGCGAGCATGTCGAGGAAGGCACGCTGATCGCCACCCTGTCCGACCCGCTGGGCACACAGGAAGTCGAGATCACGGCGCCCTGCGACGGGCTGATCATCGGCCGCACCGTCCTGCCGATCGTCAATGAGGGCGACGCCGTCGTCCACATCGCCGAGATCATCAAACGTCGCAATGAAGAACCGATGGTCCAGCTCGGCGAAGCGTTGGGCAATGACCCCTTGTTCGATGAGGACGAGATTATCTAGCGGGGGTGGAATGGTCTGTGCCGTGACTGGCGCCCTCGCCCAATCGGATCATGGTTCGTGCGGGCCGGACCCGAGTTGATCCAGCAACTCCCGGCTTTGCCGGTTGGCCGGGAAGAAGATTTCCAATCTCAGGTCGCGCAACGTAAGATCTTGGGCCGAGGATAATTCGGCTTCGGTCGTGAACAGCGTGAGGTCGCCCAGCGGCGTTGCGTATCGCAAAGTCAGGATGGGTTGATCTGTGGGCAGCTCAGCCGGCCTCGCTGCGTGAGGGGCCAGCCGCTCGGCGAGCGCGTCCAAATGGCTATCACCGCCCGCTTGGCGGGATTCAGAACGCAGCCGGTTGGTCATGACGGCCGCAACCTCCGGCCAATTCCGGATTGGCGCCCTCAGCGCCGGGTCGTCGACGAGCCGGTCGATCAGGCAGGTTCCGACTTGCCAGTCTCCACCCATCAGCAAGGCTCCGGTCGGGTTTGCATCAAGAACGCGCCACCGCGCGTCGAAAATCAGCGCCGGCGACGGCGCATGTGCATGCATCATCCGGGTCAGGGTCTGCCGGATCGGTTCGAGGTGTTCGGACTCAAGTGGGGTCCGTGCATAGACCGGCGCGAACCCGGCAGCGGCGAGGAGCGCATTCCTAGCCTCGAATGGCATGTCCAGGCACTCGGCAAGATTCTGCACCATAGTGCGACTGGGGCGGGCCCGCCCGCCCTCCAGAAAACTGATATGGCGCGCGGAGACATTGGCCTCCAGTGCCAGCGCGAGTTGGCTGTAGCGGCGGCGCTGTCGCCAGTCGCGAAGACAGGAGCCGAACTGGGGACGGGAGCGCGTAGAGTCTGTCATTGCGCGATGGTCGCATAGTCTTGGCGGTGCGGCCATGACCTCGCAGGTAATTGCTCAACCTACCTTTTTGGCTGCAAATCCCTCGAAACCTGTTGAGGAGATTGCAATGCTTCGATTCATTCTGCCCGCGTGGATCCTGATCGTTTTCGGCCTTGTTGTCGCGCTTGCGGCGTCTCCAATGGCCGATGCACCGCTGGAAATGATGGCGGACCTGATATTCTGGCCCCTCGATGGTGGGCCACTTGTCACGACACCGGCGGAGCGATTGCTGGCCGGGATCAGTGGAGGATTGATGACGGGCTGGGGGGTGACAGTGTTGACGGTGGGTCGTGGGGGGGAGCTGCCGTCGGCCCTGTTGAGAGGCGGGATCGCATGGTTTGCCATCGACTCGATTGCGTCGGTTATTGCTGGGGCGCCGCTGAACGTGGCTCTTAACATCGGCTTCCTGGCCTTGTTCGTATACGCCGGTTGGCCACGTAAGTCGGTTGCAGCGGTTACCACTGAAGCGGCCGGGCCGTTTCCGACTGGGCAGTAACCTGGCACGATTGGGTGTCGGCGCGGGCGGGCCCTTGAGCCCGCCCGGTCCGCAAGTTCGGTGATCAACCGTTCGGGATGATCACCCGGTCGACGATGTGGATCACACCGTTCGACGTGGCAATGTCGGCCTGGATGACCTGCGCATTGCCAACCCGGACGCCGTCGGTCGCATCAATCACCACGGTCGAACCCGAAACAGTCTCGACAGCCAGGATCTGGCCGCTCAGCTGGTCTGCCGTGATGGCGCCGGAGACCACGTGATAGGTGAGCAGGTCGGTCAGCTCATGACGGTTTTCCGCCAACAAGAGGCGCTGGACTTCACCGTGTGGCAGCGCTTCGAAGGCGGCGTCAATCGGGGCAAAGACCGTGAACGGGCCGTCGCTCTTCAGCGTGTCGACGAGGCCGGCGGCCTGGACGGCGGCGACCAGCGTATTGAACTGGCCGGCGGCGACAGCGGTGTCGACAATGTCAGCCTGGGCCATGGCAGAGTGACCGCCGTGATGGTCCATCTTGGTTTTGACGACGGAGTGCGGGTCCGACGCGAGGGCCGGGGCGGAAATCAGGGCGGTCGACAGGGCGACCAGAGAGACGAGACGCATGTGTGCGCTCCCTTGTTGGCTGGATGTGTTCCGGCGGTGGCCGCCGCCGGTTCACTGGAGGGTCGTTTCATGCATGTGACAGCCAGAGGTACGCACACGGTTGCAGATTGGATCTCAACCTTGCGGGAGTTTAATTTTTGCGTGAATTCAAAGATTCGGCTCGCATGCCAGCAGCCGACGCTTTTGCCGGCGTCATGTCGTGTCGAATAAGCGGTGCAATTGATTGTAACAATCCGCCAGGTTTCGCGCCATGCTGGCTCAAATCAGTCGGATGGAATTTCATCATGGAAAGCCTTGCAGCAAATCTGCGTGAGATGACGCGCACACCGCTTCATGACAGCCATGTCGAGGAGCTGCGCGCGCTCGGGCAGGAAGTCGTGTTCGAGGTTGGAGATATTGTCGCCGAGGCGGGCGACCCCATGGATCGTTTCCTGTACATTCTGTCCGGGCGGATCGAGGTGATCGACGCCTATACGCGTCAGTCTCACAAGGATATGTCGCTAGGGCCGACCCAGTTCGCCGGCGAAATCGCCTTCCTGAGCGGCGGGGCTAATCCCCTGACGCTGCGGGCCCGTGAAGCGACGCGCGTGATCGCGGTGCCCAGGCCCGCCATGCTGGACGCAATGGCGCGTATTCCGGAAATGTCCGACATCATCATCACCGTCTATGCGGCCCGTCGGCGGCGCCAGATCGAGGAGAGCGATACCTCCTTGAAGCTGATCGGTGTGGATGAGGACCGCAATATTCGCCGCATCGCCGAATTCGCTTCGCGCAACAAGATACCGTTCAGTACCATGGCGCCGGGCTCTGAAGACGCGCTCATCGCGGCACAGGGATGCAATACGTGCGGCCGCCGGCCGGCGGTGATTTTCGGCAAGTCATCGGTAATCGAGGATGCGACCCCGGCCAAGGTCGCCCGCCTGTTGGGCCTGGCTCAGGATATCGCCGAAGACGAGGTCATCGATGTGCTGATCGTGGGTGGCGGGCCGGCTGGTGTTGCCGCTGCGGTCTATGCCGGAGCCGAAGGCCTGAACGCGGTTCTGATCGAGGATCTCGCGGTTGGCGGTCAGGCGGGTACGTCCAGCCGTATCGAGAATTATATGGGTTTTCCGACCGGGATCTCAGGGGCTGATCTGGTCTGGCGCGGAGAGGTCCAGGCCCTGAAATTCGGTACCCGTATCGTGCGACCTCGACGCGCTGAGCGTCTGGAGCGACGCGACGACGGCACATTCTGTATCACCCTGGACAATGATCAAACGCTGTGTGCCCGCGCCGTCATTGTGTCCACCGGGGTGCAGTATCGCCGTTTGCCGCTGGAGCGGCTCGAGGATTTCGAAGGGTGCGGGATTTATTACGCCGCGACCGAAATGGAGGCGCGCTATTGCAAGGGCATGGAGGTTGTCGTGGTGGGTGGCGGCAATTCCGCTGGCCAGGCGGCGATGTATCTGTCGCGCTCGGCCAGGCACGTCCATGTCCTGGTCCGAGGTCCCTCGCTGGCGGCCTCGATGTCCGACTATCTTGTCTCCCGGCTCGAGGCGGACCCGCGCATCACCATTCACTATCGCTCGCAACTCAAGACATTGCATGGCGATGACAGTATGAGCCAGGCCGTTATCGACAAGGATGGCGCCGATTGGCGATTGGACACGACTGCGGCCTTTATCATGGTCGGTGCCGGTCCCAATACCGATTGGCTGGCCGGCAATTGCCAGCTTGATGCGCGCGGTTTCGTCCTGACCGGCGTCGATGCGGGCGCACCATCGCCATACGAGACGTCCTGTTCCGGATTGTTCGCCGTGGGGGATGTCCGGGCCAATTCGGTCAAGCGTGTCGCTTCAGCCGTTGGTGAAGGTTCGGTCGTCATCTCGAAAGTGTGGGAGCACGTTCACCCCTAGCCTTCATGCCCCTCGCGCCCCGGCGCTTCGCGGCTGGATTATCCGGGCCGGTCCGACTTGCCGATGCCACCGCCGCCCGGGGTTGAAATCTCGACCTTGTCTCCCGCGTCCACAGTGACGCGAAACAGTCCGTCGAGCGGCTCGACCGAACCATCGGCCCGGATCAGGCATTGCGTGCCCGATTGCGCCTCGCCGCCGCCATTCAGCCCGAACGGATGCTCGATCCGGCGGGAGGAGAGCAGGGCGACCTCCATCGGTTCCAGGAAGGTCAGGCGGCGCACCGAGCCGTCGCCGCCGCGCGCCTGACCGTCTCCGCCCGAGCCGGGACGGATACGATGATGCTCGACGCGGACCGGGAAGCGGCGTTCCAGCACTTCCGGGTCGGTCATGCGCGAATTGGTCATGTGGGTGTGGATCGCGTCGGTACCGGCAAAAGGTTTGCCGTCGGCATCGAAGCCGGCACCGGAGCCGCCGCAAATGGTCTCGTAATACTGGTGCTGGTCATTGCCGAAGGTGAGATTGTTCATCGTGCCCTGGCTGGCCGCGAGCCGCCCGGTGGCGCCGAACAGCGCATCGACCACCAGCTGGCTGGTCTCGACATTGCCGGCGACCACGGCGGCGGGTGGTTTCGGGTTGAGCAGGCAGCCCTCGGGCAGGATGATCTCGATCGGCTTGAGACAGCCCTCATTGAGCGGGATGGCGTCGCCGACCAGGCAGCGGAAGACATAGAGGACCGCGGCGCGGGCGACCGAGGCCGGGGCGTTGAAATTGCTGGGCCGCTGGGGCGAGGTGCCGGTGAAGTCAACGACCGCCGAGCGAGCCTCGTGATCGACCCGGATGGCGACACGGATCCGGGCGCCATCGTCCAGCTTCACCGTGTGGGTCCCGTCCGACAAAGCATCGATGACCCGGCGCACGGCGCGCTCGGCATTGTCCTGGACATGGCCCATATAGGCTTTGACGACGGCCAGGCCGTTGTCCGCGACCAGCCGGTGCAATTCGCCCGCCCCCTTGGCGCAGGCCGCCAGCTGGGCCTTCATGTCAGCGATGTTCTGGGACGGTTTGCGGGCCGGAAGCGGACCGGAGGTCAGCACGCCCATGACGATGTCGTCGAGGAAACGGCCCTTCTCCATCACCTTGATATTGCGAAACTGTACGCCTTCCTCCTCGATCGAGGTCGAGAAAGGTGGCATCGAACCCGGCGCGATCCCGCCGACATCGGCGTGGTGGCCGCGCGCAGCGACATAGAAGATGCGTGTCCCGGTGTCGGGATCATGCACTGGCGTGACCAGCGTGATGTCGGGCAGGTGGGTGCCACCATCATAGGGCGCGTTGACCGCCACCGCGTCTCCGGGGCCGAGATCGGGATGCGCTTCCGCCGCCGATCGCACCGAAGCCGACATCGAGCCCAGATGGACCGGCATGTGCGGGGCATTGGCGACCAGTCCGCCGTTTGCGTCAAAGACCGCGCAGGAAAAATCGAGTCGTTCCTTGATGTTGACCGAATGGGCCGTGCGTTCCAGCGCCACGCCCATCTGCTCGGCAACCGACATGAAGCGCTTGTTGAACAGTTCCAGCCGGATCGGGTCGAGCCCGGTGTCGCCGTCGGCCTCGGCCATCCCTGCAGCGCGCTGCAGGGACAATGTGCCATCCACCAGCCGGGTCGCCGTCCATCCGGCATCGACGACGATGGTCGCATTGGGATCCATGATCAGTGTCGGCCCGGCCGCCTCGCTGCCGACGCCCATCGCATCCAGCATGTGGACCGGCACGTCCTGCCAGTCGCCGCCATCATAGAGGCGGGCCCTGGCAGCGGTCGCCGGGGTGTCGCCGGAGGCCTGCGGCATGTCGATGGTCCAGTCGCCGGAGCCTGGCGGTGCGCATTTCGCCTCTGCCGTCACCGACTCGATGACCATCCCGCCCTCCGGGACAAAGCCGAACAGGCGCTCGTGGGCAACGATGAAAGCCGAGGTCATGGTCGCAGCGGGCGCCTCGGTGACCGGGATAGAGGTGTCCGACCCGGCCACTTTCAGGCGCCATTCGCGCGTCACCCGGACGCCGTCGCCCGGCAGGCCCTGCGCGGCGAGCGCCTCGCGGGCCTCGTCGGACAGGCGTTCGGCGATGGCACTGGCCGTATCGAACGCCTCGGTGAAATCGGCCTCGACGGCGGCCATGCGGGTCTCGCGGATATCGGCCAGACCGATGCCCAGCGCCGAGAGCAGACCGCCATAGGGATGGATCAGCACGGTCTTCATGCCCAGCGCATCGGCGACCCGACAGGCATGCTGGGCTCCGGCGCCACCAAAGGCGGCGAGCGCGTAGCCGGACGGATTGACGCCCTGGCCAATGGAGATTTGCTTGATGGCTTGGGCCATGCTCTCCACGGCAACCGCGAGGAAGCCCTCGGCGGCGGCTTCCGGACTGTCCAGCCCCATTGCGTCGGCCAGCGCTCCGAGCGCGGCGCGTGAGGCCGCGACATCAAGCGGCTGGTCGGAGGTGGGGCCGAAGACGTGCGGGAACCAGTCCGGCTGGACCCGGCCGAGCACGATATTGGCGTCGGTGACGGCGGCCGGTCCGCCGCGACCATAGCCGGCGGGACCGGGCATGGCGCCGGCACTCTCCGGTCCGACCCGGGCCCGTTCGCCGTCAAAGGTGAGGATGGAACCGCCACCGGCAGCGACCGTGTGGACGGCCATCATCGGCGCGCGCAGACGATGCCCGGCGACCAGCGTCTCCTGGACCCGGTCATAGGTGTCGCCATCATAGCGGGAGACATCAGTCGAGGTGCCGCCCATGTCGAAGCCGATGACCTTCCCGTGGCCTGCCTGTTTCGCCGTTTTGGCCATGCCGACCACGCCGCCGGCGGGGCCGGAGAGGACCGCGTCCCGGGCATGGAAGGCGCCGGCCGGCGCGAGGCCGCCCGAGGACTGCATGAAAAAGAGTGGCGTCCCGTCCAGGCCGCGATCGACGCGGTCGACATAATCGCGCAGGACGGGTGTCAGATAAGCGTCGAGCACGGTGGTCGAGGCGCGCGGGCCGATCTTGACCAGCGGCGAGGCGATCGAAGAGCGGATCACCGTGGTAAATCCGGCTTCGCGGGCGAGCGCCTCCAGCCGCGCTTCGTGTGTGACATTACCGTAGGCATGCATGAGTGCGATGGCGACCGTGGTCAGCCCGTCGGCTTTGGCAGCCGCGAAGGCGGTACGAGCGGCATCCTCGTCCAGCGGCTCAAGGACGACACCGTCGGCGTCCAGGCGTTCATCAATCTCGGCGACCCGGTCATAGAGCGGGCGCGGGCGGGTGAGGTCGAGGGCGAATATGTCCGGACGGGTCTGGTCGCCGATGACCAGCAGGTCAGCGAAACCGCGGGTGACGAGGAAGAGGGTGCGTGCGCCCTTGCGTTCCAAGAGGGCATTGGTGGCGACCGTCGTACCCATCTTGACCGCACTCACCGGCGCGCTCGCCGAAAGGCGCTTGACGCCTTCGGTGGCCGCGTCGGGATAGTCCGGGCTTTCGGAGAGGAGTTTGAGCGCATGCAGGCGGCCGTCCGGCGCCCGTCCGATCACATCGGTGAAGGTGCCGCCCCGGTCGATCCAGAATTCCCAGGCTTCGCGTGTGCGCTCGCTCATGTCCGTGACCCCGAAATTTCGTCGTTGCGGAGGTTAAGCATGGCATGGCGGGGTGCAACCGGATTAAGCTGACAGCGAACTGTTCAAGACCGGCCCGACCCACTCGCGCATTGGCTGCGTGCTTCCTACATGGGCGACCGGAGGGTGACGCGCATGGGCTTCTGGCGAAATCTGGCCGACCGCATCAGTGGTCGCGATTGCTTCCTGGAATGCGAGGGCTGCGATGATCGCGCCGCCGCGCACAAGGTCAATGATGCCGATTTCGCCATGGCGCTGATCGGGCTGGGCGCCAAGATGGCCAAGGCCGACGGGGTTGTGTCACGCAGTGAGATCCGGGCGTTCTACGAAGTGTTCAGGCCGCCACCGGAAGGCCGCGACGCGCTGGACCGGGCGTTCGAGCTGGCCATGCAGACAACGCTCGGTTTTGACGGCTATGCCCGCCGGCTCGCCCGCCGTTTCCGTTGTTATCCGGCCATCCTGGAGGACGTGCTCGACGGCCTTTTCCATGTCGCCAAGGCTGACGGGACGATCACGCCGGACGAGATGGGTTATCTCCAGCGGGTATCCGACATTTTCGGGTTCTCCGAAACCGAGTTCCGCCGCATCCTCGCCGGTCATGTCGAGCCCGATGACAAGGACCCGTATGTGATTTTGGGGATCGAGGCGGGAATCTCCGATCTCGACCTGCGCAAGGCCTATCGCCGGATTGCCTCGCAGAATCACCCGGACCGGTTGATCGCGCGCGGCGCGCCGCTCGAAATCCAGCGGCTGGCGGATGAAAAAATGGCAGCGATCAACGCGGCTTACGGTGAAATCCTGTCACAACGCGGTTTGGTCGCACCTCTGGCCAATTGACCTTTGAGGCCATGATGCCAACATGTAGGTCAGCGGGGGCGAACACGGAAAGAGGTTCATGACGGACACTCGAAACATATTCGCAGCAGGTTTTTCCGGACGCGCCAGCCGGGTGGTCCGCGATATTCTCGCGGCCCTCATCGCGCTGGCCGTGGTCGGACTTGTGATCTTCCTCGCCGCCATGCTGACAGCTGCCTTCCTGGTTGTGGCCGGGATCGCTGTCCTCGCCGCCGCCGGTTTCTGGGTCTGGCGCAAGCTGCGCGGTGGACGGGTAGCCGGCACCGGGGCGAGGTCGCAGGACCGGCCGTCCGGACCGGAAATCCTGGTTGCCACGCGCGGCCCCGAAGGTTGGACCGTGGACGGGGTTGGCCCGACCTCACGCTGATCGGGCGTGACGGACCACCCGAAGCCGTCACCCACAAGCCCTAAAGCAGTCACCCACAAGAATGTGATTGGGATGACGCGGACCTGCCGCTAGGGTCGGTCCATGTTCAATCCGACCCGAATTCCTGCCCTGTGATCCGCGCGTTCTTCTTCCTCGCTGCCATCACCCTGCCGATGATGCTGATCGGTTGTGTGTCCATGGTCCTGCCCCTCGTGCCGACCGTGAATGACGGTCCACCAGCCCGTCCGGCGATCGACACGACCGGGTTGAGCGCCGACGACTGGGAGGCCCGCCGGCCTCTCCTGCGCCAGCGCTTCGAGGCTGAGGTCTATGGCGACTGGCCCGGTGACGTGCCAGCAACTGTGACGGAACAGCGGTTGGTCGAAGCCGGGGCCTATGACGGGCTGGGGCGGATCGAGGAGTGGGATCTTGATCTCGGCCCGGTTCGCGCGCGGTTGGTTGTGATCCTTCCGGAAACCGTGACCGGTCCGGTCCCCGTTATCGTGATGCAGACTTTTTGCGGTACGCGCACGGCCTTGGGTGGACGTGGTGATCTGTCTGCACCGGTCAATCCGGCCGCACGGGAGTGCGGTGGAATTGATGGCTGGCAGGGTCACCTGATGTCGGCCATTTTCGGGCGCCATATCGCCGAGCCGCCCATCGAGACCATTCTCGAGCGCGGTTATGCGCTCGCCTTCCAGCATCCCGGCGAGATCGTGCCTGACAATCCAGCGGATGCGCCTGCGGCACTCGACGTCCTCATGCCCGAACGCGAAAGCGGCGCCATCATCGCCTGGGCGTGGGGGTATTCCCGCGCCATCGATGCGCTGGAAAGCGATCCGCGGTTTGACCCGGACCGCATGGCCGTATGGGGGCATTCACGCAACGCCAAGTCGGCTTTGGTCGCGGCGGCCTTCGACACCCGTGTCGACCTCGTGCTGGCCCATCAGGGCGGGACCGGCGGTACCACACTCACCCGCAGTCATGCCGGTGAAAGCGTCGCCCAGATCACCGGGACCTATCCCTACTGGTTCAATGAGCGCTACGCGTCCTATGCCGACAACGAGGCCGCCATTCCGCTCGACCAGCACGCGTTGATCGCCCTGATGGCGCCCCGGCCCCTGCTGATCGGCGGCGGATGGCGGGATGCCTGGTCAGACCCGCAGGGCAGTTACCAGGCCGCGCTCGGTGCCAATCCGGTCTATGCGCTCTACGGGTCGGACGGGTTGCGTCAGCCAAGTCTCGGGGCATTTGATCCCGCGGCCGACATCGCCGTCTTCATGCGGCGCGGCCTGCATGGCGTCCAGCCGTCCGACTGGGACGCCTTTCTGGAATTTCTGGACGCGCATTTCGGCCATTCGCAATAAGGGCTTGCCGGTGTTGCGCGGGACGTCCATGAGTGATCCATGCGTCTCAAGGATTTCATTCTTCTGGTGGCGGTCTGCGTCGTCTGGGGCTTCAATTTCGTGGTCGCGAAATTTGCGGTGACGGGCGCGCCCGGCTGGGTGCCCGGCTTTGACGGTGTGCCGCCGATCTTCTTCGCCTTTCTACGCTTTGCCCTGCTCTATGCCTTCCTGGCGCCCTGGCTGCGACCCCGACCGACCGACATGAAGACCATGATCGGCGTCGCCCTGTGCATGGGGGCGCTGCAATACGCACTGATGTTCCTGGGCATGCGTTGGGCGACCCCGTCCGGCATGGCCATTGCGGTGCAGATGGGGGTGCCGTTTGCCACCATCCTGTCCGTCATCTTCCTCAAGGAGACGGTTGGGCTGCCGCGGATCGCCGGCATGACACTGGCCTTTGGCGGGGTGATGCTGGTGATCATGAACCCGGAGGCGATGGACATGTCGATCGGCATGCTGCTGGGCGTCGGTGCTGCCTTCGTGGCGGCACTGGGGATGATCCTGGTCAAGCGTCTACCGATGGATTCCATTCGCATGCAGGCCTGGATCGGGCTGCTGTCCTGGCCGCCGCTGCTCCTGTTGTCGCTGACCTTCGAGCAGGGCCAGCTGGGCTCGGTTGTGTCAGGCGGTTGGGCCTTTGGTGTGGCGCTCCTGATCACCGTGGTGCTGGTCAACATCTTTGGGCACGGCGTATTCTACAACCTGCTGCAACGCTATGACGCGACCCTGATCGCGCCGATCACGCTGCTGGCCCCGCTGGTCGGCGTGGTGTCGGGCATCCTTTTGATGGGGGACCCCATGGGTTGGCGCCTGTTTGTCGGCGGTGGTCTGACCCTGGCCGGTGTCGGCATCATTGCTCTGCGCCAGAACAAGAAACTGCCGGCCGCCGCGCTGGCGCGGGAGAAGACATTGTGAGCCTTGGGGTCGTGGCAGCGCCATCGCCGAACTACAATGATCGCAAGACGCCGGTCAGCCTGATCCTGCTCCACTATACCGGCATGGAAAGCGGGGCCGCGGCGATCACCCGCCTGCGTGACCCCAAGGCCCAGGTCAGCGCCCACTATGTGGTCGAGGAGACGGGCCGCATTCTTCAACTGGTCGGGGACGACAAGCGCGCCTGGCATGCCGGTGTGGCGAGCTGGCGCGGTGAGAGAGATATCAATTCGGCCTCGATCGGGATCGAGATCGTCAATGGCGGCCATGATTTCGCGCTGCCGGACTACCCGGCGGTCCAGATCCAGAGCGTGATCGCCCTGGTGCGCGACCTGATGGACCGGCACGGCATCGCCGCCGAGCGGGTGATCGGTCACTCCGATGTCGCCCCCGGCCGCAAGCAGGACCCGGGCGAGCATTTTCCGTGGGCCAAGCTCGCCGCGGCCGGTTGTGCACTGGCGACGCCGAAGGCCGCCGCCGCTGCCGACGGCGATGTGGCGGATTGCCTGATCCGGATCGGCTATGCACTGGAGCCCGGTCTGGACGCCGTGATCGCTGCCTTCCAGCGGCGTTGGCGGCCGGCCCGGACGGATGGTGTGCTCGATGACGAGACCCGGGCGCTGATCGTCGCCGTGGCGGCGCGAGAAGTTGGCTGACGCGCGCGACGCTTGACGGTGGCGCCTGTCTGGACGATCTAGATCGCGATCAGGTGGCTGGACGGTCGCGGCAACTGGGCCGGAAACGGTGTTGTCGAGGAAAGTCCGGGCTCCACGGAGGCAAGGTGCCGGATAGCGTCCGGCGGGGGTGACCCCAGGGAAAGCGCAGCAGAGAACAGACCGCCGGGCCTTCGGGCCGGGCAAGGGTGAAACGGTGCGGTAAGAGCGCACCGCCCCGACCGCAAGGAAGGGGGCTAGGCAAGCCCCACCTGGAGCAAGACCGAATAGGGACAGGCCGCAGCCTTGGCTGCACATGCGCCTCCGCATGCTGTCCGGGTAGGTCGCACCAGGTCGTGCGCAAGCACGATCGCAGATGAATGACCGTCGTCCCGGATCTGATCCGGGGGACAAGACCCGGCTTACAGGCCGCCTGATCACTTTTTCCCGAATGGCACAGGCGAGGCCGGCACCGATATTCCGGAGCCGGGCGACCGGTTGCTTCGTGCATCTTTTTCCCAAATGGAACAAATCCACAGATTTCGGGATTTCGCGGGATTTCGTGGGCGGGCCTGGAAGCTGCCTGTGGATATTAACTTAATGTTCCGCGTCTGTTCTTCGATTTTGCATATTTGAATACTTCGATTGGCCTGTTGGTCCATGAAAAACGGCCCTCTCGTCATTGTTTCCCATCAAGTCCCATGTTATCCCATCATTAACCATGCGGGGTCGGTTGCAGGGTTTGGGGAGCCATCAAAGCGTGTTTCTGTCCACCACCATTAACGGCGTCGACGCCAAGGGACGGGTTTCCGTTCCGGCCGATTTCCGTGCGGTGGTCCGGGGCGGCCCGTTTGACGGCATCATTGTCTGGCCGTCCTTTGACGGCCCCTATCTGGAAGGCGGCGGTCAGGCCTTGCTCGAGCGCTATCAGGCGCTGATCGAGGAAATGGACCCCTATGATGATGCGCGCATCGCTTTCGAACGCGCGATCTTCGGTGCGGCCCGTCCGCTCGCCTTTGACGCCAATGGCCGCGTCACCCTGCCCAAGGACTTTGCCGAACATGCCGGTCTCGACGCCAAGGCGACCTTTGTCGGTCTTGGTTCGCGTTTCGAGATCTGGTCGCCGGAGCGGTTCGAGGACCACAAGGCCAACGCCCAGGCCTTCGCCCGGGACAACAAGCGCGCCCTGAAACTGCCTGCGCGTCCGGGAGGCGTGTGATGAGCGTCGCGCCGCACATTCCGGTGATGCTGGATGAGGTCCTGCACGCGCTCGAACCGCGCGGCGGGGCCTTGTACATTGACGGGACGTTTGGCGCCGGGGGCTATTCACGCGGCATACTGTCAGCGGCCGATTGCAAGTTGATCGGCATTGATCGCGACCCGGCCGTCCAGACGACGGCGACCCAGCTGGTCCAGGCGTCTGGCGGGCGGTTTGCCTTTGCCGAAGCGCCGTTCTCGGCGATGGGCGAGGTGCTGGCCTCGCGCGGTATCGACCAGGTCGACGGCATTGTCCTGGATATCGGCGTGTCCTCGATGCAGATCGACCAGGCCGAGCGCGGCTTCTCCTTCATGCGCAAGGGTCCGCTGGACATGCGCATGGCGGCGACGGGCCCGACTGCCGCCGATGCCGTGAACCGCCTGAAGGAGGCAGAGCTCGCCGACATATTTTATGTATACGGCGAGGAGCGCCGTTCGCGCCGGATCGCAAAATTCATCTGCACGGCCCGCACCGAAGCAAAAATCGAGACGACGGATCGGCTCGCCGAAATTGTTACCCGCGCAACTGGCGGAAAACATTCGAAAATCCATCCCGCTACGAAGGTCTTCCAGGCGCTGCGCATTTTCGTGAATGACGAGTTGGGCGAATTGGCCCGGGCGCTGGAGGCTTCCGAGCGTCTGCTGGCTCCGCTGGGACGGCTTGTCGTGGTTACTTTCCATTCACTGGAAGACCGCATGGTCAAGACCTTCCTGCGAAGCCGTGCCGGTCTCGCAGGGGGAGGCGGCTCGCGTTACGAGCCTGCGGTCGAAGCCGGCCCTGAGCCCAGTTTCTCGTTGCTGACCCGCCGCGCCGTATCGGCCAGCGACGAGGAGGCCGCAGAAAATTCCCGGGCCCGCTCAGCCAAGCTGCGTGCCGCCATCAGAAACGAAGCGCCGGCCTGGTCCGACAGCCCGTCGCTTCACACGAGTATTGTTCCGCTTGCCCGTCTGGAGGCCGCGCTATGATCCGCACGCTCAATGCGATTGCGTTCGTCGTTGCCGCAGCTCTGGCGGTCGCGCTCTACATCGCCAAGGCCGAGGCGAAGAGCTCGCAGGAACGCCTTGAAGACATCCAGGCCCAGCTCGTCGAGGAGCGCCGTCAGATCAATGTTCTCAATGTCGAGATCGCCCATCTGGAAGATCCGGAGCGCCTGCGCGCCCTGGCCCGGCGCTATCTCGGCTTCGAACCGCTGGACCCGTCGCGGGAGGTGGCCTTGAGCGATCTGCCGCTGCTGTCCGACCCGCGTCCCGCCGAGAACGACGTCCGCCGCGACGGGCAGTTCGTGGCCCAGCCGGATAGCGCCCTGGCCATGGCCGAGCCGACACAGGCGGGAGGCCCGGACTGATGCGTCTGTGGCCGTTCCGCAAACAGATATCATCGGAAACGCGCACCCTGGCGCCGCCGCCGCTGGCCGAGGCCGCGCCGGCCGACATGTCCCGGCTGCTGCGTATTGAAAGTGATGAAACCCGCGCGATGGATGCCTCGCGCGGGCGTTTGCGTGTGATGGGCCTGTCTCTGGCGCTGGGATTTGCCATCCTTGCCGGCCGCGCGATCGAGGTCGCCATTACCGGTCCGGCCGATGCTGTGCCGACCCGGCCGGTCGCGGAGGCGCACAATCGCGGTGACCTGTTTGACCGCACCGGCCAGGTGCTGGCCACGACCCTGGAAACCCATTCGCTCTATGCCGACCCGGCTTTGGTCTGGGATGCAGCGGAAACCGCTGAAATGCTCGCCACCGTCCTGCCGGAGGTGGATGTCGTGGCGCTTACGGAGAGTCTTGGGTCGCGCCGCCGCTTTGTCTGGGTTCGTCGCAATCTGACTCCGCGCCAGCGTCAGGCGGTCTTTGCGCTGGGCCTGCCGGGTCTGGAGTTCCGTACCGAACCTCGCCGCGTCTATCCGCGCGGGCGGTTGGCCTCTCATGTTGTGGGCTATACCAATCGCGACATGGACGGTCTGGCCGGTGCCGAGCGGGCCTTTGACGGAGCGCTGATGTCCGGCGATGGTCGCCCTGTTGCCCTGTCCATCGACATGGCCGTGCAATTCCATGTCGATGAAGTCCTGCGTGCGACGATGACCGAGTATCGGGCCCTGGCTGCGACCGGGATCGTGATGAATGTCCGCACCGGTGAAATCCTCGGCATGGTGTCGTTGCCCGATTTTGACCCCAACCGCCCCTCCGATGCCAGCCCCGGCGAGCGCCTCAACCGGGCGGCCCAGTCGGTTTACGAGATGGGCTCGACCTTCAAGGCCTTTACCGTCGCCGTGGCCCTCGAAGAGGAGACGGCAACGCTGGAGAGCCGCTACGACGCACGCGCGCCGCTCGCGGTCGGCGGTTACCGGATCTCCGACTATCATGGTGAGGAGCGCTGGCTGAGTGTACCGGAGATCTTTACCCATTCCTCCAATATCGGCTCCGGTCACATGGCGCTCGAAGTCGGTGCCGAGGCGCAGCGCGGTTTCCTCGGCGATCTGCGTCTGCTCGAACGCGCTCCGATCGAACTGGCCGAGAGTGCGGACCCCTTGCTGCCGCGCAATTGGGGGCCAACCGAGACGGTCACGATTTCCTATGGGCACGGCATCGCCGTCAGCCCGATCGCGACCATCGCCGCCTTCGCCGCGATCGCCAATGATGGCGTCTATGTTCCGCCAACCCTGTTGCCGGTGGCGGCTGACGAAACCATTCTCGGCGAGCGCGTCATGCGCTCGGATGTGGCCCGCGACGTGCTGGCCCTGATGCGGGAAAATGTGGTCGGCGGCACGGGCGGCAATGCCGAAGCTGTTGGCTATCTGGTTGCGGGCAAGACGGGTACTGCCGACAAGCCGTCGCGCGGCGGTTATGACACCTCGCGGCTGATTTCCTCATTTTCGGCGGTTTTCCCGGCCAATGATCCGCAATATGCGATCCTTGTGTTGCTGGATGAACCACAAATGCCCGAGCCGACCTATCTTCGCCCGACCGGTGGCCGGGTCGCGGCCCCGGCGGTGGGCGAGATCGTGGCGCGGATCGCGCCCATCCTGGGCGTCGAGCGGTCCAATGAGGACCCGGTCGGACGTGCTGCCATGGTTCGTGCTGCCCTCATGCCGGAGTTGATCCCGTGACTATGAACGACCTGTTGCTCGATGAAGGTCTGGTCCTTGAAGGTGGCGACCTTGTCGTGCGCGGTCTGACTCTGGACAGTCGCAAGGTCGAGCCGGGCTTTGTTTTCGCCGCGCTGCCAGGCGTGACTGTTCATGGTCGTGACTTCATCCCCAAGGCGCTGGCCGCCGGGGCGTCTGCCATTCTTACCGATCAGCCAGTCGAGGCGCCGGTCCCGGTGATTGCCGTAGCCGAACCCGCTGCGCTTCTGGCGCGGATGGCGGCGCGTTTCTATCCGCGCCAGCCTGAACACATCGTCGCCATCACTGGCACCAACGGGAAAAGCTCGACCGTTGAGTTCCTTCGCCAGATCTGGGCTGGAGCCGGTATCGAGGCCGCCTGCCTGGGTACACTCGGCGTGACGCGCGGCCATTCGGTCGAGGTGACGGGCTATACGACCCCGGACGCGGTCGCGCTGCAGGCCGCACTGGACCGGCTGGCGGGTGAAGGCGTCACCCATCTGGGCATGGAAGCGTCCAGCCATGGGCTCAAGCAACACCGCATGGACGGCGTTCGGGTGCAGGTCGGTGCCTTCACCAATCTGACCCAGGATCATCTCGATTATCATCCCGACTTTGCCGATTACTTCGCATCCAAATTGAAGCTGTTCACCGAGCGCCTCCCGGCCGATGGCCGGGCCGTGATCAATGTCGACAGCGAGTGGGGTGGCAAGATGGCCGCTGCCGCCCGCGAGCGCGGGCTGGAAGTTCTCACCATGGGCTGGCGCGGCGCCGATCTGGCGATCCGCGAGATCACGCCGCGGGCAGCGAGCCAGAGCGTCGTCTTCTCGTGGAGGGGGCAGGAATACGCCCTCGACATTCCGCTGGTTGGTGAATTCCAGATCCTCAATGCCCTTGGCGCGGCGGCTATCGCTCTGTCCGACGGCGTTGCTGCGTCCAGCGTGCTGGCCTCTCTCAAGGCATTGACCGGCGTGCCGGGCCGCCTCGAGAAAGTTGGCGAGACGGCGGCCGGTGCCCCGGTACTGGTCGACTACGCCCATACGCCGGACGGGCTCGACAAGTTGTTGCGGGCGGCACGGCCGCACACCCGCGGGCGGGTGATTGTGATCTTTGGCTGTGGCGGCGACCGGGATGCCTCCAAGCGCGCCAAGATGGGCGTCATCGCCGCCAATCAGGCCGATCGTGTCATCGTCACCGACGACAATCCGCGCTCTGAAGATGCTGCCACCATTCGCAAGGCCATCCTCAAAGGGTGCCCCACGGCCGAGGAGATTGCCGACCGGGCCGAGGCAATCCGGCATGGGGTCACGATGCTCAAGGCCGGGGATTGCCTGTTGATTGCCGGCAAGGGGCACGAAACCGGCCAGATCGTCGGCAATGTCGTGCATCCCTTCGATGACCGTGAACAGGGCCGCGCCGCGCTGTCCGCCAAGGAGACCGCCAATGTCTGAGGCAAGCGCGCACCCGCTGTGGACGTCCGGACAGGCCATGGCCGCGACGGGAGGCATGCTTTTGGGTGAGTCCGGCTGGACAGTCTCGGGCATCTCGATCGATACCCGCACGCTGCAACCTGGCGACCTTTTCGTGGCCTTGCAGGACGCACGCGACGGGCATGATTTCGTGGCGGCCGCGCTGGAGAAAGGTGCTTCGGCATGCCTCGTTGAGCGCGGTGACACTGGGGTCGAGCCGGCGCTGATGGTCAAGGACGCGCTGGAAGGCCTGCGCGCCCTCGGTGCGGCAGCCCGTGACCGGTCCGGCGCGATCCGCGTTGCGGTGACGGGCAGCGTCGGCAAGACCAGTGTCAAGGAAGCCATCGCGGCCGTCTTTCGCGCCGCTGGCCCGGCGCACTGGAGCGTCAAATCCTACAATAACCACTGGGGTGTGCCCCTGACCCTGGCCCGGATGCCACGCGACACCGGGCGCGCCGTATTCGAGCTGGGCATGAACCATGCCGGCGAGATCCGCGACCTGTCCTCCCTGGTCAGACCGCATGTCGCGCTGATCACGCGGATCGCACCGGCTCATCTGGAGCATCTGGGGACGGTCGAAGCGATTGCCGATGCCAAGTCGGAGATATTCGACGGGCTCGAGCAGGACGGGGTGGCGATCTACCCGTCCGATGACCCGTTCGCCGAGCGTATCGCCCGTCATGCCCGGCATTCGTGCGCGGCGTTCCTGCTGGATTTCGGCGCTTCGGCTTCCGCGGCGATCCGGATCGAGGATTTTGAGACCGGGCTGGATGGGTCGCGCGGTGTGGCCAATGTGCTTGGCGTGCGTGCGCCTTTCCGCCTCGCGGCCACCGGTGCCCACTGGGCCTGGAATGCCGGCGCGATCTTTGCCGCCGCGGCCGGCGCCGGGCTCGATGCCCGCGACGTCGCTGCCGCGCTGTCAGATGTAGGTGCCGAGCCAGGCCGCGGCCGCGCCGCCCAGGTTGAGCTGCCGGATGGTGGTCGGTTCACGCTGCTGGACGACGCCTACAACGCCAACCCGGTGTCGATGGCCGCCGCCATCGCCGCGCTGGGTGCAGCGGCGCCTGCGCAGGGCGGCCGCCGGATCGCGGTCCTCGGTGACATGCTCGAACTCGGTCCGGACGAGAACCATCTGCACGCGGCGCTCGCCGAGAATCTCGCAGCCGCAGGTATCGACGCGGTACTGACCTGTGGTCGTCGCATGAAGCATCTGCATGATGCCTTGCCCAAGCAGGTTCGCGCAGGCTATGCGCAAGATGCGGTTGGGGGGCTGGAACAGGTCAAGTCACTGGTGCGTTCGGGGGATGTGGTGCTCATCAAGGGCTCCAATGGTTCCGGCCTCCACAAGATTGCCTCGGTTCTCCTCGACGGTACCGCACTCGGATTGACGGAGGCCTGATCCGCCCATGCTCTATTTGTTGTTCGCGCCGCTGGCTGAAGACCTGCAGCTGGCGAACCTGTTTCGCTACATAACCTTCCGGACGGGCGGCGCCCTGATGACGGCGATGCTGATCGCCTTTGTTTTCGGCAAGCCGATGATCAGCTGGCTGCGTCGCAAGCAGGGCAAGGGTCAACCGATCCGGGCCGAAGGCATCGAGCGCCATGTTGTCGAGAAGGCGGGGACGCCGACCATGGGTGGCTTCCTGATCCTGCTGGGCGTTATGGTCGGCACGTTGCTCTGGGCCGATCTGTCCAATCCCTATGTGTGGATTGTCATTTTCGTCACTGCCGGTTTCGGCGTGATCGGTTTCATCGATGACTATTTGAAGGTCACCAAGCAGACGACGGCCGGTTTCGGTGGACGTTTCAAACTGGTTGGCGAGTTCGCCATCGCGCTGGTCGCGGTGATCTGGGCGACACATACCGCTCGCGCGCTGGGTGTCGATCCTGGCGTGGAAACCTCCATCGCCGTGCCTTTCTTCAAGGACCTGATGATCAATATCGGGCCGCTTTTCCTGGTTTTCGGCTGTATCGTCATCGTCGGATCCGGCAACGCCGTGAACATGACTGACGGGCTGGACGGGCTGGCCATCGTGCCGGTGATGATCGCCGCCGCAACGTTCGGCGTGATCGCCTATGTCGTCGGCCGGGTCGACTTCGCGGAATATCTGCAGGTCCACTATACCGCCGGGGCGGGTGAAATCCTGATCTTCTGTGGCGCACTGATCGGGGCCGGCATCGGTTTCCTGTGGTGGAATGCACCGCCGGCCATGGTGTTCATGGGCGATACCGGTTCGCTGTCGCTCGGCGGCGCGCTGGGCACAATCGCGGTGGCCATTAAGCACGAGCTGGTTCTGGCCATCGTCGGTGGCCTTTTCGTCCTCGAACTGGTCTCCGTCATGGTGCAGGTGGCCAGCTTCAAACTGACCGGCAAGCGGGTCTTCCGCATGGCGCCGATCCACCACCATTTCGAGAAAAAGGGGTGGGCCGAACCGACCATTGTCATCCGTTTCTGGATTATTGCGGTCATACTTGCACTAATTGGACTCGCTACGCTGAAATTGCGCTAGGATAGGCCCTCATGATCCCGATCCACGCATATGAAGGCCGCCGTGTGGCTGTGTTCGGATTGGGGCGCACAGGCATAGCCACGGCAAAGGCCCTCGAGGCAGGCGGCGCAGCAGTTTCCTGCTGGGACGACGCCGAGCCGTCCCGCGCGCGTGCCGCCGCGGAAGGCCTGACGCTGGATGATCTCAACCGGCGTGACTGGGGCGACATTGCCGCGCTGGTCCTGTCGCCGGGCATCCCGCTGACTCATCCCAAGCCGCATCACATGGTTGAGCTGGCCCAGGCCGTCGGCGCCCCGATCATCAGCGACATCGAGCTGTTTGCTCACGCCCTGGCCGGCTTGCCCGAAAAGCGCCGACCCAAGGTGATCGGCATCACCGGCACCAATGGCAAATCGACCACGACGGCATTGATCGGACACATCCTGCGGGCCACCGGCCGCAATGTGGTGGTCGGCGGCAATATCGGCGACGCCATTCTGGCGCAAGCGCCGCCGCGTCCGGGCAGTTATTACGTCCTCGAGCTGTCCTCCTATCAACTCGATCTGACCCACTCGCTGGCCTGTGACGTTGCGATCCTGTTGAACGTGACGCCCGACCATATTGACCGGCATGGCGATTTTGACGGCTATTTCCGCGCCAAGAAGCGCCTGTTCGAGATGCAACAACCCGGCGGCATCGCCATCATCGGCATCGATGACAATCCGACCTCGGCCTATTTCTCGACCCTGCGCCGCCAGCGCCGCGAGGAAGAGGTCATTCCGATCTCGGCCGGTCGGGTGTTTGCACGCGGCGTCTACGCGCTCGGGGACCGGGTCTATGACGCGTTGGACTGTGCCTCCCATCCGGTTGTCGACCTGGCCGGTGTATTGACCCTGCCGGGGCGGCACAATGCCCAGAACGCTGCGGCGGCGCTGGCCGCGGTGCGCGCCTTGGGGGTTTCCGGCCGCGCGGCGGCCGAGGCGATCGCGAGCTTTGGGGGATTGCCGCACCGCCAGGAGCGCGTGGCGAGTCTGGCTGGCGTGACCTATATCAATGACTCAAAGGCCACCAATGCCGAGGCCGCCGTTCAGGCTCTGGGCTGTTATGACCGCATCCGCTGGATCGTCGGTGGCCGGGCCAAGGCGGGAGGGCTGGATGCCGCGAAGCCGCAATTTCACCGGGTCGCCAAGGCCTATCTGATCGGCGAGGCCGCTGACGGTTTCGCCCGTGAACTCGATGGTCATCTGCCGGTCGAGCAATGCGGGGACCTGGCTGGCGCCATCGCCGCCGCCACCCGCGACGCCCGGGAGTGCGCAGAGGCCGGGCAGGTCGTGCTGCTGTCGCCGGCAGCCGCCTCCTTTGACCAGTTCACCAGCTATGAGGCCCGTGGCGACGCCTTCCGCGCCCTGGTCAATGACCGCGTCGCGGCTGACCGCACACCGGAGGGTGTTGCGTGATACAGAGATTCTCGCGGGCACTGGGCATGTGGTGGCGCGGCATCGACCGGACGCTGCTGTTTGTTGTCCTGGCTCTGGTCGCAACCGGGCTTGTCCTGTCGATGGCGGCCAGCCCGGCCGCCGCCGAGCGTCTTGGCCTGGATGACCCGTTCTACTTCCTCTACCGGCAAAGCGTGTTCGCCGGTCTCAGCCTGTTGTCCCTTCTGGGCATTTCGGCCCTGTCTCCCAAGGGCGCACGCCGACTGGCCGTGATCGCCCTGATGGGGGCCTTCATCCTTATGGCGGCGACACTGTTCGTCGGCCATGAGGTCAAGGGCGCGACCCGCTGGCTGCGATTTGGCCCGTTCTCCTTGCAGCCCTCGGAATTCCTCAAGCCGGCCTTGCTGGTCACCGCGGCCTGGTTGTTTTCCGAGGAGAAGCGTGGCGCCCCGGTGCCCGGGCGGATCATCGCCTTCGGTCTGTTTGCGGTCGCCATTGCCCTCTTGATGCTGCAGCCCGATTTCGGCCAATCGGTGCTGCTGACCCTGTGTTTCGGCGGCATTTTCTTCGCCTCCGGCCTGTCCTGGATCTGGGTGGCGGTGCTGGGCGGCCTGGCGGCGACCGGGTCGACGCTGGCCTATGTCACCTTCCCGCATATTGCCTCACGGGTGGACCGTTTCCTCAATCCGGAGAGCGGCGACACCTATCAGATCGACCGCGCCACCGAGGCCATCTCGCGCGGCGGCATTGCCGGGGTCGGGCCGGGCGAGGGCGAGGTGAAGCATCTTCTGCCTGATGCCCACACCGATTTCATCTTCTCGGTCGCTGCCGAGGAGTTCGGCCTGATGGCTTCGCTGTCCATCATCGGCCTGTTTGCCATCCTCGTGACACGGGCCTGGATGCAGGTGATGCGACTGCAGGACGGTTTCGCGCAGTTGGCGGTTGCTGGACTTGCGCTGCAATTCGGACTGCAAAGCCTGGTCAATATCGCCGTAAACTTGAACCTCATTCCACCCAAGGGCATGACTTTGCCTTTCGTCTCCTATGGAGGTTCGTCCATGCTTGCCCTTGCGTTTGGCGCCGGCCTCCTGCTGGCCTTCACCCGTCGCCGTCCCGGCGCCTACACGCCGCGTTTCTCCGCATGACACCGCGCCGCTGTCTGATTGCGGCCGGGGGAACCGGCGGCCACATGTTTCCCGCGCGCGCCGCGGCCGAAGCGCTGATCGCGCGGGGCTGGCAGGTGCGTCTGGTCACCGATGCCCGCGGCCTGCGTCACGCGACCGACTTCCCGGCGGTCGCGGTAGACGAGATCCATGCCGCCAGCCCGTCGACGAAGAACCCGATCAAGCTGGCCCGGGCCGCCCTCGAACTGACCCAGGGCTTTGCCCAGGCGCGCTCGATTGTCGGCAAGTGGAAGCCGGACGTGATCGCCGGCTTTGGCGGCTATCCGGCCTTTCCGGCCCTGGCGGTCGCCCGCTCGATGGGCATTGCCTTCGCCATCCACGAACAAAACGCCGTGCTGGGCCGGGTCAATCGGGTTTTTGCTGACAGGGCCGGATTCGTCGCCTCCGGTTTCGAACGCCTCGACCGTCTGCCCGCCAAGGCGAAAAAGCGTCACATCCTGACCGGCAACCCGCTGCGCGCGCCGATCATCGCCGCGCGGGCTGCCGGCTACCTGGCCATCGAAGCCGACAGGCGGTTGAACATCCTCGTGCTCGGCGGGTCCCTGGGCGCGCGCATCCTGTCGGAAACCGTGCCGCAGGCGCTGGCAATGGTCCCGGAAAAGCTGCGATCCCGCCTTGATGTGGTCCAACAGACCCGCGAGGAATCCCTCCCCATGGCACGCGAAACCTACCAGGCTGCCGGCATCACGGCCCGCTGCGAACCCTTTTTCGAGGATGTCGGGTCGCTGTATGCCGCCAGCCATCTGGTGATCGGTCGCGCTGGTGCCTCGACCGTTTCCGAAGTCGCAGGCGTCGGGCGTCCGGCGATCTTCTGCCCGCTGGCGATCGCAGCTGACGACCACCAGTCTGCCAATGTCGACGGCCTCGTCCAGGCGGTCGCCTGTGATGTCGTCCATGAGGGCGAATTCACCGCGGAGAAGATCGCGGCCCTTGTCGAAACCCGTTTGTCCAACCCTGACGACCTCGCCAGCCGTGCCCAGTCGGCGCGTGCGCTGGGCCGCCCTGATGCCGCCGACGGGCTGGCGCGGGCGGTCGATGGCCTGGTCACCGGAGCGCTCGTATGAAGTTTACCGCCCTGCCGTTTGAAGTCGGCCCCGTCCATTTCGTCGGCATTGGCGGAATCGGCATGTCCGGCATCGCCGAGGTCATGCTCAATCTGGGCTACAAGGTGCAAGGCTCCGACATCAAGGCCAACCCGAATGTCGAGCGCCTGACCGGGCTGGGCGCGACCGTCGCCATCGGTCACACGGGCGACAATGTCGACGGGGCGGGTGCCATCGTCGTCTCCTCGGCCATCAAGCCGGACAACCCCGAACTGGTTGCAGCCCGCGCCGCCAAGATCCCGGTTGTCCGCCGGGCGGAAATGCTGGCCGAGCTGATGCGCCTGAAATTCGCCGTCGCGGTCGGTGGCACACACGGCAAGACGACGACAACCTCGCTGGTCGCGGTGCTGATGGATGCCGCCGGGGTCGATCCGACCGTGATCAATGGCGGCATCATTTCCGCCTATGGCTCGAACGCTAAGGTCGGGCTGGGTGACTGGATGGCAGTCGAGGCGGATGAGAGCGATGGCTCCTTCCTCAAGCTTCGTTCGACCGTGGCCATTGTCACCAATATCGACCCCGAGCACATGGAGCATTACGGCGATTTCGACACGCTGAGGCAGGCCTTCTTCCAGTTTGTCGAGAACCTGCCCTTTTACGGGTTCGCGGTCCTGTGCACCGATCATCCCGAGGTCCAGTCCCTGGCCAGCCGGGTCGAGGACCGCCGCGTCATCACCTATGGCCAGAACCCGCAGGCCGATGCCCGGCTGGAAAACCTCAAAATGGATCCGACCGGCGCGACCTTCGATGTCCGCTTCCGCCTGCGTGGTCAGGACGAGACCGTCTGGCGCGATATCTTTTTGCCGATGATGGGCGAGCACAATGTGCTCAATGCGGTCGCTGCTTTGGCGACGGCCCGCGAGCTCGGCCTGACCGAAACGGGTGCCCGGACGGCTCTGGGTCAATTCGGCGGGGTGAAGCGTCGCTTCACCCGCACCGGCGAATGGAAGGGCGCGGCGATCATCGATGATTACGGCCATCACCCGGTCGAGATTGCTGCCGTGCTGAAAGCCGCCCGTCAGGCCGCGACCGGCAAGGTGATCGCGGTCATGCAGCCACACCGCTACAGCCGCCTGCACGATCTGTTCGATGATTTTTCGACCTGTTTCAACGATGCTGACAGCGTGCTGGTGACCCCGGTCTATACCGCCGGCGAAGACCCGATCGAGGGCGCCGACCAGGCGCACCTTGTCGAGAGCCTCCGCTCGCACGGTCACCGCGATGCCGGCGCCACGACCCGGGATGCTGTGGCTTCCGACGTCGCCAAACGGGCCGGCGAGGGCGATGTCGTCGTCTGCCTCGGCGCCGGTGATATCACGCAATGGGCCTATGCCTTGCCGGGTGAGTTGGAGGCTTTGGGCCAGTGAGGCGAGCCAGCGACTCCGTCACCGTTCCCGATCCAGGAAACGCACTCACCTTGTCATCCCGGCCGAATGCCTCGCGAAAGCGAGGCGCAGAGCCGGGACCCATAGCTACGGACGACCGCCAACAACAGGCGCGATTTCGACGCCGCGACCATTTCGGAACGCACCGGGATTATAGGTCCCGGCTCTCCGCCCGGCTCAGGGCCGGGCATCCGGCCGGGATGACAATCGGGACTGGTTTTTGTTTGCGGGATCGCGTGGGCGGATGGAGCGCGGCATGAGTCTCCTCGCCCAACTCCCCTCTGTCCGCGGCAAGTATATCGAGGCTGCGCCGCTGAAGGGCCTGACCTGGCTTCGGGTTGGTGGGCCGGCGGATGTGCTTTACCTCCCGGCCGACGAGTCTGATCTGTGCCGCTTCCTGGCGGAGACGCCGGACGGGATTCCGGTGACCGTGCTGGGTGCCGGGTCGAACACGCTGGTGCGGGATGGCGGGGTGCCGGGTGTGGTGATCCGTCTGGCGGGAGCGTTCGCGAAGACCGAGGCACTGGACGGGCATCGCCTGCGCGCGGGAGCCGGAGCGCTCGACAAGATGGTCGCCAAGGCGGCGGCCAAGGCCGGGATTGGCGGGCTGGAATACCTGGTAGGTGTGCCCGGCACGATTGGCGGCGCGCTGCGGATGAATGCCGGCTGTTATGACCAGGAAACATCCGACGTGGTGGTCGAAGTCATTGCGCTGGACCGGATGGGACGCCGCATCATCGCCTCGCCGGAAGAGTTGGCCTATTCCTATCGCCATTGCTCGGCGCCGGAGGACTGGATTTTCACCGCGGCGGTGTTCCTGGGGCAGGCCGATGATCCGGACGCGATTACCGAGCGGATGACTGCGATCACGGCGCGGCGCGAGAGCACACAGCCGATCCGCGAGAAGACCTCCGGCTCGACTTTTGCCAATCCCGATCCGCCCGGCACGCCGAACCAGCGCAAGTCCTGGGAGCTGATCGACAGTGTCGGCGGGCGCGGCTACCGCGTTGGCGGGGCGCATTTTTCCGAGCAACATTGTAACTTCCTGATCAATGATGGCACGGCCAGCGCGGCTGACCTCGAGCAGGTCGGCGAGGACGTGCGGGCGCGGGTTCGCCAGCAACATGATATCGAGCTGCGCTGGGAAGTCCGGCGTATCGGCCGGGTCTCCGGCGACCAGAAACAAGAGGGGCAAGCGGGATGACCGATCCAGTCGCCGCGGCGATCGAACCGATCCGAGAGAAATTCGTACAGGCCTACACCCAGTGGCTGCCGGAGATGCAAAAGCATTTCCCCCAGGGTGTCAGCGAGCATCCGTTCGCGATCCAGCACGACAAGTCGCTGATCCGGAATCTCTACCGCATTGATTTCGCGACCCAGCTCCAGCCCAAGCCGGAATTCCGAGAATTCCGCTTGCAGGACATGCTGGCCTTCAAGTCCTGGGATGGCCCGGTCGAGGGCGTCCATCTGCACCTCCATCCCTTCCGCTGGGACGCACTGGTGGTCCAGCTGCAGGACGCGAAATGGGATGAAGCGGCGGTAACGCGCTGGTTTGATCGCTGGTTCGGGATGATGAAGGACACGCCAGTGGTGACGCCGGGCGTGCAGACCGGTGGCTTCATTCACGCCGCGTCATTGCAGGATGAGATGCTGCACGTCGACCTCGGGACGGCACCGATCGAGGCTTTGACCGAATTGCTGACGCTGGCGCGCAGTACCGGTGCCAGTGCGATCGCCCTGTCAGACCCGGTCGTCCGTCCGACCACCCCCAAAGGCGAAGTGTTGAACTAGCCGGTCCGCCCGCACCCACTGACGAGGCGGGACTTCAACCAGGATGAGCTCATGAGCAAGCGTGTTGCGGTACTTCTCGGTGGCCTGTCGCCGGAACGGGATGTGTCTTTGGTGTCGGGCGCGGCCTGTGCCAAGGGGTTGCGCGATGCCGGCTATGAGGTGGTCGAGATCGATGCCGGCCGTGAACTCTCGCAGCAGCTCGCCGATGCCGCGCCGGATATCGTGTTCAACGCATTGCATGGCGAGTGGGGCGAGGACGGGTTGGTCCAGGGGGTACTGGAACATTTCGGCAAGCCCTATACGCATTCCGGCGTGCTGGCCTCGGCCCTGGCGATGGACAAGCAAAAGGCCAAGGACGTGCTGCGTGCGGCGGGGATCCCTTGCCCCGAAGGCATTATCGCCAACCGGTTCGAGGCGGCCAAAGCGCACGTCATGAAGCCGCCCTATGTCGCCAAACCCAATGCGCAGGGCTCGTCTGTCGGTGTGCATATCGTGCTGGAAGGCGCCAATCGACCGCCCGCCGAGCTGGGCTCGACGGCCTGGGCTCTGGGCGACGAAATCCTGATCGAACGCTACATCCCGGGGCGCGAGCTGACTGTCGCGGTGATGGAGGACCGGGCGCTTTGTGTGACCGAAATCAAGCCGAACACGACCTTTTATGACTATGAAGCCAAGTACACCGCGGGCGGGTCGGATCATATTTTACCAGCGCCCATCACCGAAGCCGTCGCGGATCTGGCGAAGCAATTGGCCGTAAAGGCGCACCAGGCCTTGGGATGCCGCGGAATGACCCGGTCAGATTTCCGGTATGATTCGGCAGCCGATACACCACTATGGTTACTCGAAATTAACACCCAACCGGGCATGACTCCGACATCACTAGCGCCAGAACAGGCGCAGTATTGCGGGATCGCGTTTTCTGATCTCGTTGCATGGATGGCGGAGAATGCGTCGTGTCGAAGGTGAGGCGTGCCGGTTCGCGTAAAGCGGGCCGTCGCAAGACCAAACCCCAGTCCGCCGCGGTGTCCGCACCGCGGCGTTTGCGTAACTGGGTCGAGGCCCAGGTCCGGGGTGTCAGATATCGTATGGCGAATGCAGCCCGCTTCGGCGGACTGGTCGTGGCCGGCCTGACGGCTGTCACGGTGGGCGGACTTGCGCTTTTCGGACAGCTTGACGATGTCGTCGACTGGGCCGGCGACCGGGTGGAAAGCCAGTTGGCTGATGCCGGTTTTGCCGTTCGCGCGGTCGATGTCACCGGTGCACGCGGCGAGATGGCCCACGCCATCGTCGTGGCCTCCTTGATCACTGACGGCGAGTCCATCTTCTCCATTGATCCGGAGGTCGTGCGCAGCCGTGTTGAAGCCATGCCGATGATCCGCCGGGCGCGCGTCGCGCGCCTGTTGCCGGACCGCATCGCGATCGTCGTTGAAACCCGCGAGGCCTTTGCGCTCTGGCAGGTTGAAGGCGGATTGCATGTGATTGACAGGGACGGGGTTGTGATTGCCGACGCCGACGTCATGGCGCCGCCTGACCTGCCGCTCGTTGTGGCGGATGGCGCCAATGAGGCGGCGACCGAGATTGTTGATGCCCTGGGTCACTTCCCCGAAGTGGCCGGCCGGGTGGTCGGTGCCGTTCGGGTTGGTGACCGGCGCTGGAATTTGCGCCTGGAGAGCGGCGCCGATGTGAAATTGCCCGAGAGCGATGTGATGGCGTCGATTGCCATCCTCGCGCGCCTGCAGGCCGAGCGCGGCGTGCTGCGGCTGGCGGCCGAGAGTTTTGACCTACGCGGTGAGGGCGATCTGATCGTCCGGGCCCTGCCTGACCGGGCAGCGGCGGCCGGTATGCGGGAGCGTGAAGCGTGAGTGTGTTTGATCTGTTCCGGTCGCGTCAGCCCAGTGCTGTCGGCGGCGCCAAGGCCCAGGGCGTCTGTGCCGCCCTCGATGTCGGTTCCTCCAAGATCGCCTGTTTCATTGCCCGGACGGATCAGACCATCTCCGGCCCGCGCCCGCGTGTGATCGGGGTCGGTCATCAGTCGTCGCGCGGCGTGCGCGCCGGCGCCGTGGTGGATATGGACGCCGCCGCAGAAGCCATCCGCACGGCTGTCGAACAGGCCGAGCGCATGGCCGGGATTGCCGTCAACGCTGTCACGGTTACCCTGTCGGCCGGACAGCCGGCCTCGACGCGGATTGCCGCTGAAATCGATCTGCCGCAGCGGGAGATCACCGAGCGCGAGCCACGCCGCCTGCTGGATGGTGCGCTGGCCGAATTTGCCATCGAGGACCGCGTCGTCCTGCACGCCATACCCTTGTCCTGGTCGGTCGATGACCATCGCGGAATCAAGGATCCGCGCGGCATGTTCGGCAAGACGCTGGGCGTCGAAGTCCATGTCATCACGGCGGCGATTGGCCCGCTGCGCAATCTGTCGACCTGTATCGAGCGCTGCCATCTCGACCTCAAGGGCGTGGTCGCCACGCCTTACGCGTCCGGTCTGTCGGCCCTGGCTGATGATGAGGTCAAGCTGGGCGCGACCCTGATAGACATGGGTGCCGGTGCCACCACCGCGGCCGTGTTCGCGGAAGGTGCGCTGCTGCACATTGATGCGGTCCCGGTCGGTGGCTCTCATGTGACGTCCGACGTGGCGCGGGGGCTGTCGACGCCGCTGGCTGCCGCCGAACGTCTCAAGACCCTGTATGGTTCGGCGCTCGACAGCCCTGAAGATGACCAGCAGATGATCGAGGTTCCCTCGGTTTCCGGTGAGAATGGCGCGCTCTACGACAGTGCGCCGCGGTCGCTGCTCAATTCGATCATCCGGCCGCGGCTGGAAGAAACATTCGAGCTCATTCGCGACCGCCTCGACGCGGCCGGTGTCGGCCGGACGTCCGGTCGTCGCCTGGTATTGACCGGAGGTGGCGCACAGCTGCCCGGAGCGGCCGAGCTGGCGGCGAGGGTGTTCGGCAAACAGGTCCGTATTGCCAGCCCGTGCGGGGTCAGCGGTCTGGGCGATGCCGTGTCCGGTCCCGCCTTCAGTGCGGCCGCCGGAATTGTCCGCCGAGAAACGCGCGGTGCGGCCGAAGCCATTGCCGGTCCGCCGCGGATGAGCGGTCTGCCGATCATGCCCCGACGGGTGCAGGCCGAGGCGAATGCCGGTCGGGCTTCGTCAATGTGGCGCTGGTTTGCCGAGAGCTTCTGATCCCGCCCGCCGGGCACGGATTTTCATAATCAATTACCGCCGGTGTTAAAGACATGGCGGCGTGTGCGCCTTACTCCTCCGACCTTGAGTCGCAAGAAGAGCGCAATGTCTTTCAATCGAGTGATAATCCTGCCTGACCACGCCTGTGTCGAAGCCATCATCGATGGTTACGAGGACTGGGACAGCGCCACCGAAGTCATAGTCGAGATGTGCGAGCAGGTGGAAGCGCGTTCCTGGAAGCGGATCCTGATCGACTTCAGGCGTGTGAACTTGCGCGTCTCTCGCTCGGAAGCCCATGATATCGCGAACTTTTTCAACTCGTTCGTCAATTATGCGATGAATATTGCAGTCTGGCTTCCCGCCGGCGAGCGCGATGCTGAAGTGATCAATACCTTCGCGCGAAGAATGGACGAGCTGGGGCATGCCATGACTCCAATCCGCACGGTCGCTGACCGCGACGCGTGGCTTGTCGGGCCGCTTCCCAAAGCTGCAAACGCCTGACCCGAACGGGCCCGGTGCCGGCCCGCCACAGAAATTTGCCACCCGAAATGATCATGGGTTTAACCCCTGCTTAAGCGTCTTGGGGCGAAACTTCATGGTGAATCGTTGTTTAATTTCCAGTGCCGAGAACGGGTCTGTCATGACGCTCAACCTCTCAATTCCCGAAACGACCGAATTGCGCCCGCGTATTGTCGTCTTTGGTGTCGGGGGCGCCGGGGGGAATGCCGTCAACAACATGATCGAGGCCAAGCTCGAAGGTGTCGACTTTGTTGTCGCCAACACCGACGCGCAGGCCCTGCAACGCTCGCAGGCTGAAAAGCGCGTCCAGATGGGTGCGGCGATCACCGAAGGCCTGGGCGCGGGTGCGCGACCGGAAGTGGGTGAGCAATCGGCTGAAGACTCGATCGAGGAAATCCGCGAACATCTGGGCGGCGCCCACATGGTCTTCATTACCGCCGGCATGGGCGGCGGCACGGGAACCGGCGCCGCGCCGGTCGTGGCGCGCGCGGCCCGTGACATGGGCATTCTCACCGTCGGCGTGGTCACCAAGCCTTTCCACTTTGAAGGCTCGCGCCGCATGAAGCTGGCCGATGCCGGTATTGACCAGCTGCAGGATCATGTCGACACGCTGATCGTGATTCCGAACCAGAACCTGTTCCGTATCGCCACCGAGAAGACGACCTTTGCCGAGGCCTTCTCCATGGCCGACCAGGTGCTGCACTCGGGCGTGCGCGGCATCACCGACCTGATGGTCATGCCCGGCCTGATCAACCTCGATTTCGCCGACGTCCGCGCCGTGATGAACGAGATGGGCAAGGCGATGATGGGAACGGGCGAAGCCGGCGGCGAAAAGCGCGCCGTGGAAGCCGCCCAGGCCGCGATCTCCAATCCGCTGCTCGACGATGTCTCGATGAAGGGGGCCACCGGCGTCCTGATCAACATTACCGGCGGCTATGACATGACGCTTTATGAGGTTGACGAGGCGGCGAATGAAATTCGTGCCGAAGTCGATCCGGACGCCAATATCATTGTCGGCTCGACCTTTGACGAGACGATGGAAGGGTCGATGCGCGTTTCGGTCGTTGCGACCGGTATCGATGCCGAGATCATGATCCAGGCTGATCCGCGCGCCCGTCAGTCACGCGGCGCTGCGACTGCCCAGTCCAGCCCGAACGACGCCATCCTGCCGTGGAAACGGTCCAACTCCGACCGTCCCGGCCGCGTGGTCGGAGACCGCCCTGCCGTCGAACGTGTCGCTGACACGCGTGCGCCTGAACCGCGCATCGCCGAAACGCGACCTGATCTGGAGGCGCAGGACACGGCGCCGAGCGAATCCGACAGCAGCGACGAGTTCCAGGTTGAGCCGATGAAGCGCGCGGTCGGGGCTGAAGACCTGTCCGATGCCATCGGAACGAACTCGATCAGCGCGGACCGGGATCCCTATGTGACCGAAGTTCGCACGACCCAGACCGACATGCGGGCCGAGGCGCCTCAGGTGGTCCAGGACCAGGCCCGTCTGGCCCAGGAGGCAGAGCGCCTGAACGCGCGCTATGAAGAGCGTCGCGCGTCGACGCCAACTGCCGACAGCAAGGACGAGAAGCGTGGCTTCTCACTGTTCGGACGTCGCAAGAAACCCGCTGAACCGGCCCCGAAAGCAGCGCCGATCACCAAGACATCACCGGTCCAGGCCGCGCAGCGTCCGGCCACGGGCGACCTGTTCGGCGACAGTCTCGAAGAGGGCGATCTGGAAATTCCGGCTTTCCTGCGTCGTCAGGCCAACTGACCGCCTCAATGAGCAGGCCAAGGTCCTGATCTGACATGTGAAAGGGGCGGCCTGACCGGGTCGCCCCTTTTGCTGCAATCGCGTAACAAACCGCAACAATGGTTTAATTGAATGCTGACCCGCCCTGTCGTTCACTGCACAGGTAGACGGCTGGGTTGCCGTCAAGCGTTTGGGCGTAAACCGTAAGCAAGATGGCGCGTTATTGTGATTAACCGGCACACATTGGCGGCACCTGTTGTGTTCGCAGGCATCGGTCTCCACTCCGGCGAGCGGGTCCGCATGGTCCTGCAACCGGCCAGTGCGGGTGCGGGTATCGTGTTTGTGCGTTCGGACATCACCGATCGCGACAACCGGATCGCGGCGCGGGCCACCAATGTCAACGAAGTCCGCTTGGGAACAACCATTACCAATGAAGCCGGCGCGTCGGTCGCAACCATCGAGCACCTGATGGCCGCTCTGGCGGGACTGGGCGTTGATGATGCCGTGATCGAAGTCGAAGGCTCCGAAGTTCCGGTAATGGATGGATCGTCAGCGCCTTTCGTCAAGCTGATCCGCCAGGTGGGTCTCAAGTCCCACGCCATGCCACGCCGCGCGATCCAGGTCCTGCGTCCGGTCATGCTGGAAGACGACGAGCGCAGCGCCGGTTTCCTGCCGGCCCTCAAGCCGTCGATCGAGATCGAAATCAGCTTCGAACACGCCTCTGTCGGCCGACAGTCCTGCGCTTTTGAGATTGCTCCCGATATATTCAGCGACGATATCGCCTCGGCTCGCACCTTCGGGTTCCGCAAGGATTATGAAGCGCTGCTGGCAGCTGGTCTGGCGCGTGGCGGCTCCATGGACAACGCCGTCGTGCTCGATGATGACGGCATCGCCAATCCGGAAGGCTTGCGCTTCAAGGACGAGTTCGTCCGCCACAAGGCGCTCGACGCGCTGGGTGATATTGCCCTGGCTGGCGCTCCGATCATTGGCTGCTATCGCGCGGCCCGTCCGGGCCATGCCATCAACAATGCCGCTGTTCGCGCCCTGCTTGATGACCCGACGAGCTGGAAATGGGTCAGCATGCGCGACGTTGATGCCGGCGCCATGGCCATGGCCCGCTGATCCATCCCTGACTTCGTACCAAGCCGCTGCCCGGCCTGGCCCGGCTTGAGAGCACTTGTTTCCAGCACCCCGGACTCCACGAACAACTCGCTTGCGAACCGCTCCTTGAGCCGTTGCCGTCCTGTGTTTTGACGCCTGGGAAGCAGACCTTTCGCACTGTGCAGTGACAGCGGCCTTTTGCCCGAGGCAATCATCCGCTACAAACTTGTCGGAACGGGTGGCTCTTCGGCCGCCAGAGCTGTTGAGCCGTGCTTTCATGACCCTTACGTCGCGTTTTATTGTCCCGCTTGCCCTGTCCGCCCTCTTGGCATCCTGTGCCAGTGGGCCTGATAATTCAGTCGCTTATGTCGAGCGACCGGCCGAGACGATTTATGCGACTGCGTTCGAATCGCTGGACCGCCAGCAATACGCCCTCGCGGCGGCGCGTTTTGACGAAGTGGAACGCCAGCACCCCTATTCGGAGTGGGCCCGCCGGTCGATGCTCATGGCCGCCTATGCCAACTACGAATCCAACAATTACGAGGAAGCGATTTCCGACGCCCAGCGCTTCATTTCGCTGCACCCCGGCAATCGCAATGCGCCCTACGCCTACTACCTCATCGCGATCAGCCATTTCGAGCAGATCATGGATGTCGGCCGCGACCAGGCCGCGACCCAGCAGGCCTTGCTGGCGCTGGAGCAGGTTGTTCGTCGTTACCCGGACAGCCGCTACGCCACTGATGCGCGGTTGAAGATTGACATGACGCGCGACCACCTGGCCGGCAAGGAAATGAGCGTCGGCCGCTGGTATCTGCGTCGCGGCTATCATCTCGCTGCCATAAATCGCTTCCAGAACGTTTTGCGCGAATACGGCAACACCTCGCATGTGCCGGAAGCCCTGCATCGCCTGGTCGAGTCCTACGTGTCGCTGGGCATTGACGAGGAGGCCCGTCAGGTCGCCTCGGTTCTGGGCTACAACTTCCCGGGCAGCGAATGGTATGAGGCCAGCTATGACCTCCTCACGCGTGAGGGAATTTCGATCGGCGAAGCGATCGAACAGGCCGACCCGTCCTTCATGCGGCGGGCCATGCAGCGGCTGTTTGGCTGATCCGGCCCGGGGGTGCCTACGCACTGAATGCTGCTCTCCCTCTCCATTCGAAATGTGGTCCTGATCGACGCGCTTGAAGCGACGTTTGAAAGCGGACTGTGTGCGCTGACCGGTGAGACCGGAGCCGGCAAGTCCATCCTTCTGGGCGCTTTGGGACTGGCTGCCGGCGAGCGGGCCGATCGCGCCCAGGTGCGCAGCGGTGCCGACGAAGCCCAGGCTGTCGCCGCCTTTGACCTGCCGGCCGGCCATCCGGCCTGGGCCTTGCTGGACGAGGCCGGTCTGATGGTCGAACCGGGCGAACCGCTGATCCTGCGCCGCCGCCTTGGCGAGGACGGCCGCAGTCGGGCCCATATCAATGATCAGGCGGCCAGTGTCGGTCTTTTGCGCGGTCTGGGTGATGTGCTGGTTGAGGTTCACGGCCAGCATGATGGTCGCGGTCTCATGGACCCGAAAAGCCACCGCACCTATCTCGACACCTATGCCGGACATGATCGCGAGCTGGCGGCCTGCCGCACCGCCTGGCGCGAAGTCAGCGCGGCCCGCAAACAGCTCGACGCCCTGGTTGACGCCAACCAGGCCTCCGATGACGAGCAGGATTATCTCCGTCACGCCATAGAAGAGTTGGACCGGCTGGACCCGCGCCCGGGTGAGGAGGCCGAGCTCGCCGAGGAGCGCCAATTCCTCCAGGGTGCCGAACGCGCGATCGGGGACCTGCAGGACGCCCAGCAGGCTTTGGCCGGTGAAGGAGGCGGGCTGGAAGCGCGCCTCAATGCTGCCCTGCGCGGGCTGGAACGGGTCCGTGACCATATCGGATCCGGCGGCGGCGAAGCCGGTCCCGCGCTCGAGCGAGCCTCCACCGCGATCGATCGCGCCTTGATCGAATTTGCCGAGGCGGAAGACGCGCTCTCAGATGCGGCGAAGGCCTTCGACGTCGAGCCGGGACGCCTCAACGAGGTGGAAGAACGCTTGTTCGCCCTGCGTGGACTCGCCCGCAAGCATCATGTCGTTGCCGACGATCTGGCCGCTCTGCATGGCCGACTGACAGACCAGCTCGACGGGATTGAGAATGCATCGGACCGGATCGCCGAGGCCGAAAAAGCCGTGAAGGCAGCGCAGGCGCGCTATGATGATGCCGCCCATGCGTTGACGCGCAGCCGGGAGGCCGCCGGCAAGGACCTGACCAACGCCGTCGCCGCCGAGCTGCCACCTTTGAAGATGGACCGGGCCCGGTTCCGTGTTTCCATCACATCGGAAGATGGGCGTGCCGGCCCTGATGGTCGCGATCATGTTGTCTTTGAGGTCGCCACCAATCCCGGCTCGCCTTTCGGTGCGCTCGACAAGATCGCGTCCGGCGGAGAATTGTCCCGGTTTGGGCTGGCGTTGAAGGTCGCCCTGGCGGGTGATGATGACGGACTTGTTCTGGTCTTCGACGAGGTTGATCAGGGTGTTGGCGGGGCCGTGGCTGATGCGGTCGGTCGGCGGCTCAAGCGATTGGCGGCCAAGGGGCAGACGCTGGTGGTCACGCATTCGCCGCAGGTGGCAGCTCTCGCCGATCACCACTGGCAGATCGTCAAGACCGATGACGGTAAGGGTGGCATGCGCACGACCCTGGTCAAGCTGGAGGGTGCGGCGCGGCGCGAGGAAATCGCCCGCATGCTGTCCGGCGCTGACATAACTGACGCGGCGCGGGCCCAGGCCGATGCACTGATGGCCGTGGACGCCTAGACTGCCGCTCCCGAATTGATTCCGCAGGGCAGGACTGATGAGCGCACTCAAGGATGTCGACCAGCTGACCGAGGTTGAAGCGCGGGACGAACATGCCCGTCTGTCCCGTGAGATCGCCGGACATGACAAGGCTTACTACCAAGCCGACGCGCCGAGGATATCGGATGCGGCCTATGACGCCTTGCGCCGCAAACTCGAGGCGATTGAGGCCCGTTTCCCGCAGCTGGTCGATCTCCTCAGTCCCACACAGCGTGTCGGTGCGGCGCCATCCGGCAAGTTCGGCGAGATCCGGCATGCGGTCCCGATGCTGTCGCTGGGCAATGCGTTCAATGATGGCGATGTCGCTGATTTTGTTGGTCGGGTGCGGCGCTTTCTGGGGCTTGGCGAGGACGAGGCAATCGCGGTGACCGCCGAACCCAAGATCGACGGCTTGTCCGCCAGCCTGCGCTATGTTGGCGGACGGCTTGTTCATGGCGCCACCCGCGGCGACGGCCAGACCGGCGAGGACGTGACGCAGAACCTGCTCACCCTGGATGACGTCCCCGACACCCTGCCGCCGGGCGACTGGCCGGACGTGGTCGAGGTGCGCGGCGAGGTCTACATGTCGCACGCCGACTTTGCGGCCCTGAACGCACGACAGGCCGAGGCTGGCAAGGATGCCTACAAAAACCCCCGCAATGCCGCCGCCGGCTCATTGCGCCAGATAGACCCGAAGATGACCGCGCAGCGCCCATTGCGGTTCTTCGCTTATGCCTGGGGCGAAGTGTCCGAGCCCCTGTCGGACACCCAGATGGGGGCTGTGGCCCGGCTCGGTGACATGGGCTTTCCGGTTAATGAGTTGATGGCCTGTTGTGACAGCGTCGAGGCCCTGCTGGCGGTCTATCGCGATATCGAGGCGAAGCGGGCTGGCCTTGGCTATGACATTGACGGTGTCGTCTACAAGGTCGACCGGCTCGACTGGCAGGAGCGGCTGGGTTTCGTGGCCAGGGCCCCACGCTGGGCCATCGCCCACAAATTCCCGGCCGAGCAGGCAACAACCGTGCTGGAAGCCATCGACATCCAGGTCGGTCGGACGGGTGCCCTGACGCCGGTCGCGCGCCTGACCCCGGTCACGGTCGGTGGGGTGGTGGTCACCAATGCCACCCTGCACAACCAGGACGAGATCGAGCGCAAGGATATCCGAATCGGCGACACCGTGGTGATTCAGCGCGCTGGCGATGTCATTCCGCAGGTCGTCCGCGTGGTCGACCCGGAGAGGCCCGGTCGTGGCGCGCCCTTTGATTTTCCGACTGATTGTCCTGTCTGCGGCAGCCAGGCGCTGCGTGAGCATGACGCCAAGACCGGCAAGCTGGATGTGGTGCGGCGCTGTACCGGCGGCCTCATCTGTGGCGCCCAGCTCAAGGAGCGCCTCAAGCACTTCGTGTCGCGCAAGGCGTTCGATATCGAAGGGCTGGGCATCAAGCAGATCGAGGCCTTCCAGGAAGAGGGCCTGATCACCGAGCCGGCCCATATCTTCACCCTGAAGGCCCGCAATGAGGCGGGTGAAATCACGCCGCCACTGCAGCAGCGCGAGGGCTTCGGCGAGACCTCGGTCAACAATCTCTTCAGCTCGATCGAGGGTCGGCGGACCATAGCCCTGGCCCGTTTTCTCAACGCGCTCGGCATTCGCCATGTCGGTGAGAACACTTCGGCGCTGTTCGCTCGCACCTATGGCCGCTGGGCGGCGTTTCATGCCGCGGCGGCCAATCTCGCCGACGAGACGGTTCGCACCGAGATGCTGGGCATTGACGGCGTCGGCAATGCAGCGGTCGAAGCGCTGGAACAGTATTTCGCCGAACCCCATAATCGCGAGCTTCTGGATCGCCTTGTCGCCCAACTCACCATCGAGGACGCCGAGGCCATCGCCAATGACAGCCCGGTGGCCGGCAAAACCGTGGTATTCACTGGCGCGCTGGAACGCATGACCCGTGATGAGGCCAAGGCCAAGGCGCAAGCGCTCGGTGCCAAGGTGGCCGGGTCGGTGTCGGGCAAGACGGATTATCTGGTGGCAGGTCCGGGCGCGGGTTCGAAAGCCAAAAAGGCTGCAGAGCTGGGCGTCGAGACCCTGACCGAGGATGAGTGGTTTACGCTGATCGGGGCTTGAAGTGACCCGCCTCAGCGTGCTGCCGGAATGCCGTCGCTCGGGCCGGTGCCGAACCGGCGTGCGGTCTGCCACTCCACCAGCAGGTGCTGCAATGCGTCCACGGATGTTGGTTTGGGCAGTACGCCCTGGAACAGGCCGGGCGGCAGGATCCGGGCCCTTTGCGAGGCTTCCAACGCGGATACCGCGATGATCCAGGCGTCCCTGCCCGGTGCAAGCCGGCGGATGGTACCGGTGGCAGTTGCGCCGTCCATCCCGGGCATCTGTATGTCCATGAAAATCAGATCGAACTCGGTGTCGCTGACAGCCTGGATTGCCTCGCTGCCGGAGTTGGCGATTTCGATGGAGAGCGGGGTCCCGGCCAGGACCTGCTCAAGCAGGGCACGCAGGACGATGTGATTGGTGGCCACGTCATCCACGGACAACACCCTTACCCGCCGCGACGACGTGACCAGCGGCGCCGGGCGGGCCGAGGCGGCGATCTCCGATACGGCTGACGGCACAATTCGGCCGGCTGCCAAGGGCAGGTCGAGCGTGAAGCAACTGCCACCGCCGGGCGTCGAGGTAACGGCAAGCTCGCCACCCATCAGACGGGCCAGCTGGCGACTGATCGACAAACCCAGGCCCGTGCCGCCATAGCGCCGCGTGATCGACGCATCGGCTTGATGAAAGGCTTCGAAAATGGCGTCAAGCTTGTCCGCCGGAATGCCGCTGCCGGTGTCTCGCACCTCGATTTTCGTGTTCCAGGTCGCATCGGTCCCGTCGGCGGATTGGCTGACCTTCAGGGCGACATGACCGGTCTCTGTGAACTTGAGTGCGTTGGACACCAGATTGTTGAGGATCTGCCGGATCCGCAAGGGATCGCCCTGCAGGACGGGTTGCTGCAAGCCGCTGAGGTCGAGCGCCAGGTCGAGCCCCCGGCTCTCGGCCTCGGGCCGCCAGCTCGACGCGGTCTTTTCTGCCAGCTGGCCGAGGTCGAAATCGACGCGCTCGGCAACGACCTGTCCGGTTTCAATCTTCGACTGGTCGAGGATCTCGTTGAGCAGTTCCAGAAGTGTGGAGCCGGAATCCCGGATCAGGTCGAGGCGTTCGGCTTGGTCCGATGGCAGTCCGCCGACCCGGTGCATCACATCCGCCATGCCCAACATGCCATTGAGCGGGGTCCGCACCTCATGGCCGACATTGGCGAGGAATTCGCTTTTCGCGCGCTGTGCGGCCTGGCTGGACGACAGGGCTGCGGCCTGGTCGGCATTGGCGTGCCGCAATTGTGACTCGGCGAGGTTCTGGACGGACCGGAAAACCGCAGCGAGAGAAATCAGCCAGATGCAGGAGAGCATCAGGGCGACACTGAGGGTCACCATCGGGTATTCGGGCGGGGCCTCCGAGATGCTGGCCATCGCAAAAACGCCGGCAAAGGCAGCACCGACTGCGGGTAGTGCGGCATACAGGCTGCGCGGACCCCAAAATTGGTAGAAGCCGAGCAGGATGCAGGGCAGATAGGCGAAAGCCGGCGGGACGCTGCCTCGATTGCCGTAGATGGCCCCCGCATAGACGAGTATCGTGCAAACAGCGACGAAGCTCATGGTGATCGACGGACGTCGAAGCCAGATGCCGGCGAGCCCGCTGGCAGCGATGGTGGCCGCGCCGCCGACGCCCAGCAGCGCCATGCCTCGGCGGGCCTGGTCCGACAGCACCAGAAGTGTTGCATTGGCCAGTGCAACAAGTGTGAGCATGGCCGCAAACACCAGGGCGACCCGCGCGCGCATGGTCTGCGTCAGATCGTCGGATCCGTCGCAGCCGATCAGCTTGTCGATGGGTGTCCAGATGCTCAGCGGCCCAGCTCCCGTGCAACCGGCAGCCTAGGCATGGCAGGGTTAAGGAAAGTTCCTACTCGACGCGCCGGTAGACACCGTCGATCGGCAAATTCTCGCCCATGGCATCGACATAGCTGAGCATGACGCCAACCAGCCGGTCCCAGTCATCGACCCGGCAATATCCGCGTTCTTCTTCGTGTTCGGTCACGTCATAGCGGTCGAGAATCGCGGCCTCGACATTCTGGCATTCCGGCGCGTGATAGGTGGCGACCCCGCCGGGGAAGACACGGATCAGGCCATAGCTCCAATTGTCCTCGTCGCGTCGCATGGCGATGTAGAGTCCGTCCGCGATTTCCTTCAGGCGTGCACCGTCATGGGGAAAGCCGTCATCGTCGGAGACATAGCGCCCCCAGCTGCGTTCGATCTCGCCGGTCCAGGCCGGGCGGTCGAAAGGGGTCACGCCGTCGGCCAGATAGGGCGTGTGGCTGTAGAGGCCTTCCTCGAGCGGCCAGTCGGCCTGACCGCGCGAGATCAGGGCATCCTCGGAATAGAAGCAGCCGCCCAGAAGGGCGGCTGCCATCGCGATGATCGCGGCTGTGCGCACTAGGGCGTGGCTCCCGCTATCGGCTCGGTGGCCTTGATCAGCCAGTCGGCGACATCACCGTCCACCAGCGGCAGGACCTTGGTCCGCACCATGGCGTGATAGCTGTCCAGCCAGGCAATCTCTTCGGCGGTCAGAAGGTGGGTGTCGATCAATCCCTTGTGGATCGGCGCGACGGTGACCGTCTCGAAGCCCAGCATCGGACGTTCGCCGCCGGGAATTTCGGCCGCCTCGGTGACAACCTGCAGGTTCTCGATCCGGATGCCGAACCCGTCTTCCTTGTAGTAGCCCGGCTCGTTGGACAGGATCATGCCCGGCTCCAGCGGCACCGCATTGGGGGCCTTGGAAATGCGTTGCGGACCCTCGTGCACACCCAGGAAACTGCCGACGCCATGACCGGTCCCGTGATCATAGTCAAAGCCGGCCTGCCACAGCGGGAAGCGGGCCAGAATGTCCAGCTGCGTGCCCGTCGTTCCCTTGGGAAAACGCACCATCGACAGGGCGATATGGCCCTTGAGGACGCGGGTATATTGCGCCTTCATCTCGGCCGTCGGATCACCGATCGGCACCGTGCGGGTGATGTCGGTCGTGCCGTCCGGATACTGGCCACCACTGTCGACCAGGAAGAGCGAGCCCTTGGCCAGTTTGAGGTTGGAGGCTTCGGAGACGCGATAGTGGGCGAAGGCTGCATTGCCCTGGGCGCCCGAGATCGTGTCGAAGGACAGGTCGCGCAGTTCCGGCAATTCCTTGCGCAGGCTTTCCAGCTTCTGCGCCGCCTGGATCTCGTCGACCTCGCCGGACTGGGCTTCGGTGTCGAGCCAGTGCAGGAAGCGGGCAATGGCGCCGCCATCGCGGATATGCGCCTGACGCGAGCCTTCCACTTCGGCCGGGTTCTTGGCGGCCTTGGGACGCATCACCGGGTCTTCCAGCGACTGCACCTTCGCACCGCCGGACTTGAGCGTCTCGAACACCCAGGCCGAGGCCGTGGTCGGGTCAACGCGGACGGTCTTGCCGTCCAGCTCGGCGAGAGCCGGGCCGAATTCGCTCTCCGGCCGCACCGCGATCTCATTGCCGAGATGGGAGCGGGTTTCGTCGGTCAGCTTGTCCGGGTCGACGAAGAAAGTCGCGGTGCCGTCCTTGTGGATCAGCGCGGCAGACAACGGCAGCGGCGAGCGCGAGACGTCACCGCCGCGCACATTGAACAACCAGGCAATCGAGGGCGGCGCGGTGATCACGGCGGCGTCGGCACCGCCACGCTCGATGGCAACACCAATGCGCTGGCGCTTGGAGCTGTGCTCCTCGCCGGAAAATTCGATGGGATGGGGGATGATGTCGGCCTTCGGCGCCGCCGGACGGTCGGTCCAGGCAACATCGATCGGGTTTTGCGCGACCGAAACCAGCTCGACGCCTGCGCGCATGGCGGCGGTCTGCAGCAAGTCGAGCGCGGCCGGGCTGTGCAGACGGGCGTCATAGCCGATCTTCTCGCCCTTGTGCGCATTCTCCTCGATCCAGCCGTAAAGGCCCTGGCCGACCAGATCGCACTGGTCGAACAGCGTGGTGTCAGTCTGCTGGCGGCCCTGCGCGGTATAGCGGCCATCGACCAGCAGCGCGGCGCGGTCGGCCATGACGATGGCGGCGCCGGCAGAGCCGGAAAAGCCGGTCGCCCACAGAAGCCGCTCATTGCAGTCCGGCAGGTATTCATTGTCATACTCATCCTCGTGCGGGATGAGAAAACCGTCCAGGCCAAGCGTTTTCAGCGCGGCGCGCAGCTTGGGCAGGTTCTCGCGGCCATAATGCGGGCCGCCCTTAACGTCGAAAGTCTGGGAAATCATCTGGGTCATGGCGGCAAGGTATGCCCGTCGCAGGACCGGTTCAATGGCTGTCTCAGCCGGGTCTGCAGGCCTGCGTCCCCGCTGGTCACTCGGGCCATGCATTTGCGCAGGCCGGGCTTGCTGAACCGCCTGTTCGCAGGTCCGGCATTCCATGGCTAAAGCGCGGGGAAATCACAGGAGTTTCCCATGCTGTACGGGATTGATGACTGGCGCTCGATGAACGCCAACGACATGCTCAACCGCTCGATGGACCGCAACCGGTCCCGCGCCGGCGTGCGCACCCTGCCGCGCACCAACGACGTCAACGCCTTCCTCGCCGCCTTCGGCGTCAAGGGCAAGCGCGCCTGATCATGCCGGCCGACCGGCCAGGTGCTCACGCAGGCGGGCGACCTCCCGGCGACTGACCGGAACCTGGTGGCCGCCTGTCAGGACCAGCTGGTAGCGACTGCCCACTGCGCTGGTCAGCGCTTCAACATGGTCCAGATTGACCGCGTGCGAGCGGTGATTGCGGACGAAACCGTCCGGCAATTGCGCGAGCAGCGTGCTCAGATTGCGATTGTCCAGATGGGTCGCCCCGCTGCGGGTGTGGACCTCGGTGTAATTGCCCGCTGCGACGAGATGGACAATGTCGCTGCAGGCCAGCCGGGTCAGCCGCCCGGTAGACTGCAGCGCCAGTGTTTTGGGTGTCGCCGCCGGTTCCGGCTGAAGCAGAGACGGCCAGCGAGTGGCGGGCAGGGCCAGCAAGCCCAGAGCAAGCGCGTAGACGCCGCGGTCGATCAGGTCCCCGGGCAGCAAGAGCGCATAGAGCGGTATGACCATCACCCCGGCAGCCAGTATCCGGGCCTTGGCGTCGCCACGCCAAGCCATCCAGATGGCGGCTGATCCAGTCAGGCAGGCCGTCACCGCCGCCGACCTGGCATCATAGCCGGCCATCGACGCAAAGCCGACCAGGGCGATGAGGCCGGTGACGCCGATCCACACCGGACTGATCCGGCCAGACGCTGGCCAGCGCTGTTGCGCAAAGCGCAGAAAGGCGGCCCCGAAAACCGCCAGGCCGATCAGGCTGAGCGCCTGACGGGGCTGATGCCAGTCGTAGGGATAATTGATCATCGCCCGGGAAATTTCCGCCAGCCCGGTCAGGGCCAGTCCGGCCAGGGCAACGGCCAGCCAGTTACCGAGACCATCGCCGATACGTCGGGCCCGCAGCGCAAAGGCCAGCCCCAGCGCCACCAGGCCGGCTCCCAGAACGGTCAATGGCAGGTAGTAGCGGACCGGCCGACGTGGTTCGGCACTGTAGGGCATCAGGAAGAGTGACTGCACCAGGCTATAGGGTGTGTAACCGGCCCGGTGGCTGGACAGGCGCATGACAAGCCGGTTGCCATCCGGCCGGATCAACCGCTCCGGTACGGCGAACAGGCTGTCGATCGAGCCCGCGACCTCATCGGCCGCATTCGTCCCCGGCCGGCCTTTCTCGCCGATCAGCGCGCCGTTGAACCAAAGCGTGGCGGAGAACGGGCCGGATGTGCTGATCGCGGGCGGCGGTCCATCGCGTGCGATCGGGACATCATCCCAGACCAGCCACCCCGCGGTGGCGGGACGTTTGATGCTGCGATAAGGCAGCCGCGCCCCGGCGGCCGGGTCGGCCAGCGTCGCGTCCAGACCGATATCCGCATCGACGTAACGCACGGTCTGCGGCATGCGCGCATCGATCCATGGCTGCGGCGCAGTCAGAAGGACGACCAGAGCCAGCAGCATCAGCCCGACACTTTCCAGACCGGGACGCCGGTCCGTTATCGCCTTGAGCCATCCAGCCATCATGTGAGCCATTCATCCTTTTGCGATGGTCGGGTCGCTGCCGTCACGGCATGACCGCCCAGTGCCGGGGGGCAAGTCAACAACAGGAACACACATTTCGATGATTGGAAGTCTTTTGACGGCAAGCGCCGGAGTCGCAAGTCTCTGGCTCGGTATGGCCGGGCAGGTCGCAGCGCCGCCGCTCGCAGAACAGTCGCAGGCGGCCTTTGACCCGGTGGCCCGGACCTATCCGGCGCTGAACGCCACGGTGATGGTGGGTGGCGAAATTGTCTGGGAAGCTGAAGGGGGTTGGCAGCGCGACGCCGCTGATGGTGCCGGTCGCGCCTATAATGTTTATTCGGTGGCCAAGATGTTGACCGCGCTGGCCTATGTCCGTCTCGAGCAGAGTGCGGGCCTCGATCTCGACACGCCGGTCCGACAGATCGACCCGGGACTGCCAGAGCATTATGACGCTGTCACGCTTCGCTCCCTGCTCGAACACCGGGCGGGCGTGCGCCACTACACCTCGCGGGCGGACTGGATGAGCTTCTCGGATCGTCGCTGCGAAACCCCGGCCGACGCGCTGGATCATTTCATCGACTCGCCGCTTTCGCCGCCTGAAGGCGATGAGATAGCTTACTCGACCTATGGCTATGTCCTGCTGAGCCACCTGTTGGTGCAGCTGACCGGGACCGACAGTTTTGATGCGGCCATGCGTGATGCACTGGGTGACACCTATCTTGCCCGTCGTGACTCAGATGATGCCGAGAAGGCCACCAACTGGGTCGATCTGGGAGAAGGCCCGCAGATCATCGACGGGCTGTCGGCCGAGTGCAAATTCGGTGCGGGTGGTCTGCTGGCCAGCTCGCGGGAACTGGCCGAAATGGGGCATGCCCTTGCGGCTGGCGAGTTGGTCGATCTCGGTGGCTGGACAGAGCTGCCGGGGCCCTGGGCTGGCTATGCCCCCGAGGCGGACTTGCACTATGCGGCCCACTCCGGCGGCTCGCCGGGCGGTCGGTCTTTCATGTTGATCTACGTCGAACCGCAAGTTTCGGTGGCGCTGGTCGGCAATGCTGACAGCGAGAACCTGCAGGCGATCGCGATAGAGCTGGCTGACCTGTTTGCCGGCCTGGCGCCGGCAGCCGAGTAGCAACTAGCCCTTTGTCGCGACGAGGGTTTCCCAACCTTCCAGCGGCGGCTGGCGATGCACGGTCAGGCCGGCGGCTTCGTAGGCGGTGCGGACCATGGCTTCCTGTTCGGTCAGCAGACCGGACAGGATGACCTTGCCGCCGGGCGTCAGGATGTTGGCGACACCCGGTGCCAGCTCGACCAGCGGCCCGGCGAGGATATTGGCGAAGATCAGCTCGAACTGACGTCCGGCCAGCTTGGCATGATCGAGGCCCTCGGCGACGAAACAGTCGATGCCGGGGGTGTCATTCTTGGTGCAGTTCTCGATGCTTTCATCGACCGCTTCAGGATCGATGTCCGATGCCAGCACTTCCGTGTCCGGCAGTGCCTTGGCCGCGGCAATGGCCAGGACGGCCGTACCGCAGCCCAGATCGAACACGGTCTTCGGCGCGGCGCCGGCGTCCAGCATTTCGGAAAATGCGATCAGGCAGCCGCGCGTGGTGCCGTGATGGCCGGTGCCGAAGGCCGGGCCGGCTTCGATCTCGATGCCGATCTGACCGGCCGCGACGGCGTCGCGATCATGGGCGCCAAACAGGGTGAAACGCCCGCCTTCGACCGGCTTGAGGCCCTGCAGCGACAGGCGGACCCAGTCCTCCTCCGGCAACGGTCCGAACTCGACCAGTATGTCCTCGGCAAGGCCCGAGGCACGGCGGAAGGCGGCCTCGTCCGGCATGGACTGGAACAACACGTCCAGCCGCGCCCCATCGCTCTCCTCGAAAATCGCCCAGCTCAGCGCGACGGCCGGATGGGCCTCGTCGAGCCGTTCAACGACATCGGCAAGGGTGGCAAAATCGGACAGGGCTGTCAGGCGCCAAAGCGTGGTCATGGGCAAGGTCTCCGGATCAGGCGGCGGGTGTGGACGCTGGGACGCCGGAAATCAAGCGGGGAGGGGTGTGGGGATGGGGGGAGGTTGCGAGCGAGTGCTCGGAGAAGGCCTTGAATGTCTTGCCGGGATTTCGCCGCATGGGCTCAGCGCCGTCAAGGCGCATGCCCGCTTCGCGGCGCCGAAGGCGGCCTTGACGGCGCTGAGCCCATGCGGCCCGCTGGCTGGCATGACAAGTAAGGATGGGTGGGGACGAAGTCCCCGGGGGCGACATGCGGCTTACTTCTCCAGCGCCTCGACCAAAATCGCCCGTATCTCCTGCCAGGCCGGTGAGGTCGGATCGATCAGCTCGAAATGTCCCGCCTCGCGCAGCACGACATGGCGGACAGTGTCGCCGCGCGCTTGCGCCAGCGCCGTGTAGTGAGTGCCCAGTGAGGGTGGCACGATCGGATCGAGTTCGCCGGAAACAATGACCTGCTCGACGGCCAGTGGCCCCATCGCCGCAGGTGAGACCTGGGCCATCAAGACCGGTGTCTGGCCCTCCACCGGGCCGATCAGATCATCCACCGTGCCGGGCTCGCCGCATCGCCCCGGTCCGTTGGCACGATAGTTCGCCAGATCATTGATGCCGGCGAGTGTGACTACTGTCTCAGGCAGAAGCGGATCGTCGCGCCAGGCCGCGCTGTCTTCCGGCAAATTTCCGCGCGCCGCCGCCCACAGGGCCAGATGCCCGCCCGCGGAATGGCCGGTGAAGACCAGCCGGTCGAGATCCAGCGGATGATCCTGCGCCACCTCGCGCAGATGATCGACACCATCGGCGATGTCCCCGAACGTGCCCGGCCAGCCACCGCTCTCATGCCCGATCCGCGCATACTCCAAATTCCACACCGCCACGCCGTGATCACGCAGATCGGCAGCGACATAGTCCTGCAGGATCGTGCCCGGTATCTGCGACAGCCAGCACCCGCCATGCACCATCACCACCACCGGAAACGGCCCATCTCCGTGGGGCTTCCACAACTCACCAAACTCCAGCTCCCCCTCGCCAAAGGCGATGCGCGCCGTTGCGGTTTCACGTGGGCGGTCGAGCAGCTGATCCCATGTGATGGGGCGTGCGGCGGCGTGCGGGTCGACATGGGGCGCTGGCGCCTCGGGCTGACAGGCGGCAAGGAGTGTGGCGGCGATAAGGAGAGGGCGGATCATGGGGGCTCGCTGGTCTGTTCCAGCGCCAACTTTCCCCGAAACACACACTTTGTCATCCCGGGCGGACGGCCTGACTTGATCAGGGCGCAGACCCGGGACCTATTCGCTCAAGCCTGCGCCCGCGAAGGCGGGTGGCGGGGATAACAAAAGGGAATTGAAACAGCGCGGAACGAGGTCCTTCCCCTCGATGGGGAAGGTGGGCCGAGGCGCAGCCTCGGCTCGGAAGGGGTGAGACGCGTCAGCGTTCCTGCACCGCCCGTGCGTCACCCACTCCGTCTGGCCGCCATCGCGCCCAGCCACCTCGCCCATCAAGGGCGAGGACCTGACTTCAAGGCAATTCCCGCAGGAAATTCTCCACCACCTTCTTCTCGCCCGCCTTGTCGAATTTCACGGTGTATTTCGAGCCATCGGCCTTCTTCACCGTGCCGTAGCCGAACTTGTCGTGGAAGACGCGGTCGCCGGCGCGCCAGGTGCCGTTGGTATCGGAGCCTCCGCTTTCGATGAGCGTGGCCTTGGCATTGATGGTTGGCGGTGAGGAGCGGCGGCCGGATTGTTGATTGGCCTGATAGCGCTTCCAGCCGGGGCTGGAATAGCTCGACGCCATCGCGTCGGGCTGCTGGCTGACACTCTCAAAGCCCGGACCGCTGTCATAATAGCCCGTTTCTGAGCGCGCCTCGACATGGTCGACCGGCATTTCATCGATGAAGCGCGACGGGATGACCGTCTGCCAGCGGCCATAGATCATGCGATTGGCGGTGAAGGTGATGATGGCGCGTTCGCGGGCGCGGGTGATGCCGACATAGGCGAGACGGCGTTCTTCCTCGAGCGAGCGCGTGCCGCCCTCATCCAGCGAGCGCTGCGAGGGGAAGACGGTCTCTTCCCAGCCGGGCAGGAAGACGAGCGGGAATTCCAGACCCTTGGCGCCGTGCAGCGTCATCAGGGAAATCTCGTCCTCGTCCGGCTTGCGGTCGGCATCGGTCAGCAAGGCGACGTGTTCGAGATAGGCTTCCAGCGTGTCGTACTCGCCCATCGAGCGGACAAGCTCCTTGAGGTTTTCCAGCTTGCCGGCGGCCTGGGGCGTCTTGTCCTCGCGCCACATGGCGGTATAGCCGCTCTCGTCGAGAATGATCTCGGCCAGCTCGTCCAGCCGGCTCTGTTCGGATTGCTCGCGCCAGCGCTCGACATCGCGCAGGAAGACACCCAGCGCCGTGCGGGCCTTGCCGCGGATCTCGTCCGTGCCGAGCATAAGCCGGGTCGCCTCGGTCATCGGCACGCCCATGGCGCGGGCGGTCATGGCGATCTTCTGGACCGTGGTGTCACCAATACCGCGCTTGGGCGTGTTGACGATTCGCTCGAAGGCGAGGTCGTCTTCCGGTGAGCGCACCAGGCGCAAATAGGCGTGGGCGTCGCGGACCTCGGCACGTTCGAAGAAGCGCGGCCCGCCGATCACCTTGTAGGGCAGGCCCAGCATGATGAAGCGGTCTTCAAAGGCGCGCATCTGCCAGGCGGCGCGGACCAGCACGGCGCTGTCGGAATAAGCGCGCTGACCTGACACCCAGTTCTCGATTTCCTCGGCGACGAAGCGGGCCTCGGCCTCGCCATCCCAGATGCCGCGTACCTGGACCTTTTCGCCTTCGGCATCATCGGTCCACAGCGTCTTGCCGAGGCGCGAACGGTTGGCCGCGATCAGGCCCGAGGCGGCCCCCAGGATATGCGCGGTCGAGCGGTAATTGCGCTCCAGCCGGATCACGGTGGCGCCGGAAAAATCCTTCTCAAAGCGCAATATGTTGTCGACCTCGGCGCCGCGCCAGCCATAGATCGACTGGTCGTCATCACCCACACAGCAGATATTCCCGGTCCCCTGGGCCAAAAGCCGTAGCCACAGATACTGGGCGACATTGGTGTCCTGATACTCGTCGACGAGGAGATATCGAAACTTGTCGTGATAGAATTTCAGGACGTCCGGATTGTCCTTGAAGATGTGCAGCGTGTGCAGCAGCAAATCGCCGAAATCGCAGGCGTTCAGCGTCTTCAGGCGCGACTGGTAGATGCGGTAGAGATCCTGGCCGCGGCCCTCGGCGAAGGCCCATTTGTCGTCCTCGCCCAGCTGGTCCGGCATCAGGCCGCGATTCTTCCAGCCATCGATCAGGCTGGCGAGATGGCGCGGCGTCCAGCGTTTCTCGTCGATATTTTCGGCCTGGATGATCTGCTTCATCAGGCGCAGCTGGTCGTCGGTATCGAGAATGGTGAAGGAGGATTTCAGATCGACCAGTTCGGCATGGCGGCGCAGGATCTGGGCCGAGACCGAGTGGAACGTACCCAGCCAGGGCACGCCCTCGACCGCTTCGCCGATGATCTTGCCGACCCGCTCCTTCATTTCGCGCGCCGCCTTGTTGGTGAAGGTGACGGCGAGAACCTCCCACGGCCGGGCGCGACCGGTGGCCAGGATATGGGCGAGGCGGGTGGTCAGGACGCGGGTCTTGCCGGTGCCGGCACCCGCCAGTACCAGGACCGGACCATCCATGGCTTCCACTGCAGCGCGTTGCTCGGCATTCAGCCCCTCAAGATAGGGCGTCGGCGGCGCGGGCCGCGCCATGTCGGAGATGGAAAGACCGGACATGCAATTCCCTGCTGCTTGGACGGCGGGGGCAACCCCTGTTTGTCGAACCGATTCAATGCGCCATACTGGACCGATTGGCGCCCGATCCCAAGGGAGGGATGTGTGATTGTTCGTTTTTTGTTCGCATTGGTGATGTTGGCGTTTGGCGCTCCACTCCACGCTCAGGGCGTGTCGATCGTTGAGCACCGTGAGTTTCCTGAGACCGGAGCTCTGGCGCCGGGCATGGTTGAGTGCAATGCAAACTGGCAGGCGCCGGTCCTGTCGGACGGCACGACCCTTCAAGTTTCAAGTCACAGCGTGGCGGGTCACCCCCGCATAGCGCTTTATGCGGCCGACCCAGACCTGGGAGCGCTTCATATTGTTGCCGATTGGCCAGCCGACCTGTCAGACGGAGGCTATACTGTCAGTGAAATTGACCTGAACCAGGATCAGCGAGCGGAAATTTTGGCTCATCTTCGCGCGGGACATACAACCCGTCATGAGCTGTATGGGCGCGATGACAATGGTCGCTGGCGACTGATCTTGATGACTCGTTCTAACATGAATGACCGGCTTCGTTCGGTCGTCCAAGATATCGAGTCGGGAGTTCGCACCGAGTGGGGATTTCTCACGCGGAATTTTGAAGGCCAGGTCGTTATTCAGACGCGCGGGGAACGGTTCCCGGAACACAGGTGCCTTTGGTGGTCTGCCGGTCAAGGGCTTTGGCAATATCGATCAACGGCAGCAGTTTGTCCCGGTAGTGCCAACAATAGCGAGAGCGTATCCCGTATGGTCTTGTGGGCAAGTGTGTTGTCGCCAAACTGGCGCGCGCAACGCGACAGGTATCGTGAGTATCAGGAGGAAACGGACGAGGATATCGAGGCGCTTTATGATTGCTTGTCGGAGTAAGGCGTCGGGAAGGCGAGTTGCATTTTTGTTGGTCTGGCGGTGCCGCTGTCGATCTCATGGGGCCGAAATGGCTGCTGATCCGCTCGTCGGCCCCGGATCTGCGCCCGGCTTTCGCCGGGCTTCGTCCGGGGAAAATGAGCTTTCTTTTCATCGCCTCAGGTCATTCTTCCGGCTTCTCCGACTTTTTCTCCCTAATCACATACCCATTTTTCCCGGACGCGCGCAGCGCGATCCGGGACCGACGTTTAGCTCATCGATCCAGAAAACGCTCAGTCTTCGACGCGGGTCACGATCGGCACGGCTTCGTCGAAATCACCGCGAATGTCGAACCAGAGGTCCTTCCAGCCCGGGTTCATCGCTTCGATCAGCGCGATTTTCCACGCGCGGCGCCAGCGCTTGATCAGGTATTCGCGGTGGGCGGCGGATTCGAAGCCGTCATGCCATTCGTACCAGCCGAGTTGCTTGATGTCGTGCCGCTTGGTGTGACCGGATATTGCGCTGGTACGATGCTGCCAGGTCCGCCAGACCAGGTCTTTCGTGCGCCCGACATAGAGCGCGCCATGCGGGCGGCTGAACAAGAGATAGACGGCTTCCGGCGCGAGCATTGTCATGCAATTTATAATTGCTCAATGTATGTTTTATCGCAAAGGGAGAGTTTTGCTGCTCGTCCCGTCGGCCCCGGATCTGCGCCCGGCTTTTGCCGGGCTTCGTCCGGGGGAAATGAGCTGGGACGTTGGAAGTTTTGCACACACTCATTTTTCCCGGACGCGCGAAGCGCGATCCGGGACCGACGGTGGGCTCATCGATCCAGAAAACGCTCAGTCTTCGAGACGCGTCACGATCGGCACGTCTTCGTCGAAATCACCACGGATGTCGAACCAGCCGAGTTACTTCTTGATTTCGATCAGGCCGCCCGGCGCGGGGCTTCGATCGGCATTTGCTTGACGAAATCGACGAAGCGGCTGTCGAAGGCGCCGTTGGCGGCACGGATGGCTTCCGCATGCCTGACCAGCCCGACCATGAAACGCTCGGCTTCAACGCAGCAACCCTGTGCCTCGCCCGTTGGGCTGCAATCACCGTTGAATTCCAGAATGTCTTCCGTTGCGAGGACCAGCTCGTTCACCAGCCACAGGATTTCCGGACCATTGGCACGGCGCGCGCGCGCGGCCAGAAGTTCGGCGACCAAGGCGGTGTATTCGCGCGCCCGATAGGCGGTAAAATCCTGCAGGTTTGACGGGGCAGACGGTTGGTCCGGCATCAGGCTCTCTCGACCGACGCGACCCTGGACGGCGGGACCGGCGGGCAGCGCTCATTCTTGTTTGGTTATATATTATGACTCACAAGTCGCCAGAAGTCACGCCTCAACCGAAGAGTGCATCGACACTGGCTTGCGCGGCCTCGTCGTCGAGCTCGTCCTCGGTGTCAGCATGGCCGTTTATCGTGCCAGAGGCGGCGGCGATGAGCGGTTTGATCTCCTCGCTGGCCAGGGCGGCGATATGGGTACAGGTCTCCGCGTTTGTGGCCTCGCGCAGCATGGCCTGAGCCTTGAGGACCTCGTCATCGATCTGCAGGATCAGGGTTTCCAGGTGTGCCCGGACGGCAGTCGGCGCCGAGCGATAGGCGAGGATCGCCAGTTCCTTGTCCTTGAATGTGGAATTGGCAAAATGGGTCGGATAGTCCGCCGGTGCCCATTCCAGGACGTCTTCCGCGCAGTCGGGCATGTCCGGCAGCATTTCCATCACCATCACCACCTCGTTGAAGTGGTTAAGATAGTCGGTCGCCAGGCCGGTTACCGGATTGATGTTGGCTGCCCGCAGCACGTCAGCCGTCAGCGGGGCTTCCCCGAGGACGGCGCGGCCAGTATCCAGATTTTCAACCCCGGTCAGTCTCATGGCGGGACCATATCTTGGACATTCTTTCCAGAGGGATAACCCGGGTGAATTCTCTGTAATGTTGTTCAGCGGTGCTCTTCCTCGCTGATTTCAGCGAGCCGCCGCGCATAGGCAGCCTGGGCATCGGCCTTGGTGATGACGCCGGTCACCGTCTGGGCATCAGAGCGTTCACGCACGATGACGCTGTCCAGTTGCTCGGCGTCGAGGACAGCAAAGGCGCGTCCCAGCGTGTCGTCCTCATAAAGGCAGGTGCCGTCGGGAATGGCCGCTTCCCCCCAACTGCCCAAAGGTTCCATCACATCGCGAACACGCACGATCTGCAGCACGAGGCGGCTGGCGCCGCCGGCGATATCGTAGCCGCGCCGGTGCATCTGCAGCTGGAACAGCGAGCCGCCGAGGGCCGACTGGGACAGGACGGTTGCAAGCGAGACCGCGACCAGCACAGCCACGGAGGCCTCATAACTGGCCGTCAGTTCGAACACGATAAGGGTCGTTGACAGCGGTGCGCCCAGCACTGCCCCGGCGACTGCGCCCATGCCGATGACGGCAAAAAAGCCTGGTCCGGCGGTCTGGTCGCCGGCGAGCACGGCGAGCGACAGGCCAAAGGCCGATCCCAGCATGGCGCCCAGATAGAGCGAGGGCGAGAAAACCCCGCCGGGAAAGCGGCAGGCCAGGGTGATGATGGTGGCGATTGTCTTGAGACACAGCAACAGGACCACCAGGCCAAATGTATACTGGGCGGTCAGTGCATTCGAGGTGGCTTCATAACCGACGCCCAGGATTTCCGGCGCCATCAGCGCGATCAGGCCGACGGCGAGCCCGCCGGGTATGGGCAGCAGCCAGCTCGGCATGTTGATCCGGTCGGTCCAGCTGGCGAACAGGGCGGGCAGATGGATGACGCCCCGGTTGAAGATGATGACCAGCCCGGCCGCCGCGACGCCGAGCAGGGCCGCCGCCGGGAAATCCCACAGGCTGGCCGCCGCCATTTCGGGTACGCTGAACACCGGCGCCTGGCCGAAATGGTGACGCACGATCAGGGCGCCCACCACGCTGGAGGTCGCCACCGGTGCGATGGACCGCAGGGCGTAGTGGCCAAGGATGACTTCGAAGGCAAAAAGCGCGCCGGCGACCGGAGCGTTGAAGCTGGCCGAGACGGCCGCCGCCGCGCCACAGGCGAGCAGGATTCGCGACCCGCGCGGGGCCATGCCAAGACGGCTGCCGATGAAGGCGGCAAGGGTGGCCCCCAGATGGACGGCCGGGCCCTCGCGTCCGGCGCTGGCACCGCCGCCCAGGGAAATCGCGGACATGACGGCGGAATACAGACCCGACTTCACGTCGATCCGTCCCGCTTTCACGGCCCTGGCCTCAAGCACATCGGCGACGCCGAGGCCGCGCCCGTCCGGCGACAGGCCAAATCGTCGTCCCAGGCCGAGCATGGCGGCGATGATACAGCCGGTCACCAGGGGCAGGACCACAATTCGCCAAGCAGGAAGGTGGGAGGCGGCGCTGGCGAGCTGTTCCTCGGTCGCACCGAAGGCGGACTGTTCGACCCACCCGATGCCGAGGCGCAATCCCAAGGTCGCGTAGCCGGCACAGATCCCGACCACGATCGCCAGTCCCCAGAGGGCGGGACCGCGTCCCTCGCGAAAGGCCTGTCCGATCCGGTTGATCACATCATTCCGCCTGAAAGACTCAGCTGTCCTAACGGTGTGACGCGGGTTGGCGGAGGAGGTCAAGCCGGGCTCCCCTTGACGCGAAACCATTTGGTACCATATAAGAGAAACCAGTTGGTTTCATGAGGTGGTGATGACTCTCCCCGATCCCGTGTTCAAGGCGCTCGCCGATCCGACCCGCCGTTCGATCCTGCTTTTGCTTGCAGAGGGGGACCGGACGGTAGGCGAGGTGGCGAGCCGGTTCGACATGTCCCGGCCAGCCGTGGCCAAGCATCTCAAAGTGCTCGGCGATGGTGGTCTGGTGACCGTCGAGGCCCGTGGCCGGGAGCGCATCAACCGCCTCAATCCCGAGCCGCTGGCACGGGTGGCCGAGTGGGTCGCCCGGTTCGAGGTGTTCTGGGATCAGCGCCTCGCAGCTCTCAAGCAGGAAGTGGAAATGACGAATGACTGAAGCGCGCATTGAGAAATCGGTTTTCCTGAAAGCCAGCCCGGATCGTGTCTGGGATTATCTGACGCGGCCGGAATTGCTGGCCCGCTGGTTTCATCCTGCCGACACGGAACTGGTGACAGACGCCGCCTATTCGCTGCTGAGCAATAGTGGTGACGGCAGCCGGGTTTGCTGGGGAGAGGTATTGGAAGCGGACCCCCACAACCGGCTGGTCTACAGCTTTACCCACAAATGGCTGGACGGGCACCTGACCCGGGTCGAGTGGACGCTGACGGCAGTCGCGGAGGGGACCCTGTTGAAGCTTGTCCATGATGGCTTCGAGGGCGCCAGGGTCGATGTCTTCGACAGCCTGTGTGATCACGATGCCGGTTGGGACGAGCACTTCGCCAAGCTCCGCGACCAGGTCCTGGCGGCCGATCTCGCGACAGTCTGACTTGTCCCTTGTACCCCCGCGCCGAGCCGGTAGTCTGGCGGTTCAGTGCGGGGGTATCATGCGTAAATCACACATCATTCCATCCATCCTGGCGGGGCTTGCCGCGGTTGGTGGCGGCACCGCCGCGGCGCAGGACGAGCCACTTGGCAGCCAGTACACGCGGATCGATGAGGCCTGCGTCGAAAGCCAGCTCCCGGACGAACCGGTGTATGAGGCCGTCTGCCCCGGCCTGGACGGGTGGCTGGTCCACATCCTGTCCGGCGAGCATGGCTCGGCGTCGGCCTACGCCCGCCCGGGCATGGCGAGGTCCGGTTACATCAATGCGCCAATGCGCGGCCTGTATGGCGGATTTCATGCGGTCGTGGAATGGCGCCTCGACGGCGGCGAGGCCTTCGCCACGATTCACCGTTATGTCCACCACAACACGCCCGATGTTGTGGAATTTTATGGCGGCATCGAGGAGCCCAATACCCTGATTGTGACGGCACTGGCCGCGGAGGGAGGATATGCGGTCTGTCCGGTCGCCTTTGTCGACGCATCGGCCCTGCCAGACGCCAACTTGATCGCCCGGTCGGTGGCCGATGATCTGGCTCGCGGCTGGGATTGCGGCAACGAGCCGGTCCGTTTCAACGAGACGATGCCGGACCTTGATGCCTATTTTGTCTCACTCGGCAGCAAGCGCGCAGGCTAGGCGTCGTCGATCTCGTGCCGCAGGGCCTGCAGGATCCAGACCCGGACCGAAGATGCCAGCGGCTCGTCCTCGCGCGCCGCATCGATGGCGCCAACGAGGCTGGCAAGCGAACGCCCCTGCAGGATGGCCAGGCGGTCCAGCTCAGCCCAGAATTCAGGCTCCAGCGAGATCGAGGTCCGGTGGCCGGCAAGCGAGAGGGATCGTTTGTACAAGGGCATGAGCAGACACTTGTTGGTCCGTCGTCAATTGGCAAGTGCGGAGCGGCGGCAGCCAGGCGCGACTTGCATCCCCCATCAAGCTCGCCATCTATGATGCGAGGAGAGGGTTTCATGACTCCATTCAGCGCTATCCGGGCCCGCGCCCTGCAACACCATCCGGATCTGGACCAACGCCTGGCAGCCCATCCGGCACCAAAGTCGGCCGAGGCGTTGCGGGCGGTCACCGACGATCGCTGGCTGGCCCAGATGACCCGCTGCGTTTTCCAGGCGGGCTTTGTCTGGAAGGTGATCGAGGCAAAGTGGGATGGCTTCGAGGCGGCCTTCGAGGGATTCGATCCCGGCCGGATCAGCTTGTGGTCGGATGATGACATCGCCCGCCTGGCGTCGGATGAGCGCATCGTCCGGAATGGCCAGAAAATCACTGCCACCGTTGCCAATGCCCGCATGGTCGCTGAATTGTCAGCCGAGCATGGCGGGTTTGGAAACGTCATGGCCAATTGGCCGCGCCAGGACCAGGCGGGTCTGCTGGCCCTGCTCAAGGCGCGCGGCTCACGCGTGTCTGGAATGACCGGTCAGTATTTTCTGCGCTTCTCCGGTTGGGATGCCTGGATTCTGTCCGGCGATGTGAGCGCGGCGCTGGTTCGCGAGGGCATTGTTGACAAGCCGCCGACTTCGAAGTCCGCTATCGCCAAGTCCGCCGAGGCCATCGCAAAATGGGCCCGGCAAGGCGGTTGTTCACAGAGCGAAGTGAGCCGGGTACTGGCGTTCAGCGTGGGATAAGATATTGCCGTGCGCTGATGTTACCCTTTGGTGTTGGAAGGCAGCCTGGATCACAGCGCTCCAGGTCGGGCCGGTCGAGCGGGTCTAGGCATGCTGCGTTGGTACAAACCTGTCCATCTGTCGAAACTGCGCGTGAAGGACGTGCCGGACCTGCCAGGCGTTTACGTGCTGCTGCGTGATCCCGAGGATATCGCCAGTGTTCTCAAGATTGGTCCGACCCGTTCCCTGCGCGCCATGTTCGAGCGCGAACTGGGCATCCCCGACAAGGGGCGGGGCCTGCATCCCAAGGCGATGATGTTCGCGGAAACCTGGGCAGACGCCGAAGAGGCCCAGCGACTGATCGTGGCCTACAAGCGCAAGCATGGCCGGCCGCCGGTGATGAACTCGCCCTATTAGACAGCTCAGCTGTCGTCCCGCTTCTTGCCATCCAGTTCGGCCCGGATCCGTGCTGCGTCGGCCTCTGCGGCGTCGCGCAGGGCTTTCGGTGTGCCGTGTGTAACCCGATTGGCCTGCGCGGTCTCGGCCCTGTCCTTGCGGGCCTTCTGCTTGCGGTATTGGCGGAGATTGACGGGTTTGGTCATGTGACGCCCAACTGTGTCTCGCAGGTTTTGTGTGCATCCAATTGCCGTTTCGGCGCATCCTATCAACGGCTCGTGCGTTCGATAAGGAATTTCCCATGCTGGCTCAAACTGTCCGTTTCCTGACGGCGCCCTTCCGGCTCATCCCCTGGTATGTCTGGCTGGTCGCTGCGGCCGTCCTGGCCTGGCTGGGCCGCAACATCCTGCTGATCATCGCCACGATCATCGCCTTCCACCCGATCCCGGTGCCGCCGATCTTCCAGGGCGAACCGGCGGACATCGCCGAGGCCCGGGCCCAGGATCTGCGTCATTTCCATCACGTCCGCCGCAATGAGCGTTCGATGGATGAGGCCATGAAACAGCGTTTTGATGCCGCCGTGGCCGCGCTGGAGCACGAGGCGGCGACCCTGTCTGACGCCGGATTCCAGCTCGCCCTGGCACGCGTCCAGGCAATCATCGACAATGGCCATTCCAATGCGTCGGCCACGCGCATGGTTGCGCCATTCGACCGTCTCCCGATCCGCACGACCTGGTTTGGTCCTGAGTTGCGGGTGATGCGGGTCGTACCGGGCCGGGAAGCGCTTTTGGGGGCCAGGCTGACCCATATCGGTGACGTTCCGGTCGAGCGTGTCATGGACCGTTTTCGCGATGCCTTCGGCGGCGTTGATGCCAGCTTCCGGACCTTTGCCCCGTTGCTGATGGAGACGCCGGCCTTTCTTGCGGAGGTTGGCATCGATGATCCGGTTTTGAGGCTCAGCTTTGAAGACGGGCGAACGGAAAATCTGAGCCTGACCGCGATCGCTCCGGTGGAGGGAGCGCGCCGTTTCTATTCCGGCGACTGGATCGTGCCGGACTGGCTTGAAACCGAGGACTGGCTCGCCGTCCAGCCACAGGCCGAGCCGCTATATCTGCGCCATACCGATCGCGGCTATTGGCTCGAGCCGCTGCCGGAACTGGACGCCGTCTATCTCAATATCAGTCGCAATTATGACGATGACGGGGACGAAGGCCTGGTCGATTTCACCGTCCGTGCAGAGGCCGAAATAGCCGCGATCGCCCCGACGGTGCTGATCGTCGACCAACGCCTCAATGGCGGTGGTGACCTGACCATAACCGCCCCGCTGATGCGTCGTCTGGGCGATCTGGTCGGGCCGGATGGGCGTGTCTACATGTTGACCAGCGGCAATACGTTTTCGGCCGGCATCGTCAATCTGGCCATGGCCAAGCAGGCGGCGCCGGAACAGACGGTGCTGGTGGGGTCAGCCATCGGTGACCGACTTCAGTTCTGGGCCGAGGGCTGGTGGTTTTCATTGCCCAATTCCGGCTTTCGGGCGCGCTACTCGACCGGTTTTTACGACCTCCAGAATGGCTGCCAAGGGATATTCATCTGCCATTGGGGCAGCCAGAGGATCATGCCAGTGATCGTCGATGACCTGGATATCGATGTCGCGGCGCCGCTGAGCTGGGATGCCTATCAGGCCGGTCGCGACCCGGCGCTGGAGGCGATCCGCGCCCTCGAGGCCGGCTGACCCGGTCCGGATACAGGAGGGGCGACCCCATCCAGGGGCGCCCCGCCTGCCACGTCAATGCGTGGGCTTGATCAGGCCTTCGGGCCGATCATCTTCTCCGGACGCACGATCTCGTCGAACTGTTCGCCGGTGACGAAGCCGAGCTTGACCGCTTCCTCGCGCAAGGTCGTGCCGTTCTTGTGGGCGGTCTTGGCGACGATGGTGGCGTTGTCATAGCCGATCGTCGAGTTGAGAGCGGTCACCAGCATCAGGGAGCGTTCCATCAGGGCGGTGATGTTGTCCTCACGCGCCTGGATGCCGACCACGCACTTGTCGGTGAAGGTGTTGGCAGCGTCGGCCAGCAGGCGGATCGACTGCAGCACATTGAAGATGATCACGGGCTTGAAGACGTTGAGCTCGAAATGACCCTGGCTCCCGGCAAAGCTCACCGTCGTGTTGTTGCCCATCACCTGGACACAGACCATGGTCATCGCCTCGCACTGGGTCGGATTGACCTTGCCCGGCATGATCGACGAGCCCGGCTCGTTTTCCGGCAGGGCCAACTCACCCAGACCCGATCGCGGACCGGAGCCGAGCAGACGGATATCATTGGCGATCTTGAACAGCGAAACGGCTGCCGAATTGAGTGTGCCATGCGCCTCGACGAGCGCGTCCTTGGTCGCCAGCGCCTCGAACTTGTTCGGGGCGGTGACGAAATTCAGCTTGGTCAGGGCCGCGACTTCCTCGGCGAAGGTCTCGGCGAAGCCCGGCAGGGTGTTGAGGCCTGTGCCGACGGCGGTGCCGCCCTGGGCCAGCTCCAGCAAAGCGGGCAGGGCCGCCTCGATGCGGCGGATCGCGTTACCGACCATGGCGACATATCCGGAAAATTCCTGGCCCAGCGTCAGCGGCGTCGCATCCTGCAAGTGGGTGCGCCCGATCTTGATAACGTCCTTGAAGGATTTCGCCTTGTCGTTGAGTGCATTGTGCAGCTTCTGCAGGGCCGGCAGCAGCGCGTGACTGATCTCCTCGGCGGCGGCGATATGCATCGCGGTGGGGAAGGTGTCGTTGGACGACTGCGACCGGTTCACATGGTCGTTCGGGTGGATTGGATCCTTCGATCCGACCACACCGCCGAGCATCTGGATGGCGCGGTTGGAGACCACCTCATTGGTGTTCATGTTGGACTGGGTTCCCGAGCCGGTCTGCCAGACAGACAAGGGAAAGTGGTCATTCCACTTGCCTTCGGCGACTTCCAGTGCGGCAGCGGCGATGGCGTCCGCTTCGCGCGCTTCCATATTGCCCAGTTTCTTGTTGGCCAGTGCCGCGGAACGCTTCACGACGCCAAGGGCCCGGATCAAGGGAACCGGCATGGTCTCGGTGCCGATCGGGAAGTTGATCAGCGAGCGGGCGGTCTGCGCCCCGAAGAGTTTTTCGGACGGGACTTCAAGCGGGCCAAAGCTGTCGGTTTCGGTGCGCATCTCGCTCATCAGGGGAGGCTCCTTGCAGCGCCATGGGCGCGGGTCGATGATGGTGACGGTTGATTCGAACGTGTATCACTCGCACATGAGCGATCAAGACGATGATGCGCATCGCCGGGGGGCATGCCGCAAAAACGGGTTGGATGAGGGCCGCGATCGGCCAAGGGAAGGTTCAGGCGCACATGTCTGGCGACGAACTCAATTTGCGCGTTGACGCGGTGACGACCCAGACCCGGCGGTTCAAATCGCTGATCGGGGAATTTTTCCGTCTCGAGTTCAAGCGGACGCAACCCAAATGGGGACCTTATGAGGTCTGCATCGAGATCGCGCGCCGGCCCGACTGTCCGGACCATGACGTTGATCGCGTGGCCAAGGCGGTGCTGGATGCGCTGACGGGTGTGGTGTTCCACGATGACAGCCAGGTCGAGCGACTGCTCGTCACCAAGATTGAGGGCGACAGGCCGCGCATCGCCGTGACGGCCCGCCCGATGCAGGAGGTCCGCATCCTCGAGGATGCGTGAGGCCCCGCCGCTGCGGTAGCAGGGTCGTTTTTGGGAGTTTGGGGGAAATGACATGAAACAGATGTTTGTATCAGCGCTGGTTGTCGCCTTTGCCGGCGGGGCCGGGCTTTATCTGACAGCTGGCGATGCGCCGGGCGGCGGAACCGCACCGGGGCCGGTTGATGGAACCGTTGACGGAACCGTTGACGGGGCGGGTGGCGCTGGCAGCGTCACACCCGAGACCGTACCTGAGACAAGGCTTTCCTATACTGATGATCGCGGTGCCTGCAGCGGTGAGGAACTCGTCTCCGAGGATGAGCGCGTGACCTATGTCCAGGCGTGTGACGGGGTGGCGGGCTGGCGCTGGTTCGCGGAAGCGAGCGAGCACGGCGAGACCAGCCGGTTCAGTGATCGTGATGATCCTGAAACCGCGGGGCAGTACGGTGGTTATCTGGGTAATTTCGGTGATTTCCATACGGTGATCGAATGGCGTGTCATCGATGGGGCACCCTATGCCGCCATTCAGCGTTATGTCTCGGCCACATTCGAAACCGGTGAGCCGGTGCGACAGGAAACACTGATTGTCACCGCGCTGCGGCCGGGCGGTTCGCCGACCTCCTGCCATGTCGGCTATGTCGACGCGACCGCCGTGTCGGGTGCCAATGAGATCGCCCGCGACATGGCGGACCGGCTGGCCGCGGAGCATGATTGCGGCAGCGGAAGCGTGTGGGTCGTTGATGCGGCGTCGCCGTCCATCGATCAGGCCCTGGCCGACGGCTCGACCCGGCCTGCCAACTGATCAGCGATTGCCGCCTGCCAGCCTGGCCGCTTCCGGTCGGGCCCGCAGGCGGCCCATCGCCCAGACCCCGACCGCCGGCCCGATCGCCAGCGGTGTGAAGGCCCAGGGCCAGCCGACCAGGTCGATCCAAAAACCCAGCGCCTGGATCATGATCACGGTCAGGGTAAAGCCCATCGCGGTCTGGATGGTCAGCAAGGTGCCGGTTCGCTCCGGCGGAGCGAGTTCCGTGATGGCCGCGGAAAACTGGGCACTGTCGGCGATTACCGCCATGCCCCAGACAATCAGCAACGGCAGCGTCAGCCAGGGGGCCAGCTGAAAGGCGGGGCCGACCAGCAGCGCGCAACTGCCGGAAATGGCGAGTGCGATCATGGTGATACGGGTCCGTCCGAACCGGTCGGCGAGGCGTCCCGCCGCGAGGCAGGCGATGGCCCCGCTGGCGACCACGGCAAAGGCGGTAAGATCACCCAGCCGCGCCTCACCGCCCAGTCGGGCCCAATAGGCGTGGGCGAAGGGGCCGATCCAGGCCCACATCGCATAGAGCTCCCACATGTGACCGAGATAGCCCAGATTGACGAGACGCAGGGCCGGGTCGCGGACGGCCAGCGTCACCGCGGACGGGTCCAGCCTGGCGGCGGGACGCAAGCCCGGTCCGCCCTGGGCAAACAGGATCAGGCCGGCCGCGATCAGGGCGGCCACCGCCGACGCGATGAAGGGCAGGCGCCAGTCAGTGATGTCGCCGACCATATTGAACATGAAAGGCAGGGCCGAGCCCAGGGTCAGCGCGCCGACCAGCAATCCGACCAGAAAGCCCGCATCGCCGCGCGCCCAGCTGGCCGCCAGCTTCATGCCGACCGGATAGACCAGCGCCAGTGCGGCCCCCGCCACGGCGCGCGTGGCGATCAGGTTCCAGCCGCCCGGCTCCAGCTGCACCGCCGCGATGTTGGCGATGGCGGCGACGACGCTGCCGAAGGCGAACAGGCGCTGTGGCGGTATCCGGTCGGCCAGACCGCTCACAGCGCTGAGGACGGCGCCGATGACAAAGCCGAGTTGGACCGAACTGGTCAGGGCGGCCTGTCGCATCGGTCCGATATCGGTGCCGGCCATCAGGGCGGGCAGGGCGGCCGCTCCCGCGAACCAGATCGACAGGGCGAGGACTTGCGAGGCGGCGATCAGGGCGAGCGCCGCCGGCTTGCCGGGCAGGCTGGCGGCATCCCTCACAGCGTTTGGGCTGGCTTGACCCGGCGGACCTGACAGGTGGCGCTGGCCTTGGCCGCGATCTCGCCGGCCGGTGTCCACACCGTGCCTTCCATGAAGGCGACCCGGCCACCGATGCGCAGGGCTTCGCCGCGGGCCCGGCAGGGTTCGACCGGCAGCGGGTTGAAATAGCTTGTCTTGATTTCCAGGGTCGGAACGCCGCAGGTGAAGCGCTCGGCCACCAGCACCGACAGTGACATGACCTCGTCCAGCATGGCGGTGATGATACCGCCCTGCACGCTGCCCCGCAGGTTGGCGAGTTGCGGTGTCGGATTGAAACGCGCCTCGATCCAGCGTTGCTCGACGGACAGGTCAACCAGTTCGAAGCCAAGCAGGGTGGAGACATTTGTGCGGACGCCACGAGTCACCAGCCGCTCGCGGATTTCGTCTTCGCTCAAGGGCTCCGGAGGCGGACCTTCAACGAGGTCGGGCGCCAGCAGAAACGGACGTTCGCTCACTTCTTGCGGAAGCTGTCGAGACTGACCACCTGGGCGCCGTCGCCGTGCTCGCCGGCGGTGGAGGCACCGGCATCGGCCTTGCCCTTCCTGGGCTTGGGATCGTCGTCCGGAAAGCCGGCCTCATCCTCGGCGCCGTCATGCTCGAACTGGAGATGAAAGCCGACGCTGGGGTCGTGGAAGCGGGAAATCGCGGAATAGGGCATTTTGAGATATTTCGGCACGCCCGAAAATTTCAGCGTGACCTCGAACCCGGTCTCGGTGACATTGAGGTCCCAGAACTGGTGTTCCAGCACAATCGTCATCTCCTCCGGATATTTCTCCAGCAGGGTCGGGTCGATATCGACGCCGGGAGCTGTGGTGCGGAAGGTGATGTAGAAATGGTGCGGACCGGGCAGGCCTTCAGGAGCGCCCGCCTTGAGCAAGGCCTGTCGCACGACGCCGCGAAGGGCATCCTGCGCCATCAGGTCATAGCGCATCAGGTCTTTGGCCATGTCTAAACTCCCCCGGTAACGAATGAAGGGTACTCCAAGCGCTAGGCAGGTCAACGAGCAAGGGCGGTGCGACTGCACATGGCGTGACCAAGCCGATACGGCGTGCCGCTCGTCGGCGAACGGCGGTCTGGGTGGGGTTCAGGCCTCGGTCTGGACCCAGACGCCCGAATTTGGAGAAAAGTGGAGGCTTCTGTTGCCAGGCGCCTCCGGGCCCCGCCTATTCCGGCTAAAGGGAATAGGAGTTTAGTGCGAGATTACCCGCGCTGACTACGCAGCGAGAGCGACCTCTTCAGCAAAGTTGTCGTTGGCAACTCTGAAAATGAGCCTGTAAGGGGCCTCACCCCGGCGAAAGCCATCTTCTTTACCCGTCCGTCGATCCTGTTTCGGCCCCAGGCATGTCCGCCAACGCGGAACAGTTATGGTGGAGCCGCCGGGTACTGCCCCCGGGTCCGGTCCGGTTATTACAAGCGCGTTTATCGCCATAGTCGGCAAGCCGACCCCCTCAATATAGGCGATCCGGCGGCTTCTCCCAAGGGGGCAGCCCAGCGTTTGTGTGTCGGGACCGCGAAAGCGCCGCCGGTTGCTAGAAAATCGGCAACACGATGAGCAGCAGGGCCGCGAGCGTGAGCGCTGCCGCATAGCCGATGACCTGTAGGGGCAGGCGAAGCAGGGCGCCCCACCAGCTTGACCCGTAGAATTGTCGGTCCGCCAGCCAGAACAGGACAAGCTGGGCCAGCTGGGCGAGCAGCGCGACGGTGATCGCGGCGGCTGTACCCTGACCACCCAAGGTATGGCTCAGCAAGAGGGTCACGGCGAAGCCGGGCAGCAGGACCGCGTGCAGGTAGAGCGACAGGATGACGTGCTCGATCAGCTTGCGCCGCGGGTGGACGGCGAAATTGATCAGGGCCAGCGCGATCACCATCAGGATCACCGCTTGGGCGGCCGCCGCACTGCTGCGGGCCTCCAAGCCGGCCGGATCGCGCAGAGCCTCCACCGACAGCCGCCCGATCAGCGGCGGCATACCGAGCGTCGCCAGATATTCATGCAGGCAGGCGTCCGTTTCGGCATCGACCAGGCGTGCTTCGGATGCCGCACCGGTCTGCATGAGTGTGATCTGGAAATCGGTATCGGCGGCAAACACCAGCTGGCCCTGGGCGTTGACCTCTTCCGGTCCGGGCATGACCCCGCAATTGCGTATGCTCGGCGCGCCGCCGGCGGCGTCCAGCGCGGTCTCGATCCGCTCGCGGCGCTCGGCCAGGATAACCGGATCCTGCTGGCGAATGATTTCGGCGGTCGGGGCGGCATCGACGGCAATGACCCGCACCCCGCCCAGGCTCATCGCCGTGAAGAAGGCGAGACTGACCAGCAGATAGAGCCGGATCGGCGGTGTCCAGCGCGCCCGCTGGCCATCGGCATAGGCGCGCGCCAGCGTGCCCGGCCGGCTGAAGAGCGCCCGCAGTGTCGACAGGAAACGGCCATCCCAGACGAAAATATCGCCGATCGTGTCAGTCACCAGCACCAGGATGGGGCGCCGGATCTCTGTGCTCGACTGGCCGCACTGGCCGCAAAACGGTCCCGTCAGCGCCGCACCGCAATTGGCGCAGCTCTCCGGTGTCGTGGTGTCGCTGCCGGCTTTTTCCGGATGGCTCATGATCGGTCCCCGGCGGCCATCTAAGCGGGCAGCGGCGCCGTGCGCAATGCCGTCGCTCTGTGTGCACCGGGCATGTCCCTGACAGACCGGATTTGCGTCCCCCGGAATCGCGTTAGCAAGGCATCATGTCCAAGCTCTACTTCACCTATTCCGCGATGAATGCCGGCAAGTCGGCGATCCTGTTGCAGGCGGCGCACAATTACGGCGAGCGCGGCATGGAGGTCATGTTGTGGACCTCGGCCCATCATGCCGACACGCCCGACGCCCGTCTGGGGGCTATCGAGTCGCGGATCGGCCTGCGCGCGCCGGCACACATCTTTGCCGACACCGCAGACCTCTTCGCGGCCATCGCTGCCCGGCAGGTCGAGGGCCCGCTGGGCGCCGTCTTCTTTGACGAGGCGCAATTTCTCACCGCCGACCAGGTCCGCGAGCTGGCGCGCGTGGTCGACCAGCTTGGCTTGCCGGTCCTGTGCTATGGCCTGCGCACGGATTTCCTCGGCGCGCTCTTTCCCGGCTCGGCCGAACTCCTGGCCCTGGCCGACCATCTGCGCGAGGTCCGCACCATCTGCCATTGCGGCCGCAAGGCGACCATGAATCTGCGCCGCCAGCCCGACGGCCGCGCCATCGCCGAAGGCGAGCAGGTGGCAGTGGAGAAGTCGGATTACGTCTCGCTCTGCCGCAAGCATTTCTTTGATGCGCTGGCGGGCGGGTGAGGGGCGAGGGCAGGTCGGTGCGGTTTGCGCCTGGGCGCGGGGGTGAGCGGAATTAACTGTGTCTGTTGCGCCCTCCAGCAGGGATCAAACGCGTTCTGGGACATTGGGAGGCCCGCCCCGACCAAGCCATGATGCGGCGAGCCCACGCAAACCCGGCTCACCAGACCGCGAAGACAACCCTGATACCGGCGGAGACAGACCAACCGGACCAACTCGGAGCTTGACAGAAAGGGCCGCGATCAGACAACAGACACATTTTCCCCGTTCATTCTGTCCCTTCCTTGAGTGGCCGCCCGCGTGGTTTGGGCCGCAGGTCACGGCCTGATTTGGTTTCCAGTGCTGAGATTCAATCATCCTCTCCCATCGGGTCGCCGGTCCTGGTAAAGTATCCGATCCGGGCTTCGATGGCCGGGTCCAGGCCTTGGCACAGACAGGCGTTCCAGGAAGGGCACCGCCGACAAGAGCGGATCGGGCTCGCCGGTGAGGTGGGTGCGGGCACTCGACCAAGGCCAGTTCCGGGCCGGCTGACATAGCCTTGCCTTGACCGGATTCAGCTCGACACAGCGTAAGGCGATCAGCGCATAGGCCTCGTCCATGGCGCTCGAACCAAACCGTCCCTGCCATAAACAGCCGCTCCAGCCCTCGCGAGCATTAACCTGCCGCTGATCTGGTCGTGTTGGAAACTGGCGGGCCGCCCGGCTGGCTGCATGACGGGTTGGTACAGACGGGTTCTGGCCAAGCGTCCGGCGACACCCTTAAAGGGGACAGGTGTCATTAACGCGTCTGGGTGACGTGTGCCGTGCCCTTTTGGCGCCTGGCGTTCATGACACCTGTCCCCTCTCTACCCCGCGCGCCGGGCGCCGGGCGCATACCCATCCATAAACCGCTTGCCGGGAGGTCGCCGTATCCGGTTCTTGAGGTCAAGGGCGGCGCAGCCGCCGCTTCGCGGTTTCACCCTTGAGCTGAAGAACCGGATACGGCCTGCTGGCTGACAAGCGATCTATGGATAGCTCCGCACGGTGTGCGCAGGTGCGCGGATACGGCCTCGAAGCCGTCGAACACTGGTCAGAGGCTGGCCGGTCAGCCCCGTCAACCACATGGTGTCAGGCACGGCTTGTCCAGGTGGTCGCAGGACCGGACCGTCCCCCGCGAGGCGGGAGACGGCCTGTTTCCATCAGCCGAAAGGCTCAGCCCATCGTGAACACATTCAGCTTGTTGCCATCGGGATCGCGGAAATAGCCCGCGTAGAAGCTGTCGCCGCGCGGGCCTGCGGGGCCTTCACAGGTGGCGCCGAGCTCTTCGACGGCCATCTTGTAGACCTTGTCGACCTGTTCCTTGCTGTCGGCCTGGAAGGCCGCCATGACGCCATTGCCGATGGTGGCCGGCTCGCCATTGAAGGGTTTGGTCAGGCCGATGCCGGCGCCGCCGCCGGGCTTGCCCCAGGCGATGAAATTGTCGTCGCCCATCATCCGTCCGACGCCGAATTCGGCGCACAGCTTGTCGTAGAAGGCAGCGGCCTTTTCCAGGTCATTGGTTCCCAGTGTAACGTATCCGAGCATTTGATTGTTCCCTCTATGTTCCGATATGTCGACCCTACACGAAAACCGCTGCCGGGCGAGTCACATTTCAATCACTCCTGACAGCACGGTGGTCGTAGCCGGACACCGGTTCGCCGCACGTTCGAATCTCCATAGAATTTCCCGGACGATCCGGTTGCGGCGAGCCTGAATAATGGGGACTCCGTTTATTTGCCCCCGCCTATTCGCCTGCCAGTCCCGTCATCCCGATATGAGCTTCAGGGCTCGGTGGTGCGGATAGTCATGTCATAGGGGCAGGTGACCGGCGCTGCCGGGGCCTCCCGGACATCGAGTTCGACGAGGCGGTCGAGGACGCCCTCGACGGCGTCGAGCAGGATGCGGTTGCTCAGGCTGGCCGAGCGGTGAAGATTGACCAGGTCCATCAGGTCGTCGCGCAGGCCGGGCGCTTCGCGCATGGCATCCACGTCGTAATCGGTGGCGATGAAATAGCCGATGCCCGCATGCCATTCGCGGGTCGTGAAACGGTCGAAACGATCAATGGTGAGATAGGCCCGCTCGATCTGCGCGAGCGTGCCGACGGAACTGGTCCCGATGCTCTGGGCGGCCAGGATGCGTCCGCGCAGGCCGGCATCGCTGATCATCGCCACCAGGTCGCCACCGACCAGCGCGCTGGTATTGCCTTCCATGACGAGGCCGGGCTGGATCGCATGGCTCATCGGCAGGACGCCAATGATCGCAGCCCGTTGCGCTGCGTCCGGCGCATGACCGTCGATATCGCCAATCAGGTCGATCAGGCCATCGGCGATCGCGGCCTCGCCATCGATGCGGCACAGGAGCAGCTCCTGATAGATCTCGTAATCACTGGAAATCCCGTCGAGATAGGTGGCCTCGGTCGCGCGTCGCTGCGTCTCATCATAATATCCGGTGAGTTGGAAACCGACCGCGACACCGACAACGACGATCACGAAATCGAGCCCGACGGCGACCCAGTTCTGGTCGGACATATGGCGCATGAGACGGCGCAGGATCATAGTCGGCTCCCCGGCAGCTTGATCCGATCATAAAGACAATTCCGGCGGATTTGGCCAGCGGTGCGATGTCCTGGGTGGGATTGGGCGGGCAGGCTTCGACTAGCAGAGTAAGGAGCGACCTGCGCGACGGCGCCGGGGCGGTCGGTGAAGAGGGCTCGCCCGGCCGGGCGAGAGGGATGGGCCGCCGCGGCGTGTCGGTCCACTTCCCCCGCCAT